>NZ_CM178729.1:0-897500 GCF_058681035.1 Caulobacter sp. FV2ps19 | reverse complement strand
CTACGAATTTCACCTCTACACTCGGAGTTCCACATACCTCTTCCGTACTCAAGATAGCCAGTATCAAAGGCAATTCCAAGGTTGAGCCCTGGGCTTTCACCTCTGACTAAACTATCCGCCTACGCTCCCTTTACGCCCAGTAATTCCGAGCAACGCTAGCCCCCTTCGTATTACCGCGGCTGCTGGCACGAAGTTAGCCGGGGCTTCTTCTCCGAGTACCGTCATTATCGTCCTCGGTGAAAGAATTTTACAATCCTAAGACCTTCATCATTCACGCGGCATGGCTGCGTCAGGCTTTCGCCCATTGCGCAAGATTCCCCACTGCTGCCTCCCGTAGGAGTTTGGGCCGTGTCTCAGTCCCAATGTGGCTGATCATCCTCTCAGACCAGCTAAGGATCGTAGCCTTGGTGGGCCTTTACCCCACCAACTAGCTAATCCTACGCGGGCCGCTCTAATGGCGATAAATCTTTCCCTCGAAAGGCTTATCCGGTATTAGCTCAAGTTTCCCTGAGTTGTTCCGAACCAAAAGGCACGTTCCCACGTGTTACTCACCCGTCCGCCACTAATCCCGAAGGATCCGTTCGACTTGCATGTGTTAGGCCTGCCGCCAGCGTTCGCTCTGAGCCAGGATCAAACTCTCAGGTTGAGTTGACCGCTAACACAGACTTCAATTCCAAGGGGAAAACCGAGGAATTGGTTCTGGTTTGCATAGTATCTTGACGAGTTCCCAATCACATCGATGGATTGAAGACCGAAGCCTTCAGTCCATGATATTCATGGTGTCTTCAAGAGACCGCATTTGTCAGCGTTCGAGATGAACCTTTTCAGTCCATCGCCAGAGCGCCGCCGCCTGCGTTTCTCTTTCCAAATCAACAATGTCAAAGACCCAGAGCCGAAGCTCCCAGAACCGCCTCTCAGCAGCACCACCGTTTAGCGCCCAGTGTCGGCGGAGGCGGCTATCTATCCAACCTCGAATTCCGTGTCAAATCGTTTTTTTCAAAACGTTTCGAACCAGAGCGGTGAGCCCCGGGAAATCCCGGATCCACCAGAGCGGCCAGCTTCTAGAGAAACCAACCTAGTCAGTCAACCGATTATTTCGAAGAAACTTCAGAACAACTGGTAGATAGACTTAACATCGCGCCGCTGAAGTCTTGCGAAGTCTTGGCGGCGATGCCCGGAGCGGCGCTTCTAAAGAGGCGACACTCCGAAGTCAACCGGCTCGTTTGGAACTTTTTGAAACCCGAAACCGGGGAGCAAAAAGGCAAAAGAATGGACCAGGGCCGCCGAGGCCGCCCTCATGTGTCCATTACCGAGTCGATTGGAGCGCGGAGACTAACGAAGCGAACCGGACGATGCAAGCACCCTTTCGGGGCCGCGTCGTTCGGCCGCGATGCGGTTCCGAGCGAGGGGCGGATTTAGTCCCGCGCCCCGCTCATGGCAAGCCCTAGGTGACGATATAACGACGCTTTTTGGACGGCGTCGTTAATGCTGGCTTTCCGGCAGCCGGACGACCAGGCCGTCGAGGGCGTCGCTCACCTTGATCTGGCAGGACAGCCGGCTGTTGGGCTCGACGTTCTCGGCAAAGTCGAGCATCGACTCTTCCATGGCCGACTTGTCGCCGGTCTTGGCCAGCCAGGCGTCATCCACATAGACATGGCAGGTGGCGCAGGCGCAGGCGCCGCCGCAGTCGGCGTCGATCCCGGGCACATTGTTCTTCACCGCGCCTTCCATGACCGTCAGGCCCGGCTTGACCTCGAGGGCGTGTTCCGTGCCGTCGTGCTCGATATAGGTGATCTTGGCCATGCGCTTCCCTACTTCCCCTTCCGGGTCCCCTCTGGGCGGCTTTCAGGCCGCCACGTCCTTCATGGATATCGTGATGTCGGCGAGCTTTTCCACCGACACCGGCGTGCGTTTGGCGATCAGTTGCTTGCCGGCCATGAATTCGGGCGGGGCATTGATCGCTTCGACGGCCTGAATCAGGTCGCCCTTTAAATGAAAGACCGCAAATTTCGCGGCGGCGACATCGCCGCGCACGATGATGCGGTCGGCGTCGAACGGCAGGCCGGCGATCTGCAGCTTCAGATCATACTGATCCGACCAGAACCACGGCACTTCAGGAACCGGTCCGGCGCGACCGACGATCGCAGAGGCGGCCTGCTTGGCCTGTTCCAGCGCATTGGGCACGCTCTCCAGCCGGAACTGGCGGTCATAGAGCGGCAGGGGCCGATGACTGACATCACCGATGGCGAAGATCCGCTCATCGGCGGTGCGCGCTTCCAGATTGACGACCACGCCATTGACGCAATCGAGCCCCGCATCCCGGGCCAGTTCATCATTGGGGATCGCCCCGACCCCGACCAGGACAACGTCACAGGCGACGATCCGGCCATCGGTAAAGCGCACGCCCGTAACATGGTCGTTCTCGCCCTCGAAAGCCGCGACGCCGGCGTTGAGTTCGAACCCGACGCCGCGCCGGCTGTGATAATCCTGAAAGAAGGTCGACAGGATCTCGCAGGCCACCCGGGCCAAAACGCGACTCTCGCGCTCGATGATCAGCACATGGCCGCCCAGAGCCCGGGCCGAGGCGGCGGCTTCCAGTCCGACATAGCCGCCCCCGACCACGGCCAAACGCTTATCCGGACCCAGGGCCTGTTTGAGCTGCTCGGCGTCGGCGGCGGTGCGGAGGGCCAACACCCCCTGCAGGTCAGCGCCGGGGATCGGCAGGGCCCGGGCCCGGGCGCCGGTGGCCAGGATCAGATAGTCGTAAGGGACGGTTTCGCCCGAAGCCAGGGTGACGATCCTGTCGGCGCGATCAATCCGGGTCGCCACGCCCCCCAGGCGCAGGGACACCCCGGCTTCGGCGTACCATTCAGCCGGCTTGAGCGAGAGGGAATCGGCGTCGGCCTCGCCCTTGAGCCAGGCCTTGGACAGGGGCGGCCGCTGATAGGGCAGCAGCGGCTCATCGCCGATCAGCACGATCGGGCCGGTGTGACCGTACTGACGCAGAAAGGCCGCCGCCGAGCCGCCGGCATGGCCGGCGCCGAGGATCACGACCCGCGCGTTCAGATCACCCAATTCAGCTGCGCTCAACACGCGCCCTCCCTTTTGTCAAAAGTGACGGCGGCGTCACCTTTTGGCAAGCACCTTCGAAAGAGAAGCGAACGAACGCGTCAGACGACGCGCTCGACCATCATCTTCTTGATCTCGGCGATCGCCTTGGCGGGGTTCAGGCCCTTGGGGCAGACCTGGGCGCAGTTCATGATCGTGTGGCAGCGATAGAGCTTGAACGGATCCTCGAGCTGGTCGAGGCGGTCGCCGGATGCTTCGTCACGGCTGTCGATCAGCCAGCGATAGGCGTGCAGCAGGGCCGCCGGGCCCAGATACTTGTCGCCGTTCCACCAGTAGCTGGGGCACGAGGTCGAACAGCAGGCGCAGAGGATGCACTCATAGAGACCGTCCAGCTTCAGACGGTCTTCCGGGCTCTGGCGCCATTCGGCCTGGGGCTCGGGGGTGTCGGTGTGCAGCCAGGGTTCGATCGAGGCGTACTGCGCGTAGAACAGCGTCAGGTCCGGGATCAGATCCTTGACCACCGGCGCGTGCGGCAGCGGCGCGATCTGAACGGCCTTGCCGGGCACTTCGGCCCAGCCATGGGTGCAGGCCAGGGTGTTGCGGCCGCCGATGTTCATGGCGCAGGAGCCGCAGACCCCTTCGCGGCACGACCGGCGGAAGGCCAGGGTCGGGTCGATGCTGTTCTTGATATAGAGCAGGGCGTCCAGGACCATCGGCCCGACCGCTTCCATATCGACATCGTACGTATCCCAGCGCGGATTGCCGCCCGCTTCAGGATCGTAGCGATAGATCTTGAAGGTCTTGACCTTCGTGGCCCCAGCGGGCGCCGGCCAGTGCTTGCCGGCCTTGACCTGGGAGTTCTTGGGAAGCGTCAGCTCAACCATAGGACCCTCAATAAACCCGTGCTTTGGGGGGAATGTAAGCGATGTCTTCCGACATCGTGTAGCTGTGGACCGGCCGGTAATCGATCTTCACCTTGCCGGTGTCGACATTGAGCCAGGCCAGGGTGTGCTTCATCCACTCGTCGTCGCGACGCTCGGAGAAGTCTTCCCGGGCGTGGGCGCCGCGGCTCTCGGTGCGGTTGACCGCGCCGGCCACCGTCACGACCGCCTGGCCGATCAGGTTGTCGAACTCCAGGGTCTCCATCAGGTCGGTGTTCCACACCAGCCCGCGGTCGCTGACCTTGATGTCCTTGGCCTTTTCCCACACCGTCGCCAGGCGCTGGGCGCCGCCGACCAGGGTTTCGCCGGTCCGGAACACCGCAGCGTCTTCCTGCATGGCCTTTTGCATTTCAAGGCGCAGCGCGGCGGTGCCCTGTGTGCCGTTGGCGTTGCGATAGCGATCGAAGCGCGCCAGATGCGGATCGGTCTGGGCGTCCTTCAGTTCCGGCTGCTTGGCGCCGGGCTTGAGGATTTCGGCGCAGCGCAGGGCCGCGGCGCGACCGAACACCACCAGGTCGATCAGCGAGTTGGAGCCCAGGCGGTTGGCGCCGTGCACAGACACGCAGGCCGCCTCGCCCACGGCCATCAGGCCGGGGATCACCTGGTCGGGATTCTTGCCCGACTTGGTGACGACTTCGCCGTGGAAGTTGGTCGGGATGCCGCCCATGTTGTAGTGGACGGTCGGCAGGACCGGGATCGGCGCCTTGGTCACGTCGACGCCGGCGAAGACCTTGGCGGTCTCGGAGATGCCGGGCAGGCGCTCGTGCAGAATCTTCGGATCCAGGTGATCCAGGTGCAGGAAGATGTGGTCCTTGTTGGGACCCACGCCGCGACCTTCACGGATCTCGATGGTCATGGCCCGGCTGACCATGTCGCGCGGGGCCAGATCCTTCACGGACGGCGCATAGCGCTCCATGAAGCGCTCGCCTTCGGAGTTGGTCAGATAGCCGCCTTCGCCGCGGGCGCCTTCGGTGATCAGGCAGCCGGCGCCATAGATGCCGGTGGGGTGGAACTGCACGAATTCCATGTCCTGCAGCGGCAGGCCGGCGCGCAGGGCCATGGCGTTGCCGTCGCCAGTGCAGGTGTGGGCCGAGGTGGCCGAGAAATAGGCGCGGCCATAACCGCCCGTCGCCAGGATGACTTGCTGGGCCTGAAAGCGGTGCAGGGTGCCGTCGTCGAGCTTCCAGGCGGTGATGCCCCGGCACACGCCGTCTTCCATGATCAGGTCGAGGGCGAAGTACTCGATGAAGAACTCGGTGTCATGGGCCAGGGACTGGCCGTACATCGTGTGCAGCATGGCGTGACCGGTGCGGTCGGCCGCCGCGCAGGTGCGCTGGATCGGGCCTTCGCCATAGTTCTTGGTCATGCCGCCAAAGGCGCGCTGATAGATCTTGCCGTCGGCGGTGCGCGAGAAGGGCACGCCCCAGTGCTCGAGCTCATAGACGGCGGCCGGCGCGTTGCGGGTCAGATATTCGATGGCGTCCTGGTCGCCCAGCCAGTCCGACCCCTTGACGGTGTCGTACATGTGCCAGCGCCAGTCATCCTGGCCCATATTGCCCAGCGAGGCCGAGATGCCGCCCTGCGCCGCCACGGTGTGGCTGCGGGTCGGGAACACCTTGGTGACGCAGGCGGTCTTCAGACCCGCCTGGGCGCAGCCGAGCGCGGCGCGCAGGCCCGAGCCGCCGGCGCCGACGACGACGACGTCGAACTTGTGATCGATGAACTTGTAGGCCGACATCAAAAGGCTCCGGTGAGGGCGAGCTTCAGGATCGAGAAGACCCCAAGCGCGCCGCTGAGCACGCAGACGAAGATATTGAGGATGACCAGGGCGCTCTTGGTCGTGAACTTGTGGATATAGTCCTCGATCACGACCTGGACGGCGCCCTGCAGATGGATCAGGGCGGTGACCAGCAGCAGGCACACCAGCACGGCGTTGATCGGGCTGGACAGCCACACGGCGGCGGCCTCGAAATCACCGGCGCCCAGCTTGAGGCCGGCGAACACGGCCCACAGCGACAGCGGCACCAAGGCCATGCCCGAGACGCGCTCGGTCATGAAGTGGCTGACGCCGTGACGGGAAGCCCCCGTGCCGCGAGCGCGCGACAGCGGCGTGCGGAAACGTTCGGAATGAACTTCAGACATGCTCAGAACGCTCCTGCGGCGTTGGCGATCACCCAGGTGACGATCGTGGCGACCACCGCGAAGGCGATGGCGGCGGCGCCCGTCAGGTCGGCGGTCTTCAGGGCGAAGCCCACACCGGCGTCCCAGAAGGTCTGGCGGATCGTATAGGCGATGTTGAAGAACAGGGCGAAGGTCAGGCCGATCATCACCAGCTTGCCGATCACCGAGCCCAGAAGGGCCACATAGACCGCATAGGCGTCAGGCCCCAGCGCCAGGGACAGGGCCCAACCCGCCAGAATCACGGTCCCGACATAGAGGCCCATGATGCAGGCGCGATGCAAAATCGAGCAGGCCATCGTGATGTGCCAACGCCACACTTGAAGGTGCGGCGACATCGGGCGCTCTGGCAGCCCCCGGCTCGTGTCGGTCATGTCAGGTCCAACCCCAGTAGCCTTTGTGCGTTGCGGGATGCTTTTAAGCGCGAGGGCGAGGGTGTCAACGAAGCGGTCCTTATTGAGAAACGTTCTCATAGCCATGATCGCCCCGAGCTGATCACCGTTCAGCTACGATCCAATCGCTCACGAAGATGCAGGCCCGCCCGACGCCCGCTTCTTCTTCAGGCCGCGGATCGGCTTGGGAGGCGCCTAGCCGCGCAGGATGTGCAGGGCCAGATGCTGCAGCAGCATGATGGTCTTGGCGTCGACGATGCGGCCGTCGGCGATCATGGCCAGGGCCTCGTCGATGGTCGGCTCCAGAACCTCGATGTCCTCGCCCTCGTCCGGATGGCCGCCGCCGTCGCCGATCCGCATGGCGGCGTCGTACTCGGCCACGAAGAAGTGCAGGATCTCGGTCACGGATCCCGGGCTCATGAAGGCCTCAAAGACCTTGCGCACCTCGCCCAGGCGATAGCCCAGCTCCTCCTCGACCTCGGCGCGGATGCTGACCTCGGGCGCCGCGTCGTCGAGCAGGCCGGCGGCGGCCTCGATCAGCAGGCCGTCATAACCGTTGACAAAGGCCGGATAGCGGAACTGCCGGACCAGCAGCACCGTGCGGGTGGCCAGATTATAGGGCAGCAACACCGCGCCATTGCCCCGGTCATAGGTCTCGCGGCTCTGGGTCTGCCAGCTGCCGTCGCGGCGCTTCCAGTCAAAGCGGGTGGTCTTCAGGACATACCAGTTGTCGGAGAGCAGGCGCTCCTCGCGGATCCGGATGCGGTCCTTGACGCTCATGGTCGTTCCTCATCATTGACGCGTGGCGCGCCGAAACCCGCGCGGATTAGTCGCGCACCCGGGCCACATAGTCGGCCGACCGCATTTCCTGCAGGCGCGACACGGTGCGCTCGAACTCGAACGACCCGTCACCGGCCGGATAGAGCGCCTCGGGCTCGGCTTCGGCCAGAGCCACAAGCTTGGCGTCGGCTTCATAGAGCGAATCGATCAGGGTGTTGAACCGCTTGGCTGCATCGCGCCGCTCCGGCGTCAGGCGCGGGATGTCTTCCAGGAAGATGGTGTGGAAGCGCTGGGCGAGGGCCAGATAGTCCTGAGGCCCCAGGGCCTGCTGGCACAGACTGGCGAATGACGAGCGCAGCAGGCCGCCGGCGGCGCGCGGCAGGCGCATCTTGCGGCCCAGCACCTCCAAGGTCGCGCCGGTCTCGGCCGCCCCGTCCAGCAGATCGGCCCAAAGCCGCTCGAACTCGGCCTGGCTGGCCGTATCATTGGGGGCCAGCCAAGTGCGCGCGGCCCGCAGGCGATCCAGACGGAAATCCACCGGCCCGCGCACGGCCACCACATCCAGCGCCGTCTTCAGCATCTCGATGAAGGGGACAAACAGCTGACGGTTCAGCCCGTCCTTGTAGAGGTCGTCCGGCGGGCGGTTGGACGTCGCCACCAGGGTGACGCCCTGGGCGAAGAGCGCTTCGAACAGTCGCCCCAGGATCATGGCGTCGGCGATGTCGGTGACCTGCAGCTCGTCAAAGCACAGCAGCCGCGCCTGGCCGGCGATCAGGTCTGCGGTCGGGGCGATCGGATCATCGCCCTTGTGCTGACCGAACCGCGCCTTGCGCTCGGCCGCGTCGCCCTTGCGCCAGGCGTCGATGTGGGCGTGGACCTCGGCCATGAAGGCGTGGAAGTGGATGCGACGCTTGCGCGCGACCGGGGCGGACTCAAAGAACAGGTCCATTACCATGGACTTGCCGCGCCCCACCGGTCCCCAAAGATAAACGCCCCGCTGGCTCTTGGGCTTGCGGCCGAACAGCGAGAAGCCGGGCTCGCCGGCCGAGTCGAGATCGGCCTCCAGCCGCGACAGGGCCTCGACGGCCGCGGCCTGGGCGACATCGGGGCGGATCTCGCCCTGGGCCAGAAGCGCGCGATAGGCGGTGCGAAGTGAAGTGGGCATCGAAACTGCGGTTAGCGCGACGAACGCGACAGGGGAAGGGGTTGCTCACCGACTCACCCCCTCCGCGCTGACGCGCTCCTCCCCCAGAGGGGGAAGATGAACCGCGCCGATCTCATCTTCCCCCTCTGGGGAGGACGGTCGCGAAGCGGCCCCGAGGGGGCGAGTCTTCCAGACTTTAAGCCCCCAGTTCCTTCCTCACGAACCGATAGGTCTCGCTGCGTTCGCAAGCGCAGGCCCGCATCTGGCCGTCCTTCGTCCACCACACCATCAGCGGCCAGGCGAACTTGACGCCATTGTCTTTCAGCAGCGGAATCAGCTTTTCGACATTGGCGCGGCCGG
Source organism: Caulobacter sp. FV2ps19 (assembly GCF_058681035.1). NCBI lineage: Bacteria > Pseudomonadati > Pseudomonadota > Alphaproteobacteria > Caulobacterales > Caulobacteraceae > Caulobacter > Caulobacter sp. FV2ps19. The sequence continues at coordinate 888,636 of NZ_CM178729.1, read as the reverse complement.
CCTCGATCACCGCGGTGCGGGCGATATCGCCATCGGCCGGCTTGATGCCCGGCGCGGTCCAGGCCTCGACCGGGGTCGCATCCCAGCGCTCCGACAGCGCCCAGCTGCGATTGACCCAGAGCTCCGCCACTGTGGCGCGCTCGACCGGGGTGGATTTTTGCACGCCATTGCGCTCGGCGCGGGCGATCTCGATCAGCCGGGTGTCGACGCCGGCCGCGTGCAGCTTGGGAAACTCCTCGGCCTTGAAGCGCACGCAGTCGGGGCAGGTGCGGAAACTGACCATGTAGAACTTCGGCCCCGGCAGACCCGGCGACACCCAGCCGGACTCCTGCAGGATCTTGGCGATCTCGGCCTGGTGTTTGGTGATGGTCTTGGGCCGCCAGCGCAGTTCCATGTTCCAGTAGCCAAAGGCGCCAGCCCCGACCACGGCCACCACCAGAAGGGCGATCAGCCCGATCTTCAGCTTGTTCACGTTCAGCCCTCCCATCGATCGTCGCACCCTAGGCTCAACCCTGCGACGCCGGTCGTCAATTTTCCTGACATCGACCCGCACGGCGCCTAAGCTCGCGCCCATGGTCAACGCTCCAGAGGCGCATCCGGCGCTCAGGCCCCCACATATTGTCGACGCGCTGATCGCCGAGCGTGCGCCTCGGCTGTGCGGCTCGTCCCTGTGGCCGCTGGTGCGACCACCGCTCTATGCCCTGCTGGGCTATGGCAAGGCCCGGCGCATGGCCGACGCCATCGCCGCGATCGGCGGTCGGGCGGCCCTGCAACATGTTTCCGCGCTGCTGGACCTGAAGGTCGCGGTGCGCGGCCTGGAAAACCTGCCGCCGACGGGCCGGGTGATCATTGTCGCCAACCATCCCACCGGCATCGCCGACGGCGTCGCCGTCTATGACGCCCTGAAGCCGGTACGCTCCGATCTCGCCTTCTACGCCAATGCCGACGCCCATCGGGTGTGCCCCCGGTTCGACGAGGTGCTGATCCCGGTGGAGTGGGTCGAGGCCAAGCGCACCCGCGATCGCCTGCGCCTGACCCTGGCCATGACCCGCGAGGCGATGGAGGCCGAGCGCGCCTTGATGATCTTCCCGGCCGGTCGCCTGGCGGTGCGGGGCGAGGACGGCCGGCTGACCGATCCGCCCTGGGCCCCGTCGGCCGTGTCCATCGCCCGCAAATATGACGCGCCGATCGCACCGGTGCATGTGAGCGGGCCATGGTCGACCCTGTTCCATCTGTTCGACCGGCGCTCGCAGGAACTGCGCGACATCACCCTCTTCCACGAACTGCTCAACAAGACCGGCCGCAGGTTCCAGCTGGTCATCGGCCGGCCGCTCGACCCGAACGCCCTGGCGGCCGATACGGGGGAAGCCACGCTGGCCCTGAAGCGCTATGTGGAGGCCACCCTGCCCGACCATCCCGACGGATCGCTGACTTGAGCCCCACCCGCCTCGCCCCCCGTGCCCTGGCCGACGAGGCCGCCACCCAGGCGCTGGGCGCCGCCCTGGCCCGGGCCCTGCGGCCCGGCGACGCCCTCTGCCTGACCGGTCCCCTGGGGGCCGGCAAGTCGACCCTGGCCCGCGCCCTGATCCGCGCCCTGACCACGCCCGACGAGGAGGTGCCCAGTCCCACCTTCACCCTGGTGCAGTTCTATGAGACGGCGGCCTTCCCCCTGGCCCATTTCGACCTCTATCGCCTGACCGATCCGGACGAGGCCTATGAGATCGGCCTGGACGAGGCCCTGGACGGCGGCGTGGCGCTGATCGAATGGCCACAAAGGCTGGAAGGGCGTTTGCCGGTCAATCGGCTCGATATAGACATCGCTCTGGACGGCGACGCGCGACGCGTCACCGTCACCCCGCACGGTGAGTTTGAAGGACGCCCCCTTGAGTTCTGAGCGCGAGACGGCCAAGGCCGCGTTTCTACAGGCCCACGGCTATGGCGATGTGCGCCGCGAGAGCCTCGGCGGCGACGCCTCGACCCGCAGCTATGAGCGCCTGCATCGAGACGGCGGCGTCAGCTTCATCTTCATGGACCAGCCGCCTTCGGTGGAGTCCGCGCCCTGCCCGCCGGACGCCACCCCGGCCGAACGCGCGGCGCTGGGCTATAACGCCCTGGCCCGGCTGGCCGCCGGTCGGGTGGACGCCTTCGTCGCCTGCGCCGGCTGGCTGAAGGCGCAGGGCTTGTCCGCGCCCAAGGTGCTGGCCGCCGATCCGGCCGCTGGTCTGGCCGTGCTGGAAGATCTGGGCGACGATCTCTATGCGCGGCTGATCGAAGCCGGGACCGACGAAGCGCCGCTCTATGACGCCGCCATCGATGGCCTGCTGGCGATCCACGCCGCGCCGACGCCGGACGTGCTGGCCTTCGACGGCTCCACCTGGCCGCTGCTAACCTATGACGATCTGGCTCTGAAGACCGCCCACGACATCTTCATCGAGTGGCAGCCGAAGTTCCGCGACGTTTCGTTCGACGCCGCCGCCATCGCCGACTGGGAGGCGATCTGGGCGCCGATCCGGCAGATCGGCGAGGCGGGCGCCACCGTCTTCTGCCATCGCGACTATCACGCCGAGAACATGATCTGGCTGCCCGAGCGCTCGGGCGCCGCGCGGGTCGGCCTGCTCGACTTCCAGGACGCGGTGCTGGCCCATCCGGCCTGGGACCTGTCGATGCTGCTGCATGACGCCCGCCGCACGGTGTCGCCCGAACGTGAGTCCGCCTGCCTGGATCGCTATCTGGCCGCCCGGCCGCAGCTGGATCGCACCGCCTTCCTGGCCGACTATCACGCCCTGGGCGCGCTCAATATCCTGCGCATCCTGGGGATCTTCGCCCGACTGGTGACCCGCGACGGCAAGCCGCGCTATGCCGACTTCATTCCCCGGCTGTGGACCTATCTCGACGTCTGCTTCGCTGATCCGGCCCTGGCGGACCTCAAGACCTGGTTCGACACCCACGTGCCGACCGAGGCCCGCCGATGAGCCCCGCCCCCAAGATCGCCCCCAAGATCGCGATGGTCCTGGCCGCGGGGCTCGGCACCCGCATGCGTCCGCTCACCGACGACCGGCCCAAGGCCCTGGTCGAGGTCGGCGGCCGGGCGCTGATCGACCACATGCTCGATCGCCTGGTCGAGGCCGGGGTCGAGACCGCCGTGGTCAACGTCCACGCCTTCGCCGACCGGCTGGAGGCCCATCTCAAAGCCCGCCAGGCCAAGGGACTGGGCCCGCGCATCGTCATCTCGGATGAGCGCCCCCAGGCCCTGGAGACCGGCGGCGGCATCAAGCACGCCCTGCCGCTGCTGGGCGACGGGCCCGTCTGGGTGGCCAACATCGATTCCGTGTGGATCGAGACCGGCGCCCCGGCCCTCGACGCCGTCGCGACGGCCTGGGATCCCGACGCCATGGACGTCTGTCTGCTGCTGGCCTCGACCGCCGGATCGCTGGGCTTCCACGACAGCGGCGACGTGTTCCTCCAGGACGGCATCGTGCGCTTCAAGACCCCCGGCGAGACCGCCCCGCTGGTCTATGTCGGCGTCCATATCTGCAAGCCGACCGTTACGGCGCAAGGACCCGAGGGCCCCTTCTCGCTGCTGCCGATCTGGAAGGGGCTGGCCGCCGACCACCGCGTCCGCGGCGTGGCGCCCGAGGGGCTGTGGATGCATGTCGGCGATCCCGGCGCGCGGGATCTGGCGGAAGCGAAACTGAAATGATCTTCAGCGGCCCCTTCGGCCAAGAGGGGCCGCGCTGGTTCTCGATCCCGGCCCATCGTCCGTTCGTCGACGATCTGGCCCGGGGCTTTCTGGCGGCCGTGTCGCACATGGGCCCCGAGGCCCTGCCGCGCGCCACCCTGCTGACCCCCACCCGGCGCGGGGCCCGGGCCGTGGCCGACGCCCTGCTGGCCGCCAGCGACGGCAAGGCCCTGCTTCTGCCGCAGATCCGGCCGCTGGGCGACCTGGACGAGGGCGAGCCGCCGTTCGAGCCCGGCGACCTGGCCCTCGACCTGCCGCCGGCCATCAGCTCCCGCCGCCGCCGGTTCGAGCTGGCCCGGATCGTGGTCGATCACGCGGACCTCCTGACCTTCACCCCCGGCGCGTCCCAGGCGCTGGAGATGGCCAAGGCCCTGTCGGACTTTCTCGACAGCTGCCGGATCGAGGAAATCAACACCGACGGCAAGCTGGACGGCCTGGCCGACGGCGATCTGGCCCAGCACTGGCAAGTCTCGGCAAGATTTCTCAAGGCGGTGCTGGCCGCCTGGCCAAAACGCCTGACCGAGCTGGGCCTGATCGACGTCGCCGACCGCCGCGTGCTGCTGCTGCGGGCCCTGGCCAAGCGCTGGACCGAGCACCCCCCGACCGAAGTGCTGGTCGCCGCCGGCTCGACCGGCACGGCCCCGGCCACCGCCGACCTGCTGCGCGTGGTCGCCGCCGCCCCGCTGGGCGCCGTGGTGCTGCCGGGCCTGGACGAGGATCTCGCCGAAAGCGCCTGGGACAAGGTCAGCGAGCAGCACCCGCAAGGCGCCATGCGTCGCCTGCTGGACCGCGCCGGCATCACCCGCGCCGACGTGCGGCCGTGGTTCCCGGAGAGCGACAGCCGCGGCCGCTGGCGTCGGCGGATCGTCAATGAGGCCCTGCGCCCGGCCGAGGCCACCGCCGACTGGCTGGCCCAGATCGACAGCCTGCGCGCCGAAGCGCCGGATCTCGACCCCGTCGCCGAGGGTCTGAAGGGTCTCTCCCTGATCTCGGCCCGCACCGAGGAGGAGGCCGCCAGCGCCTGCGCCTTGCTGCTGCGCGAGGCGCTGGAGACTCCGGGCCAGACCGCCGCTCTGGTCACGCCAGACCAGACCCTGGCCCGCCGGGTCAATGCGCGGCTGCTGCGCTGGGGGGTGATCCCCGACAGTTCGGCCGGCGCGCCCCTGGCCGCCAGCCCGGCAGCGATCCTGGCCCAGCACCTGGCCGGTCTGGTCGTCGATCCGCTGGATCCGGTGCGCCTGCTGGCCCTGGCCAAACATCCGCTGGTGCGGTCGGATGACGACCCGGAAGCCTCGACAACGCTGGAGCTGAAAGGCCTCCGCGGCCCCGCGCCGCGCTCAACCGACGCCCTGCTCAAGCGGTTGGAGGAACATCCCAACGCCCAGGCCCTGGCCCTGAGGCTTCTGGCCGCCATCGCCCACGCCCGCTCGCCCTATGTCGACGATCTGGCGCCGCCCGCCAGGGCGGCCCTGGCCCTGACCGAGGCGCTGGAGGCTCTGACCGGTCCCGACCGCCTGTGGATCGGCCAGGCCGGCGAATGCCTGGGCTCTCTGCTCTCGGCCCTGATCGAGGATGGGGTCGTTCTGCCCGATGAGAAGCCGCAGGCCTTCGCCGACATCCTCGACCGGCTGGTCAATGAGGAGACCCTGCGGGTCGGCGGCGCCACCCATCCGCGTCTGCGGATCCTGGGGGCCATCGAGGCCCGGCTGGTGCGCGCCGACCGGCTGGTGCTGGCGGGGCTGGAGGAAGGGATCTGGCCGCAGGGCGCGCCGATCGATCCGTTCCTGTCGCGGCCGATGCGCGAAAAGCTGGGCCTGCCGCCGCCCGAGCGCCGGGTCGGCCTGACCGCCCACGACTTCGCCCAGGCCGCCAGCGCGCCGGACGTGATCCTGGTCCATTGCGAGCGGCGCGGCGGCGCGCCGGCCGTCGAGTCGCGCTGGCTGTGGCGGCTGAAGACCCTGGCCGGCGGCGCGGGCCTGAAGCTGCCGCAGCGCCAGGACGCCCTGGACTGGGCTCGCGCCCTCGATGCGCCCGGCGCCTATGCCCCCTATCCCCGCCCCGCCCCGACCCCGCCGGTCGCCGACCGTCCGCGCCGCATGGCCGTGACCCGGGTCGAGGCCCTGACCCGCGACCCCTACGCCGTCTGGGCCCGCGACATTCTGCGGCTCTATCCGCTGGAGCGTCCTGACGAGCCGGTCGAGGCCAGGGCCCGCGGCACCGCCATCCACGCCGCCTTCGAGATCTTCGCCGAACAGCATCCAGGGCCGGTCCCCGCCGACGCGGCGGCGATCTTCGAGGGGCTCTATATGGGCGAGCTGGTCGCGGCCGGCATGCCGCCGACGGCCCTGGCCCGCGAACGCGCCCTGGCCAGGGAAGCCGCAGCCTGGGTCGCCGACTGGGAGCGCGACCGCCGCGCCAAAGCTCAAAGCATCATCGTCGAGGCCGAGGGCCGCCTGACCTTCGACATCGACGGCCGCCCCTTCACCCTGACCGCCAAGGCCGACCGCATAGAGCCCACCCGCGACGGCCTGGCCCATATCCTCGACTACAAGACCGGCGCCGCGCCCAGCAAGAAGCAGGTCGAGACCGGCTTCTCGCCGCAGCTGACCCTGACGGCGGCCATCCTGCTGAACGGCGGCTTCCCCGATCTGCAGGACCGCAAGCCGGGCGACCTGACCTATGTCCGGGTCACGGGCCGCAAGCCCGCAGGGCTGGAGGAGGTGCGGGTCACCGCCGCCGACAGCGAGCAGGCCGCGATCGAGGCCCTGGACGGCCTGCGCGCCCTGATCCGCCGCTATGACGACCCGGCCGAGCCCTACCGCTCGCGCACGGCCCCGCAGTTCGTCAAGGAACACCCCGGAGACTACGCCCACCTGGCGCGGGTGTTCGAGTGGTCGACCAGCGGCGACGATGGGGAGGGTTCGGAGTGAGGGGTTTCGCGGCGCTCGTCCTCCCCCTGATGGGGGAGGCGGCCCGAAGGGCCGGAGGGGGAAGTGATCCCTCGTCAACCGCACTTCCCCCTCCGTCGGCTTCGCCGACCCCTCCCCCTTCAGGGGGAGGACGATGACGCACGACCCCCAACGCGTCGCCGCCGACCCCACCATCTCGGCCTTCGTCACCGCCAATGCCGGATCGGGCAAGACCAAGACCCTGATCGACCGGGTGGCGCGGCTGCTGCTGGCCGGGTCGGCGCCCGAGGCGATCCTGTGCGTGACCTATACCAAGGCCGCCGCCGCCGAGATGCAGCGCCGACTGTTCGAGCGGCTGGGCGGGTGGTCGGTGACCGCCGACGGCCCGCTGCGCACGGAACTGTCCCGGCTGGTCGGCGAGCCCGAGGCGACCTTCGACACCGGCGACCTGTCCAAGGCCCGGGCCCTGTTCGCCCGCGCCCTGGAGACGCCCGGCGGCCTGAAGATCCAGACCATTCACGCCTTCTGCGAAAAGCTGCTGCGGCGCTTTCCGCTGGAGGCCGGGGTGTCGCCCGGCTTCGTGGTGATGGACGATTCGGCCGGCGCCGCCGTGGCCCGCGCCGCCCGCCGCACGGTGGCGACCTATGTCGACACCCATGATGACGCCTATGCCGAAGCCTATGCCCGCTTCTCGGTGGCCCTGGACTTCGCCGCTTTCGAGTCGATGTTCGGCACGTTCGAGATCCGGCGCGGGGCGATCGCCGACTATCTGCAGCGCCATGGCGGCCTGAGCGGCGCGATCGATGATGTCTGGCGGGTCTGCGGCTTCGACGCGCCCACCGACCCGGAAGCCGTCGCCGGCGAGGCGATGGCCGAGCTGGATCCCGACCTGTGGGAAGCCTGCGCCAGCCTGCTGGAATCCAGCGGCAAGGCTCGCGACACCGAGCACGCGGCGCGCCTTCGGCTGACCCTGGCCACCGGAGAGTTCAGCGACGCCCTGTCGGCGCTGTTCACCGACAAGGAAGATCCCCGCAAGCACCTGCAGACCACCACCACCTTCAAGGCGCGGGAGGATCTGCGCGAGGCCCTGCTGGAAGAGACTGACCGCCTGTCGTTCGTGCGCCAGCAGGTTCGCGCCGCCGGGGTGGCCCACGACACGGCTGGCGCTCTGCGGCTGGCCTCGCTGTACATCCTGGCCCACGGCAACGAGAAGGCGGCGCGCGGGGCCCTGGACTTCACCGACCTGATCGACCACGCCAAGGTGCTGCTGACCCAGAAGGTCGACGCGGCCTGGGTGCTCTACAAGCTGGACGGCGGCATCGACCACATCCTGCTGGACGAGGCCCAGGACACCGCCCCCGACCAGTGGGCGATCCTGCGGGCTTTAACCGCCGACTTCTTCGCCGGGGCCGGAGCGGGCGGCTGGCGCAAGGGTCGCGATACGCGGACCCTGTTCGTGGTCGGCGACGAGAAACAGTCGATCTATTCGTTCCAGGGGGCCGATCCGCAGCGCCTGCTGATCGAGACCCAGGCCTATCTCAGCCAGATCGAGGCCGTCGGGCAGGTCGGGTTGGGGGTGCCTCTGACCGTCTCCTATCGCTCGACCCGCGAGGTGCTGAGCTTCGTCGACGCCCTGTTCTCCGATCCGGCCACCCGCGCGGGCGTGCCGCCCCCGGCCGGCGATGACCTGGTCACCCACCAGCCGTTCCGCACCGACGGCCCCGGCTGCGTGGACCTGTGGCCCCTGACGCGCGAATTCCCCGGCGAGGAGCGCGACGCCTGGGAAGCGCCGGTCGACGCTCAGACCGAGCACAGCGCCAACCGCCGTCTGGCCGAGGCCATGGCCGACGAAATCAAGGCCATCCTGGATCGCGGCGACGAGGTCCATGACAAGGAGACGCGGAAACGTCGCGCCGCCCATGCCGGCGACATCCTGATCCTGGTGCGCCGCCGCAAGGTGCTGTTCGAGGAGATCATCCGGGCCCTGAAGCGGCGCGGCGTGCCGGTGGCCGGGGCCGACCGGCTGTCGCTGTCGGCCCATATCGCCTTTGACGACCTGCTGGCCCTGGGCCGGTTCGTGCTGTTCCCCGACGACGACCTGACCCTGGCGGCCCTGCTCAAGAGCCCGTTCTGCGGCCTGACCGACGAGGACGTCTACGCCCTGGCCAAGGGCCGCACGGCGACGCTGTGGACCGTGCTGTCAGAGCGCGCCGATCAGGATCCTCGCTGGGGCGCCGCTCAGGACCTGCTGGCCTGGTGTCTGGTCGAGGGCCGCAAGCGCCAGCCGTTCGAGTTCTTCGCGACTTTGCTGGGCAAGGTCGACGCCGGGGGCCTGTCCAACCGCGCCAGGATCCTGACCCGGCTGGGCGGCGAGGCCGACGAGGCGCTGGACGAGTTCCTGGCCCAGGTGATGGCCGCCGAGCAGCGCAATATCCGCGATCTGGAAGCCCTGGTCGCCGACTTCGCGGCCCTGGACATCATCGTCAAGCGCGAGATGGAAGGGGCCCGGCGCGAGGTGCGGGTGATGACCGCCCACGGCTCCAAGGGCCTGGAGGCGCCGATCGTCTTCCTGCCCGAGACCACGGTGAAGCGCGGGGCCGGCGGCTCGCCGCTGCTGGCCACCGAAGAGGGCGGCGTGCTGTGGTCGACGGGCGCGAAGTCCGACTGCGCCGCCTCGACCGCCGCCCGCGAACGACGCGACAGCAAGGAGGCCGAAGAGGCCCTGCGGCTCTACTATGTGGCCCTGACGAGGGCTCGCGACCGCCTGGTGCTGTGCGGCCGCATCGACGCGCGCACCAAGGATGAAAATGTCGGCGGCTGGTACGCGGCGGCGCGAGCGGCCTTCGCCCATCCCGACATCGCCCCCGAGGTGCGCCAGATCGGCGATCCCGACGCGCCGATCCTGCGGTTTGGGCCCGATCCCAGGACCCTGCCCAAGGCGACCCTGGCCGAGGTGCTCACCGCGCCCCTGCCCGGCTGGGCGACGGGCCCGGCGCCGGCGGAACCGGCCACCGCCCGCTATGCCGCCCCCTCGCGGATCGAGGACGAGGCCGATTCCCGGGCCCCCGCCCCCTCGCCCCTGGCCAAGGTCGAAGGTCTGGGCCGCTATCGGCGCGGCGAGATCATTCACCGCCTGCTGCAGATCCTGCCCGACGTCGCGCCGGCCGAGCGCCGCGCGGCCGGCGACCGCCTGCTGGCCGCCGAGCGCGACCTGTCGGACGACCAGCGCGGCGAGATGACGGCCGCCGCCTTCGGCGTTCTGGAGGACGACCGCTTCGCCGCCGTGTTCGGTCCCGGTTCGCGGGCCGAGGTGGCCCTGGCCGGAACCAGCGCGCTGCTGCCCAAGGGCCTGGCGATCTCGGGCCGGGTCGACCGGCTGGTGGTGACACGCGAGCGGGTTCTGGTGGTCGATTACAAGACCAATCGCCCCGCCCCGGCCGCGATCGAAGACGCCGATCCGGCCTATCTGGCCCAGATGGCGGTCTATGTGGCGGTGCTGCGCGAGGTCTTCCCTGACCGCCCGGTCGAGGCGGCCCTGGTGTGGACGGATGGTCCCAAACTGATGCCGGTTTCAGAAAAGGTGATCTCCGACGCGCTGCGACGGATCGGCTAGGCCGTTGCCGGGCGGCCAGCGCGCCCCTACATCTTCTTCAAGCGCTCGCGACGACTCGCGGGCTTTTGTTATTGTCGCGCCGCCCCGCTCATGGATCGAGGACGACGCCCAGATGGAGCAGACGCTATGAGCACCGTTACCGTGACCGACGAGTCCTTCGACCGCGACGTCCTGCAGGCCGATGGCGCCGTGCTGGTCGATTTCTGGGCCGAATGGTGCGGTCCCTGCAAGCAGATCGCCCCGGCCCTGGAACAGATCTCCGAGGAACTGGCCGACCACGTCACCGTGGCCAAGCTCAATATCGAGGACAGCCCCACGACGCCGTCGCGTTACGGCGTACGCGGCATCCCGACCATGATGCTGTTCCGCGGCGGCCAGATGACCTCGATGAAGGTCGGCGCCATGCCCAAGCAAAAGATCCTGGAATGGCTGACCGAGGCGGGCGTTCAACAGCCGGCCTGAGCCTTCCGAATTTAGACTGAGATCCAGCCGCCCATCCCGCCTTCGCGGGGTGGGCGGTTTGGCTTCGGGCCTGCGTCTTGGCGCCCTACTTCTTGGCCGAGGTGACGATGAACGGCGAGACCGAAGCCGGCGCGGCTTTCTTGTCGGCCTTCGGTTTGCGGACTTCCTTGTTGGACTTCTTCTGACCCTTGGCCATCGGCGGTTCCTGCCAGGACGGGCGCGCCTGCCGGGAGGTCCAGCGGGCCGAGCCGCCCTATCGGCGTGCGGGAGGTGTACGCTTCACTGAGCTCTTCACCTAGACCCTTACCTTGTCTCCGTTTCCCCGGCGAAGGCCGGGGCCCAGATTCAGCCTGAGCGGGTGGGGATGATGCGCCCAGGGTCTGCACCCAGTCCGCAGGGCTCTGGGTTCGATCTGGATCCCGGCGTTCGCCGGGAAGACGGGATTCGAGATCGCCGAACGCTTATCGCGGCCAGGTTTCCGGGCTCATCGCCAGCACCTCGCCGGCCAGATAGAGCGAGCCGCAGATCAGCACGTGCGGGGTGGGCGACGTGGCCAGAGCCTTGGTCAGGGCGTCCTGAACGCTGTCGCAGGCATGGGCCCGCAGCCCCGCCAGTTCTGCGGCGGCGGCGGTCTGGGCGGCCGGAGCCGCCGCATGACCCTCAAAAGTGACCGTGAACACCTGGGCCTTCAGCGGCGCGAACGGCGTGAAAAAGCCGGTGGCGTCCTTGTTGGCCAGCAGGCCCGCGACCAGCGCCACGGGCCGACCGTCGCGGGCCGCCAGGTCGCCCAGCGCCCGGGCCACGGCCTGACCGGCGTGAGGATTGTGTCCGCCATCGAGCCACAGGTCGGCGCCGGCGGCCTTGGCCTGTTCGGCAAGCGGCCCCGCCGTCAGCCGCTGGAACCGCGCCGGCCAGACGGCGCCGGCGATCCCGGCGGCGATGGCGGCCTCGTCGATGCGCGGATCGTTCAGGGCCAGCAGCGCCGCGACCGCCAGGCCGGCGTTTGCGAACTGGTGATCGCCCGGCAGGGACGGCGCGGGCAGGTCCAGCAGGCGGTCGTCCATCTGCACCAGCAGGCGGCCGCGCTCGTTCCAGGCGTCGAAGTCTCGGCCCATCAGGGTCAAGTCGGATCCGGCCAGGGCGGCGGCGGTGTCGATGACGTCCTCGGCCTCGGGCCGTTGCCGGGCCGAGACGACGGGGGCGCCCGGCTTGATGATCCCGGCCTTCTCGACGGCGATCTGCGCGATCGTGTCGCCCAGGAACTCGCGGTGGTCGATATCGATGGGCGCGATCACGCTGACCTTGGGCGCGACGACATTGGTGGCGTCCAGCACCCCGCCCAGCCCGACCTCGACGATGCACAGATCGGCCGGAACCTCGGCGAAAGCGGCCAGGGCGGCGGCCGTCGTGATCTCGAAAAAGGTGATCGGCAGGCCGGCATTGGCCTTTTCGACCCGATCCAGCACGTCGGCCAGATGGTCGTCGGTGATCAGGGTTCCGGCCAGACGGATGCGTTCGGCGAACCGCACCAGATGCGGCGAGGTGAAGACATGGACCTTCAGCCCCGCCGCCTCGGCCATGGCCCGCAGATAGGCCACCGTCGAGCCCTTGCCGTTGGTGCCGGCCACGTGGATCACCGGCGGCAGGCGGTCCTGCGGATTGTCCAGAGCGGCGCACAGCCGCCACATCCGCTCCAGCGAAAGGTCGATCAGCTTGGGATGCAGGGCCTGCAGCCGGGCCAGGGCAACGTCATGGGCGCGGAGGTGGTCGGTCATTTCAACCTCATCCTCCCTTGCGAAGCGGGGGAGGTGGCGCGCTGCGAATACGCAGCGTGACGGAGGGGGCATTTGGCGATGTCGAAGCGGCTGAACGCCCCCTCCACCGCCGTTCGGCGGTCCCCCTCCCCCGTTTCACGGGGGAGGATGAGACCTGTCCCTAAGCCGCCTTGCGGCTGCGCCCCATCATCAGGGTGGTCAGGATCGAGCCCAGCACGGCGGGCAGGTCCTTGCGGGGGGTGACGCGGTCGACCATGCCCTTTTCGACCAGATATTCCGAACGCTGGAAGCCCGGCGGCAGGGTCTCGCGGATGGTCTGCTCAATCACGCGAGGGCCGGCGAAGCCGATCAGGGCGCCCGGCTCGGCCAGGTGCACGTCGCCCAGCATGGCGTAGGAGGCGGTGACACCGCCGGTGGTCGGGTCGGTGAGGACAACGATATAGGGCAGCGCCGCCTCTTTAAGTTCATTGATCGCCAGCGTCGTGCGGGCCATCTGCATCAGCGACAAAGCGCCTTCCTGCATGCGGGCCCCGCCGGCGGCGGTAAAGGCGATCAGCGGAACCTGGCGTTCCAGAGCGGCGCGGGCGGCGGCGATGAAGCCTTCGCCGGCGGCCATGCCCAGCGAGCCGCCCATGAAGGCGAAATCCTGAACCAGCACGACGGCGTCCGCGCCGCCGACCTTGCCGACACCGATCGCCATGGCGTCCTGCTCGCCGGTCGCCTTGCGGGCCGCCGCGAGGCGATCCTTGTAGGGCTTGCCGTCGGAGAAATGCAGCGGGTCCTCGGCCACGGCCGGGCTGGGCAGGACCTCATAGGCGGCGTCGTCAAAAGTGAACTTGAACCGCGCCTCGGGCCCGATGCGCATATGGCGTCCGGCTGGAGTTACCCACAGGGCGGCTTCCAGGTCGGAGCGGAAGATCATTTCGCCCGTATCGGGGCATTTAACCCAGAGGTTCTCGGGCGTCTCGCGCTTGGAGAAGGCGCCACGCACGCCGGGGGCGATGCGCGACAGCCAGCCGCCGCCGCGTCGGCCTTCAGCCGAGGCCTTTGATTTGTCGCCCTTTTTCGGGTCCTGGGGTTCAGCCATAGCCATAGCCTTAGAGCCTCACTTCGTTCCCGACTCGCGCCGATCGCACAGCCTTGGCCAGATCAGACGCCTTGAGAAGAACCTTCTCGGTCACGTTTTCGTTCAACTGGGCCGCCGATTCAATTTCATCCACAAGCGCCGAGCCCACCACCGCGGCGTCGGCCACGCGGGCCACGGCGGCGGCTTGGTCGGGCGTCCGGATGCCAAAGCCGACCGCCACGGGTAGGCCCGAAGCCTTACGAAGTCGTTCAACGGCGGGCGCCACATCGGCGGCGTCGGCCGACTTGACGCCGGTCACGCCGGCCACCGAGACGTAATAGAGGAAGCCCGAGGTGCGGCGCACCACCATCGGCAGGCGCGCATCGTCGGTGGTCGGGGCGGCCAGGCGGATCAGGGAGATCTGCTCGGCCTCCAGGGCGTCCGACAGCGGGTCGGCTTCTTCGGGTGGGCAGTCGACGATAATCAGGCCATCGACGCCGGCCTTGGCGGCGGCGGCGGCGAAGCTTTCAAAGCCCCGGTTCAGCACCGGATTGAGATAGCCCATCAGGATGACCGGGGTGTCGGTGTCGTCCTCGCGGAAGGCGGCCACCAGGTCCAGCGTGCCCTGCAGGGTCATGCCGGACTTCAGGCCGCGCTGGGCGGCGCGCTGGATGGTCGGGCCTTCGGCCATCGGATCGGAGAAGGGAAAGCCCAGCTCGATCAAATCAGCGCCGGCGCCCGGCAGACCCTTGAGCACGCTCAGCGTCGTGGCGGCGTCGGGATCCCCGGCCATGACATAGGTCACGAAGCCGGCGCGGTTTTCGGCCTTCAGCGCCGCGAAGCGACGGTCGATACGGTCTTTGGTCACGCTGGATAGGTCCTAGATCTTGCGCCCGAGGGCCTCGGCCACCGTGAAGATGTCCTTGTCGCCCCGACCGCACAGATTCATCACGACGATCTTGCCCTTGCCCAGGTCCTGGGCGATCTCGCCGACCCGGGCCAGGGCGTGGGCCGGCTCCAGGGCCGGGATGATGCCTTCCAGGGTCGAGCACAGCTGGAAGGCCGCCAGGGCCTCATCGTCGGTGGTCGAGACATATTCGGCGCGGCCGATCTCGTGCAGGAAAGAGTGCTCGGGGCCGATGCCCGGATAGTCGAGGCCGGCCGAGATCGAGTGGGCGTCGATGATCTGGCCGTCGTCGTCCTGAAGCAAGTAGGTGCGGTTGCCGTGCAGCACGCCCGGACGGCCGCCGGTCAGCGAGGCGGCGTGCTTGTCGGTGGAGACGCCGTGGCCGGCCGCCTCGACGCCGATCAGCCGCACGCCCTCGTCGGCCAGGAACGGATGGAACAGGCCGATGGCGTTGGAGCCGCCGCCGATGCAGGCCACGACGGCGTCGGGCAGGCGGCCTTCCATCTCGAGGATCTGCTGGCGGGCCTCGATGCCGATCACGCTCTGGAAGTCGCGGACCATCACCGGATAGGGGTGCGGGCCGGCCGCCGTGCCGATCAGGTAATAGGTGTCGTGCACGTTGGTGACCCAATCGCGCATCGCCTCGTTCATGGCGTCCTTGAGGGTGCCGGTGCCCGAGGTCACCGGGCGCACTTCGGCGCCCAGCAGGTTCATGCGGAACACATTGGGCTTCTGACGTTCGACGTCGGTGGCGCCCATATAGACCACGCACGGCAGGCCGAAGCGGGCGCAGACGGTGGCGGTGGCCACGCCGTGCTGGCCGGCGCCGGTCTCGGCGATGATGCGGGTCTTGCCCATGCGCATGGCCAGCAGGATCTGGCCGAGCGCGTTGTTGATCTTGTGCGAGCCGGTGTGGTTGAGCTCATCGCGCTTGAAATAGATCTTGGCCCCGCCGAAATGCTCGGTCAGGCGCTCGGCGAAATACAGCGGGCTGGGCCGGCCGGCATAGTGGGTGTTGAAGCTCTTCAGCTCGTCCTGGAACTTCGGATCGGCCTTGGCGGCCGCGTAGGCCTTGCCCAGGTCCAGCACCAGCGGCATCAGGGTCTCGGCCACATAGCGGCCGCCGAAGCCGCCGAAGCGGCCTTCCGCGTCAGGATAGGCCGAATAGTCGTTAGGCTTTGCCGGAGACGGCTGAGAAGGGGCGTTCACGAGATCATCCAAAGGCTGGGCTGCGCTACAGGCGTTTGACGGCGTCGAGAAACGCCGTGATCAGAGCGGGGTCCTTTAGGCCGGGACCGCGCTCCACGCCAGAGGAAACGTCCACCAGGGGCGCGCCGGAGGCCGCGACGGCCTCGGCCACGTTCCAGGGATCCAGGCCGCCGGCCAGGAAATGCGGGCGGGAAAAACGGCGGCCGTCCAGCAGGGTCCAGTCGAACCGGGCCCCGGTTCCGCCCGGCAGGACCGCGCCCTCAACAGGACGGGCGTCGAACAGGAACTGCTCGGCGACGGTCTCGAAGGCCCGGGCCTGATCGACATCCGAGGCCGACGACACCGAGAAGGCCTTGATCACCCCGACGCCGGCGCGGGCGGCGATCTGGCCCACCCGGGCGGGGGTTTCCCGGCCGTGGACCTGGATGAGGTCGGGCTTCATCGTCGCCATCAGCCGGTCGATCAAAGCGTCGTCGGGATCAACGGTGACGGCCACGGTCTTCACTGGCCCGCCGCGCACCGGGGCCACCAGGCGGGCGGCGGCCTCGGGCGTCAGGTTGCGCGGGCTTTTTTCGAAGAACACGAAGCCCAGATAGGCCGCGCCGCCGTCGACGGCGGCGGTCACCGCCTCGGGCGTCGACAGGCCGCAGATCTTGGCGCGGGTCATTGGGCGCGGGTCCTGGAGGGCGAGCTCATGACCCGGGAGGTACGGCGCGGGCGGGCCAGAGGCAAGAGGGCCCGCGCCGGATCGCCCTAGTCGTGCGCGCCGTCGACGGGAACGCCCGCCTTCCAGTCATAGCCCGCGCCGTCGGCCTGGACCTGGCCAAAGCCCGGGAACGGGAAGTGCGGCGCGAAGATCAGGGTGTGATCGGCGCTGGCCTGCTTGAGCAGGGCCTCGCGGCTGGCGGTGGCGACCGGCGCATTGACGTCGAACTGGATCACCCAGTCAGGCCGGGCCAGGGAGATGATGGAGCTGTGGGCGGTGTCGCCGATGTCCAGCAGGCTGTGGCCCTGCGAGCTGATCTCATAGCCGACGTGACCGGGCGTATGGCCCTTGATGGCGATCGCCCTGACGCCCGGGAACACGGTCGTGTCGGGCTCGAAGGTCTTGATCTGGGGCGCGATGGCCGCGACCAGGGCCTTCATCGACTCCTGGCCCCGCAGCGAGGCCCATTCGGCCCCCGACATCCGGATCGTCGCCTTGGGGAAGGCCGGGTGGCCGTCGGCGTCCAGCAGGCCGCCGACATGGTCGAAATGGCCGTGGGTGATCAGCACGTCGGTGACCTGGTCCGGCGTGGCGCCGGCGAGGGCCAGGCTCTTGATCAGCACGCCCTGGGCCATCGGGCCCAGGCCGGTGTCGAACAGCGCCAGGTGATCAGGCGTCCTGACCAGCAGGCCGTCGGCGGCCAGGCGGATCGGATCGCCGGGCGCGCCGGCCCGGGTCAGCACCTGCGTCACCGCCTCGGGCGAGGCGTTGAGGGCGAACACCTTGCCGTTGTTGGGCACGTCGATGGCGGCGTCGCGCAGGGCGGTGACGGTGAAGGCGCCCAGCTTGAAGCCCGAGGCTTCCGGGGCGACGGCGACCGGCGACTGGGCGGCGGCGGGATGGACAGCGGCCAGGGCGGTGGCGACCAGCAGGGCGGCGGCAAGGCGTTTGGATGACATGGCGAGTTCTCCTGAACAGCGGCGCCTAAGGTAGTGCGCCACTCCCGTGAGGCAATGACCCCCTCAGACCCTCAGCCTGACGCCTGGCCCGTGCGAGGGCTTGAAACCTGCGACCGCGAGGTCCTAACGGGGCGAAACGCCTGGCGTCAGCGGCGCCACCGGATCCGACAGAATGGCCTGCATCGCGCAGACCAGGCCTTCGGGCCGATAGTCCATGGTCGCCGCGCCCTTCAACTCGCCGCGCAGGCTGCGCTCGATCAGGCGCGAGCCGAAGCCGCGACGGGTGGGCGGCGACACCGGCGGCCCGCCGGACTCCGCCCAGGTCAGGGCCAGGGTCCGGGCCTGGGCGTCATAGGTCCAGCCCAGGGTCACCTGGCCGTCGGCCGTCGACAGCGCGCCATATTTCAGGGCGTTGGTGGCCAGTTCGTGGAAGATCAGCGCCATGGTCAGGGCGCCGCCCGGCGCCAGCCAGACCGGCGGACCCTCGATGTGCATCCGGCCGCCCGCCTCGGTGAACGGCGCCAGGGCCCGCTCGGCGACATCGACCAGACCCGCCCCGTGCCAGCTCTCGCGGGTCAGCACGTCATGCACCTGCGACAGGCCCATCAGCCGCGCCTCGAACTTCTCGAAAGCCGTCACCGGGTCGGGCTCGGTCTTCAGGGTCTGGGCGGCCATCGACTGCACGGTGGCCAGGGTGTTCTTGACCCGGTGGTTCAGCTCATTGATCAGCAGCCGCAGCTGGCCCTGATAATGCTGCTGCTCGGACTCGGCCCGCTTGCGCTCGGTGATGTCGGAGACGATCAGCACCACATAGCCCGGCGGCGCGTCGCCGTCGGGGTTGCGGGGTCGCACCACCGAGGCGGTCAGGTGCAGCCAGGTCGGCGCCTCACCCTGGCCGACCAGGCGCAGCTCGGCCCAAAAGGTGTCCAGCTCGCCCGCCAGCAGGGCCCGAGCCCGCGCCCGGTCGCCCTCGGCGTCGTCCAGACGCACCAGATCCTGCATCCCGACGTCCAGCAGGGCCGCGCGGTCGCGGCCGAAAATGGCGCAGAAGCTGTCATTGACCTCGATCAGGCGACCTTCCAGCGACACCCGCGCCACGCCCATGGCCGCCTGGTCGAAGACAGCGCGATAGCGGGCCTCGGCCGCCTCCAGCCGCAGCCGCGCCTCGACCCCGGCCGTGACCACCTCGGTATAGAGCACCAGCCCGCCCACCGAACCGTCCTCGACGCGCCAGGGGGCCATCGACCAGCGGATCCATTCCACCCGGCCATGACGGTCGACATAGCGTTCGCCCTCGTCGCCGCGCAGCTCGACGCCCTCATCCAGCACCCGGGCGTGGCAGTCGCGCCAGTATTGCGGGATCTCGGGGAACACCTCGTAGTGCTGCCGGCCCACCAGCGGCAGGTCGGCCGGCAGGCCCTGATCGGTCAGATACTGCCGCGAGGCGGCCAGATAGCGCATCTGGCGATCGAAAATGGCGATGCCCAGAGGCGCATGGCGCAAGGCGACGGCCACGCTGGGCGAGGCCGAGAGGAACATCGCCTCGTCCGTCATGCCCGGCTCCGGACCGGGGGTCGCGCGCTCATGGGCTGCGGGTCTCCTTGGCTCCGCCCCAAGCTAGCGGCGCCGGGCCCGCAAGTCATCGGGCAAGTGTCAGCCGCCTCACGCGGAAACCCGCTGAAGGGATGGGAAGGGCTGCGGAGCGTCCGGGCCTCGCCCGGATGAGAGTGTTTTTAAGTACCGTTTCGACGAAGACGAACGCTCCGCGCAGCCGTTATTCGGGAGCATCGCCGGGATTGGCGGGGTTTTAACCCGCTCCGGTAGCTAGGCCCCCGACGGGTGGAGGGGTTAGCGACCCCGTCCAGACCGCATGGGCGATTTCAGCCCATGCCTGTTGCGCGTCATCCGTCGTCGGCGAGGGGAGTTCCCGGCGGTCTGGGCCTGGCCTCAACACGGGACGGTCCTCGAGGGGTGTCCACGCTCAGCCAGACCCCGCCGGGCCTTCGACGACGGCCAACGGGCGCTACCCGTTCGACCACCCCTGCCAGTCGCAACGGTCGCCGTACGTGCGCCCTTCCCGTGCTGTCAGGTGAGATTGATTATGCGGGCGGTTTGAACGCCGAGGATTGGCGCGCTCGATTATTTTATAGGGCGTTGAAAAGACTGGATTATGGATCGGAAACGACGGGGATAAACTGCGCGCTATCCCCATGATCCGTTCCCTCTCCCCTTGCGGGAGAGGGTGGCCCGAAGGGCCGGGTGAGGGGTCGATCGCCCTTACCGCCTCACCCAGCCGTTCCGCCGCCAGGCGGCCCCGTCCTTTCAACCCCTCATCCGACCCGCTGCCGCGGGCCACCTTCTCCCGCAAGGGGAGAAGGACAGGCGAGCCCCCTACTCCGCCTCCACCTGCGCGTCGTAAGCCGCCATCATCGCCATGTTCAAAATCCGCGACACCGACGCGCTCAGCGGCGTGATCTGCACCGACTTGCTCAAGCCCAGCAGCACCGGCCCGATCACCGTCGCCCCGCCCAGGCTCTGCACCAGCTTGGTCGAGATCGAGGCGGCGTGGATGGCCGGCATGACCAGGATGTTGGCGCTGTCGGTCAGGCGCATGAACGGGTAGTTGGCGCGCTTTTCGGGGTCGAGCGCCAGTTCGGGCGGCATTTCGCCCTCATATTCGAAGTCGACCTCCATCTCGTCGAGCATGGCGACGGCCTCGCGCACCTTTTCCGAGCGCAGGCCCATCGGGTTGCCGAAGGTGGAATAGCTCATGAAGGCGACGCGCGGCTTGAAGCCCAGGCGGGTGACGGCGCGGGCCGCTTCGCAGGCGATCTCGACCAGTTCCTCGGCCTCGGGCAGCTCGGTGACATTGGTGTCGGCCACGAAGATCGTCCGGCCCTTGGCCAGCACCACCGACATGCCCATGATCCGGCCGCCGGGGGCGGGATCGACCACGCGCAGCACGTCTTCAAGGGCCTGGTCGAAGCTGCGGGTGACGCCGGTGACCATGCCGTCGGCCTCGCCATGGGTGACCATCGAGGCGGCGAAGCTGTTGCGGTCCTGGTTGATCAGCCGCTGGATGTCGCGCTTCAGATAGCCGTTGCGCTGCAGGCGCTTGTAGAGGGCGTCGACATAGTCGGGATTGCGGTCCGACAGCCGGGCGTTGATGATTTCCAGGCCCGCGGCGTCAGGCTCCAGCCCCACCACGCGCATGTTCTCGTGCACCAGGTTTTCGCGCCCGCACAGGATGGCCTTGCCAAAGCCGCCGGTCTGGAAGGCGTAGGCGGCGCGGATGACACTGGGATCCTCGCCCTCGGCGAAGACGATGGTCTTGGGATTGGCCAGCACGGCGCCGCTGATCTTCTGCAGGAAGCCGGCGGTGGGATCCAGGCGCTGGGCCAGGCTGGCGCGATAGGCGTCCATGTCCTCGATCGGCTTGCGGGCCACGCCGGTGTCCATCGCCGCCTGGGCGACGAAGGGCGGCACGTACCAGATCAGCCGCGGATCGAAGGCCGACGGGATGATGTATTGCGGGCCGAACTTCAGCTGGCGGCCATGATAGGCGGCGGCGACCTCGTCGGGCACGTCCTCGCGGGCCAGCATGGCCAGGGCGCTGGCGCAGGCGATCTTCATCTCGTGATTGACGCGGCGGGCCCGCACGTCCAGGGCGCCGCGGAAGATGTAGGGGAAGCCCAGGACGTTGTTGACCTGGTTGGGATAGTCGCTGCGGCCGGTGCCCATGATGGCGTCCTTGCGCACGGCGTGGACCTCCTCCGGCGTGATCTCCGGATCGGGATTGGCCATGGCGAAGATCACCGGATTGGGGGCCATCGAGGCGATCATCTCCGGCGTGAACGCGCCTTTCGCCGAGAGGCCAAGAAGCACGTCGGCCCCCTTGACCGCCTCGGCCAGGGTGCGCAGC
The DNA here is from genome assembly GCF_058681035.1 of Caulobacter sp. FV2ps19. Taxonomy (NCBI): domain Bacteria; kingdom Pseudomonadati; phylum Pseudomonadota; class Alphaproteobacteria; order Caulobacterales; family Caulobacteraceae; genus Caulobacter; species Caulobacter sp. FV2ps19. Next base: position 867,369 of record NZ_CM178729.1, on the reverse strand, counting down.
GGCGTGTCGACCGCGTGGGCGCTCTTCCACTGGTTCATGCCCTCGGTGCGGCCGCGATAGAGCACGCCCTTGGAATCGACGGCGATGACGTTTTCGGGCCGCACGCCCATGGCCTTGATCAGCTCCATCGAGGCGATGCCGGCCGCGCCGGGGCCGTTGAGCACCACCTTGACGTCTTCCAGCTTCTTGCCGGTGATATGGCAGGCGTTGATCAGGCCGGCGGCGCAGATGATCGCCGTGCCGTGCTGGTCGTCATGGAACACCGGGATGTCGAGCAGCTCCTGCAGCTCGGTCTCGATGCGGAAGCATTCGGGGCTCTTGATGTCTTCCAGATTGATGCCGCCGAAGGTGACGCCGATATTCTTGACCACCGTGATGATCTCGTCGGCGTCCTTGGAGGTGATCTCGATGTCGATGCTGTCGACGTCGCCGAAGCGCTTGAAGAGGACGGACTTGCCTTCCATCACCGGCTTCGAGGCCAGCGCGCCGAGATCACCTAAACCAAGAATGGCGGTGCCGTTGGAGATCACGGCGACCAGATTGCCCTTGGAGGTATATTCGTAGGCCATGTCCGGATCGGCGGCGATGGCGTGGACGGGCACGGCGACGCCCGGCGAATAGGCCAGGCTGAGGTCGCGCTGGGTGGCCATCGGCTTTGTGGGCACGATGGCGATCTTGCCCGGGGTCGGATAGCGGTGGAAGTTCAGTGCTTCTTCGTCGGTGAAGGTCTTCTTCTCGGAGTCGCTCATACCCGGGGCTTCCATCCTGCGTGCAGTTGAGGGGACGAGCCGGACAATGCGACGCGCCCTTATATGGCGCTCACCGTAACGGGGGCGTTCGGCGCCCACAACATGCGACACACGATAAAAGTCTCGCAAACGCCTGTTGGGCTTGGCGTTGCGGAAGGCTGGGCCGGCCCCGGCGAGACGATCTTCCATTGACCCGGCGACGGAGAATGGGCGACTAGGCGATCGTGTCGCCCGGCCGGAGATCGCCATGAGCCAACCCGTGAAGATCGCCATCGCCGGCGCCCTGGGCCGCATGGGCCAGGCCGTGGCCAGGACCCTGGACGGCCAGGACGGCGCGGTGCTGGCGGCCCGCTTCGACCGGCCCGAGGCGACAGGCCAGGACCTGGCGCCGCGCGACGACGCCCTGGCCGCCGCCGACGTGATCATCGACTTCACCCTGCCCGAGGCTTCGGTGCTGTTGGCGGAGGCCTGCGCGGACCTGATGGCCCGGACCGGGCGCGCGCCCGCCCTGGTGATCGGCTCCACCGGCTTTTCGGCCGGGCAGCTGGCCCGCATCGACGCGGCCGCCCGGCAGGTGGCCATCGTCCGCTCGGGCAACTACGCCCTGGGCGTCAACATGCTGCTGGGTCTGGTCAAGCAGGCCGCCGCCGCCCTGCCGGCCCGCGACTGGGACATCGAGGTCTTCGAGGGCCACCACCGCCGCAAGATCGACGCGCCGTCGGGCACCGCCCTGATGCTGGGCCAGGCCGCCGCCGAAGGGCGCGGCGTGGCGCTGGCCGAGGTCGAGGACCGGGCCCGCGACGGCGTCACGGGGCCCCGTCGCGAGGGCGCGATCGGCTTTTCGGTGATGCGCGGCGGCGGGGTGATCGGCGAGCACAGCGTGATCTTCGCCGGCGAGGAGGAGATCCTGACCCTGTCGCATTCGGCCCGCGACCGGGGGCTGTTCGCCCGCGGCGCCATCGCCGCCGCCGTCTGGGTGCGGGGGCGGCCGGCGGATCTGTATGACATGCAGGACGTTCTGGGCTTTCGCCGACCGGGCCCGCCGAACTAGACTTTGGAAAAGCCGGGGGGCTTGGAACCAGACTTAGGACCCGATGGCCGACCCGACGCCCGATCCCGTTTCCCCATCGCCTGACCGCGCCCGTCCCGCGGGCCGGCGTCGCGACGTGCTGGTCGCGATCGGCCTGGAGGCGGCGTCGCTGTCGATGCTCAGCGTCATCGCCCTGGGCCTGCTGGCCTATGCGGGCCGCCGCGAGATCAGCCGCGAACTGGCGGAAGGCTGGCTGCGACAGCATGGCGTCGACGCCGTGGTCACGGTGGACGACCTGGACGCCAGCGGCTTTTCCGGCGCCATCCGGGTGGGCCCCCAGGGCGATCCGACCTTCGCCGCCGACCGCATCGAGGTGGCCTATGACCTCACCACCCCCTGGTCGAAAGCCGGCGGCCCGTTCGCCATCAACACCCGCGCCGTGCGGCTGGTGCGGCCTCGACTGAAGGCCAGCCTGACCGACAAGGGTCTGGATTTCGGGCCGCTGCAGGCCCTGATCGACGAGATGACCCAGGGGCCGAGCAAGACGACGGGCGGGGGTCCGGCCATCCTGGTCGAGAACGCCCGCCTGGACCTGCGCACCCCCGGCGGCCTGGCCCGCATCACCGGCGACGCCAGTCTCGACGACGGCAAGCTGCTGCGCTTCGACGGCCGGCTGGGGCAGATGCGCTACGCGGTCCAGGACCTGGTGATCGAGGCGCGCGGCGCCCTGCTGACCGTCCGCAAGCGCGGCGACCGCCTGAACCTGCAGGCGCGGTTCGACCTGGAAGCCCTGGTGGCCGAAACGGTCGAGCTTGACGACGCCCAGGGCCAGATCGACGCCGAGATCACCTATCCCGACCTGGTGCGGCTGTCGGCCGATGGCCCGGCCGAGGCGCAGACCCATGTCGAGGCCAGCGCGATCCGCCTGGGCGACACCCAGGCCAGCGACGCGACGGTCAACCTGGCCCTCCTGGGCCGGCTGGACGGAACCCTCACCGCGGGGCGCTTCGAGGGTCACGCAACCGGCCATGCCAAGGGCGATCAGGTGGAAGGGCCCAGCCTCAACGCCCGCGACGTCGCCCTGGATCTGGATCTGACCAGGCTCACGGCATCCCGGCAGGGCGAGCGCAGCCAGATCCTGGCCGGCGGCCATGTCTCGGCCGAGGCCGCACGGGCCCTGACCGGCGGCGTCGCGGTGCGTGAGATTTCGGCGCGGATCCAGACCGCCGGCCTGACGCTGTCGACCGACAAGACCGAAACGGTCGCCAGCGGCCCGATCGCCGTGCAGCTGGGCGCGGGACGCCTGGCCAGCGGCGGCCTGGCCCTGACCAGCCTGGCGGCCCGGGCCGAAGGGCGGCTGGCCGGGCCCCTGGCGCGTCCCGACCTGACCCTCAGCGGCTCGGCCGGGGCCGACAGCGGCGTGTCGGGGCCCGACGCCGAGCGGATGGCCGGCCTGCTGACCGATCCCGCCAACGCCCGCGTCGCCGCCTCGGCCCTGCAGACCTTCGACCTGAGCGCCCCGGCCTTCGACCTGACCCTAAGCGGCGGCCGCACCGCGCTGGCCCTGCCCCGCCCGATCACCCTGACCGCCGCCAACGGGGTCAAAGCCCAGATCGCCGCGACCGGCGGCCCGCTGCTCGACGCCGCCGGCCCCCAAACCCATGGCGGGCAGGCGCGGGGCCGGCTGACGGCGGCCCTCGGCGGCGGCGGCCTGCCCAATCTGCGGCTCGCGGCGCCCGACTGGCGCCTGGCCGACGGGGTCTTGACCGCCCGCCTCGCCATCGCCGGCGACCATATCGACATCGCGCCGCTGGAGGGCGTGGCGGGCCAGATCGAGGGCCAGGCCCGGCTGGCCGGCCCGCGCTTCAGCTTCGCCCTGGGCGGCTGCCAACCCCTGTCGGCCGCCCGGCTGCTGGTGGGCGAGACCCCGCTGTCGGCGCCGAAATTGACCCTGTGCCCCGGGACCGCCCCCCTGCTGACCATGGATGACGGGGCCTGGACGGCCTCGGCCCGGTTCCGCGACCTGACCGTCTCGCTCGACGAGGCGGAGGCGGAAATCGCCGATGGCGCGGGCAGCCTGAGCGCCAGCGGCACAGGAGCGCCGCGCCTGGCCGAGGTGCGGCTGGAGCAGGGCGTGCTGCGCGACGCCGCGCAGAGCCGCCGTTTCAATCCGATCCAGGCCACGGGCCGCGTGGGCCTGGCGGGCGGGATCTGGCGCGGGACGATCGACGCCGCCACCCCTGTTGGTCAGCCGCTAGGCCATATCGTCCTGCGCCACGACGTCGCCCAGGCCCGGGGCCGGGCCGAGATCGACGCCTCGAAACTGGCCTTCGCCAAGGACGGCCTGCAGCCGGGCGACCTGTCGCCGATGGCGGCCTGGGCCACCCAGGCCTCGGGTCCGGCCAGCTTTACGGGCCTGTTTGTCTGGGACGCCGACGGCATGACCAGCCGGGGCCAGCTGGCCGCCGGCGGCATCGATTTCACCAGCCCCGTCGGCTTCGTCGCCACCCTGGACGGAACCATCGACTTCACCAGCCTGACCCCGCTGGTCAGCGCCCCCGGCCAGACCCTGAAGATCAGCCGCATCGACTCGATCGTGCCGCTGGAGGGCTTCGCCACCGCCTTCCGCCTGGGGGCGGAGTCCCTGCACATCGCCTCGGCCGTCTTCGAGGCCGCCAAGGGCCGGGTGTCGATCGAGCCGATCGACGTGCCTCTGGACTCCGAAAAGCCGATCCGGGGCGTCATCGTCATCGAGCATCTGGATCTGGGCGAACTGATCGCCGCCTCGTCCCTGGTCGAAAAGGTGCAGCTGGACGCCGTGGTCGACGGTCGGCTGCCGTTCGAATATGGCCCCAAGGGCTTCCGGTTCCTCGACGGCCATATCGGGGCCATCCAGCCGGGCCACCTGTCGATCGCCCGCGCGGCCCTGAGCGGCGTTCAGACCGGCGAGGCGTCGGCGCCCGGCGCGCCAGCGGCGCCGGTCAACGCCATCCAGGACTTCGCCTATCAGGCCATGGAGAACCTGGCGTTCGACACTCTGGAGGCCGGGGTCAACAGCACCGACCAGGGCCGCCTGGCCATCCTGTTCCACATCAAGGGCGAGCATGATCCCAAGGTCGCCGAAAAGGCCAAGATCGGCCTGATGGACCTTTTGCGCGGCACGGCGTTTAACAAGCGCATCGCCCTGCCGGCCAAGACGCCCGTCAACCTGACCCTCGACACGTCGCTGAACTTCGACGAGCTTCTGGAAGCCTGGCGCCGCGCCTATAAGGGCGAGCCCGTTTCGAGCGAGCCGGCTTCGGGCGGAAACGACAGTGCGGCGCGTTCAGCCCCGGTTCAGCCGTGACCGGCCAAGATTTATCCGAACTGGAGAGACGCATGAAAACACGCGCCCTGCTGATGACCCTGATGGCGGCGGGAGCCCTCGGCGCCTGTACGCCGACGATCCGCGTCAAGGTCGATCCGATCAATATCTACGCCAAGCTGGACGCCGACGTCCGGGTGCGGCTGGACAAGGAAGTCCAGTCGCTGATCCAGCAAAACCCCAACCTCTTCTAAGGAAAGGAACCGACATGATGCGCAAGACACTGACGGTTCTCGCCATGGGCCTGTCGCTCGCCGCCGCCGGCGGGGGCGCCGCCCTGGCTCAATCCGCCGCCGCCAAGGCCGCGGTCGACACGGCCAAGGTTCAAGGCACGGTCGGCGAACAGGCCGACGGCTATCTGGGGATCGTGGCCGGCGGAGACGCCGCCCTGCGCGCCGCCGTGACCGAGATCAACACCGGCCGCGCCGCCGCCTATCAGGACATCGCCGCCAAGACCGGCGTCACCGCCCAGGCGGCCGGTCAGGCCACCGCCAAGCAGCTCTACAGCCGCATGCCGCCGGGCCAGTACTGGAAGCCGCTCGACGGCGGCTGGATGAAGAAGTAGGGCTTTCGGCGACTCGCCCCCACCGGGCTGCTGCGCAGCCGTCCGCCCCCATAGGGGGCGGATGAACCCATCTTCCCCCTCCGGGGGAGGAGCGCGAAGCGCGGAGGGGGCGAGTCCGCCGACACTGGAACCGCCGCCCCAGGTTCCCTAAGACTGGCCCCATGGCCGCCCCCACCAAATCCCTGACCCCCTACGCCGCCCTGCTGGGCGCGATCGTGACGGTGTGCGTCGGCGCGTCGTTCGCCAAGTCGCTGTTCCCGATCATCGGCGCCCAGGGGACCAGCGCCTATCGCGTGGGCTTCTCGGCCCTGCTGCTGATGATCGTCTGGCGGCCGTGGCGCACGCCGCTGAGCCGCGCCGACCTGAAGGCCGTGGCCCTGTACGGGGCGGTGATGGGGCTGATGAACCTCAGTTTCTACATGGCCCTGCGCACCATTCCCCTGGGCCTGGCCATCGCCATCGAGTTCACCGGCCCCCTGACCCTGGCCCTGATCCATTCGCGCCGGCTGATCCACTTCGTCTGGATCGCCCTGGCGGTGCTGGGGCTTGGCCTGCTGTTGCCGTTGAAGGGCGGCGCCGGGGCTCTGGACCCCGTGGGCGTCGGCTTCGCCGCCGCCGCGGCGGTGCTGTGGGCGCTGTACATCATTCTGGGCAAGCGCACCGGCCATCTGCACGCCGGCCGCACCGTGGCCCTGGGCATGACCACCGCCGCCCTGATCGTGGTCCCGATCGGCCTGCTGACCGCCAAGGCCAGTCTGTTCCAGCCCGGACTGCTGGCCCTGGGCCTGGGGGTGGCGGTGCTGTCCAGCGCCATCCCCTATTCGCTGGAGATGATCGCCCTGAAGAGCATCCCCAAACGCAGTTTCGGCGTGCTGCTCAGCGCCGAACCGGCCGTCGGGGCCCTGGTCGGCCTGCTGATGCTGGGCGAGCGCCTGACGTCGCTGCAAGGCCTGGCCATCGCCGCGATCGTCGTCGCCTCGGCGGGAACGATCCTGACGACGCCGGGGGACGAGGGTGAGGCGGACCCCCTCGCCCCCACCTGACCGCTTCGCGGTCATCCGCCCCCATAGGGGGCGGATGAACTCATCTTCCCCCTATGGGAGCGGAGCGCGTCAGCGCGGAGGGGGCCAGTGTCAGCGACCCCGCGCCACGAACCAGCCGTTGCGGAAACCCTGGTCGGCCTTGCCATAGACGAAGGGCGACCCGTCAGGCGCGGTGAACGTCCCGCCCGCCGCCACCAGGATCGCGTGACCGGCGGCGGTGTCCCACTCCATGGTCGGGCCATGGCGCGGATAGATGTCGGCCGAGCCCTCGGCGATGCGGACCATCTTGATCGAGCTGTCCATCGGCGTGCGCAGGTCAAAGCCGTATTGCGCCGTCAGTTCCGCAGCCCGCTCTGCCTTGAGGGTATGGCTGACCAGAGCCACGGCCTGACCCTGCGGCCAGACCCGCGCCGACACCGGCGTCTCGGGGCCGCCCGGGGCCATGCGCTTGAGCACGCCGTCCGACGTGGTGAACCAGGCCTCGCCCGTGGCCGGAGCGACGATGGCGCCCGCGACGGGGACGCCGTTCTCGATCAGGCCGATATTGACCGTGAAGTTGGGATCGCCGCGCACGAAGGCCTTGGTGCCGTCCACGGGATCGACCAGGAAAAAGCGCGGGCCGATGTCTTCAGGCGCGCCGAACTCGCTGGCGTCTTCCTCCGACACCACCGGAACCTCGGGGAACACCGCCGCCAGCCGCTGCAGGATCAGCCGCTCGCCGGCCTTGTCGGCCTCGGTCACCGGGCTGGAATCGGCCTTGTGCGCCACCGCCAGGTCGGTTTGCCAGAACGGCAGGATGACCACGGCCGCTTCCTCGCAGATATCGACCAGGGCGCGGCCCCAATCCGCCAGGGGCAGGGCAGCTAGGGGCAAGGCAGCCTGGGGCAGGTCGGAAGCGCTCATCGGGGATCCCTCATCTACGACCCGCGCGGGTCGTCGCCGACGAAGATCAGGGTCACGCGCTGCGCGTCGATCATCTGCTTGCCGGCGTCTTCAAAATTAACGGTGACGCGATGGCCGATCACGGATTGCACCTGTCCCAGACCCCAGTCGGGCTGGCCAGGATGACGCACGAGCACGCCGGGTTCGAGAAACGGATCCATAACGCGCTCCTGATAGGCCGCCTGCGCAGTTTGCCAAAGCTTCAAATCACGCCAGAGTTCGCGCCCATGACCGATATGCCCGCTTCCGAGCCCGCCCCGACCGCCGCCGCCGCCGACATCAAGGGGCCCGACTTCGCCGCCATGCTGGCGGCGCGGCTGTGTCACGACTTCATCAGCCCGGCCAGCGCCATCGTCTCGGGCCTGGATCTGCTGGAAGACCCGTCGGCCCAGGACATGCGCGAAGACGCCATGAGCCTGATCGCCTCGTCGGCCCGCAAGCTGGCGGACCTGCTGCAGTTTTGTCGGGTGGCCTTCGGCGCCTCGGCCTCGGCCGAGGATTTCGACTCCCGCGAGCTGGAAAAGCTGGCCCAGGGCGTGTTCGCCCATGTGCGTCCGGAAATGGTCTGGGACATCGAGCCGCGCGCCATGAACAAGCCCTCGGCCAGGGTCATTCTCAATATCGCCCAGCTGGCCGCCAGCGCCCTGCCGGCCGGCGGCGTGGCCACCCTGAAGGGCGTCACGGCGGGCGACCGCTTCCTGATCACCTCGGATTCGATCGGCGCCCGCGCCCGGTTGCGCCCCGAGGTTCTGGCGGGCTTGCGAGGCGAGGCGCTGACCGAGGGTCTCGGCGGCCCGTGGGTGCAGGCGGCCTATCTGCACGCCGTCGTGCGGGCGGCCGGCGGCCAGATCGGCGTCGAAACCGGCGAAGACCGCATCAGCCTAGCCGCCTGGGTTCCGGCCTGAATCCTTTTCGCCGGGAAAACGCCCGTCACGCGCCCTAAACTCATCGCTCCTTAACCTCGGCGCCCGACGATGGGCGCCTTGGAGTGGAGCGCACCGTGAAGACCTGTCTCGTGGTTGACGACAGCCGGGTGATCCGAAAGGTCGCCCGCCGAGTCCTCGAGGACATCGGCTTCGAAATCGCCGAGGCCGCCGATGGCATGGAGGCCCTCGCGTGGTGTCGCGCCGCCATGCCTGACGCCGTGCTGCTGGACTGGAACATGCCGGTGATGAACGGCATCGAATTCCTGCGCCAATTGCGCACCGAACCCGGCGGCGACGCCCCGACCGTGGTGTTCTGCACCGTCGAGAACAATGTCGATCACATCCGCGCCGCCCTCGAGGCCGGCGCCAACGAATATATCATGAAGCCGTTTGACGGTGAGATCATCGCGGCGAAGTTCGCCGAGGCGGGCCTGCTGTGACACCTGAAGACATGGACCTGCTGGCCGCCCTGGGCCGCGCCCGCGCCGGCCTGAGGATTGACGTCGACAAGACCTATGTCGTCGAAAGCCGTCTGGCGCCCCTGGCCCGCCGCGAGGGTTTCGACTCGATCGAGGCCCTGCTCGCCACCCTGCGGGCCAAGCGCGAGGAGCGCCTGATCTGGGCGATCGTTGAGGCCCTGACCTTCAACGACACCAGCTTCTTCCGCGACCGCGAGGTCTTCGCCCATCTGCGCGACACGGTGTTGCCCAACGCGTCCAAGACCCGCCGCGACCAGCCGATCCGCGTCTGGAGCGCCGCCTGCTCGACCGGGCAGGAAATCTATTCCCTGGCCATGGCGGCGGGCGAAAGCCGCGACGTCGAGCCGGGCGCCAAGTTCGAATTCTTCGGTTCCGACCTGTCGGAACGCTGTCTGGAAAAGGCCCAGAGCGGCCTCTACACCCAGTTCGAGGTCCAGCGCGGCCTGCCGATCCAGCAGCTGGTCAAGCATTTCGACGGTCAGGACGACACCTGGGAGATCTCGCCGCGCATCCGCCAGGCGGTGCGCTGGAAGCGGATCAACCTGCTCAGCGACCTGACAGCCCTGGGCAAGTTCGAGGTCATCCTGTTGCGCCACGTTCTGGGCGATCTCGACGCGTCGCTGCACGGCCGGATCCTTGAAAACCTGGTCGCGCGCCTGGCCGAGGGCGGTGTTCTGGTCCTGAGCCCCGACGACCCGCTGACCGGCTCCGCGACCACCCTGCTGCAGGACAGCGACACGCCGGGCGTTTTCATCCGTGGTCCCGCCGCCCAGGAAGCCGCAGCCTAGGGCCGCCTTTCCGACCCGATAGGTCTTTCACACCGCTCAGGAAAGTCCTGCGGTCCAGACATGACAACGCCCGCCGATCGAAACCGGCGGGCGCTTTTCTGACTCCAGAGCCAGACTAGTTCTTGGCGTCTTGGGCCGTATCCGTCACAGCCTTGCCGGCCGAGGAGACGTCCTTGCCGGCGCCGGCCACGGTGTTGCAGGCCGTGACGGACAGGCTGGCGGCGATCGCGGCCAGAATGATCAATTTGCGCATGATGGTCTCCGAGGGTTAGGGCCTTGTGGCCCGGTAGAGCTGTTCGCTGAGGGAACGCCTCCACGCACTCTAGGTTCCGGATCCGGGCGCCTGCGGTGTTGGAAAAACCAGCCGCACCAAAAGGCCGCCACTTTCACTGGCCTCGAAGGTCACCTTGCCGCGAAGTTGGCGGGCGAAAGCGTTCATCAGGGTGCGCCCCACCCCCATGGCCCGGCTCTCGACGGCGCCGGGGCCAGTGTCGCCAATGGACAGCTCGGCCACCTCGCCCCGCACAGCGAAGTTCACCGACAACAGCCCGCCCCGCTCGCCGAAGGCATGTTTCTGGGCGTTGGTGATGGCCTCGACCGCGAACAGGGCGATCGGCGCGAGACGGTCAGGATCGATGACCAGCGGGTCGGCGTGCACCTCGGTGCGCACCGACCCTGCGGCCGAGGCGTCGCCGGCCAGCAGCTGGGCGGTCAGCTCCTCCAGGAAGGGCCGCAGGTCGACGCGCTTGAGGTCTGGTCCCTGATAGAGGGCGCGATAGATCTGGGCCAGGGCGGTGATGCGCTGGCGGGTGTCGTTCATCGCGGCCTTCGCCGCGGGATCGGTCAGGGCCCGCTGCTGCATGTTCAGCAGCGAGGTGATGATCTGCAGATTGTTCTTCACGCGGTGATGGATCTCGCGCATCAGCGCGTCCTTCTCCGCCAGGGAGTCCATCAGCGAGGCGTCGCGCGCGACGATGGCGGCGGCCATGTCGTCGAGCGTGGCGGCCAGTTCGCGGATTTCCGGCGGCGCGCGCTCGGCCTGCAGCGGTCGAACCGTGAAACGGCCGCGCGCATAAATCGCCGCGACGCGCTGCAAATAGATGATCCAGCGGATCACCGCATGTTCGGCGGCGTACAGCACGGCGCCCAGGGCCAGAGCGAAGGACAGCAGCGGCAAGACAAGGCGGGAGATCGGATTGATCCACGCCCAGGACATCAGGCCGGGCGAGGGGGCCGAGAGCAACACGATCACCTCGTTCTTCTGGGTCAGGGAGGCGGCCGAATAGCTTCTTTGGCGGCCCTGCCGATCCTTGCCCGACCACAGCACGGCGCCGCGCTGAACGACCTTGGCGCGCCAACCTGGAGGGGTGGTGTTGAAGGCGCTGGCCTCGGTGGCCGCGAAGACCACGCCGCGCGAGTCGGCCAGAGCGATCTCGGCGCCGTCGGGCATGAATCGGCTGGCCGTTTCCAGACGCAGGCTGCGCAGGCTCAACACCGCGACCATGGCGCCGTCAAACCGCCCCCCGACACCGTCGGCGCGAACGGCGGCCAGCACGGACGGTTCGGTCGCATAGACCGCGCCGGGGGCGCTGGCCACGGTCCCATGCGCCCCGGCGGCCAGGGCTTGAAACCAGGGGCGCGACGCGCGCTGCGGATCGGGCGGGGTGGTCCCCGCCGCGCATGCCAGCCGGCCGCGCGCGTCGAACCGGATCAGATTGGCGTAGCCTTGAAGACGGTCGCGCACATCGGCCAGCCTCTGGGCGCACTCCAGCCCCACCGAACCGGGGCCGAGGGTCTGCAACAGAACATCGGCCGCCTCGATTCGCGCCCGGGCGATCGCCGCGCTTTGCTCGGCGGCGCGTTCGAGGGTCTGTTGACGCAACTCCGCCTCGGCGCGGAACGCAAACACGGTCTGCAGGCCGCCCAGAATCAGGACAGGCAGCAGCGCGACACACAGCGCTGCCGCCAGCCGAACACGAATCGAGGTTAGGGCGCCCGCCCCCCGGGCCCTGAAAGGCTTCACCGCAGAGAGCTCAGTCGCTCCGCGTCGGCCAGGATAGAACCCATCGCATCGCTCGCTGAACGACCGTCCCGATCATAGGCCCCCGCCTCGAGGATCGCCTGCAGCGCCCGCCGCGCCCGACTGACGCGGCTCTTCACGGTCCCAACGGCGCAGCCACAGATGGCGGCGGCTTCTTCATAGGCGAACCCGCCGGCTCCAACGAGGATCAGGGCTTCGCGTTGCTCGGGCGGCAGCATGCCCAGACCCAGACGAAGCTCGTCGAGGGCGACCGGGGCCTCAGGATCATCGACAGCGACCAGGGTCCGCTCGGCGGCGTCCTGGTCCAGCTGGCTCTGGCGCCACGAACGGCGCTTCTCGGAATAGAACTGATTGCGCAGGATCATGAAGGTCCAGGCCTTCATGTTGGTGCCCAGCTGGAAGCTGGCGCGCGCGTCCCAAGCCTTCATCATGGCGTCCTGCGCCAGATCGTCGGCGGCGGTGGCGTCGCCGGTCAAGGTGCGGGCGAAGGCCCGCAGATGCGGAATCAGCGTCACAAGCTCGCGCTTGAAAACATTGTCGCGCTGCGGATCGAACGGCGAACGGCCAACCTGGGTCTCCGCCATGTTCAGTCCTCGCCTCCGGCCTTGTCGGCCTTGTCGGCCTTACGGAGAATTTCAAGGAATTCGTCCGGGACCGCCTCATTGACGACCTCGTCGAACATCTGACGCAGCTTCACGCCGATTGCCTGCTGGCGCAGACGGGCTTCGTCGAGCGCCGGGGCGCCTTTGCGGTGATCTTCCATGGGTACGTGTTCGATCATGTCCTCGACGCCGGTATAACGCAGCGCCCGCCCCCTTTGGCCGAATGTTTCTTTGCGAGATGACAACGCGGATTTCCGTATGGGGTTCCCGAAGCTTGGGCATAGAATGGCAAAATTCTGCGATCGGCGGAACCGCATCGCCAAGACGGCGTTTAACAGCCTGATCGCATGGCCCAGCTTGGGCCTCAGATCGCGTTTTTCATACAGACACCGCATCGGGAGGGGTCATGAGTTTACTTGCTCGGCTGGCGCCGCATCTGCCTTACGTTCGTCGCTACGCCCGCGCCCTGACCGGGGATCAGTCCACCGGGGACCATTATGTGCGGGTGGCGCTTGAAGCCGTGGCGGCCGGCGAGCATTCGCTCGACGCCGACCTGTCGCCGCGCGTCGCCTTGTATCGGGTTTTCCACGCCATCTGGCTTTCGACCGGCGCCCAGCTTGAGGCCCGGCGCGAGTCGGAAGGCGGATCGGCCGGCGACGACGCCACCGAGCGCTTGATGCGGATTGCGCCGCGGTCGCGTCAGGCCTTCCTGCTGACGGCTCTGGAGGGTTTCACCCCGACCGAGGCCGCCCAGATCCTGGCCTGCGAATTCGGCGACATCGAACGTCTGATCGCCGAGGCCCAGACCGAAATCGACGCCGAACTGGCCACCGACGTCCTGATCATCGAGGACGAACCGGTGATCGCCGCCGATATCGAGGCCCTGGTGCGCGAACTGGGCCATGAGGTCACCGACATCGCCGCCACCCGCGGCGAAGCGATCGAAGCGGTCAATCGCAAGACGCCCGGCCTGGTGCTGGCCGATATCCAGCTGGCCGATGGCTCTTCGGGCATTGATGCGGTCAAGGACATCCTGGCTCGCCTGGATGTGCCGGTGATCTTCATCACCGCCTTCCCTGAGCGCCTCCTGACCGGCGAGCGCCCTGAGCCCACCTTCCTGATCACCAAGCCTTTCCAGCCGGAAACGGTGAAGGCGGCGATCGGCCAGGCGCTGTTCTTCCATCCCCGGAAGACCCGCAAGGCGGCCTAATTAGACGGCCCATAGCCTGAAACGCCGAACGGCCGCCCCATCGGGCGGCCGTTTTTCGTGGGTCATTTCACGCCTGACCGAGGGCCTAGAGCAAGGCGCGTGAAATCGGACTCACGCGCCTTGCTCCAGGTTTTTGTTTTCGTATCGGTTTTGCGGAAGGCCGGCGTCCACTCTTCCGCACGATGCTTTAGCCCTCTGGCGGTTGACCGACGGGGGCCTGGCGAACAGGAGTCTGCTCGGTGCTGTAGCGGTTCGCCTCCGCCGCGGTTTTCGGGCCGTTATTATGCTCAACCGAGGCCAGATCATTGGCGCGGAAGCCCCAGGCCCCAAACAGGACGATGGCGGTCAAGACGGTCGAGATCACGAGAATCCAGACGACCGGCTTGCCCCGGCGGCCCTGTCGAGCGCGGGTCGCATTCAGTTGCGGGGCCGGATCATGGGTATCGGCGGGCATGTCGCTCTCCTTCAGTACGAGGTCTGGGCGGGCGAGATCATCTCGATCGGCATGGGCCGGGCGGTGAACGCTTGAACGACGCCCGCGGAAGCGGCCACCGCCACAATCACCGTCAGCGCAAGGACCCGTTGCCTGGCCGCTCTCTGGCGCCGGGTCGGGGTCGCGAAAAAAACAGTACCGCCATGGCCAGCTTGATAGCTTCGGATCACGACGCGCCCTCCAGTCGATAACGGCCCGCTCGACCGTCATGGAAAGAACGTGCGCGGAACGTCGATGTTCCCTGAACCCGGCTTCAGGCCGCTCCAGCCCGACCTCGACAAAATAATCCCGTCATGCGGGAACCGTCCTTCGGTGATCGCGTTTACAATCTGCGGAGGCGGCGACGCCCCCCCGACTTGAGGCCGGCGCAAGCCGGCCTGCCGCCTCCGCACCCCCCCCAAATTCGATGACCTGAAGGCGCACCGAGAATGCCGCGCGCGACTCGGCCTGCGCGCCGGCGTCAGGGCCGAGCGCTGAGCGAAAAGGCGATATCGGCGCGGCGACGCAGCGGCGCAGCAGCGCCTGACGGGCGGGTGGCGCCCGCCTCGCCCACGGCGAAGAGATCAAACTCCACCCGGGCGATGCCGGCCTTGGTCAGGACGCTGATCACCGATTGGGCCCGACGCCTGGAAATCTCCAGATTGACGCCCGGCGCGCCGATGGAATCGGCCAATCCGACCACGCGGACCTCGTTGACAACGCAGCGTTTGGCCTGGGCGGCGGCGGCGGCCAGAACCGATCTCGCCTCGCGCGTGACCTGCGTCTCGTCGCGCTCGAAATAGATCGAGACCTTGAAATCGGCGCAGGGGGCCGATGTCGCCTCCATCGCGGTGCGGCCCGGCCGCCAGGGCGCAGAAGCGCAGCCCGCAAGCATCAAGCCGGCGCCCAGGGCCACCGCCGTCATCTTCATCGTCATGTCGCCTCACCACTTCCCAGACGTGCGAAGGGGCGACCGACAATCGTCGGCCGCCCCTTCCCTTTGATGGCGCGATCGTGCCGCTAGCGCGGACGACCGTCCTCCCAGAAATAACGGCCGCTGCGGGAGTCGTAGTAGTAATAGCGACCGGCCCGCTCATCATAATACTGGCGCTTGTTGATGTTGGCGCTGGCGCCGCAGCCGCCGTCTTCACGGCAACCCTTTACCGCGCCGGCCGTGCCGCCGATGGCGGCGCCGATCGCTGCGCCGGTTCCCGCATCGCCGCTGCCGACATTATTGCCGATCACCGCGCCCGCGAGCGCGCCGATCGCTGCGCCGCCGGCGGCGTTGCGCTCAACATTGCCTGTCGACGTGCAGGCCGTGGCCATCAGTCCCACGCCCATCAGCGCGATCATGGTCATTTTCATTGTGGCTCTCCTATCGAGCTGTCCCGCTCTGGCTAACGGCCGACGCTATTCAAGGTTCCGGCGGAACTCCCCAAAAGCTTGGCCGTTAGCCCGTGGAGCAGAATAGAACGAAGGGGCCACCGTGCGGCGCGTCGAAATCATAGCCAATATCGCCTCCGGTTCAGTGGGTCCGGATGCGCCCGCCCTGGCGGAGCGTCTTCTCGCCGAACACGGCGTCACCGGAACCGTGCACACGCCCGGCGAGGGCGAGCTGCAGGCCTGTCTGCGCACGGCGATCGATTCCAACCCCGACGCGGTGTTCGTCCTCGCCGGCGATGGCACCGCCCGCGCCGCCGCCGAGATGTCGGGGCCCGACGGTCCACCGATCGCGCCCCTGCCCGGCGGAACCATGAACATGCTGCCTCGCGCCTTCTATGGCGATCGGTCCTGGCCCGAGGCCATGGTCGCCTGCCTGACGGAGGGAACGCCGCGCATGGTCTCCGGAGGCGAGGTCGGCGGACGCCTGTTCTTCGTCGCCGCCATTCTGGGCAACCCCGCCCTTTGGGCCGATGCGCGCGAGGCCGCCCGGGCGGGCAAGCTGCGCCTGATGGTCCTGCGCGCCCAGCGCGCCTTTCGACAGACCTTTTCCGGCCGACTGCGGTTCTCCCTCGACGGGCGCCCCAAACAGAAGACCGAGGCCCTGAGCCTGATGTGCCCGCTGGTGTCCTCGGCCCTGGACGAGAACGAACGGGCGCTGGAGGCCGCGGCGCTGGATCCGTCCAACGCCGTGGAGATCTTCCGCCTGGGCGTCACCGCCATCACCGGAGACTGGCGCAACGACCCCTCGGTCAGTGTCGAGCGGTGCCGTGTGGGCAATGTGTGGACCAATGGGCGGATCCCCGCCATTCTTGACGGCGAGCCGATGCGAATGGATCCCGAGGTCCAGATCCGTTTCCGTCCCAAGGCTTTCCGCGCCGTGGTCCTGCCGGATTGACCCGCCCGATCAAGATCATCCAGGTTTCCGACCTGCATTTCGGCGGCGAGAATGTCGCGGCGACCGAGGCGGCCCTGGCGTGTTTCGAGGCCGAACGCCCGGATCTTGTGGTGGCCGCCGGCGACCTGACCCGAGACGGCGCTGTGGCGGAGTTCGACGCCGCCCGCGCGTGGCTGGATCGGGCGCCCAGGCCGCAACTGACCACCCCGGGCAATCACGATACGCCGTTCCTGGGTCCCGGAGAGATCGTCGAGCGCCTGATCGCGCCGTGGCGACGTTATGAAGCCCGGTTTGGCCCGGCCAGTCGCGTCGTCTGGCGCGCGCCGGGCGTCTCGGTCTTTACGATCAACACGGCCCGGCGGGCCCAGTGGCGGATGAACTGGTCAAAAGGCGCCATCGCGCAGGATCAGGTCGACTGGCTGATTGATCAGATCCAGGCCGCGCCCGCTGGCGATGCACGTGTGGTGGTGTGCCATCACCCGCTCATCGAACTGCTCGGCGAGCCGATGACGGGCCGGGTGCATGGCGGCCCGCGCGGGGCGGCCCGCCTGGCCGTGGCGGGGGCGGACCTGGTGCTGTCAGGACATATCCACACGCCGTTCGTCGAACCCTATCCTTTCGGAGACGGCAAGACGGTGGCGGCGGTGTCGGGCACCCTGTCGGTGCGCGAACGCGGATCCCCGCCCAGCTTCAATGTCATAGAGATCGACCCGACTGAAATCCGGGTCACGGCCATGGCGTTCGGCGGAACCGACTTCACCGTCTGGCGCAGCTGGGCGGTCGATCGCCGCCCGGTCTGAAGGCTCGGCGGCGCGGCCTTGGCCGCACCGCCTCAGCCCGTCCTTAGCCGGCGGTCGGGGCCGGATAGGCCCAGGCCTTGCCCGCGCCCTTGGCGGCGGCGAACTGGCTGTCGGCCAGGGTCCAGTTGGCCAGACCGTCGAACCAGGCTTCCAGGAAGCCCTTCCGGTTGTTCTGATGATCCAGATAATAGGCGTGTTCCCAGACGTCGCAGACCAGCAGCGGCGTAACGCCGGCCTGGGTGACGGTGGTGGCCGCGTCATGGGTCGAGATCACCTTCAGCTTGCCGCCCTCGGCGACCAGCCACACCCAGCCGGAAGCGAAGTGACCGACGCCCTCGGTGACGAAGGCGGTCTTCAGGGCGGCCATGTCGCCAAAGGCCTCGGTGATCGCGGCGGCCAGATCGGCGCCCGGCGCCGTCTTGGCGGGGCTCATGGCGTCCCAGAAGAAGGCGTGGTTCCAGGCCTGGGCGGCGTTGTTGAACACCTTGCCCGGGCTGGCGGTCTTGATGACCTCTTCCAGCGAGCCCTTGTCGTCGCCGTTCAGCAGGCCGTTCAGGGCCGTGACATAGGCGGCGTGGTGCTTGTCGTGGTGGAAGTGCAGAGTGTTGGCCGAAACGGTCGGCTCAAGCGCCTCATAGGCGTAGGGAAGCTCGGGCAGGGTGTACATGCTCACTCCATGGCATGGCGTTCCCCACGGAGGAGGGCGGGAACGCTCAGTTGAAACTTGGACTTACCGAGGCGGTTGCCGGGTTTCCATAAACGCCTTGGCGACAGCCGCCGTCAGGGTCGGGTTCTTCAGGGCGAAGACACCGGCGGCCAGGGCCGCGCCGATCGAGATCAGCGGTCGATCCTTGACGATCTCGACGATCTTTTCGGCAAAGCCGAAGGAATCTTGCGCCGGGCTGTACGGCGCCTGGCGATGGTCCGCCTTGCGGGCGGCGAGGAAGCCGGCGATCGCCACGATCAAGGCGGCTACGCCCGCGACCACGGCAGCGGCGCCGGCCGGACCCAGCCGGGTCGCGACGACGGCGAAAAGCGCAAACGCGGCGGCGAACACGCCGACAGCGGCGGCGGCCGCTATGGCCGCCGCCGCTGCGAGCGTCATCAGGGTTCTTTCGAAAATCACCGGTTGGAGCTGCGGTTGCCCGCGATCAGCAGCCCGATGAGGACGCCAACGCCCAGCCCGGCGAGGGTGGCGGTCAGCGGGCGCTCGCGGACGCGCTCGGTGACGTAGCGCTGGGCTTCGTCCAGTTGTTCGCCGGCGGTGTCGGTATAGGTGCGGCTCTGGGCGCGCAGCGTATCGAGGCCCTCAGCGACCGACTTCTCGACGCGCTTGGCGGCTTCCGCCAGCGAAACCTTGGCGGCGTGGGCGGCCTCGACGAACTTGTGTTCGGCCTGTTCAGCCCCGGAAACGGCGGCGGCCTTCAGATTTTCGGCGTCCTTAGCGGCGGTCTTCAAAACATTGGAAGCCATGGTGTTCTCCGAATTCGCGAGGCCGCTGAAAGGGCCGGCTGGCGGCGCTGTTGTACCGGTCAACGCGGAGGCGTGCTGACCGGTTCCACATTAGCGTGGGCGTTCGAGCTTCACCACAGCAGAATCGTGATCGGCACTCGCGCCTGACGCGAAGCGGGTCTATGGTCCGGATTATGGACGATCCCCATTTCGCGCCAGACGTTGACAAGGAAGCCGCCAGATTGCGCGCTGTCCGGGCGCTCAAGGTGATCAAGGCCCCCATAGAAGACCCCCGGTTCGCGCGAATCGTTCGCCTGGCGGCCAGCCATTTCGGCGCGGCGAGCGCTTCGCTCGTCTTGATCGACGAGACCCAGCTGCGACTGAAGGCCGGCTTCGGCTGTCCAGCGCCGGATCCCGCGACGCCTCGGGCAGGCTCGGTCGCGAACCTGGTCATTCATCTGGGCGCGCCCCTGATCAGTCAGAACGCCCGGACCGATCCTCGCCTGGCCGACCTCTCTGTGGCTCGGGACGGATTCCTGGCCTGCGCCCCGGTCATCGCCCCGGCCGGTGAGGTGGTCGGCCTGCTGATCGTCGAGGATCCCACTCCCCGCCCGTCGATCAGCGCCGATCGTCAGGTCCTGGCCGATCTGGCGGCCCTGGCTATGGAGGAGATGCTGCGCGACGCGCCCCCCTCTCCTCCCATCGGCAACACGCCCAATCTGGACAGCGAGCGCCTGGCCCTGGCCATCGGCGCGGCCCGAATGGGCGAGTTTGAATGGGACCGGGCCCGCGACATCTATCGGATCAGCCCGCGACTGGCCAGGATCACCGACCTGCCCGAAGGCGTGATCCCGGCGGAGGACGGTCAGGCTCTGTTTCCCTATGTCCACGCCGACGAGCGCGAGGAAATTCAGCGCACCGTTGACCAGGAGCTGCGGAAGAACGGTCGATACGAGGTCGAATTCCGCAGCATTCCTGATGAGAACGGACGGATCCGCTGGCACCGCGCCGCCGGCGTGATGCGGCTGGACGAGAACGACAAGCCCACCCAGCTGATCGGCGTGATCCAGGACATCACCGATCGCAAGCAACAGGACGAACAACGCGAAAGCCTGCTGGCCGAGCTGGACCACCGCATCAAGAACCTGCTGGCCGTCGTCCAGTCCGTGGCCGCCCAATCGGCCCGCAAGTCGTCCTCGCTGGATGTGTTCCTCAAGACCTTCGCCGGTCGGCTGAAATCGATGAGCTCGGCGCACGATCTGCTCAGCGCCGCGCGCTGGCGCGGCGCAACCCTGGCGCGAATCGCCGCCGCCGAACTGGGCGGTCTGGCCCCCACCCAGACCCGCTGGGACGGCCCGGAACTGTTTCTCACCCCACGCGCGGCCTCGGCCCTGTCGCTGACCTTGCATGAACTGGCCGTCAATGCCGTGAAGTTCGGGGCGCTTTCCACCGAGAACGGCAAGGTCGAGGTGGTGTGGCGTCGTTCACCCGACGGCGGTTTCGCGCTGGAATGGCTGGAGACCGGCGGCCCGCCCGCCACCGAGCCGAGCAAGCGGGGTTTTGGGGCCACCCTGATCGAGGACGTGGTCGGGCGCGAGCTCGGCGGCCAGGCCCGCATCGACTACAAGCGCGGCGGCGTCAGCGCCCTGATCCAGGCCGCACCCCAGGCCCTGGCCGACGGACCGCCGCCCGAGCCCGCCCAGGTCGCGGCGGAACGGATCGTCGAGACCCTGATCGCCGCCGACGAGACGGTTCGGCCCGGCGCGATCGCCGGCCTGCGGGTGCTGATCGTCGAGGACTCCCTGCTGCTGGCCCTGGAACTGGAGTCGGGCCTGGAAGACGCCGGTGTCGTGGTGGTGGGCTGCGCCGCCGAACTGAGCGAGGCCCTGGCGATGCTGGACCAGACCTTCGACGTGGCGGTGCTGGACGCCGACCTCAACGGCCAGTCGGTCGCTCCGGTGGCCGAGATCCTGCGCCAGCAGGGGCGGCCCTTCGTGTTCGCCACCGGCTATGCCGACAAGGCGGCCCCGATGGGCTTTGACGCGCCCATCGTCCGCAAGCCCTACAATGTCCACCAGATCGCCCGCGCCATCGCCGACGTGACGGGTCGGCACTAGAGCACCTTGCGGGCCCTCAGGTCGGCGATCGCATCGTCGGTGAGCCCGGCCACCTCGCGCAGCACGGCGTCGGTGTGTTCGCCGAGAGCCGGACCGGGCCAGCGCACCCCGCCCGGGGTTTCCGACAGGCGCGGAAAGGCGTTCTGCATCTTCACCTCGCCAAACACCGGATGGGGCACGGTGACGATCGACTCGCGGGCGATGAACTGCGGATCGGTCAGCATGTCGGGCGCGCGATAGATCCGTCCCGTGGCGATGCCTGCTGACTCCAGCTGCGGCAGCAGGGTCTCGATCGCGTGGTCCGCCGTCCAGGCCGCGATGCGGGCGTCCAGCTCGGCCTGATGGGCGCCCCGCGCCGCATGATCGCGATAGCGCTCATCATCGGCCAGGTCTGGCCGGCCCATCAGATCGCAGAGCCGCCGAAACAGCGTGTCCTGATTGGCGCCGATCAGGATCAGCTCGCCGCTCTTGGTGGGATAGACATTCGACGGCGCGATGCCGGGCAGGACCGCCCCCGAGCGTTCGCGGACATAGCCGGTCAGATCATATTCGGTGATCAGGTTTTCCATCACCGTCAGCACGCTCTCATAGATCGCCGCATCCACCACCTGGCCCCGACCAGTGCGCTGGCGGTTGTGCAGCGACATCATCACCCCCAGGGCGGCGTTGAGGCCCGACAGACTGTCGCCGATCGAGATCCCCGCCCGGGCCGGATTGCGATCGGGCTCGCCGGTGATGTGCCGCAGGCCGCCCATCGCTTCGCCGACCAGGGCGTAGCCGGCGCGGTGCGAGTAGGGGCCGGTCTGGCCGAAGCCCGACACCCGCGCCATCACCAGACCCGGATTGACCGCCGACAACGCCTCATAGCCCAGACCCCAGGCCTCCATCGTGCCGGGCCGGAAATTCTCGACCACCACATCGGCCTTGGCGATCAGGTCGCGGGCGATCTGACGCCCCTCGTCGGTGCGCAGATCCAGGGTCACAGACTTCTTGTTGCGGCCGATCACCGGCCACCAGGGCGAGTGGCCCTTGGGCTTGGTGCGGCCCCACTGGCGCATCGGATCGCCCGCCTTGGGATCCTCCAGCTTGATCACCTCGGCGCCGAAATCGCCGAGAATCTGACCGCAGAACGGACCGGCGATCAGGGAGCCCATTTCAATGACCCGCAGTCCGGTCAGAGGCGGTGGCGCCATGTCGATCTCCCAAAAGTCTCGGAACCGATCACGGCCCTGTGATGTTTTGTCTGTCATACGGCGCCGCGCGACGCCGCACCCGAACCTAGACCTTCCAGAAAAAACGCGCAGGGAAACACAGCCATGACCCGCAACATTCTTCTCGTCGGCGCCGCCTTCGCCGCCCTCAGCCTCGTCGCCTGCGGTCCGAAGACCGAAGAAACCAAGGGCGCGGCGACTCCGACCGAACAGGCCGCCACGCCGGACGCCAACCCCGCCGCCACCATCCCGACCATGGCCGATGAAACCAAGGCCGACGTCTTTGCGATGAAGGCCGCCGACAGCGACCTGTTCGAGGTCGAGGCCGCCAAGCTGGCCCTGAAGCGTTCGACCAACGCCGAGGTCAAGGCCTTCGCCAAGAAGATTCAGACCGCCCACACCCTGAGCACCGAAGGTCTGAAGGCCGCCATCGCCGCCTCGAGCGCAGTCATCACCCTGCCCACGACCCTGTCCTCGGACAAGCAGGCCATGCTCGACGACCTGACCAAGGCCGACGACAAGGACTTTGACAAGGCCTATGCCGACAGCCAGGTCGACGCCCATCAGGCGGCCCTGAACCTGCTGCAACGCTACGCCCAGGACGGCGACACCCCGGCCATCAAGACCTACGCCGCCGGTATCGCCCCGACCGTCCAGGAGCACCTGAACATGGCCGAAGGCCTGAAGAACGGCTTCGTGAACTAACCCAAAACATCTGAACTTCCTGCATCCCATCACTTGTCATCCCGGAAGCCTCGCAGAGGCTGTCCGGGACCCAGGGGCAGCCGCATCGCAGTGGCCCCTGGGTCCCGGCGTTCCGCTTCGCTACAGCCGGGATGACAAGGTTTTGGGGCGTTGAAGGTGAGATTGGACTCTAAGGAATCGCGTAGGCGACCGTCGCCTTGGCGGCGGCGCGCTCGCGCGATTCGGTCCACATCAGGATATCGGCCGTCGCGATGCGACGGCCGAGCTTGAGCAGGCTGGCCTCGGCATAGAGATCGCCGGGCTTGCAGCCCCGCAGGAAATGAATGGTCAGCGAGGTCGTCACCGCCATGGCCACCTCGCCGATATGGGCCAGGATGACGGCATAGGCCACCGTGTCGGCCAAGCTCATCAGGGTGGGGCCCGAGATCACCCCGCCGGGCCGGAGCTGGCGGCTGGCATAGGGCAGTTTCAGCAAGGCCCGCCCTTCCTCAACCTCGATGATCGACGGCATCTGCGCCGGATCCCCCTCCGGAAAGGCGCGCCGCAAGAAGGCGTTCAGCGCCTCGGCGTCCATCCGGATGACGCCGCCCTCGCTCATCCGCCGACCTTGACGGTGTTGTCGTCGCCATTGCGGTCGATGACGGTGTTGTAGGGATCAATCCCGGCCCAGCGCGGCGCCCTGTCGACCGTGAAGGTCAGGGTCTGGACGCCCGAGCGGATCGGGCGGCGCGCGTACAGCACCACATTGCCGGCCTTGAAGTCCTTCTTGCCCGGCTCGGCGGTGAACAGGCCGATATCCATCACCTCGTTCAGCGCCGCCGGGGTCTCCTTGCCCTTGCCGTCGGCGTACATCTTCCGGGCCTCGATCGTCACCGCCACGTCAAAGCGGCCGTCGGCGCGTTTCCTGACCGAGGCCGTCTTGGTCTTGAGGTCGTAGAGGGTGATCTTCTCGAACAGGTCGGTGATCAGGGCCTGCTTGTCGGCCGGGGCCTCGGCGCGGATGGCGGCCATGAAGTCCAGGGTGGTCGGATAGGGCGCGCCCTTGAAGGCGTGAGCGGCGATCAGCTTGCGCAGGGCGCGGTTGACCGCCGCCTCGCCGATCTCGCTCTGCAGCCGGTACATGACCAGCGAGCCCTTGCGATAATAGACATAGGGCTGCTCCTCGACCTTGTAGAGCGGCTGCTCCTCAAGCGGATCGCCGCCCCGCGCCCGCAGATAGCTATCGAGCTCAAACTTCAGGAACTTGCGGATCTGGCTCTCGCCATACATCCGCTTCATCACCATCAAGGCTGAATACTGGGCCAGGGTCTCGCTCAGCATGGCGCCCCCCTGCTGGTCGGCGCCGATCACCTGATGGGCCCACCACTGGTGACCGATCTCGTGCGCGCCGACATAGGTGACCATGTCGATCTTCTCGGGGTCGCGGTAGTCGGAGATGAAGAACAGCCCCTCAGACCACGGAATCGTATTGGCGAACGACTGGGCGAACTGGGCGTAGTCGGGGAACTCCTGGAACCGCAGCTGCCGGAACTGGTAGGGGCTGAACTCGGCCGACATATAGTCGAGCGAGGCCTTCATCGCCCCCTTCATGCGGTCGATGTTCCAGGGATGCTGGGCGTCATAATAGACCGCCAGATCCACGCCCTTGTAGGCTTCGCGGCTGACCTGGTAGCGCGCCGACTGGATCGAGACGAAGGCCTGGATCGGGGCCTCGGTGACGAAGCGGGCGGTGCGGCGATCGGCCTTGACCACGTCGGAGACCTTGTAGCCCGGCGCGATCGGCGTCTGGTCGGCCACGGTGGTGACGGTGATGTCCGACGACACCCAGTCGGCGTCCTTGCGCAGGCCGTTGAACTGCCGGGACGGGACATCGCCCAGACCGGCCATGCGGCGCTCGGCCGGCAGGCCATATTTGCGACGCTTGGCGCGGTCCTTCAGCAGACCGTCGCGGGCCATCCCCAGGATCGGGGCGATCGCCAGATTGTTGATGAAAGTCCCGTTGGCGACGATCTGGGTTTCGCCGCCGCTGTTGGGAAAGCCCCTCTGGGCGCGCTGGGTGATGAAACTCATCCTGCGCCGCTCGCCCGGCAGCATCGGCGTGTCGAAAGCGAAGATCCGGTAGTTGAACGCCTCATAGGTCTTTTTCGAGCGCGCGCCCTGGATCGACAACGCCTTGACGCTGAGATCGCGGTCGAACCGCACGTGGATTTCGCGGAGCGGCTGGTTGGTCTTGTTCTCGATCACATAGGCCCCGCGCGTGTCGATGCGCGGTTCGTCGGGATAGAGATCCACGTCCAGCATCATCGAGACGATCTTGGGCTGGGGCGTGTTCTCGAACGGCAGCAGGGTCTTTTCGTAGTCGGCCTGCCATGTCTCGTTGTCGATGCTGGTGCGATAGGCGTTCCAGACATTGGTGTTGATGAAGATGAACACGCCCGAGGCGGCGAACACCGTCAGGGCGATGGCCAGGGTCGCGCCGGCCTTGCCGGTCATCCGCCGCGGCAGACGCGCAAGGCGCGGCCACAGCCGGGTCTCGGTCCCGCGCCGCCACAGGCCATAGGCCAGCACCGTCAGCACCACCGCAAAAGCGCTCCAGTAGAGCCGCAGCCACCAGGCCCCGATCCAGAACCGGCCCTGGCCGTTCATGTCGGAAAAGGGCGTGTCAATCACGGCCCCGTAATTGTAGAGCTTGTGCTCAAAGCCGAGGTTGGTGAACGTCAGGGTGGCGACGATGTAGATCACCATCAGCCCCCAGCCGATGAACTTGTGCGGGCTGATCGCCTGCAGGAACACCGCCAGCACCGCCAGCAGGATCCAGTCCACCGATTGCGGCAGGACGTACCAGAGCAGGTACTTGTTCAGCTCCAGATGGGTGTAGCCGTGGGCCAGCTGGCTAATGATCGCGGCCAGCACGCTGACCAGCAGGGTCGAGATCAGCACCAGCGAAATGGCCAGGGTCTTGGGGCCCACAAAGGCCCAGTCGGGCACAGGAGTGGCGTCGATGATCTCGTGGGTCTTGCGCTCGCGCTCGCGCCAGACCAGTTCGCCCGAATAATAGATGGCGATGATCATCGGGATCAGACCGAACGACCCCATCAGCGGCGTCAGCAACATGCGGGTGACCGGATAGATCACCCCGCCATAGCGTCCGGCCTCGGTCGCAAACCACAGGGAACCCATGGCGTTGGCCAGGCCCAGGAACAGCAGCACGAAATAGGCCGGGCTCTTGAACACCTGGCCCATGTCGAGCCGGGTGCGGGCCGCCAGCTGGGCCCAGGCGGTCCGACGGTCGTAGCGCGGAACGATCGGACCCGACGGGACGGCCGGCAGGATCTCGATCGGAAGCGGCGCGTCGGCCTTGGGCGTTTTGAGCTTGCGGTCGCCGGCCAGGTCGGCCGACTGCGTCCTGAACAGCCAATAGGCCCCGACCAGAAAGGCCGAGGCCACGGCCAGGCAGAACACCCGGTTCCACAGCAGCACGCCGGCCAGCGGCGGGGTCAGGGTGTTGCGCTCGGTGGCCGTCCAGTACTTGGTCACCAGGCCATAGGCGGCGGTGCCCAGCGGCTCCCAGATCGCCGCGCCCTTCTCGAACTCGGGACGGTCCAGAGCGATGCCCGCGACAATGAACATCACCAGGAAGGCGATGACGCCGACATAGGTCCACATCATCGAGCGGGTCACGGTGGCCAGGGCGAAGAAGATCGCCGAGGTCAGGAAGATCGAGGGCAGGGCCAGGGCGAAATACGAGAACAGATAGGCTTCGAGGATATTGGGCCCGAGCCGCTCGGGATCGATCCAAGGCATGAACGAGCCGATGAAGATCGCCAGCGGCACGGCCAGAAACGAGATGGCGGCGGCCAGGAACGCGCCCGTGAACCGGCCGTACAGATAGTCGAACTTGCGGATCCGGGTGGAGCGCAGGATCGGCCCGAATCCGGTCTCGTCGTCGCGCACCACCACATTGGCCACAAAGGCCGTGGTCACGAACATATAGAAGATCGACAGGATCAGGTGGGTCTGGGCGATCGCGAACGGGGCGTTCTTGTGGATCGAGCCGCCGCCGCCGATGCGGATCTGGTCGATGGTCGCCGCGCCGAAGGTCAGCAGGAAAAAGATCACCGCCACCACCCAGAACACGGGCGACTTCAGCTGGTAGCGGAGCTCGAAGCCCGCGATCTTGCGAAACATCGGCCCGCCCTCCTAGGCCGCGCGGCGGGTGGTGGACAGGGTCGAGAAATAGACGTCCTCAAGCCCGCCCTCGACCTTCGTGAAGCCGTCGCCGGGATCGCTGTCGGCCAGAACGTGGATCACGGTGCGCCCGGCCATCAGCCGCGTGGAGATCACCTGATAGCGCGCCTTGACCGCCTCGAGCTCGGCCTTGTCGATGACCTTGCGCCAGATGCGGCCGCTGAGCTGGGCGACCAGGTCGGCCGGGGCGCCTTCCTTGACGATGCGGCCATCGCAGATGATCGCCATGGCCGGGCAGAGATCGGCGACATCCTCGACGATGTGGGTGGAGAGGATCACCACCACGTTCTCGCCGATCTCGGCCAGCAGATTGAGGAAGCGATTGCGCTCTTCGGGATCGAGGCCGGCGGTGGGCTCGTCGACGATGATCAGGCGCGGATCGCCGATCAGGGCCTGGGCGATGCCGAAGCGCTGGCGCATGCCGCCCGAGAACCCGGCGATGGCCTTCTTGCGCACGCCCCACAGATTGACTTGGTTGAGCAGACTCTCGACCGTCTCTTTGCGTTCCTTCGCGCCGGCTATGCCCTTGAGCACCGCCATGTGGTCGAGCATGTCGTAGGCCGAGACCCGCGGATAGACGCCGAAGTCCTGCGGCAGATAGCCCAGGGTGCGCCGCAGCAGCTCGGGGGTCTTCAGGACGTCGATGTCGCCGAAGCGGATATGGCCCGAGGTCGGGGCCTGCAGGGTGGCGATGGTGCGCATCAGGGTCGACTTGCCGGCGCCGTTGGGGCCCAGCAGGCCGTACATGCCGCACGGTATGGTCAGACTGACCTCGTCCAGGGCGCGAACGCCGTTGCCGTAGACATGGGTCAGGTTCTCGATGATCAGCATCGTGCGCTCAAAGCCCCCGCAGTGATTGACGCCCAAAATTCCCCATAACCCTCATGGCCCGACCGCGTTGACGGGGGCAAGTGAAAGAACGTTTAGGCGTCTGATATGGTCGGATGATTTCTGATGCGCGATAACATGGTCTGGGTGCTTTTGAAGTGGGCGGTTTGGCGCTAATCAGGCGGCATGACGACGTTCGCCTTTCCCCCGCCCGCCCTTCCCACGGTCCCGGTCGAGGGATCATCGGCTGTCTTTCCGGTTCGGCGCATCCTGTGCGTGGGCCGCAACTACGCCGCCCACGCCCGCGAAATGGGCGGCGACACCCGTGATCCGCCGTTCTTCTTCGCCAAGCCGGCCGACGCGGTGGTCCCGCTGCCGACCAGCGTGCCCTATCCGCCCGCCACCTCGGACCTGCATCACGAGATCGAACTTGTGGCGGCCCTGAAGGGCGGCGGCGAGAATCTCACGCCCGAGCAGGCCATCGCTCTGGTGTTCGGCTACGCCGTGGGCGTGGATCTCACCCGGCGCGACCTGCAGGGCGCGGCCAAGGCCAAGGGCCAGCCCTGGGAAGCGGGCAAGGCCTTCGACGCCAGCGCCCCGATCAGCGCCATCCGCCCGATGAGCGACCCGCCGCCGGAAGGGGCGATCTTTCTGAGTGTCAATGGCGTGGAAAAACAGCGCGGCCAGATCTCGGACATGATCTGGAACGTCGCCGAGGTGATCGCCAAGGCCAGCCAGCTGTGGCGGCTGGAGGCCGGCGACCTGATCTTCACCGGCACGCCGGAAGGCGTCGGCCCCATCGTGCGCGGCGACCGGGTCGAAGGCGCGGTCGAGGGCGTGGGCCAGCTGTCCTTCACCCTGGTCTAGGAGGGGGACATGAAGCTCATTCTTCACAGCGCCTGGCGGGCCAGCGCGCCCTATCGGGTGCGGATCGGTCTGAACCTCAAGGGCCTGGACTATGCGATCCAGCCGGTGGACCTGGTTTCGAGCCAGCATCAGGACGAGGCCTATCGCGCGCTCAACGCCCAGGCCCTGGTGCCGACCCTGGAAGTGGAGGGCCCCGGAACCGAAAAACGCCGCCTGACCCAGAGCCTGGCGATTCTGGAATGGCTCGACGAGACCGTCCCCCAGCCGCGCCTGCTGCCCGCCGACCCGTTCGACCGGGCCACGGTGCGGGCCATGGCCGAGATCATCGCCTGCGACATCCATCCAGTGAACAATCTGCGCATCCTGCGCGCCCTCACCCGGCTGGGCGTCGATCAGGACGGCCGTGACGCCTGGGCCCAGCGCTGGATCACCGACGGCTTCACGGCCCTGGAGCCGATGGTGGCCCAGAACGGCCAGGGCTACGCCTTTGGCGACGCCCCGGGCCTCGTGGATTGCTGCCTGGTTCCCCAGGTCTATAACGCCGCCCGTTTCCACGTGGACATGACGCCGTTCCCAGCGATCAACGCCGCCGTGGCCAAGGCCCTGAACCATCCGGCGATCGCCGCCGCCCACCCCAACCTGCAACCGGATGCGACCCATGCTTGAAGATCTCAAGGCCAAGAACGCCGCCTGGTCCAAGGGCAAGACCCAGGTCGATCCGCAGTTCTTCAAGCGGCTCGAAAACCAGCAGAGCCCCGAATATCTATGGATCGGCTGCAGCGACAGCCGCGTGCCGGCCAACGAGATCGTCGGCCTGGATCCGGGCGAACTGTTCGTGCACCGCAATGTCGCCAACCTGGCGCCGCCCCAGGACGCCAACTACCTGTCCGTCCTGCAGTTCGCGGTCGACGTGCTGAAGGTCAAGCATGTGATGGTCGTGGGCCACTATGGCTGCGGCGGCGTGGCGGCGGCCATCGATGGCCAGCGGCGCGGCCTGGTCGATCACTGGCTGCACCCGATCCGCGAGGTCCATGCCGAGCACAAGCACGAGCTGGACGCCCTGCCCAGCGAGAAGGAAAAGCTCAATCGCCTCTGCGAACTGAACGTTATCCGTCAGGTGCGCAATGTGGCCGCCGACGTCTTCGTGCAGGACGCCTGGGCGCGCGGCCAGGAGCTGGCCGTGCACGGCTGGGTCTATTCGCTGTCCAACGGCCTGGTGAACGACCTCAATGTCGGCATCGCCAATCTTGAGGATTACGAGGCCGCCGTGGCCTCTAGCCCGCTTTGATGCGCACCCGGGCGGTGGCCTTGCGCCCCTGCCCGTCCACCACCGACAGCTTGTAGAACCCCGGCGCCGAGGGCCGCCAGACCACCCGGCCGCTGACCGGATCGGCCGCCAGCGGCGTTCCGGCGACGTACCAGGTCAGGTCCTCGCCGCCGGCCGCCAGCACCAGCCCCCGCGACCTGGGCCCCAGGGCCTCGACCTGTACGGCCGCGCCGTCGGGCGGGAAGATCAGCCGGGGGCCGTCATCGGCCGCGCGCAGCCGCTGCAATGCTTCGGGCGCCGCCTTGGGCGCGATCGGACGCGGGGCGGTGGCGGGAGTCCCGATCACGTCGGCGACGTCGAACAGCAAGGGCAAGGCCGCATCGCGTCCGGTCAGGCCGCCACGCGCCCCGCCATCAGCCCGGCCGGTCCAGACCACGATCGCATAGCCGCCCACCACCCCGGCCGCCACGGCGTCGCGATAGCCGTAGGAGGTGCCGGTCTTGAAGGCCATGGCCGGTCCGCCCAGGGTCAGGGCCGAAGGCGCGCGGCCGCGCGGGGCCGGGGCCTCGCGCAGAATATCCAGCACCTGCCGCGCCGCCTCGGGCCGCACCAGCCGGGTCCCGCCCGACTTTTCGCGCAGCCTGGCGTCGGTCTGCGTCCAGGCCAGGGGCTTGGCCAGGCCGCCGTCGCCGAGCGCGGCGTACAGCATCACCAGATCGCGCAGGGTGATGCCCTCGCCGCCCAGGGCCAGGGCCAGGCCGGCCGCCTTCAGTTCCGATTTCGGCCGCGCCAGATGCGCGCCCGCCGCCTCGATCCGGCCGGCGAACACCTCCGGCCCCAGGCGCTCCAGGGTCGCGACGGCCGGGACGTTCAGCGAGTGGGTCAGCGCCTCGCGCACGGTGACCTTGTCGTGGAACACCCGGTCGAAATTCTCGGGCTGATAGTCGGCGAATCGCGTGGCGCTGTCGGTCAACTGGGTGTCGGCGGCCACCAGACCATCGTCCATGGCCATGGCGTAGATGAACGGCTTCAGGGACGAGCCCGGCGAGCGCAGGGCGCGGGTCATGTCCACCCAGCCGCCGGCCCGGTCATGGCCCGCCGAGCCCACGGCGGCGCGCACGGCGCGGCCCTTGATCTCCACCACCAGGATGGCGGCGGTCGCCTCGCCGCCCTGCGATGCGGCGATGGCGGCGGCCATCGGCTCCAGCCGCGCCTGCAGGTCGGCGTCGAGGGTCGAGATGACGCTGGCCTGATCGGCCGGGGCGGCGCGGGCCAGCTCACCGGCCACGTTCCAGGCCAGGGCGGGAAACGGCGTGCGACGCGGCAGGGGTTCGGCGTCCGCCTCGGCGGCGGCGGCCTCGGTCAGCGCCCCGGCCCGAACCATCTTGTTCAGCACCGTGCGCCGGGCCAGCCGCGCCGCCTCGGGCCGGCGATCAGGCCGCCGCGCCTCGGGCGACTGCGGCAGGGCGATCAGCAGGGCCTGCTGGCCGTCGGTCAGACTGGTCGGTTCCTGGCCGAAATAGGCCAGGCTGGCGGCCCGCACCCCCTCCAGATTGCCGCCATAGGGCGCCAGGGTCAGATAGAGGGCCAGGATCTGGCGCTTGGTCAGACGCGATTCCAGCTGGGCGGCGCGGATCATCTCGATCAGCTTGGCGCCCAGATTACGCGGGCGCGGCTCCAGCAGGCGGGCGGTCTGCATGGTCAGGGTCGAGGCGCCCGAGGTCGGGCGGCCATGCAGGATCGCCGAGCCCGTCGCCCGGACCACCGCCAGGGGATCGACCCCCAGATGGCGATAGAAGCGCGCGTCCTCGATGGCGATCAGGCGCTTCTGGAAGGTCTTGTCGGTGCGGTCCAGATCGGCGCGAATCCGCCAGCGGCCATCCTCGACGGGCAGGGCCCTCAGCCAGGCGCCGCGCCGGTCCAGCGCCACCGGTGATGAGTGTTTGGCCCGAGTCATGTCCGGCGGGAAGGCCGCGCTCAGGGCGAACAGCGCCACCTGGACGCCGAGGAGGGCGATGAGAACGCGGGTGAGCGGCGCCACCATCTTCCCCCTCTGGGGGAGGAGGATGCGCAGCATCCGGAGGGGGCCAGTGGTGGAAGCGCCCCCTGAGTCAGCAGGCGTCATTCCACCACTAGCCCTGCGTCACTCGCCCCCTCCGGGTCTGCGGCCCTCCTCCCCCAGAGGGGGACGATGAAGTCCCACATCACCTTCACGGCCCCGGCGCGATCACCGCGCGACCGGCGTCCGACCGGGCGATGAGGCTGGGACGGTACATGTCCTTGGCCACGGCGCCGGGCAGGAAGAAGTCGCCTGGGGTCACCGCCCGCGCCACATAGGCCAGGGCGAAGGGCTTGTTGCCCTCCAGGTCCATGGCCGCGATGAAACGATCGTCGCGACTTTCCTGCACGTCGGCCCCCGTCAGCTCGCCGAGGAACTTGTAGGGACCGTTCTGGGCGTCGTCGGCGCCGAGCGTCGTCTCGATCTCGAAGCCGGCCGGCAGGGCGTCGTCGACCACCAGGGCCATCGAGCGGGCCTGCATCGAGCGACCGGAGACCAGGATGATCACCCGGTCACCCTGCTGGATCGTGGACGGATCGACACTGGCCCCGTTCATCGACAGCAGGCGCTTGTTGACGAACAGGCCATTGGCCTCCGAGCCCGGCGCCGTGGTCGGGGTGCCCCGAACACTGACCGTCCGCCACAGGGCGCCCTTGCCGGCATTGACGAAGCGGCTGTCGGCCAGCTTGCCCACCGCCCAGCGCGGTGCGCCGCCGGCCGGCGGCAGGGCCATGGCCCCCGTGGCGTTGATGGTGATCGGCCCCGCCGCCTTTAGCAGGGCATAGGCCGCGTGCAGAACGGCGGCCTGTTCCTGGGTGTTGAGGGCGTCGGGATCCTTGACCACGTTCTCCAGCCGGCCTTGCAGCTGGCCGGCGATATCGCCCTGACCCGCCTCGACGGCCAGGGCCGTCAGAGTGGCCACATCGCGCAGCGGGCTCTGGTACCAGTCCTGCTCGTCGCGATAGCCCAGCGACTTGACCGCCTGGCGCATGGCCGAGCGCGCCCGGGCCTTCTCACCCATGCGAGCCAGGCCCGCGGCGACATAGGCCTTGGCGATCGGCTGATCCTCGTCCTTCATCTGCACGTCATGCCACCAGCGCAGGCGGGCCAGGTCGCCCTTGCCGCCCTTGGCCATCACATACAGGGCATAGGCCGAGGCCCGGCGGCGCAGACGCTCGGTGGCCTTTTTCGACTGTTCCGGCGTCGCGGCCCACCATTGCGGATACTCCATCCGGTAGGCGACCGAGGCCCAGCCGTCGGGACGGCTGATCTGGCGCATGGCGCTCATCGCCTTGTCGATCGCCGCGTCCGGCACCGGGATGCCCTGGGCCCTGGCTTCCAGCAGGAAGTCGGTCGTATAGGCGCCCAGCCACGGATCGGCCTCGCCGTCGCCCACCCGCCACAGGCCAAAGGCGCCGTCGAGGGTCTGGCGGTCCAGCAGCTTGCCCACGGCTCCGGCCAGGGCGGCCGGGGTGCGCTTGAGCTTGGGATCGGAGGTCAGGCTCTGAGCGTAGAGCAGCGGATAGGCGGTCGAAACCAGCTGCTCGGTGCAGCCATAGGGGTAGCGTTGCAGGGCCACCGCGATCGCCGCCGGGTCGAAACCCTTGAACGGCGAATAGCTGACCTGCAGCGTCACATCCCCGGCCGCCAGGCCCGACATCAGGTCGGCCGTCGGGGTGAAGGCCGCGCCCGGCTGTTGCAGCGCGGTGGTGGTGCGCACCACATCGCCCCAGCCCAGGCGGGTCTGGATCGGATAGTCCTTGCTGGTCGCGAAATCGGGCCCGCTGACCTTGAAACCGATCTTGCCGACGCCGGTGACATCCGGCGCCAGGAACGGGATCTTCTCGGCGATGCGCTGGCCCAGGATCAGCTGGAACACCTTCTTGAAGGCCACCTTCAGCCCGCCCGACGAGAAGGCCTCGGCGGTATAGGCGCCCGGCTTGCCCTCGACATTGTGCAGTTCCAGCGTCGCCAGGGCCTTGTCGCCGGGAGCCAGGAAGCGCGGCAGATTGAGATCGGCCACGACAGGCTGGCGCACGGTCAGGGGCTTGGAGCCCGAGCCCACCGCCGTATCGGTCCAGGCCACGGCCATCAGCCGCAGCTCGCCGTTGAAGTCGGCGGCCGGCAACTTGATCACCGCCTTGCCGTCCATGCCGGTCTCGACCACGCCCGACCACAGGGCGACGGTCTTGATCGGGGTCACCGTCAGACCTTCGCCGCCGACCTCGTCGCCGCCGAAATTGACATTGGCGGGGGCGCCCAGATTGGGATCGAGCAGACGGCCATAGTCGTCGCGATAGTCGACGCCCAAGGCCCGCTTGCCGAAATACCATTTCACCGGGTCGGGGCTGTCCTGATGGGTCAGGCGCAGGATGCCCTCATCCACCGCCGCGACGGTGACATGGGCGCGTTGGCCCAGGCCCAGACCCTTGACCGAAACCGGGATCTCGACCGGCGCCTTGGAGTCGATCTTGACCGGCGTGCCCAGGTCCACGGTCAGCTTGCGACCCTTGGGGTCCAGCGGCACATAGATCAGGCCCAGGGCCCGACGCGGCTTGGGCGAGGCCACGGGATCGCGCGGCTGGATGACACTGACCATCACATAGGCCCCGCCGCCCCAGGCCGCCGAGGTCTTCAGCCGCACCGTGGTTCCGCCTTCGCCGACGCTGACCGTCTTCAGGTCGATCAGGTGGTCGGTGGCGACGGCGATCTGCGCCTCACCGGCATAAGGCGGCTTGAGCGTGATCTCGACGGTGTCGCCCTGTTCATAGGCCTTGGTCCCGGCGCTGACGCGCACGAAGTCGGGCGCCTCGGCATCCTTGGCGGGCGAGCCCCAGCCCGCCGCGAAGCGGGTGACGGTGCGCGCGCCGTCGGCGCCCTCGACCACCAGACGATAGTCGCCCCAGCCCAGGCGGCGCGTGAAGCGGGCCGGCGCGCCGGCGCCGATGTTGACCGTGGCCTTGGCCACCACCGCATCGCGGCTGGTGCGCCGCCACTGCCAGCGGCCGTCCTGCTGGAACCAGTCATAGTCCCAGTTCTCGCTGATCAGGGTGTAGCTGGCGGTGGCCCCGACCCGCTTGCCGGCGGCGTTGACCGCGATCAGCTCCAGGCTGACGGGCGGATCGCCCTTGGCGGACTCGCCCTGGTCGACCTTGACGCCGTAATAAAGCGACTTGGCGCGGACCTTGAGGTCCAGGCCCTCGCGCACCGGCCGACCGCCGGGCTCGAACACCGAGGTGGTCACCGCCGCGACCAGCGGCTGGGCGGTGTCACCGGCCAGATCGGTCCCGACCGACAGCACCGCGCGGCCCTCGCCGTCGGTGACCGTCGTGCCCAGCTCCAGGAACTTCTCCTCGAACGGCTTGTCGGCGTCGCCCCAGCGATAATCCTTGTAGGCGGGGAACGGATCGGAGTCGGCGCGCAGCCGCGCCTCGCCCTGCACCTGCAGGCCCGCGCCCGGCGCGCCATAGAGGAAGCGGGCCGAGACCTCGACCTTGCGGGTCTCGCCCACGCCCAGCGGCACGGACTCCTGGCCCGTGGCGGTGACCGCCAGCCTTTGCGGCGCGAAGTCCTCGACGCTGAAGGTCAGGCTGCCCGAAGCCACCTCAATGCCTTCGATCTTCAGCTCGGCGGTCCAGCGCCCGCGCGGCGCCGAGCGCGGCAGGGCGATGTCGGCGGACACGGCGCCGGACTGAGCCTGGCTGAACGGATAGCGCTTGAACTCGACGCCCGAAGGCCGCTTGACGACGATCTCGCCCTTGCGGTCATTGACCGCCTTGGCCAGACGGTCGCGGACCATGGCGGTCAGGTGCACGGTCTCGCCCGGGCGATAGATGCCGCGATCGGCATACAGATAGCCGTCGATATCCGTGCGGGTCGAACGGCCGGCGGTGACGTCGGTGCGGCCGCCGACGCCCTGCTTGGACAGATCGACCGGCGAGCGGTCCAGATCCAGAACCGCCAGATCGCCCTGCGGGCCATAGGCCATGACCATCTTGGCGTGCTCGCCGCCCTGGCCTTCCAGCAGGGGCCTCAGGAAGCGCACCCGACCGTCGGCGTCGCTGCTGACCTCGGCCAGATCCTGGCCATCGGCCGCCACCAGGGCCACGCGCACGCCAGACAGGGTCTTGGCGGTCTTCAGCGAGCGGACCACCACATCGAGGGATTCAGAGCCGTCATAGGCGATCATCGCCATGTCGGTGAACAGGATCCAGCGGCGGGCCTGGGCCGGGGTGGTATCGCCTTCCCCATCCGGATCTCGGCCGCCAGAAGCGTCGCGCGCCTTGATCACGAAGGCGCCGGCCTTCATGTCCTTCAGCACCGCGCCCAGCGGAAAGACCGTGGTGGCCTTCTGACCCGAGGCGCCCGTGACCGGCACGAGGCCCTTCCAGACCCGGCGGCCGTCCTCGCCGACGGCGTCGTCGCCATAGTCCCCGGCCCAGTCGCCTTCGCCGGTGGGATCGGGGGCGCTGATCGACTTGCGGACCAGATTGCGGTCCGGCACGCGCCAGACCTCAACGGCCAGGGTCTGGACATTGATCGTCTCGATGCCCACCCCGTCGGCGTCGTGGCGCGGCAGGATCACGCCGTCGCCGGCGAAGCCGACATAGGGCGGCTTCTCACCGAAGGTGAAATCGACATCGGCATTGGCGCTCAGGGTCTCACCGCCCTTGGCGGGCAGGCCCTTGAGCAGGGTGACGCGGTGGTCGGTGAAGCCGACGCCGCCGACGCACAGCTCGTCGCCCTTGACCCGCACAGCGGGCTGGCGGCCGATATCCGGCGAGATCAGCACGAAGTCGGCATAGGCCTTGGAGGGATCGAGCGGCTTGCTCATCCGCACGCAGGCCATCGGATCCTGGCCGGAACTGTCGATCCGCGTCTGCCAGACGGCGAAGCCCTCGGGTTTGGGGATGCCCCGGCGCGGGGCGTTGGCCGCGCGTGGCTTGCCAAACAGCGACCAGGCCTGGCCCTTGGCCGCCGTCGAAGCCACAGCCGTCTTGCCGCCGCCGAACCAGCCCAGCTCGCCGGCCTTGCTGGCCAGCAGCCCGCCGCCGAAGCCGACAACCAGAGCGCCCGCCGCAACCGCGATCATGCGGGCTCGGGCGTCGCGCGGCACATAGGCCTTCAGGCGATCAAGATAGGGCGACCAGGGGCGCGCCGGCGATCCTTGAGGACCGTTTCCGGGCGGGGTCTCGTCCGTCGCCATGCCTGTATCCCCCGCTTCGCCAAACTTGCGGGCCGATGTGACTCGAAGCTCGGGGCGGGGTCAACGCCGCAGGACAATTCCTGCAGCGTCAAAGCCGTCAGACGTTGAACTCGACCTGCGCGGTCGACAGGCTGTAGCAGGCCGAAACGATCTTCAGCCGACCCGAAGCGACGCGCTCGGCGATGATGTGGTCGGAGGACTTGAGACGCTCGGCGGTGTCGCGCACGTTCTGACGGACGGCGGCGTCCACCAGATCCGCGGGGTTGGAGGCCTGGGCCTCCAGCACGGCCGGCATGATCGGCAGGGCCATGTCGAACAGCGCGCCGTGCAGGTGGCTGTGCTTGGTGACCACATCCACGGCCGCGCCCACGGCGCCGCACTTGGTGTGACCCAGCACCACGATCAGCGGCGCGCCCAGATGCTCGACCGCATAGAGGATCGAGCCGAGGCCCTCGCGATTGACGGTGGAGCCGGCCACGCGGACCACGAACAGTTCGCCCAGGCTGCAGTCGAAGATCAGTTCCGGCGGCACCCGGCTGTCGGCGCAACCGACGATGATCGCGAACGGCTTCTGGCCGCTCGACAGCTCGGTGATCCGCGTCCAGCTCGGCAGGGCCAGGCTGGCGCCGCCGCGCGCAAAGATGGCATTGCCGTGCTTGAGTCGACCCAGGGCCTCGTCCGGATTGACCAGGACCTCGGGCTCTTCGGCTTCCATCGGCTTGGGATAGTCGGCGACGGTCGAGCGCACGGGCGCGGGCGCGGCATGCGCCGCCGGCGCCTTGGGTTTGGCCGCGGGCTTTCGCGCGACCGGCGCGTGGTGATCGTCGCCCTCGGCAAACGCCGCCAGCGGCGACGCCGCCAAACCCGACGCCAAAGCGCCCAGAAGAAGTCGTCTCGAAACCATCTCGTCCCCCGACGCAGCCTGTGTCGTTCCCTAGACCTAGAGAGACAAGGTTAACCGACGGTGGGTTTTCCGACCGCCTTCACAGCGGCAGTTCGCCGCGCTTGACGACGGTGCGCAGGGCGATGCTGGAACTGACCCGCACCACGCCGGGGATCCGGGTCAGTTCCTGGGCGTGGACCCGCTCCAGATCATCGACATCGCGCACCACCAGCCGCAGCAGATAGTCCGAGCCGCCCGTCATCAGATAGCATTCGGCCACCTCGCGGACATTGGCGACGGCCTTCTCGAAGGCGCTGAGGGTCGCCTCGGCCTGGGACGACAGGGTCACCGTCACGAAGACGCTGAGCGGCAGGCCCACGGCCCGCTCGTCGATCACGGCGGCGTAGCGGCTGATCACTCCCGCCTCCTCCAGCGCCCGCACCCGTCGCAGGCAGGCGGACTCCGACAGATTCACCGCCTCGGCCATCTCCACATAGCTGGCCCGGCCGCGTCTTTGCAGCACGGTCAGCAGCTTCCGATCGAATGAGTCGAGATCTATGGCGGGTTTCTTCATCAAAGCACCTCAAAGCGCACGATTCCTGCATAACACAGTTCTGGCCGCATGAAATGACCAAGGAACCTGCACGCGGCGAGGCGTAAACTGGCGCGGCAATCCTGCTGGAGGAAACATCATGCGCGTCGGCGTCCCTTCCGAGATCAAACCCGGCGAACATCGGGTGGGCCTGACGCCCACGGCGGTCCGGGAATATGTCGGCCACGGCCACAGCGTGCTCGTGCAATCGGGCGCCGGTCTTGGGGCCGGCTATTCGGACGACACCTACATCAAGGCCGGCGCGACGATCGCCGCCGACGCCAAGGCGGTGTTTGCCGGCGCCGACATGATCATCAAGGTCAAGGAACCCCAGAAGATCGAGTGGGAGAAGCTTGAGCCGCGCCACATCCTGTTCACCTATCTGCACCTGGCGCCCGATCCGGCCCAGACCGAGGGCCTGCTCAGCAGCGGCTGCGCCGCCATCGCCTATGAGACCGTCACCGACGCCCGGGGCGGCCTGCCGCTGCTGGCCCCGATGTCGGAAGTGGCCGGCCGGATCGCCGTGTTCTCGGCCGCCGAGACCTTGCTCAAGCACAATGGCGGCATGGGCCTGCTGCTGTGCGGCGTGCCCGGCGTGCCCCCGGCCCGCGTGGCCGTGCTGGGCGGCGGCGTGGTCGGCTCCAACGCCGCCCGCATGGCCGCCGGCCTGGGCGCCGAGGTCGTGGTGCTGGAACGCTCGATCCCGCGCATGCGCGAACTGGATGACCTCTATCAAGGCCGCATCCTGACCCGCTATTCGACCTTCGCGGCGGTCGAGGAAGAGATCCTGAAAGCCGACGTGATCATCGGCGCGGTGCTGACCGCCGGGGCCGCCGCGCCCAAGCTGGTGCGTCGCGAGCACCTCAAGCAAATGAAGCCGGGCTCGGTTCTGGTCGACGTCTCGATCGACCAGGGCGGCTGTTTCGAGACCAGCAAGCCCACCACCCATGCCGAGCCCACCTACACGGTCGACGGCGTGGTGCACTATTGCGTGGCCAACATGCCCGGCGCCGCGCCGCGCACCTCGTCAGAGGCCCTGGGCAACGCCACCCTGCCCTTCGGCCTGGCCCTGGCCGATCACGGCCTCGACGCCCTGAAGACCAATGTCCATCTGGCGCGTGGTCTCAATGTGCTGAAGGGACAGCTGACCCATCCGGCCGTGGCCGAGGCGCTGGGCAAGCCGTCGGTGGATCCTTACGGGGCCTGGAAGTAGGCATCCGTGCGTCCTTCGAGGCTCGGCTACGCCTCGCACCTCAGGATGAGGACGTCAG
The DNA here is from genome assembly GCF_058681035.1 of Caulobacter sp. FV2ps19. Taxonomy (NCBI): domain Bacteria; kingdom Pseudomonadati; phylum Pseudomonadota; class Alphaproteobacteria; order Caulobacterales; family Caulobacteraceae; genus Caulobacter; species Caulobacter sp. FV2ps19. The sequence continues at coordinate 827,314 of NZ_CM178729.1, read as the reverse complement.
AACAGGTATCCTCATCCTGAGGCGCCCGCGCAGCGGGCCTCGAAGGACACAAGGCCTTCAGGCCGCGAACCGAGCGATGTCCTGGCGGCTTTCCACCAGGTCCAGCACGTCGTTCATGCAGAAGTTCGGATCAATCGGGTGAAGGGCGTCATAGATCGACCGGGCGAAGGCCAGGTCGGCGGCCGTCTTGACCCGCCAGTCCAGACGCGACCAGTCGCGCATCGCCTTCAGATGGGCCTGGCTGAAACGGTCGGGCGCATTGCGGATGGCGGCGGTCGGCGAGATGCGGGCCATCGGATCACGCGCCTCGGCGGCGGCGGCGCGCAGGGCGTCGGCCTTGATCACCTCGACCTCCAGGCCCGCCGGATAGGAGGGGTTCACGCGGTTGGACGTGTAGTCGGCCCCGCTGGCCAGGGCCAGACGAATGGCCTCATCGACTATGCCGGGATCGACGAACGGCGCATCGCCCTTGATGCGGACCACATGGCTGACCGCGCTGAGGGTGTCGGCGCAACGGACGATACGGTCCAGGATATCGGCCCCCGCGCCGCGATGGACGGCATAGCCGCGCGAAACCACAAAACCCGCCAGGGCGTCGTCGGAGTCGTCGGTGCTGGTGGCGACAATGATCTTGGTCAGGCAACGCGCGCTGCGCAGGCGCTCCAGCTGCCGGATGATCATCGGCTGGCCCTGAAGCGTCGCCATGGCCTTGCCGGGAAGACGGCCGGCGCCCATGCGGGCCTGCAGTACGGCGAGGATCATCGGGCGGCTCCCTGAGCGCTTTATTCAGCCTAGTCTGGACCAGAAAGATAAAAACGTCGTGAATCACAAGTGTTTACTAGACGTTAGCCATCACAAGACGGCGCGCCGTGAAGCACGCTGTAGCAATCGCTGACTTCAGTGTCGCGGTAGATTCGGTCTGGCGGTTACGCGACCCAACGTCGCGGGTCGAGCGCCACGGGGTCGTCGATGGCCATCTCGTCCCAGTCCAGATCCGGCGGCGGGCTGGAGGCGGCGGCGACCACGGCCGACAGTTCGGCGGCGGAGGTCACGCCCACCAGGACGGCGCTGGCCTCAGGACGCGAGAGGGCAAAGCCCAGGGCGGCCTGCAGCGGATCCGAGCGGCCCTCGGCGATCATCCGGCGCACGCGCGACAGACGGCCCGAGGCGCCCTTCAGCTGGGCCGGCACCCGATCGGGCGGCAGGAACAGCAGACCATTGAGGAAGATCGAGCGCAGCTGCACCTCGACCCCCATCCCGGCGATGCGAGCCAGGGAGCCGTCGGCCAGCAGGCGCTGATCGAGCAAGGACGCCGGCGCTTGAAGAATGTCGGGCTTGAAGCGGCGGGCCACGCCCACCGGATCGTCGCTGGCGTGGGCCGCGACGCCGATCTTCTCGAACAGACCCTCGTCGCGCAGCCGGGCCAGGCGATCCCACAGGGCCGCGCCGTGCGGGCCGAACAGCTCGGACGGCGAATGGACGATGATGGCGTCGGCGCGTTCCAGGCCCAGGCGACGCAGGGAATTGCGGGCCTCGGTCTCGACGAAGTCCGGACCCCGGTCCGCGCGGGCGGTCGACAGGGTGACGCGAAACGAGATCGGACGCGGAATGAGGTCGCCCAGCACCGATTCGGCGCGGCCATAGACGCCCGAAACGTCCAGCACCGACAGGCCCGAACGGTCGGCGATATTGAGGATATCCCGCGCCTCGGCCTCAGGCGAACGCCCGCGCGGCGACGACGTCATGCCGTCGAGCCCGAACTGGGCGGCCGCGAGACCAAGTTTTGAAACCGAAATGGGCATGGACATCCGTGAGGACTGAACACCGAGAGTTCACGCACCGTACGCGCCAAGGTTTGAAGAAGGCGTTTCTGGAACCTTGCCGAGGGGTTAAAGGCGCCCACTATGAGCGGTATGACTCGAGATCCAGACTGGCCCCTGTTCGGGATGACCGATGACGCCCGTCCAGCCTTGCGGGCGGCGCTTTTGGACGGTCCGGCGGCCCTGGCGACCACCGTCGCGCTGGGCGGCGGCGGGCCGCGCCCGGTCGGAACCCAGATGGTTTTCGGTAAAAATAATCTCTCCGGCTTTTTGTCGGGCGGCTGCATCGAGGCGGATGTCGAGGTCCATGCCCGGGCATGCCTCGCCGACGGCCAGCCGCGCCGCCTCGTCTATGGCGAGGGCAGCCCCTGGCCCGACATCCGGCTGCTGTGCGGGGCGCGGATCGAGATCCTGGTCGAGCGGATCATGCCGGACGATGCGGCGATCCAAACCCTGCTGCGCCTGGGCGACATGCGGCTCCCGGCCTTCTGGGTCAGTGACGGCCTGAAGCGCCAGTGTCTGGAAGAGCCGATAGTCCCGTGGGCCGGCGCGTTCGAGCGGGCCCATGATCCGGCGCCGCGCCTGGTGGTGCTGGGCGGCGACCCCACCGCCCTGGCCGTGGCCAGCCTGGGCGCGCAGTCGGGCTTCGAGACCTTCCTGATCCGCCCCAAGGGGCCGACGACGCCGCCGCCCCTGGCCGGGGTGCTCTATAGCCGCGCGGAGGCCGGCCCGGCCCTGGCCGATCTGGGCCTGGACCCCTGGACCTCGGTGGCGATCTGCGGCCACGATATCGACCTGGACCATGCCGCCCTGCTGGCCGCCCTGCCCTCGCCCGCGCCCTATGTCGGCCTGCTGGGCGCGCGGCGGCGTCTGGGCGAACGGATCGAACGCCTGAGGGCCGCCGGCCTGACCGATCGCGACCTGGCCAAGCTGCGCGCGCCGATCGGCCTGGATCTGGGCGGCAAGGCCCCGTTCGAGGTGGCGGTGGCGGTGATCGGCGAGATCATGGCCGCGCGGCACGGCCAGCCGGCCCTGGCGCGGCGGACGGTGGAGGCCTGATCAGGCGCTTTGCGTCCTTCGAGGCCCGCTGCGCGGGCGCCTCAGGATGAGGAGATCCTCAGCAAACGGTCCTCATCCTGAGGTGCGAGCCCGAGGCGAGCCTCGAAGGACGCAGGGCCCTACCCCGCCGTCCAGTCGCCCGACTTGCCGCCAGTCTTCTCGAGCAGTCGCACGGCCTCGATGACCATGCCCTTTTCGGCGGCCTTCAGCATGTCGTAGATCGTCAGGCAGGCCACCGACACGGCGGTCAGGGCCTCCATCTCGACGCCGGTCGGACCGGTGGTCTTGACCCGGGCGGTGACCGACAGGCCGCCCTCGCCGGGCTCGACCTCGACCACCACCTTGCTCAGGGCCAGCGGATGGCACAGCGGGATCAGGTCGGAGGTTTTCTTGGCCGCCATCACCCCGGCGATCTCGGCCACGGCGCGGACATCGCCCTTGCGGCCGGTTCCGGACACCGCCAGGGCCAGGGTTTCCGCGCTCATCCGCACGAAGCCCGTCGCCACCGCCTCGCGGGCCGTCGCTGCCTTTTCGGAGACATCGACCATGCGGGCCCGGCCCTGGTCGTCGATGTGGGTCAGCTTGCTCACGGTTCCCGCCGCCCTACTGTTCGAGGAGCCGAGGCATCAGCTCGACCATGTTGCAGGGCTTGTGGCGGCTGTCGAGCTGGGCGGCGATGACCTTGTCCCAGCCATCGCGCACCGCGCCGTTGCTGCCCGGCAGGCAGAACACGAAGACCCCGTCGATCAGCCCGGCCGTGGCCCGCGACTGCAGGGTCGACAGGCCCACCGACTGATAACTGACCATGTGGAAGATCACCGAGAAGCCGTCGATCCGCTTGTTGAACAGCGGCTCCAGCGCCTCGACCGTCACGTCGCGGCCGGTCAGGCCGGTGCCGCCGGTGGTGACGATGGCGTCGACCTGGCCGCTGGCGATCCAGCTGCGGACCTTGTCGCGGATCTGCGCGATGTCGTCGCGCACCACCGCCCGGCCGCCCAGCTCATGGCCGGCGGCCTTGACCCGATCGACCAGCACCTGGCCGGAGGTGTCGCTTTCCTCGTCGCGGGTGTCGGAGATGGTCAGGATCGCCACCCGCACCGGGGTGAACGGAAGGTCCGGCTTGATCCCGCCGCCGGGGGTGAGGCCTGCTGCAGACATGACTTACTCCTGATCCCAACGCGAGGCGTCGGTCCTATCGCGGTCGGTGGGTTCGATCCAGCGGGCGCCGTCCGGGCCATGCTCCTTCTTCCAGAAGGGGGCGCGGCTCTTGAGCCAGTCCATCAGGAAGTCGCAGGCCTCGAAAGCCTCACGGCGATGGCCGGCGGCGGTGGCGACAAAGACGATGGCCTCGCCCGGCGCGATGCGACCGGTGCGATGGACGATCCGGTAGTCGTGAAGGTGGAAACGGGCTCTGGCGGCCTCGGCGAACTCGTGGATCGCGACGTCGGTGAAGCCGGGATAGGCCTCCAGCTCCAGCGCCGCCGCCTGCCCCTGCTCCGCACGGGCCAGGCCGACGAAACTGGCCACGGCGCCGGTCTCGTCGCGACCGGCGCAGAACGCGGTCAGCAGGGCGCCGGGTTCGAACGGCTCTGACGTGAGGGTGATCATCCGCCGCTCATCGGCGGCAGGAAGGCGACCTCGGTCGAGGCCTGCAGCGCCGCCTCGCCACGCACCACGGTCTTGTCGACCGCCACCTGAACGCCGGGACCGCTCAGGGCCTCGCCGAGATTCGGGTCGTCGCTGGCGATCAAAGCCCGCAGACTCGACAGCGAGATCGCCTCAAAGGTCCGATCGCGCCAGCCGGCCTGATCGGCCAGACGTCCAAACAGCAGGACCCTGGCCATCTCAGCCGCCTGTCGTCGACATGTGACGGGCCACGGCCGGGCGCGCGCCGGCGATCTGGAAGTCGTGGCCTTGGGGCTTCGAGCCGATGGCCGCGAAGATCGCCTGCTCCAGCTCGGGGTCGGTGGCCCCGGCGCGGATCACGGCCCTCAGATCCGAGGCGTCGTCGCGGCCCAGGCAGGTGTGCAGCGTGCCGGTGCAGGTCAGGCGCACCCGGTTGCAGGCTTCGCAGAAATTGTGGCTGAGCGGGGTGATGAAGCCCAGTCGGCCGCCGGTCTCGGCCACCCGCGTATAGCGGGCCGGACCACCGGTGGCGTAGGCCAGGTCTTCCAGGGTCCAGAACGAGGCCAGGTCGCGGCGCACGTCCTTCAGCGACAGATACTGGTCGGTGCGGTCCTCGTCGATCTCGCCCAGGGGCATGGTCTCGATCAGGGTCATGTCGCAGCCGCGCTGATGGGCCCAGGCGATCAGGGCCGGCAGTTCGTCGGCATTGTCGTGCTTGAGGGCCACGGCGTTGATCTTCACCGCGATCCCGGCCGCCAGGGCGGCGTCGATCCCGCCGATCACCTGGGCGACGTCGCCGCCCCGGGTCAGTCGCCGGAAAAGATCGGGTTTGAGGGTGTCGAGCGAGACATTGATCCGCCGCACCCCCGCCCGCGCCAGGTCTTCGGCGTATTTCGCCAGCTGGGTGCCGTTGGTGGTCAGGGTCAGCTCGTCCAGCGCCCCGGTCCGCAGATGGCGCGACAGCTGGCCGACCAGATCCATGAAGCCCTTGCGCACCAGGGGCTCGCCACCGGTCAGCCGCAGCTTGCGCACGCCCAGGCCGATGAAGGTCGAGGCGACCCGGTCCAGCTCCTCCAGCGTCAGCACCTGCGCCTTGGGCAGGAAGGTCATGTGCTCGGCCATGCAATAGACGCAGCGCAGGTCACAGCGATCGGTGACGGAGACGCGCAGATAGGTTACCGCCCGGCCAAAGCCGTCGATCAGACGGGGCGCGATCAAGGTCGCTTGCGCGGGGCTGGCGTCATAGGGCGTCATGTCTGCCTACAAGATAGGGGTTGGGCGACATGACGGAAAGCCAAACCAGAAAGTTCGCGGCGATCGTCCTGGCCGCCGGCGCGGGCGTCCGCTTTGGCGGCGGCAAGCTTTTGGCGCCTTTTCGAGATCGCCCCCTGATCGCCGGCGCGCTCGCCAGCGCCTCGGCCGCGCCGGTGACCCTGGTCGTGATGGCGATCAGCGATGATCCCGAGCTGGAATCCGCCATCGAGGCTTTGGACAAGGCCGTCGAGACGCGTCTTGTCCGGGTGGAAAATGCCGCCGAGGGCATGGGCGCGTCGCTGGCGGCCGCCGCCCGGGCCACGCCCGGCGATGTCGATGGCGTTTTCGTCTTTCTGGGCGACATGCCACGGGTCGGCCCCGGGGTCGCTCCGGCCCTGGTTCGCGCCCTGTCCGGTCCCGGCGGCATCGTCGCCCCGGTCCATACGGGACGACGCGGCCATCCCGTCCTGTTTGGCCGGGACTGGATCCCCGCCCTGCGAGCGCTCGGCGGCGATGTCGGGGCCCAGGCCCTGATCCGCCAGGCCGGCGACCGGTTCATCACGGTCGAGACCGACGATCCGGGGGTCCTGTTTGACGTCGATCGTCCCGAGGATCTCGCCGCCGCCCCCTGAGCGGGTCAGTGATGCGTGCGCCGCCCGTCCCACAGGATCGTGCGGATCTCCTCGATGATGCGGATCGCGCCCTCGGGATCGCCCCGTTCCTCCAGCGCGATCAGGCGCGGCATCAGCATGGCCAGGATCCGCCGCTGCTGAGGCCCCAGCGCATCGAGACCGCGCCGGAACTCGGCGATCTCCTCGGCGGAGACGTCATGAACCAGTGTCGAGGCGACCGTCATCGGCCACCCGCCTGGCGCGAAGGACTGAAACCGTCGCGAACAGCAGGGCGATCAGCACGCCATAGCTGAGCAAGGTCAGACCCATGATCACCGTGGCGATATAGATCCGCAGATCGATGATCGACACGATGTGCGCCGCGACGGCCATCATCTGGCAGGCCGCCGCCACAACGGTCCAGATCCGCCGCGCCTTCAGAGACGCCCAGACCAAAAGGACCATCACCGCAGCGTCGATCGCCATAATCCCCCATTCGGGGCTCATCGGATCGCGGATCGTCACAAGGGGCGTTGCAATCCAGGCGGTCAGATAGACGATCGCGACAAACCGGATCCAGCGATCGCCCTTCCAGATGGCGAAGCCGCAGATCAGCGTCGCGATCGAAAGGGAAATCCACGGAGTGATGGTATGGTACACGGCATGGTCCCGACGCGAACTGGCGCGCGACCATGCCGTAAGCCTGCCCTTTGGAAAAGGCCGTGATCATGCGGCGCGGCCTCCCTCGACCGCATGGAATCCGCCCGTGCGTGGCACGTCCTCAGGCTTGTCGACCTCGCCGACGGACACCCACTTGCACCCGATCTGCTCGCGGACGGTCTGCAGTCCGCCATGGGCCCGCACGATCGTGCGGCGGGCCGCGAGAATGTGGCTCAGGGTTTCGCCGAGATCGTCGACGGCGTCCTGCCCGATCACGGCCGACAGATTGGCTTCCAGGCGCAGGCTCGGCAGCAGGCCCATCAGCTCGGCCGTTTCGCGCAGGGCCGCGTCAATCGCCGCCTCGGCGCGCATCAGCTTCTGGGCCCCGGCGCGGGCCGCATCGATCCGTTTCATGCAAGACTCTCCTGTCACGCGGACCGTGTCCGCGCGCTCAAAGGCTCAGATTGGGTTGTGGGTGTTAGCCGGCCCGGGGGGGCGGCGGGCTCCAGCCCTCGCGGAATCGCTGAAGGGCGTAGAGAAAGTCGTGGGCCCCGGTGGTCAGCGCGCCGAGCAGAAGTCCGCCCAGAATCGCCAGCCCCACGATAAGGCCCAGCCACTGGAGGGGGCTCAGGTCATCGCGCCACCCCCTCGCCGTGGGGTGTGGAGAGGCCGGTCGTCGGCCAGAAAGGCCGTCGCCGCCAGAACCCTCAGGAGGAGCTTGGACGGCGGATCGCCCGCCGCCTGCGATTTCCGCAAGGCCGACACCGCTTCGGTGACCAGCTGGCCCCGTTCCGGGGTCCCCGCCAGAAGTGTCAGACCCTCTTCCAGGGATTGCCAGCTGGCGATGAAGAAGGCCGAGGCCTCCGCCCGGGGTCGCGCCGCGTCTCGGGTCTGATTGTCGTTCATGGTCGCTCCCATCTTCACGATAAGATGAGACCGAGGCCGACGCCGCGACTAGGCTGTCTGATTGCTTACGGTAGTCGTTACCGGGGTCGGCTTCCCAGGCCATGAAGGCCAGGGCGGCGTCACGGCGGCTCATGCCCGACAAACGGCGACGCGCACTGAGCACATGCATCTCGACCGTCTTGGGCGAGAGACTGAGCAGGCGCGCGATTTCCTTGGACTGCAGATGGCTGGCGATCAGGCGCAGAATCTCGCGTTCGCGCGGCGTAAGACGCTTGAAGCCAGAGCTGTCGCCGGGTTCCACCATGGCGTCAGCATGCGACGGGGCTCGCGCGACGTCCAGCGCCTGAGGCGCTGGACGTCGGAAATCTAGGCGGTCTGCGTCGCGAAAGGCAGGCGTCCGGTCGATTTGCCCGTCGCCGCCAGAAGGCCGTTGGCGACAGCGGGGCCGATCACCGGGGTCCCGGGTTCGCCCACGCCGCTGGGCGGATTGCCCGACGCGACGATATAGGTCTCGACGCTCGGGGCCTCGTTCATCCGCAGGACGCGATAGCCGTCGAAATTGCCCTGATCGACGGCGCCGTCGGTGAGGGTGATTTCGCCAAACAGCGCCGCCGACAGGCCGTAGCAGGTTCCGCCTTCCATCTGGGCGGCGATCTGGTCGGGCGAGACGGCCACGCCGCAGTCGATGGCGGTGACCACGCGGCCGACCTTGGGCGCCCCGTCGACGACCTTGACCTCGGCGACCTGGGCGACCACCGAGCCGAAGCTTTCATGCACCGCCACGCCACGGCTCCAGCCGGCGGCGGGCGCGGGACCCGCCTTTTCCAGGGCCAGGTTCAGCGCCGCCAGATGCCGGTCGGCCCCGGCCTTGGCGTAGAGCGCCCGGCGATAGTCCACAGGATCCTTGCCGGCCTTGCGCGCCAGTTGGTCGATGGTGTGCTCCATCACAAAGGCGGTGTGGGTCGCGCCGACCGAGCGCCACCACAGCACCGGCACGCCGACGTCGGGCAGGGCGACCTGGGCGTCGACGATGGGCGTGGCCTTCAGATAGGGCGAGCCGGCCGCGCCTTCGATGGCGGTCTGGTCGGGGCCCTTCCCGGCGCCCATCGGCGAGCCCTTCATGATCGACTGACTGACGATACGGTGACGCCAGGCGGCCGGATAGCCGTCCTTGTCGAGACTGACCTTGACGGCGTGGACCACCAGCGGCCGGAAGAAGCCGGCGCGCATGTCGTCCTCGCGGGTCCAGACCAGCTTCACCGGCCGGCCCTTGCCGACCTTCTTGGCGATGTGGACGCATTCGGCGACATAGTCGGACGGGAAATTGGCCCGGCGGCCGAACGAGCCGCCCGCGAACAGGGTCTCGATCTCGACCGAACCCGGCAGGGTCCCGACGATCTTGGCGGCGTTCAGCTGGTCCAGGGTCTGGCCCTGCGACCCAAACACCATCTTGACCTTGGAGCCATCGACCATGGCCACGCAGTTCATGGGCTCCATCGTGGCGTGGGCCAGATAGGGGAACTCGTAGAGGGCCTCGAAAACCCTGGCGCCCTTAGCCCCGGCGATCACCGCCGCGTCGCCCTTGGAGTCGAACCCTTCCCACTTCAGATCGGCCGGACCCTTGCCGGTGGCGATGTCGCGGAAGGTGGAGGCGATAGCTGAGCTGCTGCGTGTCTCGGCCTTGTCCTCGTTCCACTCGATCTTCAGGGCCTCACGGCCCATGCGCGCGGCATAGGTGGTGTCGGCGACCACCGCGATTCCGGTCGGGATCTCATAGACCTCGACCACGCCCGGAACCTTCCTGGCCTCGGCGGCGTCGAAGCTTTTGACCTTGCCGCCGAAGCGCGGCGCATGAGCAACCATCGCCGTCAGCATGTTGGGCAGATGCACATCCTGGGTGAAGCGCGCCGTGCCGTCACTCTTGGCCTGGGCGTCCTTGCGGCGAACGCGGTCCGTGCCGATCAGCGTGAAGGTCTTGGGATCCTTCAACACGGGCGCGGCGGGCGGGGTGATACTGGCGGCGTCAGCCACCAGCTCGCCAAAGCCGGCCGTCTTGCCCGAGGCGTGGGTCAGGACGCTGTCCTTGACGGCGATCTCGCCGACCGGGACGTTCCACCTGGCGGCGGCGGCCTGAACGAACATCGCCCGGGTCGCGGCGCCGGCGGTGCGCAGCTGGGTCCAGGAATTGGCGATCGCCGACGACCCGCCCGTCAATTGCGCGCCCAGCGAGCCGTTGGCGTAGAGCTTGGCGTTGGCCGGCGCCTGCTCGACCGCGACGCGGGTCCAGTCGGCGTCGAGTTCCTCGGCGACAATGGCCGCCAGGCCGGCGTGATTGCCCTGGCCAAACTCGATGTGTTTGGAAATCACGGTCACGGCCCCGTCGGCCGCCACCTTGATAAAGGGCCCGAAGGCGCCGACCTCGACCTTGGAGCCGGCGCTCATGATGTCGGCGGGCGAGCAGCCGACCAGCAGGGCGCCGCCGACCAGGGCCGAACCGACGACGACGTCGCGACGGTTCACACCGTCCTGGCCCAGAAGCGTGTTGAAGGGCGCGTTCATCGACCGGCTCCCCGTGAGGTCGCGCCCGAGGCGGCGGCGATGGCCTCATCAATATCGGCGTGCGGCTTGCCTGCCGCGACGGCCCCGCCGCCGGCGGCGTCCTTGATGGCGGCGCGGATGCGCTGATAGGTGCCGCAGCGACAGATATTGCCGCTCATGGCGTTGTCGATGTCCTCGTCAGAGGGCGCCGTGTTCTGGGCGATCAGGGCGGCGGCCGACATGATCTGGCCCGACTGGCAGTAGCCGCACTGCGGCACGTCGTGCCTGACCCAGGCCTGCTGCAGCGGATGCGATCCGCCAAGGCCTTCAATGGTGGTGATCTTGACGTCGGAGAGCCCGGCGATCGGGGTGACGCAGGAGCGGATCGGCTGGCCGTCGACATGAACTGTGCAGGCCCCGCACTGGGCCACGCCGCACCCGAACTTGGTTCCGGTAAGGCCCACCTCATCCCGCAGGACCCACAGAAGCGGCGTCGCGGGATCGGCGTTCACCGTCACCGTCTTGCCGTTGATATCCAGAGTGGACGCCATGGCTCCTCGCCTCCCAACGAAGCGCGGGCCGCGGCGCGACCCTGCGATGGATCAAATTCTAACACTGTTCACACGGCCCGGGGCCAGCACTATTTCGAGAGGCGGTTCGCGGCGCGGTTGACACCCATCGACCGAAACGGCCGGTTCGGCGATGACAGGGGGAGCCCCGCGCGGGCAAAGCGCCTATGCTGGCCCCGCCGTTCGTCAGGAGTTCGCTGTGCGTCGTCTGTTGTGTGTTTCCCTTGCGGCGGGCCTGACCCTGTCAGCCTGCGCCACCGTCGCGCCGACCGAGGCGACCACCACGCCGGTGGTCTATGGCTGCAAGTCCGGGAAAGCCTTCACCGCAACCTACCGCGCCCGCGGCGACAAGGTCGTGGTGACCGCCGGCGGACTGACCCGGATCCTGCCGCTCGCCCGCTCGGCGTCCGGCGCGCGCTACGCCGCCGCCGGCTTCGAGATCTGGGGCAAGGGCGACGCGGCCAAACTCACCGGATTTCCAGGCGGACCCTATGATGACTGCCAGGCCCACTAAGGAAGCCCCCTTGGACTCTTTTCCCGCCTTCTTCCCCCTCGCCGGCCGCACGGTGGTGATCGCCGGCTCCGGCGAGGGCGCCGACAACAAGGCGCGCCTGTTCGACGGCTCGCCCGCCACGCTGGTCCGCCTGGACGGCCACGCCGCCTTCCTGCCGGGATCCTATAGCGGCGCGGTCCTGGCCTTCATCTCCAGCGACGACGAGGTCTTTGTTCAGGCCGCCGCCGCCGCCGCGCGAGCGGCCCGTGTCCTGGTCAATGTGGTCGACAAGCCGGCGCTGTGCGACTTCAACACCCCGGCCGTGATCGACCGGGGCGAGGTTGTGGCGGCGGTCGGCACCGGCGGCTCGGCCCCGGTTCTGGCGACCATGTTGCGTAACGATATCGAGACCCAGGTCCCCGAAGGCGCCGGCCGCGTGGCGGCCCTGTTGCGGCGTTTCCAGGACGAGGTGCGCAAGACGCTTCCCGCCCTGCACGAACGCCGCGCCTTCCTGCGCGACGCTGTGGCCGGCGAGGCCGCCCAGGCGGCGATGGCGGGCGATATGGAAACCGCCGGCCGGCTGTTTCGCGAGGCCCTGGCCAAGGGTTCGGCGCGGCACGGCCGGGTGCGCTTCATCGCCGGCAAGGGGCCCTCCGACCTGCTGACCCTGCGCGCCGTCCGGGCCCTGTCGGCGGCCGACGACCTGGTCGCCGACCCCGACGTGGATCCTCAGATCCTGACCATGGCCCGCCGGGACGCCCACCGCCTGACGCCCGAGGAGGCCGGGGCGGACCGCCTGATCCAGCTGGCCCGCGAGGGTCGTCAGGTCATTCGCCTGATCACCGGACCCGTCGAGCCCTCGACCATTCAGGCCCTGGCCGCGGCCGGGGTGATGGTCGAGGTGCTGCTGTCGGCCCCGCCGGCCTAGTTCCCCGCCAGCCTAATCCCCCGACCGCCTAATCCAGCGACCGGCCCTTGGTCTCCGGCAGCAGGAACAGGGTGGTCAGGACGCTGATCAGGGTGAAGACCACCGGATACCAGAGGCCCGCATAGATATTGCCCACAGCCGTGACGATGGCGAAGGCGAAGAACGGCACGAAGCCGCCAACCCAGCCGGTGCCGATATGATAGGGCAGCGACAGGGCGGTGTAGCGCACCCGGGTGGGGAACAGCTCGACCAGACAGGCGGCGAGCGGCCCAAACAGCGCTGTGGCGGCAATCACGAACACGAACAGGACGCCGAACATCCCCAGCTTGTTCATCCGGGCCGGATCCGCCTTGGCCGGATAGCCGGCCGCCGTCAGGGCGTCCTTGATGGCGGTCTCGGTGGCGGTCTTCAAGGCCTTGGTCTCGGGCTTGGACAGGCCCTTGGCGCTGGGTGAGATCACCTCGATCGCGCCCACCCGCATCACGGCCCGGGCCCCGGCCGGCGCCGTCTTGTTGGCGTAGGAGACCCCGGCATTGGCCAGGGCGCTCTTGACGATGTCGCAGGACGATACGAAAGCGGCCTTGCCGACCGGGTCAAATTGCAGGGCGCAATCCTTGGGGTCTGCCACGACCACGACAGGTGATTTTGCCGAAGCCTCGGCCAGGGCGGGATTGGCCGCCCGCTCCATCAGGTGAAAGCCCGGGAAGTAGAAGGCCAGGGCCAGGGTCATGCCGGCCAGCATCACCGGCTTGCGACCCACCCTGTCCGACAGGGCCCCGAACACGACATAGAAGACCGCGCTGACCGCCGTGGCGGTCATCATCAGGCCATTGATGGTGACCGGATCGACCTTGAGGAACTTCTCCATGAAGGTCTGGCTGTAGAAGAAGGCCGTGTACCAGACCGCGCCCTGGGCGCACATCATCGACAGGAAGGCCAGGATCACCAGCTTCATGTTCTTCCACTGGCCGAAGGCTTCCGCGTAGGGCGCCTTTGAGGCTTCGCCCTCTTCCTTCATCTTGGCGAAGGCCGGGCTTTCGGTGAGCTTCAGGCGCATCCAGACCGAGACCCCCAACAGGCCGATCGAGACCGCGAACGGAATGCGCCAACCCCAGGCGTCGAACGCCTCCAGGCCCACGGCGGCGCGGGTTCCCATAATCACCAGCAGGGCGCCGAACAGGCCGAACGCCGCCGAGGTCTGCACCCAGGAGGTCGACCAGCCGCGCCGGTTGGGCGGCGAGTGCTCGGCGACATAGATGGCCGCGCCGCCATATTCGCCGCCCAGGGCGAAGCCCTGCACGCAGCGCAGGATGATCAGCAGGATCGGCGCGATGATGCCGGCCTGCTCATAGGTCGGCAGAAAGGCGATGGCGAAGGTGGCGCCGCCCATCAGCAGAACGGTGGCCAGGAAGGCGCCCTTGCGACCCGCCTGATCGCCGATCTTGCCGAACACCAGGGCGCCGATCGGCCGGAAGGCGAAGCCGACGCCGAACAGCGCCAGGGCGGCGATATAGCCGGCCGAATCGCTGAGGCCGGTGAAAAAGGTCTTGGAAATGACCTGGGCCAGGCTGCCGAAGATGAAGAAGTCGTACCATTCGAACGCCGTGCCGGCCGACGAGGCCGCCACCACGGTGCGCATCGACGCGGCCTCTTTCTGGGTCGTCTGGTCAGTCATTCTTTCCCCCGGGGACGCTGTCGCGCGCTCTTGAGCGCCTGCTTTAGCGCGGTTCGACGGCGGGGGAAACTCAGGCGACGGCGGTCTGCGAAATCTGCGGACGGGCGGCAAGACGCAGAATTTCGGCGATCAGGGCCGTCGGCGAGATGGGTTTGGCCACGACGCCGTCCATGCCGGCGGCGCTGTAGGCGGTGCGCTGATGCGCCATGACATTGGCGGTCAGGGCGATGATCGGCGTCACGCTCGCCGGACCGGCCAGCGCCCGAATTCGGCGCGCGGCTTCAAGACCGTCCATGCCGGGCATCTGCACGTCCATCAGCACCAGATCAAAGCCCCCGGCGCGCGCCATATCGACGCCCGAAAAGCCATCCTCGGCCGTGTGAACCACGGCGCCCAGCTGTTCGAGAATCCGTGACGCGACCAGGCGGTTGGTGGCGTTGTCCTCGACCAGCAGAATTCGCAGGCCGGCCAGGACATTGGCGATGTCCGTATCCACCCTTGCCGGCGTCGCGGCGCCAGGGGCGGCGATGATCAGGGTGAAGCATGACCCCACCCCGGGTTCCGACTGAAACCCAACGGCGCCGCCCAGCATCTCGGCCAGCCGCCGGGTGATCGCCAGACCCAGGCCAGAACCGCCGAACCGCCGGGTGGTGCTGGCGTCGCCCTGTTCGAAGCGCTCGAATAGACGGGCCTGAATCTCGCACGGCACGCCCACGCCGGTGTCGATGACGTCAAAGGCGATCTGCTCGCCGACCCGGCGAAGCCGAACGGTGACCGACCCCTTGAGCGTGAACTTCACGGCATTGCCGATCAGGTTGAACAGGGCCTGGCGCAGCCGGGTGGGATCGGTCTCGATCCAGCCCAGGTCGGGCGCGTCGAGGGTCAGGGTCAGACCCTTTTGTTGGGCCTGGCGCGCCATCAGTCCGGCGACGTCGCTGAGCAGGGCGCGGGGATCCACCGGCTCGCGATGGATATCCAGACGCCCCGCCTCGATACGGGAAATGTCGATCACATCGTCCAGCAGGGTCGACAGCATCTGACCGCACGCCAGGGCTTCATGCAGCAGTCCGGCGGCGTCGCCCGGCAGGTTTTGGCCTTCCAGCAGATGCATCACGCCCAGCACGCCGTTCATCGGGGTGCGAATCTCATGGCTCATATTGGCCAGGAACTGGGCCTTGGCCTCGCTGGCCGCCTGGGCGATGCGTTCAGCCTCAACCAGGGCCAGTTCGGCGCGCTTCTTTTCGTCAATATCCAGAACCATGCCGAAGGCCTTGCGGGCCTTTCCGTTGGCGTCGCGGCGAACGTCGTGGAAAATCCGCATCCAGCGCATTTCACCGGCGGCGTTGGTCATGCGGGTCTCGATTTCCAGAGGGCCCGGGCTGCCGGCGCTCCGCCAGGCCGCCGCCGCTTCCTGGATATTCGACAAGTCCTCCGGCGGGACCATCGACCACAGGCCGTGCTCGACATCGGCATAGGTAATGCGCCGGCCCGCGATGCGGTGGAATTCGGGGGACCCCCAGAAGGCGCGGTCGGTATGATCGATCTCGTAGACGCCGGCCCGGGCCGCGCCGAGCGCGATCTTCAGCCGCCGGGCATTGGCGCGCGCCTCGCGCCGCGCCTCGGCCAGGGCCGTAACGTCGTCCATGTAGGTGATGACGCCGACGATGTCGCCGGCCGCATTGCGCCAGGGTCGGGCCTCCCAGCGCAGGGTGTGCTCCTCGCCGTCCGCGTCGCGCAGGCGGTCCTCGCGCCGTACGACGATCTCGCCGGACAGCGCCCGCGTTACCGCCGAAACGAACCGGCGCCGGCCCCCCTCGGTCAGTTCGCGCAGGGACTTGCCGATCACCCCGGCTTCGGTCGCCTTGAAGATCTCGAGAAAGCGGGGGCTCACAACCCGCAGCCGAAGATCCTGGTCATAGACCGCCACCGCGAAGGGCGCTTCCTCGACCAGTTGCTGCGCACGCCGCTCACCCCACAGCGCG
The DNA here is from genome assembly GCF_058681035.1 of Caulobacter sp. FV2ps19. Taxonomy (NCBI): domain Bacteria; kingdom Pseudomonadati; phylum Pseudomonadota; class Alphaproteobacteria; order Caulobacterales; family Caulobacteraceae; genus Caulobacter; species Caulobacter sp. FV2ps19. Next base: position 811,193 of record NZ_CM178729.1, on the reverse strand, counting down.
GCGTCCCGGCTGCTCACCAGGTCGGTGATATTTTGCGAAATGCCCCGCAGGGCGAACCGTCCGTCGGCCAGGGGTTCGCCGCGGAAGGTGGCGCGCAGCGTGACCCACTGGTCGTCTCCAACTCTCAGCCGGTACTCGATGGTTCCCGACCCACCTTCGATGACGGCCGCGTTGAAGGCCGCCATCACCGCGTCGCGCTGATCGTCGGCCAGCCGCGCCGCGAACAGGGGTCGGGTGGCCAGATCCGCGGGCGACAGGCCCGTGGCCGACAGGGCGTCAGGCGCCCAGTCAATGACGCCCGTCGTCGGATCATAGCTCCAGACGCCGACTCCGGCCGCCTCGGCCAGCATTTCCCGGGTCCGGGTCGCCGCCACCTCGGCGGATATGTCATGCAGGGTGCCGACCATCTCGCCGCCGGGGCCGCGGTGCGAGCGTCCCTCCAGCCAGATCGAGTCGCCGGTCTTGCACAGCACCCGCAGGCGATTGACCGCAAAGCCGGACTCGATGAGCCGCAGGCCGGTGTCGATCAGCTCGGCCTGGCTCTCGGCGTGGACGAACTTGCTGCAGGGCTGGCCGACAAGGTCCTGGACCGACCAGCCCGTCAGGGCGGTCCAGGCGGGATTGACGACCAGGAAGCGCCCGTCAGCCGAAACCACAGCGAACAGGTCCTTGGCGTGGGCGAAGAACCAGGGCGCGGCTTCCGCCTCGCCGAACGGCGCGGTCGCGAGCGGGGTCTCGTCGGAAGACGGAGATTGGGTCATCAGGGATCCGGAAGCTGGAGCCGTGATCGTGAGGGGCAAGGGTAAACTTATGGTTGGCGAAGCATACCAATGTTCGCCGATTTTGATCTTCCAGAGGCTGGGCCTCAGATCTCCGCCCACTGGCGCAGCAGGTTGTGATAGGTCCCGGTCAGGCTGAGGATCGACGGGTCGTCGGCGCCGACCGCCCCGGCCAGGCGCTGGATGGCGATGTCCATGTCCAGCAACAGCGATCGGCGGGCGTCCTCGCGCACCAGGCTCTGGATCCAGAAGAAGCTGGCGGTGCGAACCCCGCGCGTCACCGGCGTCACATAATGCAGGCTGGAGGCGGGATAGAGGATCAGGTCGCCGGCCTTCAGCTTGACCGCATGGCTGCCATACAGGTCGTCGACCACCAGCTCGCCGCCGTCATAGTCCTCGGGATCGGCCAGAAACAGGGTGGCCGAAAGGTCGGTGCGCAGGCGCTGGCCGGTGACCGGGTCGCGGCGGATCGCATTGTCGATGTGGCTGTCGAAGCCCATGCCCTCGCCATAGCGATTGAACATCGGCGACAGGATGGTCTGGGGCAGGGCCGCGGAGACGAACAGGCGGTTGCCCTCCAGCGCCTGGCGGATGATCGCGCCCACGGTCCGCGCGGCCTCGCCCTCCTGCGGCAGCTGCTCGTTGTTCTTGGCCATGGCGGCCTGGAAGCCTGAGGTCATATTGCCGTCGACCCAGGGCGCGGCGTCCAGGATCGCCCGGCACTGCGCCACCTGATCGGCGGTCAGGACTTCAGGAATCTGCAGCATCATGATCGGACATCCACGACGGAAAAGCTAAGACGCCCTGTCCGGCGGGGGGAGCGTCGGACAGGGCGGACGTCAAGATCGGGACGGGAGGCGTCTCAGTACTTGACGTTGACCTTGACCAGCGCCGTGCGGCCCTCGGCGATCTGCACCATGTGGGTGGCATAGGGCTTCACCGCATAGCGCTCGTCGCTGAGGTTCTGCAGGTTCAGCTGCAGATCGACCGTATCATTGACCTGCCAGCCGACCATCGCGTCATAGCGCCAGTAGTCCGGCACCGAATAGGTGTTGGCCGCATTGGCATAGCGCTTGGACATGTAGGACGCCCCGCCGCCGACGGTGATCGCCGGGGTGATGCGATAGCTGGTCCAGCCGCTGAAGGCGTGCTTGGGCGTGTTGGGGAACATCTTGCCGTTGCTGGTCGAGGCCACGCCCGACGAGAAGCCGCCGTCGCGAACCTCGCTGTCGGTGTAGGTGTAGCCCGCCGTCACGCTCCAGGCCTGCGTGATCTGGCCGCCGGCGCCCAGCTCGACGCCCTGGACGCGAGAATTGCCGACCAGGTTGATGACTCCATCCGCGTCCGTCACCCGGGCGTTGGTCTTGTCGGTGCGGAAAACCGCTGCGGTCAGGTTCAGACGACCGCCCAGGGTGTCCCACTTGCCGCCGACCTCGTAGCTGTCGTTCTGCTCGGGATCGAGATTGACGGTGGATGTGGCCACCGAAGAGCTGTCGCCGGCGCCTTCGCCCGAGGGGTTGGACGAGCTGCCATAGGAAACATAGAGGCTGGCGTTCTCGACCGGCTTGTAAACGAGGCCCGCCTGATAGTTCCAGAAGCTGGACTGGTTGCGCAGCGGCGCGATCAGCGTGGTGGCGCCCGAACTGCTGCTATAGCTCAGCCCGCTATAGCGGTTGGTGTAGTCGTCGTAACGGACGCCCAGATTCAGCATCCAGTGCGGATTGAACTCGATGGTGTCGAAGGCGAACAGGGCCTTGGTCGTCACCCGGGTTTCGGTGAAGCCCGGCGAGCGGGTGATCGTTCCGATCCAGGCCTCATTGGGATTGGGATTGTCCAGACGGGTGCAGTTGTTGCCGTAGAGCGCGCCCAGGCGGCTGTCGCTGCTGCAGGCCAGATTTGTAGAGCTGTAGGCGCCGCTGACGATCGTGCCGGTGGTCAGGCCCGGGCCGGCCAGCAGATAGCCCTGGCTGTGCGTGAATTCTTCGGCCCATTCCGTGCCCAGGGCCAGGCTGTGCTTGAGACCGCCCGTGGCGAACTCGCCGGTCAGGGTGTTGGCGTTGGCCGTGGTGGTGGTCAGGGTGTTGCGGTTCTTGGTGCCGCGGAACAGATAGCCGTTGGCGACATTGCCGCGGCTGTCATCGGGATTGGTGACGACATAGGCGTTGGTCGTGCGGCCATAGCGGACGGCGGTCGAGAACTTCCACGTCCCGCCCAGATCCTGCTGGAAGCGCAGGGTCGAGATATCGGCGCTGGTGTCGCGGAAGTCGCGGTTGGTCAGGCCGTAGAAGGCGTCGTCATGGCCGGTCAGCGGCGTCCCGTACGCCACGCCGTTCACGGTGGTGCGGCTATAGGGAATGCCGTAGTCCGGCAGCTCGCTGGTCTCGAGGTGATAATAGTCCAGCGTCAGGCGGCTGGGGCCGGTCAGGCCGATGGCGACCGATCCGGCCACGCCCCAGCGATCGCCGTTGACGGCGTCGCGGCCATTGACCTCGTTCTCGTGATAAAGGCCGTTCAGGCGCACGGCGATCGTGTCGGAGACCTGCTCGTTGACGTCCAGGGTCACCCGACGCGTCTGGTTGTCGCCCACGGTCAGCGAAGCGGTCTTGAAGTCGCCGGTCCGCGCCACCTTGGACACCAGATTGACGCTGCCGCCGGTCGAGCCGCGGCCGGTATAGGCCGAGGCCGGACCCTTGATGATCTCGATCTGCTCCAGATCGAAGACCTCGCGCGACTGGCCGCCGGCGTCGCGGATGCCGTCGACGAAGATGTCCGAGGTCGAGTCCATACCGCGGATGCGCGGACGGTCGCCGGACGGCGCGCCGCCCTCGCCGGATTCCAGGGTGATGCCCGGCACGGTGCGGAAGGCGTCGGCCAGGCTGCTGATCGCCTGCTGGTTCAGGGCGTCCGAGGTGATGATGTTGACCGACTTGGGCGTGTCGAGCAGCGGCTTGGTGAACTTGCCAGACTGCGGACGCACCTTGCGCTGGCCGGTCACATCCACGCCCGACACCTCGGTGCTGTCGGCCGGGACGCTGGCGGCCGTCGCCATGGCGGCGTCGGCTTCGGGCGCGGCCTGGGCCAGACCCGCGCCGAGAGTGAGACCGGCCAGACCGGCGACGGCGGCGGCGCTCAAGGCGCGACGCGGGCGGCTGACGACGCCGGTGGAGTTGTGATGACGCATAACTGATCCTGATCCCCAGTGGGGCGGCGACTTCGCGCCCCTTCTGATATTGCGAGGCGTTCTTATCGGGACCGTAATCAGGACGCAATGATAATCATTCTCAATAATGGCGAGAATGATCGGACATCGCAGCCCTTGCCCCCTACGGACCGCTTCGCGGTCGTCTTCCCCCAGAGGGGGAAGATGAAACGCGCCGACCTCATCTTCCCCCTCTGGGGGAGGACGACCTGCGAAGCAGGTCAGGAGGGGGCCCGCGGCGTCGGCCGTGAAGACCGTCCCCCGCACTCGACGGGCCGGAGCCTCCCGTGTAGCCTCCAGGCTGTCCGTGCGACTGGCGATCAGAGGGAGCACCCTCGGGAAGCGCGGGCCACAGCCAGCCGTTCGCCTGGGCGCCTCACCTCTCGATGCGGAGCCGCGCCCATGCCTGACGCCAAGACCTGGACTGCCTTCAGCCTCATCTGTCTGGGCATGGCCCTGACCCCGGGGCCCAACATGCTGTATCTGGTCAGCCGCTCGATCTGCCAGGGGCCGCTGGCCGGGATCGTGTCGCTGGTCGGCACGGCGGCGGGCTTCATCGTCTATCTGCTGTGCGCGGCCCTGGGCATCACCGCCCTGCTGATGGCCGCCCCCATCGCCTATGACGTGCTGCGGTTCGGCGGGGCCCTGTATCTGCTGTGGCTGGCCTGGTCGGCGATCAAACCCGGCGCCGCCTCGCCGTTCGAGGTGCGCCAGCTGCCCCAGGATCCGCCGGCCAAGCTGATGGCCATGGGCCTGCTGACCAACCTGCTCAATCCCAAGGCGGCGATGCTGTACCTGTCCCTGCTGCCGCAGTTCATCGACCCGCATCGCGGCGCGGTGCTGGGTCAGTCCCTGGCGCTGGGCGGCAGCCAGATCGTCATCAGCCTGACCATCAACGGCCTGATCTGCCTGGGCGCCGGCTCGATCGCCGCCTTCCTGGCCACCCGGCCCAGCTTCGCCATCGTCCAGCGCTGGCTGATGGCCACGGTGCTGGGCGGCCTGGCGATCCGCATGGCGACCGAGGCGCGGCGCTAGACCCTCCCTCACCCGCTCATCCCGGCGCAAGCCGGGACCCAAGCGGGGTTGGCCAGTGTGGACTTGGCGCGTAAGGACGGGCTCGGCTTGGGTCCCCGCTGTCGCGGGGATAAGCGGCTGTAGGGTTAGCCATGACGTCCTCTTTCATGCGTGTCCTGTCCGGCCTCGCCGCCGCCCTCGCCGTCACCGGCGCAGCCCAGGCGGCCAGTCCGCCGGCCTGCGCCATCCCCCCAACGGTCACCCTGGCCCCGGCCGAGATCCCGCCCGCCGACCAGATCCACCCCGACGTGCCGATCGCCGCCTATCTTCTGGCCCTGTTCTGGTCGCCCGAGGCCTGCCGCTCGGGCATCCATGAATCCGACAAGACCATCCAGTGCGACACCAACAGCTTCGGCTTCACCGTCCACGGCCTGTGGCCCAACGGCCCTGACAAGGTCCATCCGCGCTATTGCAAGCCCAGCCCGCCGATCCCGGAAAAGACCGTGCGGGCCAATCTGTGCATGACCCCCTCGCCCTGGCTGCTGCAGCACGAGTGGCAGGCCCACGGCACCTGCGACTGGGCGACGCCCGAGGCCTATTTCAGGAAAGCCCGCGCCGTGCGCGCCGGCCTCAACGTCCCCGACCTCACCCCCGGCCCCGGCGACGTGATGACCGCCGGCCAGGTCCGCGACGCCTTCCTGAGCCGCAATCGCCGCCTGACCCGCGAAGGCCTCAATGTCCGGGTCAACAAGGACAACCGCCTGACCGAGGTCTGGGTGTGCCTGGACCTGAAGTTCAAGCCTGCCGCCTGCCGGGGCGGCAACGGGACGCCCGACCGGGTGACCATCCGAGTGGCGCCCAAGCGGTAGGACGGGCCCAGCGCCCCCTCCGTCACGTCGCCTATCGGCCCCGCTGCGCAGGGGAGGAAAATCCTGTTTCTCCTCACCCGTGAAACGGGGGAGGTGGCGCGCTGCGGATACGCAGCGTGTCGGAGGGGGCGTTCTGAGCCTGCCATAAAGACACGGGTTCGCAGCCTCGCCGATTTTCACCGGCGAGATTGGGGAGGCGGCGGAGCGTCCGGGCCAGGCCCGGATGAGTAGAGTTGGAGTACCGTTTCGGCCGGGGCCGGAGCGCTCCGCGTGATCGTTGTTCAGGAGCATCGCCGGGATTGGCGGGGTGTTAATCCGCTCCGGTAGCTAGGCCCCCGGCGGGCGGAAGGGACAGCGACCCCTCCGGACCGCGCGGGCGATTTCAGCCCGCGCCTGGTGCGTTCCGTACGGGCGTCGGCGAAGGGAGTTCCCGGCGGTCCGGGCCTGGCCTCGACACGGGACGGTCCTCGAGGGGTGTCCACGCTCAGCCAGACCCCGCCGGGCCTTCGACGACGGCCGACGGGCGCTTCCCGCTCGACCACCCCCACCCCCCGTCAGGTCGCCAGCTGGACGGCCTCCCCAGGAGCGGGGCAAGGAGAAGTATGCGGCCGTTCTGGAGGGTGATGCGTCGATTTTCCATCGTGACGCTGGCTCGGGCGGTTAGGGCGTTGAATTTGTTGGGGTCGAGGAGCGCGAACGCCCGTGCGAGGACGGGGATTGACGGCCCTTCCTCTGAAACCCTCTCTCTTTGAGAGAGGGAGGGGCCCGCCGCGTAGCGATGGGAGGGTGAGAGGTTACACCCTCACCGAACGGAGCGCCGAGCGGGTGGCGGGGCTATGGTTCTGGTCATTGTTCTGACGGCGGGCGTTTGCAGTCTTGTCCCACGACCCGGGCAGGGTCTGAGGCGTTGAGAGCGCTCAACGGCAGGACTCGAGGTTTTCCGGTTGGCGGTGAAACCTCTCACCCTCCCACCGCCTGCGGCGGCGGGCCCCTCCCTCTCTCTAAGAGAGAGGGTTTCGCGAGCGCGTCCGGCCTCCCTCCGCGCGGGCAGAGCCCTCCTTACATCTCACGGCGAGACGATCGCCGAGGCGTACAGGTCTCTCCGCCGACACCGGTCTGCGACCGGCCGCGCCGCGGCGACCCGGAGGGCCGTCCTTGACAGACCTGTACGCCTCGGCACGCTGCAGCCTCCAAGAGATGTAAGGATCGCACCGACCCTGGAGGTCGGCGGGCGACCGGTTGTGGCTTCAATCCAGCCCTACGCCAGTGGGCCGCGCCTCATTCAGGACTTGCACCGCCTTCTTGCGCAGAAGCTTCCATTTGGGCTTATGGAAAAGCTCTTCCTCGGGCTGGCGATCGCCGTTCTCGCCGTCCCACTCGTTCATCCCCTGCAGAAACTCGCGAAGCGCTTCGGCCAAACGCGGAGCGCGCGCGAGATGCAGCGACGCCTCCTTGATCATCTCTTCAGCATCCAAATCGCCGAATACCTGCTCGATCATCTCGTCCGGCGCGGTCACGGATGTTTCAACCGTCTCCCCGTTCAACCAAGCTCGCCGGAGGACGTCTTCGTCCGCGATGAGCTGCGCATAGCCCAGCATCTGCGGCAGCCAAACCTGTTTGAAATCGATCATGCAGGCAGGCTAACCGACCTTAGCGTGGACGGCCATCCGCCCTGCGTCCTTCGAGGCGCGCTCAGGAGCGCGCACCTCAGGATGAGGTGTTCAGAACCACAGAGCTCCTCATCCTGAGGCGCCCGCGCAGCGGGCCTCGAAGGACGCACAGCGCCTGAGGCCCAAACGCAAAACGGGCGGCCCCTTTCGGAGCCGCCCGCCTGCGATCTTTCCGGAAAAGCCGGACTGAAGCGGCTTACGCCTCTTCGGTCGCGCCTTCCTTCTTGGTCAGGTCTTCGCCGGTTTCCTGGTCGACAACCTTCATCGACAGCTTGGTCTTGCCGCGATCGTCGAAGCCGAGAAGCTTGACCTTGACGATCTGGCCTTCCTTCAGCACGTCCGACGGCTTGGCGACGCGTTCGTTGCTGATCTGGCTGACGTGGACGAGGCCGTCCTTGGCGCCGAAGAAGTTCACGAAGGCGCCGAAATCGACGACCTTGACGACCTTGCCGTCATAGATCGCGCCGACTTCCGCTTCTTGCGTGATCGACTTGATCCAGTCGATGGCGGCCTTGATCTTGGCGCCGTCCGAGGCCGAAACCTTGACCGTGCCTTCGTCGTTGATGTCGACCTTGGCGCCGGTGGTGGCGACGATCTCGCGGATCACCTTGCCGCCGGTGCCGATCACTTCCCGGATCTTGTCGGTCGGGATGGTGATGGTTTCGATCTTCGGCGCGTAGTCGCCGACTTCTTCACGCGGCGCATCCATCGCCTTGTTCATCTCGCCGAGGATGTGCTCGCGGCCGCCCTTAGCCTGGGCCAGCGCTTGCTTCATGATCTCTTCGGTGATGCCGGCGATCTTGATGTCCATCTGCAGCGAGGTGAGACCCTCGCTGGTGCCGGCCACCTTGAAGTCCATGTCGCCCAGGTGATCTTCGTCGCCCAGGATGTCGGACAGAACGGCGAAGCCGTCCTTTTCGAGGATCAGGCCCATGGCGATGCCCGAGACCGGACGGATCAACGGAACGCCCGCGTCCATCATGGCCAGCGAGGAGCCGCAGACCGTGGCCATCGAGGACGAGCCGTTCGACTCGGTGATCTCGGAGACCAGGCGGATGGTGTAGGGGAAGTCTTCCTTGGCCGGCAGCATCGGGCGCAGGGCGCGCCAGGCCAGCTTGCCGTGGCCGATTTCGCGGCGGCCGGGGCTGCCCATCCGACCGGTTTCACCGACCGAGAAGGGAGGGAAGTTGTAGTGCAGCAGGAAGGCTTCCTTGTAGGTGCCTTCCAGGGCGTCGATGAACTGCTCGTCGTCGCCGGTGCCCAGGGTGGCGACCACGATGGCTTGGGTTTCGCCGCGGGTGAACAGGGCCGAGCCGTGGGTGCGCGGCAGGATGCCGACTTCACCCAGGATCGGACGCACCTTGTCGACCGTGCGGCCGTCGATGCGGATGCCGGTGTCGAGGATGGAGCGACGGACGATGTCGGCTTCCAGTTCCTTGAACACCGAACCCAGCTTCAGCGGGTCGATGCCGGCCGGATTGGTGTCGCTCTTGGCGAACTTTTCCGTGGCCTTGGCCTTGGCGGCCGACAGGGCCGCGACGCGGTCGCCCTTGGCGCGGATGGTGTAGGCTTCGGCCAGGTCCTTGCCGACGGCCTTCTTCACTTCGGCCTTCAGGGCGTCGGTGTCTTCCGGCTGGAAGTCGAAGGGTTCCTTGGCGGCGTGTTCGGCCAGTTCGATGATGCCGTCGATGACAGCCTGCATCGCCTTGTGGGCGAAGGTGACGCCGCCCAGGACGATCTCTTCCGAGAGCTCCTGGATTTCCGATTCGACCATCATCACGGCGTCGGCGGTGCCGGCCACGACCAGGTCCATCTTGCTGTCCTTCATCTCGTCGAGAGTCGGGTTCAGCACGTATTCTTCGTTGATGTAGCCGACGCGCGCGCCGCCGATCGGGCCCATGAACGGGGCGCCCGAAATGACCAGGGCGGCCGAGGCGGCGACCATGGCGACGATGTCGGGATCATTTTCGAGGTCGTGTTGCAGCACGGTGCAGACGACCTGGACTTCGTTCTTGAAGCCCTTGACGAACAGCGGGCGGATCGGACGGTCGATCAGGCGGGAAACCAGGGTTTCCTTTTCCGACGGACGACCTTCGCGCTTGAAGAAGCCGCCCGGGATCTTGCCCGCGGCGTAGGTCTTCTCGATGTAGTTGACGGTCAGGGGGAAGAAGTCCTGGCCGGGCTTGGCTTTCTTGGCGAACACGGCGGTGGCCAGGACGACGGTTTCGCCCATGGTGGCCAGAACGGCGCCGTCAGCCTGACGGGCGATGCGACCGGTTTCGAGGACCAGGCTCTTGCCGCCCCACTCGATCGTCTTGCGCATGATTTCGAACATTTTTGCTTCTTTCGGTTCCGAAGGACCCATTTCCTTCAGGACGGACAGGGGCGGGCGGCCGAATGGCGGTCCCGAGTATTCCTCATCCAGTTCGACAGGCGTCCGGGGATCGTGATCTCCGGCTTACGTGTTCGGAGCCGCATGAGGCGGATCCGCAGCAACCCTGGTTTCGGCCTGTCTTGAAACCAAGGCCTCTAAACTTTGTCGCGTGACGGGCGTCGAAACCGGAATCCACTTTCGCCAGATCCCACTTCCAACTGTCACGCTCCAGAAAAGCGTTCGGCCGCCCCGCGTGAGCGAGGCGGCCGACTGCGCCAAAACTAGCGGCGCAGACCCAGCTTTTCGATGAGGACCGTGTAACGGCTCACATCGGACTTCTTCAGGTGGTCGAGGAGGCTGCGACGCTGGGAAACCATCATCAACAGACCACGACGGCTGTGGTTGTCCTTCTTGTGGGTCTTGAAGTGCTCGGTCAGGTTGGCGATCCGTTCAGACAGGATCGCAACCTGGACTTCGGCGCTGCCGGTGTCACCCTCAGAGCGGGCGTGTTCGGCGATAAGAGCGGTCTTGCGCTCGGCAGTGATCGACATCGGTGTGTCTCCGCTCAGGTGAGTTGAAAGACCCGCACCGGATTGAGCCGTCCGGCGCGCATCTCGCACAGGGCCACCAGCCTCTCTCCCACCATGGCCGAAACGGTGCGATCGCCGGGCGTGAGCTCGGCTTTCAGCGTTTCAACCTGCCTTGGGAGCAGAACGATGGCGCGTCCCTGCGCAAGCCGGAAGGCGTCTTCATCAGTCACGGCCAGCGCCGGGATGTCGTCCAGCGCGGTCTCGACCGGAAGTAATGCCTCCGACAGGCGGGCCTCATAGCTCAAATTCTCGAAAGTTTCCAGCGCTATCGCCGTTTCCTCGGTGAACTGGCCCACCCGCGTGCGGCGAAGCTGATCCACATGGCCGCAGGTTCCCAGGGCGGCGGCCAGGTCGCGGACCACGGCGCGGACATAGGTGCCCTTGCCGCATTCCATCTCCAGCACGACGTGATCAAGGTCTGGGGTCTCCAGCACCCGAAGGGCATAGATATTGACCTTGCGGGTCTTCAACTCGAACTCGACGCCTTCCCGGGCCAGGTCATAGGCGCGCTCGCCGTCGACCTTGATGGCCGAATAGTTGGGCGGGATCTGATCGACCTCGCCGATGAAGGCCGGCAGGGCGGCCTCGACCTGCTCGCGGCTGGGGCGCACATCGCTGGTTCCGGTGGTCTCGCCTTCGCGGTCCAGCGTCGTCGTGTCGCGGCCCCACTGGATGGTGAAGCGATAGGCCTTGTCGGCGTCGACCAGGAACGGAACGGTCTTGGTCGCCTCGCCCAGGGCGATGGGCAGGATGCCGGTGGCCAGCGGGTCCAGCGTGCCGGCGTGACCGGCCTTCTGGGCGTTGAACGCCCGGCGCACGCGGGTGACGGCGCTGGTCGAGTTCAGGTCATAGGGCTTGTCCAGGCACAGCCAGCCCGAGACAGCGTCGCCCTTCTTGCGGCGGGCCACGGTCAATCGTCCCCGTCGTCGACCACATCGGAGAGGCGGCGCAGGTCCTGCTGCACCACCGGATTGTCGAACAGGCGGTTCATCTCGGCGGCCGAGTTGAAGCTCTCATCGTGGATGAACTTCAGGTCGGGCGTGAACTTCATGTCGATGGTCTTGCCCAGCCGGCCGCGCAGGAACTTGGCCACGCGGTTGAGGCCGGCCACCACCACCTCGGGGCTGCCCAGCTGCACGGCGATACGCGAGGGCGAGGAGGCTTCGCGGTCGATCTTGGGCGCGACACCCGCCCCCAGCGGCTCGACGAAACAGACGGCGTGGCGCAGGTCCGGGGTCATCCGCACCTCGGTGACGGTCACCGAGATATTGATCAGGGCCGGATCCTGCAGATCCTCCTCGCGGAGGATCTCGACCAGGGCGTGGCGGACCAGCTCGCCGGCCCGCAGCTGGCGTTGCGACGGGCCGGTGGGCGCCGCCTTGGGAGACTTGTCGGTATGGCGCTTCATGGCGCGGCGTCCTTACAGCCCGGCCGGCGGATCGAACACCGGAGCGCGGGGGAAAATCAAGGCGCGGTGTCTAGGCTTGTGGGGGGGAAAAGTCCAGCGCCGGACGTTCTGAGCATGAGCGCGCACTTACAAACCCCGCTCTCCCCGGCGAATGCCGGGGCCCAGATTCAGCCTGAGCGTTTGGGGATGACTCGCCTTCTGACCATGCCCAGGTCGGAACCTTCACGGGTTCGATCTGGGCCCCGGCCTTCGCCGGGGAGAGCGGAGATGGAGTCTAAGCCGTCCGATCCTTGAAGAACGCGATCACCTTGTCCCGCGTCTGCATGGTCGGGCCCAGCGGGTCGTGGCGGTCCAGGTGCAGGGTCAGCACCGAGTGCGGGGCCATGGGAACGCCCCTGGCCGCGTCGGCGTCTTCCAGGTCGATGGTCTCGACCTTGTCGCCGAACTCGCGCTTCAGGGTCTCGAAGCGTGCATCGGGGACCAGCTTGTCGGACTTGAAGCGCAGGGCCATCAGCGACAGGTCCTCGGTCTCGAACCGGGTGCGGGCGCAGGCGATCTCGGCCGCCGAACAGCCCAGTGACCCCGCGCCCTTCTTGCCGAACGGCAGCGAGGGCTGCGACAGCACCGGCGCCACAACGGACGGCTCGGTCATCATCGCCAAAGCGAAGCCGCCGGTGAAGCACATGCCCACCGCCCCGACGCCCCGGCCGCCGCAATCCTTGTGAACCTGCCGGGCCAGGGCCCGGAGCCAGTCGACGATCGGGCTGGAACGGTCGGTGGCCCACACCGTGAATTCGCGCCGCACGCAGATCGTCTTCAGAATCTCGCCGATCGCATAGCCGGGCGTCGCCGTCTTGGCCGGTTCGCCAAACAGGCTGGGGCAGAAGACCGTCATGCCGGCGGCGGCCACGTCGCGGGCGAAAGCCAGCACGCCGGGATGCAGGCCGGGCATTTCGTGGATGACGATGACGGCGGGGCCCGAACCGATGCGCCAGACCTCGCGGGTCCAGCGCCCGTCGTCGAACTCAAACCGCGTGAAGCCCTCCAGCGCGCTGGTCATTGTGCGTCCGCCCCTTGTCGTTGGAGCAGAGCTTGGCCGTCATCGCGGCCGCCGACAAGACGGTTAGCGAACGCCGTTCAGGGTGTCGGTCCAGTCTTCCATCGGATCGGGCCGATTGCCGCCGGGCAGTTTCCACTCGCCCCGCCAGGAAAAGTCCAGCGTGCCGCAGACCCGCGCCTGACCCGGGGCCTTGCCCGCCGTCTGGGGGTCATCGCCCAGGGCCTGGACGCGCAGGTCGCGGCGCACGGCGATGGGGCTGAAGCTGAGCCACAGGCGCGTGGAACCGGGACAGAAGGCGCGGACATAGATCTTGCCCTGTTCGGCCTTGGGGTCGACCTCATAGAGCGCCGCGTCGGCGTCGACGCCGGACATGCCCGCCAGACCCTTGGGCCCCAGATCGCGGTCCTTGCCCTTGATCAGCAGACCCTGGGCCGGCACGCCGGTGGCCAGCACCTTGATCGGTCGCGCCCCGCCCAGCAGCCCCTGGTCGAACAGGACGGTCAGGCCCGCCCCGGTCAGCCGCTTGGCGTCGGCCGAGATCGGGTCATACGAGAACATCCGCCGCTCGGCGTGGGCGGCGGTGGCGAGGGCGCAGGCCGCCAGGACGATCGAAAATCCCAGTCTCATCGCTTGAAGTGCAGGTTCGCCGCTTCGGGATCAAAGCCGCTGAGCCGCCAGATGTCGCCCTCGCGGGTGAAGGTCAGCAGGCAGGGGCCGTTCTTCTTGGCCGCGCAGACCCGGCCGTTGTCGATCGGACGCAGGCTGCTGGCGATCGCCACCCGCCCGGGCAGCGGCTTGTCGGGCGTATAGCCGTAATAGGTGGCGGCGGCGCGGAAGGTCTCGGGCCGGATCAGGGCGTCGCCCGCCAGCTGGGCGGCCGGACCGGCCAGCACCGCGGCCACGGCGGCCCACTTGTCATCGACCTTGCGATTGCGGGTCTCGGCCATCAGCCGCGCCTCGATCTCGCCCTTCAGGGCCTGGCGATCGACATGGGCGTCGAACGTCGCCCGGTCCTGATCGCGGATCGCCGTCAGCAGGGTGTGGACGTCGCCGGCCGCATCATAGCGATCGACGGTGGCGCAGGCGCTGAGCGAAAGCGCGGCGGCGGTCAGGGCGAGGAGGGCTTTGATACGCATGGCTTAAGCCGTAGCGCCGGAATTGGGCGAATTCCAGTCCTGAAGGATCAGGCGGTGAGAACATCAAGGCCCCGCCGGCGCGCGGCGGCGATGAGTTCGGCGTCGCAGCTGGCGAGGGTCGCGTTTAGCCGGATCGCCAACTCGAGATAGGCGGCGTCGTAGGGCGTCAACGCTTCGGCGCGCGCCAATCCGAGCGTTTCCGTCCAGGCGCGCGCATCGGTCTGATCATCCAAGGCAATCGCCAAATCTCCAAGGCGGCAAAGCGTGCGATCGACAAACGCCTCATCGCAGCGTTTACGCCGAACGGCCACGCCAAGGGCGCTCACCACCTCCAGGCGCCAAAGTGACGGTACGGTCGCCCCTGACTCTGCGACCTGCTGCATGACCTCATGTGAGGCTGGCGTCTTCTCGTCCTCAAAGGCCCAGGCCAGGGTCATCGAAGCGTCAAGCACCAAGGCCTTCAACGGCGCCCCTCGTCGATCATGTCTCTTATGCTGAGCCCCGCCAAAGACCGCCCCCGACTGTCGGCGATAATCTCGGCCGCGGCCGCCCGAGCTTTGGCCACGACTTCCGCGCTCAACTTGGGCTGGGTGTCCAGGCGACGGATGACGATGTCATCGCCACGAACCTCGATCTCAACTTGCTGGCCTTCGACCAGACCCAGAGCGTGGCCGGCATCGTGCAGCACGCCCGAAGCCAAGCCTTGGTCCCAAGTTCCCACGGTGACCCGCGTCATGGTCGCGCACTCCAGAAAGCGAGCCATGATGCCATAGGGGCCCATTTCCGTCGAGTTCGCTGCTCAAGACGAAAAAGGCGCGGACCTTGCGATCCGCGCCTTTCCGAAAGTTTCGATCTCAAGCCTGGCCCTAGTCGAGCTGGCGCTTGATCTCTTCGACGGTGAAGCACTCGATGGTGTCGCCGACCTTGATGTCCTGGAAGCCGGCGAACATCATGCCGCACTCCTGACCCGACGGGACCTCGTTGACCTCGTCCTTGAAGCGCTTGAGCGTCTGCAGGGTGCCCAGTTCCAGAACGACGATGTCGTTGCGGATGATCCGGACCTTGGCGCCCTTGCGGACCACGCCTTCGGTGACGCGGCAACCGGCGACCTTGCCGACCTTGGAGATGTCGAAGGCTTGCAGCACTTCGGCGTTGCCCAGGAAGGTTTCGCGCTGGATCGGCGCCAGCATGCCCGAGAGCACGCCTTTGATGTCGTCCAGCAGGTCGTAGATGATCGCGTAGTAGCGGATCTCGACGCCTTCGCGTTCGGCCAGAGCCCGCGCCTGAGCGGAAGCCCGGACGTTGAAGCCGATCAGCGGCGCGCCGGCGCCCTTGGCCAGCATCACATCGCTTTCGCTGATGGCGCCCGCGCCCGACAGGATGATCCGCGCGCGGACCTCGTCGGTCGACATGGCGTCCAGCGAACCGATGATCGCTTCGGCCGAGCCCTGCACGTCGGCTTTGATGACCAGCGGCAGTTCGCGATACTTCTTGTCCTGCAGCTTGGCCATCATATCGGCCATGCTGGTGGCGCCCGCGCCCACCGGGTGCAGCGACTTTTCACGCTTCAGACGGACGCGATACTCGGTCAGTTCGCGAGCACGAGCCTCGTTCTCGACGACCGCGAAGGGGTCGCCGGGCGAAGGCACGCCGTCCAGGCCGAGGATCTCGACCGGGGTCGAGGGACCGGCTTCGGTCAGCTGCTCGTTGCGCTCGTTGAGCAGGGCGCGAACCCGGCCAAACTGGCTGCCGGCCACGACGATGTCGCCGCGCTTCAGCGTGCCGCGCTTGACCAGCACGGTGGAGACCGCGCCGCGACCCTTGTCGAGCTTGGCCTCGATCACCACGCCGTCGGCGATACGATCGGGGTTGGCCTTCAGGTCGAGGACTTCGGCCTGCAGGCTGATGCGTTCGATCAGTTCGTCCAGGCCCTGGCCGGTCTTGGCCGAGACTTCGACGATCTGGGTTTCGCCGCCCAGGCTTTCGACCACGATCTCGTGTTGCAGCAGCTCATTGATGACCCGCGTGGCGTCGGCGCCAGGCTTGTCCATCTTGTTGACGGCCACGATGATCGGCACTTCAGCGGCCTTGGCGTGTTTGATCGCCTCGATCGTCTGCGGCATGACGCCATCGTCACCCGCAACCACCAGGATCACCAGGTCGGTGATATTGGCGCCCCGCGCCCGCATCGCCGAGAAGGCGGCGTGACCAGGGGTGTCGAGGAAGGTGATCTTGGCGCCGTCTTCCAGGCGAACCTGGTAAGCGCCGATGTGCTGGGTGATGCCGCCATGTTCGCCGCCGGCCACATCGGCCTTGCGCAGCGCGTCCAGCAGGCTGGTCTTGCCGTGGTCGACGTGACCCATGACCGTGACGACCGGGGGCCGGGGCTCCAGGTGATCGTCGATGTCCTCGGCGCCGATGAAGCCTTCTTCGACGTCGGCTTCCGACACGCGGCGCACGGTGTGACCAAATTCGGTCGCCACCAGTTCGGCGGTGTCGTTGTCGATGACGTCATTGACCTTCAGCATCACGCCCTGACGCATCAGGAACTTGATGATCTCGACACCGCGGACGGCCATCCGGTTGGACAGCTCCTGCACGGTGATGACGTCTGGAATGATCACTTCGCGGCTAACCTTGACCTGCTCGGCCGGACCGCCGCGACGCTTTTCCTTTTCACGTTCACGGGCCCGGCGAACCGAGGCCAGTGAGCGCATGCGGTCGGCGGAGTCTCCATCGCCGGCCACGGTCTGAATCGTCAGGCGGCCTTCGCGGCGCATCGGGGCGCCCTTGGCGCGCGACACGGCCTTGCCGGGGGCGGCCGCCTTGCGGCGATCATCCTCGTCATCGGGACGACGGCTGACTTCGCCGCCGGGACGCGGCGCCGAGCGCATGGCGCGCTGGACTTCCGGCGTCGCCGGAGCTGCGGCCGGAGCACCGGCGCGCGGACCACGCGGCGGACCGCCGGGACCCGGACGGGCGCCCGGAGCCGGACGCGGCGCGAGGGCCGAATAACGGACGGTCTGGGTCGGACGATCGCCTTGCGGACGATCGCCTTGCGGCGGACGATCACCCTGCGGACGATCGTTGCGGAAACCGCCTTCCGGACGGGGACCGCGCGGCGCGGCGTCAGGACGCGGCGCACGCTGGTTATAGGGGCCGTCCTGACGCGGAGCGCGCTGGTTGAACGGCTGGCCGGGGGCCGGACGATCACCCTGGGCGGGGCGATCACCGGCCGGCGGACGATAGGTCGTGGTCGAAGTGCGATCGTCGCGACGTTCGCGGCTCGGCTCATAGGTGCGGGTCTGGTTCGGCGAAGCCGGACGCGGGGCTTCGGCGCGCGGCGCGGCCGGAGCCGCAGCCACGGGGGCCGAAGGCGCGGCGGGCGCCTGCGGAGCCGGCGCCGGAGCCGCCGGGGCCACGGGGGCTTGCGCCACCGGAGCCGGAGCCGGAGCCGGAGCCGGAGCGGCGGCAACGGGCGTCGGCGCCGGTTCGGCGGCGGCCTTGGCCGCAGCGGCGGCCTTGGCGGCGGCGTCACGCGCAGCAGCCTCGGCGGCGCGAACGCGGGCCTCTTCGGCGGCGCGTTGCGACGCCTGCCGGTCCTGGCTTTCGCGCGCCGCCTCGATGGCGCGTTGACGCGCGCGCATCTCTTCTTGCGAGAGACCGCCGGCCGATCCGCCGCCGCCGGATGGCGAAGACGGGCGCGGTTCGTTGGTGTGGCGGCGCTCAGCCGAAGACGGCGCGGCCATGTTGCCGGCCGGCGCGGCGTGCGGACGTGTCCGCTTGGTTTCGACCACCACCGTCTTGGTCCGGCCATGGCTGAAGCTTTGCTTCACCACGCCGGCGCTCACCGAGCCCTGGCGGGGCTTCAGTGTGATGGGCGCGCGCCCACCTGGGGTGCCGGGCCGACCGTTATCGTTCTCGTCGCTCATGCGCTCGCTTGTACTTCCGCCGGGGGGACCCGGCCAAAAACCGTTCGTTCCATGTGAGAAAGGGGCCCGGACGTACTCCCACGAAGGAAGCGCGTTTCCCGACCCTTCACTCACGGGCCCGACCCCAGGGGGGTCGTGCTCCACCTTAAAGATTCTAGAGCCTTGCGATCAGACCGGCCACGCCGGTTCAATCGAAAGACCCTAGGACTCCTCGCGCCAACTCGCCGACCAGGTCGGAGGGAATAGCGGGCGAAAGCCTGATAACCGCTCGACGTCCAAAGTCCAGCGATCAGTGCCACGCCCAGCAAGAAGCGCCGTGTGTATCACATTCTCACCGCCCAAGGCCAAACCCAATTCGTCGGATGTGAACATCCCGAGGATTCGCGGGGTATTCGGGGCCTTGTAAACCGCCGTGAGCATCTTTCTGCGGCCATCGTCAGCGCCGTCCGACGCCTCGATCAGCCAGGCCGTCTTGCCGGAATTCAGCGCGGCGACGACCTTCTCGAAGCCCGAGATAATGTTTCCAGCCCGGCGCGCAAGCCCCAGACCGTCCAAAACCCGCTTGGCCAGCAAGGCCTCGACCTGATCGGCCAGATCGCCCGGCGCGGTCAGCTTGGTCTTGGCCGAGCGCGAAAACAGACCCTTCTTGGCCGCCAGGGTGACCGCGTCGCGATCGGCGCCGACCCAGATCCCGCGCCCCGGCAGCTTGCGCGCCAGGTCAGGGACCACCACACCGCCCGGGCCTTCCACGAAGCGGATCAGTCGCGCTTCATCCGTCGCCTCGCCCAGGACGACGTCCTTGCGCAGGCGGGAGGCTTCAGCGTGGGTCTTGGGGGCGGCGTGTTCGGTCATGCGTCTCGCGAAAGCCCGCCCCCTCCAGCGATCGCCGGAGGGGGCGGGACATCTGGCCTAGCCTTCCTGCGTCTCTTCGACGACAGCGGGCTCTTCGCCTTCAGCGTCAGCCTCAACAGCCTCGGCCTCCAGCTCGCCGTCTTCATAGGCGGGTTCTTCGTATTCCGGCTCCGGCGGGGCCTCGACCCAGCCCATGACGATCCGGGCGCGCATGATCAGCGCCTCGGCGTCTTCCGGCGACAGGTTGAAGCTCTCGAGAATGCCCGGTTCGCGCACGCGCTCGCCGTTTTTGCTTTCGAACCAGCCGCGCATGTCGTCGGGCACCAGACCGGCCAGATCCTCGACGGTCTTCACATCGCCTTCGCCCAGGGCCACGGCCATGGGCAGGGTGACGCCTTCGATCTCGAGGACGGCGTCCTCGACGCCCAGTTCGACGCGCTTGGCGTCGAGGGCGGCGGCTTCGCGGTCCAGGAATTCGCGGGCGCGGACCTGCAGTTCCTCGGCGGTTTCCTCGTCGAAGCCCTCGATGGCCGCGATTTCGTGCGGTTCGACATAGGCGACGTCTTCCACCGCGGCGAAGCCTTCGGTGACCAGCAGCTGGGCGATGACCTCGTCGACGTCCAGGGCTTCCTGGAACAGGGCCGTGGTTTCGGTGAACTGCTTCTGACGGCGCTCGCTCTCCTGGCTTTCCGTCATGATGTCGATCTGCCAGCCGGTCAGCTGGGAGGCCAGGCGGACATTCTGGCCGCGACGGCCGATGGCCAGCGACAGCTGCTCGTCAGGCACCACGACCTCGACGCGCTCGTCTTCCTCATCCATCACCACCTTGGAGACCTCGGCGGGGGCCAGGGCGTTGACGATGAAGGTCGCCTCGTCCTCGGACCACTGGATGATGTCGATCTTTTCGCCCTGCAGCTCGGCCACCACCGCCTGCACGCGCGAACCGCGCATACCGACGCAGGCGCCGACCGGGTCGATGCTGCTGTCGTTGGAGATCACGGCCATCTTGGCGCGCGACCCCGGGTCACGGGCCACGGCGCGGATCTCGATGACGCCGTCATAGACTTCCGGCACTTCCTGCGCGAACAGCTTGGCCATGAAGCCGCCGTGGGCGCGCGACAGCATGATCTGCGGGCCCTTGGTCTCGCGACGGACGTCGTAGATATAGGCGCGGATACGGTCGCCGACGTTGAAGTTCTCGCGCGGGATCGACTGGTCGCGGCGCATGATGCCTTCGCCGCGGCCCAGATCGACAATGACATTGCCGTATTCGACGCGCTTGACGCTGCCGTTGACGATCTCGCCCGAGCGATCCTTGTACTCGTCGAACTGGCGCTCGCGCTCGGCTTCGCGGACCTTATGCATGACGACCTGGCGGGCCATCTGGGTCTGGACGCGGCCGATCTCGAACGGCGGCAGGTCTTCTTCATAGACCTTGCCGATTTCGGCGTCGCGCCAGGTGCGCTTGGCGATCGACAGCTGGACCTGGCCGATTTCGCCCTCGATCTCCTGGTCGTCGCCGACCACGGTGATGATCCGCTTCTGGCTGGTCTCGCCGGTGCGGGGATCGATCTTCACCCGGATGTCGTGCTCGGCGCCGTAACGGGCGCGAGCCGCCTTCTGCAGGGCGTCCTCGATCGCCTCGATGACGACTTCCTTCTCGATGCCTTTTTCGCGCGCGACCGCGTCAGCGATCTGCAGCAGCTCGAGCCGGTTGGCGGAAATGCCGATGGCCATGGTCAGTCCTCTTCACTTTCGGACAGGTCAAAATCTTCGTCTTCGGCGTCGTCGCCGAGATCTTCGGAGTCCGCGTCTTCGCCTTCGGCTCCGACGCGGAGGGCGCGCTGCTCAGCCCCGCGCTTCATCAGCGCGTCGGTCAACACCAACTTGGCGTCGACCAGCCATTCGAACGGGAAATAGACGGTGGTGTCGTCCTCGCCCTCGATATTGAGGCCTACCTGGCCGTCCTCGACGCCGGCCAGCTCGCCCTTGAAGCGCTTGCGGCCCTCGGCCACGCGATCCAGCTCGATGCGGACCTCCAGGCCGGCATAGGTGTCGAAGTCCTTCAGTCGCGTCAGCGGACGATCCACGCCCGGGCTGGAGACTTCCAGGGTGTATTCGCCGGCGATCGGGTCGGCGGCGTCCATCACCTCGGAGATGGCGCGCGACAGCCGCGCGCAATCCTCGACGTTCATGTCGCCATCCGGACGCTCGCCCATGATCTGCAGCCGCCGGGTCTCGGCCCCGCCCATCAGGCGCAGGCGCACGAGCTCGTAGCCGACGGATTCGGCGACGGGATCGAGCAGCTCGATCAGATCCTTGTCTTCCTGCGTCTTGCCGCGCACGGGGTGTTCTCAACTCGAAACTGGGGGCCGAAAAGCGCGGGCGCCAAACAGCCAAAGAAAAAGCGGCAGCCTTTCGGGCCGCCGCTCGAAAGCGCTAGCAGCGCTGACGGACGATGTAGAGGCTTTATAGCGTGATGTTCGGGCGGTTGGAAGCCCCTGTGACAGACCGGCGCGCGCAGCCTCTTTTGCACTGCCGCATTTGTGGCCTATAGAGACGCCCGCGCAGGCCGCCTCCCCGCGGGCCCCAATCCACAGAAGAGTCATAATGGACCTTTCCAAGATCGCCACGGGCGTCAACCCGCCCTACGACCTCAACGCCATCATCGAGATCCCGCAGGGCGGCGAGCCGGTGAAGTACGAGATCGACAAGGAAAGCGGCGCCCTGATGGTCGACCGCTTCCTGCACACGGCGATGTTCTATCCGGCCAATTACGGGTTCATCCCGCACACCCTGGCCGATGACGGCGACCCCGCCGACATCATGGTGGTGGGCCCCACCCCGGTGGTGCCCGGCGCGATCATCCGCTGCCGCCCGATCGGCACCCTGATGATGGTCGACGAAGCCGGTTCGGACGAAAAGATCCTGGCCGTGCCGGTCGACAAGCTGCACCCCTTCTATACGGGCGTGAACAGCTGGCGCGATCTGCCGGTGATCCTCACCGAGCAGATCGCCCACTTCTTCCAGCACTACAAGGACCTGGAAAAGGGCAAGTCGACCAAGATCACCGGCTGGGTCGGTCTGGAAGAAACCGCCGAAGTCATCCGCGCGGCGATCAAGCGCCACGACGAAAGCTACTAGAAAATGCCCCTTCCCCCTTGATGGGGGAAGGCGGCCCGCGCAGCGGGTCGGATGGGGGTGAACGCGAAGCGTTCGAGCTGAGCTAGACGCCGTAGCCACCCCCATCCCAACCCTTCCCCCATCGAGGGGGAAGGGCTCTATGCTCTTACAAAGTCCAGGAACACCGGCGCGCAGTCGCCCAGCTTCTTTTCCTCGTAGCGCGTGGTCACGTGGTCGGCCGGCGGGGCGTTGCGGTCGGCCGTCTCGCTCTCGAAGCGGAAGGCCTCATCGGCCAGCACCCGCTCGATCGTCCATTCGGCATAGTCGGCCCAGTCGGTGGCGAAACGCAGGCGTCCGCCGCTCTTCAGCACCCGCGCCAGTTCCGTCACCACCGCCGGCTGGATCAGGCGGCGCTTGTTGTGCCGGGCCTTGTGCCAGGGGTCGGGGAACATGATGAACACCCGGGTCAGACAGGCGTCGGGCAGCCAGCCGATCACGTCGCGGGCGTCGCCCTCGTGGATGCGGACATTGGCAAGCGCCTGCTCCTCGATATGGCGCACCGCGCTGGCCACGCCGTTGACGAAGGGCTCAGCTCCGAGGATCAGGGCGTGCGGATGTCGGCCGGCCTGGGCGGCCATGTGCTCGCCGCCGCCAAAGCCGATCTCCAGCCAGACTTCGGTCGCCTCAGGCATCAGGTCGAGCGGCGCGAACGACGCCGTGGGCACGGCGATCTCGGGCAACAGGGTGTCGAGCAGGGCCTGCTGGCGCGGCTTCACCGGCCGCGACTTGATGCGGCCGAACGTGCGCAGGGGCCCGTGGGGAATGGGAGCGGAGGTCATGCGGCGGCTCTTACCGTCCATCCTCGCCGGAGGCCAGCGGAACGGCTTTGCGTCCTTCGAGGCGCGCTCAGGAGCGCGCACCTCAGGATGAGGAGATTTCTACTGATTTCCTCATCCTGAGGCGCCCGCGCAGCGGGCCTCGAAGGACGCAAGGCCCCCAACGAAAGCGGGCCCCGATCGCATGATCGAGGCCCGCTTCAAACAGTCAGGAGAGGCTGAGGCTTAAGCCAGACCCTTCAGCTCGCTGGTCAGGTCGGTCTTCTCCCACGAGAAGCCGCCTTCATTGTCCGGCGTACGGCCAAAATGGCCATAGGCGGCGGTGCGGGCATAGATCGGCTTGTTCAGCTGCAGGTGCTGGCGGATGGCGCGCGGCGTGGCGCCGCCGATCAGCTGGGGCAGCAGCTTTTCCAGCACTTCGGGATCGACCTTGCCGGTGCCATGCAGATCGACATGGAACGAGACCGGCTTGGCCACGCCGATGGCGTAGGCGATCTGGATGGTGCAGCGGTCGGCCAGGCCGGCGGCGACCACGTTCTTGGCCAGGTAGCGGCAGGCATAGGCGGCCGAACGGTCGACCTTGGTCGGATCCTTGCCCGAGAAGGCGCCGCCGCCGTGCGGGGCCGCGCCGCCGTAGGTGTCGACGATGATCTTGCGGCCGGTGACGCCGGCGTCGCCGTCGGGGCCGCCGATCTCGAAGCGGCCGGTCGGATTGACCAGCCACTGGGTCTTCTTGGTGATCAGGCCTTCGGGGAAGATCGGCAGGATGTGCGGACGGATCAGCTCCAGCACGCGCTTGCTGGTCGCCGACTGGCCGTTGATCTTCTTCTTGTGCTGGTGCGACACCACGATCGAGACGACGCGGGTCGGCTTGCCGTTGGCGTCATATTCCAGGGTCACCTGACTCTTGGCGTCCGGCTCGAGCTCGGACAGCTCGCCGCTGTGGCGCAGCTGGGCCAGGCGGCTGAGGATATTGTGGCTGTATTGCAGGGTGGCCGGCATCAGCTCCGGGGTCTCGGTGCTGGCATAGCCGAACATGATGCCCTGGTCGCCGGCGCCTTCGTCCTTCTTGTCGCTGGCGTCGACGCCCTGCGCAATGTGGGCCGACTGGCCGTGCAGGTAGTTGGCGAACTTGGCCTTCTCCCAGTGGAAGCCCTTCTGCTCGTAACCGATATCCTTGATCGCGGCCCGCACCTTGGGCTCCAGCGACTTGAGAATGTCCTTGGTCAGCTGCTTGTTGGCGGCCTTGTCGCCATCGGGCTTTCCGGCCCGGACTTCGCCGGCCAGCACGATGCGATTGGTGGTGACCAGGGTTTCGCAGGCGACGCGCGCCTCGGGATCAACGCTCAGAAAGGCGTCGACCACGGTGTCGCTGATCCGGTCAGCAACCTTGTCGGGGTGCCCCTCGGAGACGCTTTCACTGGTGAAGATGTAGGACGAACGGCTCAAGGGACAGCTCCGGCCAGGAATTTCGCCCGGATGGACGAGACGTCCACCCGGTTAGCCGGTTAGCATATAAAGATATGTTTATGTCGGCAAGCTGCGGTGATCGGTCGCGCTCAGTCTTCGGTCTCGGGAAAGCCCTCATCCGCCATGGACCGAACCAGGTCGAGGATCCGGCGACGAACCTTGGCGCGGGCGATCTTCGGAAACAGGCTCGCCAGCTCCAGGCCTTCCGGGGTCATCAGAAAGTCGTGAACGAACTGCTGAGCGCCGTTCTCGGCCATGCCCTCCTGATCCTCAGGATCGGCCAGACCCTCGAAGAAGTAGGAGACCGCGGACTGCAGGCTGCGCGCGATTTCATAGAGCTTGCTGGCGCTGACCCGATTGGCCCCGCGCTCATATTTCTGGACCTGCTGGAAGGTCAGGCCCAGATCCTCGGCCAGGCGTTCCTGACTGATGCCCAGGATCTTTCGACGCATGCGAATCCGGGCGCCGACATGGAGGTCGATGGGATTGGGGTGACGCTCTTGATCGGAAGTAAGGCTCATACCTACGCTTGATAGCTGAAATTGCGGTTTTAATTCAGCCCTTCTCTAACAAATCCGTAACACTTGCAAAGCGCCCACCCGCTGACGGGCGAAAGGCGGCGGCCGCAGACAGGCCGATCAGGAGCAAAAACAGACTGTCGCCCAGACGTGAGAAGGGTGTAATCTTACCTTTTTGCGGCAAAATGCCATCGATTACCCCGGTTTGGCCGAGATTGAGCCGGGCTCCGCGCACGATCTTGCCTCTGGCGTCAATCACGGCCGAGACGCCCGTCGGGGTCGCCCGAAGGATCGGGGTCGCCGTTTCAATGGCGCGATAGCTGGCCAGATTTAAGTGCTGCAGCGGCCCGGAAGTGGCCCCAAACCAGGCGTCGTTCGAGACATTGACCAGAACCCGGACCCTGGGGTCCGGCTTGGCCAGGCCCGGAAACAGGCTCTCATAGCAGATCAAGGGTTGGACCATCAGGTCAGGCGAGAGCCGCAGCGGGGCCGGACGCGGGCCGGTCGCGAAGCTGTCGCCCAGATGCGTCAGGCTCTTGATCCCCAGCCGGGTCAGCAAGGCGTCCATCGGCAGGTATTCGCCAAACGGCACCAGCCGATGCTTGTCATAAACTCCGACGGCTTCGATATCGGTCGGCGTGCGGCGCAGGACGACCAGGCTGTTGTAATAGACCGGCTTGTCGAACGGCCCCTCATAGCGATAGCCGCCGATCAACAGGAGTTGGCCAGGTTGCAGGGCGTCGACAATGGCCTGACGCACCCAGGTTCCGGGCGCCAGATAGTCATTCAAAGCCGCCGGAAGCGCGCCCTCCGGCCAGATGACGATGTCGGTGGGCTTGTCGCCGGCATAGGGTCGCGCGGTCAGGGAAACATAGGCCTCGACCACCTGGGCGAAGTGGTCAGCGTCCCACTTGACCGATTGTTCGATGCCCGCCTGGACGATGCGAACGGTCGGCGACGCCGAGGGCGGGGCCGGGGCGGACGGCATCCAGCCATTGATGTAGAGCGCCGCCAGCATCGCCGCCGCCGCCGCGACCGCCTTGCGGCCGGCCAGGCCTTCGCGCCACACCGCCGGCGCGGCGGCGATGGCCAGGGTGATCCAGGTCAGGCCATAGGCGCCGACCAGGGCGGCCGCCTGGGAAGGGGCCGAGCCGGCCTTCCAGGTTTCGCCCGGCAGGTTCCACGGAAAGCCGGTCAGCACATGACCGCGCACCCACTCCAGGGCGGCGAAGGCTCCGGCGAACACCAGCACGCGGCGCACGCCCGGCGGGCGGACCAGGCGATAGAGGACGGCCGCGGCGCCCCAGAACAGGGCCAGGCCTCCGGCCATGGCCGTGACCGCGAACGGCGCCATCCAGCCCTGATGGGCGGCGTCGACCAGAAAGGCCTCGCCGATCCACCAGGTGCCCAGACCAAAATAGGCCAGACCCGCCAGCCAGCCGCGCAGAAAGGCCGACCGCAGCGGTCTTGGCCCCTCGACGGCGTCCAGTAGGCCCATCAGCACGGCGTAGCCCAGCAGACCCGGCAGGACGCCGAACGGCGGATGGGCCAGGGCGGCGGCCAACCCGGCCAGCAGGGCCAGACCCCGATCGCGCCACAGCGAAGCCAATTGCAGATTCACGAGGCGGCGGCTTCCGTCGCCGGAACCGGCGCGCCAGGGATCGCGGCGGGCCGCACCCGCACCCGGCGCACCCGGCGCGGATCGGCCTCGACGACTTCCAGGTCGAACCCGTCAGGATGGGTGATCACCTCGCCCCGCTGCGGCACACGGCCCGCCAGGGCCACGACGAGGCCGGCGACAGTGTCGATGTCCTCTTCCATGTCGGGCGGGGCCAGTTCGCGACCCAGGGCCGCTTCCAGTTCCTCCAGCGGCGCACGGGCGTCGGCCTCGAACACCCCGCCGGGGCGCGCGACGATACCGGCCACAGCCGCGTCGTCGTGCTCGTCGTCGATGTCGCCGACCACCGCCTCGATCAGATCTTCCATGGTCACCAGCCCGTCAGTGCCGCCGAACTCGTCGATCACCAGGGCCAGATGGATGCGGCTGGTGCGCATGCGCAGCAGCAGGTCGGCGGCGCGCATCGAGGCGGGCACGTAGAGGACTTCACGTCGCACCTTGTGCAGCACGACATCGGCGGCGGACGGGCGCCTGGCGTCCGCCGCCAGCAGCCGGAAGACGTCCTTGACGTGCACCACGCCGACGGGGTCATCGAGCGACTCGCGATAGATCGGCATGCGCGAGTGCTCGGCCTCGGTGAACTGGGCCACCAGGGCTTCGAAAGGGGTGGAGAGCTCGACCGCGACGATGTCGGCGCGCGGCGTCATCACGTCGGCCACCCGCAGGGTCTTGAAGGCCTCGGCCTGATCGACAATGTCGACCGCGCCGTCCTGCGACGGCTCCGACGAGCGAGCGATCTCGACCGGGGCCGACAGTCGCTTGCGCATTCTGCGAAGGAACGCCCGCACGCCCCGGCTCTGTCGAGCTGGACCGGCGGGCTTTTGACTAGAGTCGTCGCTTGGCATGGCCTTCGGAGTCACCCCTGCTGGGTCTGATCGGCGGCGTAGGGATCGGGCACGTCCAGGGTCGCCAGGATCTCGCGTTCCAGGGCTTCCATGGACTCGGCCTCTTCGTCGCCTTCGTGGTCGTATCCTAAGAGATGCAGCACCCCATGCGCCACCAGATGTTGCAAATGGTGCGCAAGAGGCTTGCCCTGCTCGATCGCTTCGCGCTGACACACCCCAAAGGCCAGGGCGATGTCGCCGATCTGGGCTTCGGGATTGGGCGGTGAAGGAAAGGACAGGACGTTAGTGGCGTAGTCCTTCTGGCGAAAATCGCGATTGAGGGCCTGAACGCTGTCATCGTCGGTCAACAGGATGACGATCCCCTGCCCCTCGATATCCTGATGCGCATCCAGCACCGCCTGGGCGGCGCGCCAGACCAGGGCCTCGGTCTCGGGCTCGGCCGTCGTCCAGGCCGGGTCCTCGATTTCAATGTCGACGGTCAGGGTCATCGGGTGGTCGTCTGCAGGGCGTCGGCGTCATAAGCCTTGACGATGCGCTCCACCAACGGATGGCGCACCACGTCGGCGGCGGTGAAGCGCGACACCGCCACCCCCTCGACGCCTTCGAGGATCGAGACGGCGTGGGCCAGGCCTGAATCCCGGGGATTGAGCAGGTCGACCTGGGTGGGATCGCCGGTCACCACCATGCGCGAGCCCTCGCCCAGGCGGGTCAGGACCATCTTCATCTGCAGACGCGAGCAGTTCTGCGCCTCGTCGACGATGACGAAGGCGTGGGCCAGGGTGCGGCCGCGCATGAAGGCGATCGGTGCGACCTCGATCTCCAGCTTTTCCCGACGGCGGCGCAGCTGTTCGGCGCCCATGATGTCGGTCAGGGCCTCCCAGACCGGGGCCATATAGGGATCGACCTTCTCGTTCAGGTCGCCCGGCAGAAAGCCGAGTTTCTCGCCGGCCTCGACGGCGGGCCGGGTGACGATCAGGCGATCGACCTCGCCGCGCAGCAGCATGCCGGCCCCGTGCGCCACGGCCAGGAAGGTCTTGCCGGTGCCGGCCGGACCCAGGCCAAAGCTCAGCGGATGGCTGGCCATGGCTTCCATATAGCGGGCCTGGCCCTTGGTCTTGGGCGAGACCGAACCCTTGCGGATCGTGCGTGGCGAGGCCTGGCCGCCGGTGCTCTGGGACTCGCCCACGGCGATCCGGACATCGGCCTCGACCACCTCCTCGCCGGCGTCGGCGCGGTGGGCCAGGGCGCTCAGCACCCGCTTGGCCGCCGTGCGGCCCTTGACGTCGCCGGTGATGGTGACGCCGCCGCCCGGCGTCTCGATCAGCACCCTGAAGGCGTCCTCGATCAGGGCGGCGTGACGGCCGCTGGGGCCGGAGACCGCGTGAACGGCGTCATCCGACAGCGGCAGGAACTCGGGGGTGCGGCTCAAGCGGTCTCCAGAACGGCAGAGGATTCCAGGACGCCGCCCAGGCTCATCTTGGCGGCGGATTCGATACGGACCGGAACGATCGTCCCGATCAATTGTTCACCGCCTTCGGCGTGAACCGCCTGAAGATAGGGACTGCGGCCGACGACCTGACCGGCGTGGCGGCCACTTTTTTCAAACAGCACCGGCAGGACCTTGCCGACCTGCGTGGCGTTGAAGGCCTTCTGCTGAGCGTCGAGCAGCTGGTTCAGGCGCTCCAGGCGCTCGGCCTTCACGGCCTCGTCGACCTGGCCGGTCATGGCCGAGGCCGGGGTGCCGGGGCGGCGCGAATATTTGAACGAGAAGGCCGAAGCGAAGCCGACCTCGCGAACCAGCTCCAGGGTCTTTTCAAAATCGCCGTCGCGTTCGCCGGGGAAGCCGACGATGAAATCGCCGCTCAGGGCGATGTCGGGCCGGGCGGCGCGGATGCGTTCGATCAGCCGCATATAGCTCTCGGCCGTGTGGTCGCGGTTCATCGCCTTGAGGATCTTGTCCGATCCCGCCTGCACCGGCAGGTGCAGATAGGGCATCAACTCGGGCAGCTCGCCATGAGCCTCGATCAGGTCATCGCCCATGTCGCGCGGATGGCTGGTCGTATAGCGGATGCGGTCGATGCCCTCGATCCTGGCCAGCCGGCGCACCAGCTTGGCCAAGGTCGAACCGCCGCCATTGTAGGCGTTGACGTTCTGGCCCAGCAGGGTCAGCTCGCGCACGCCCTGGTCGGCCAGGCGCTTGGCCTCGTCCTCGATGGCTTCCGGCGGCCGCGACCACTCGCCGCCGCGCGTATAGGGCACCACGCAGAAGGTGCAGAACTTGTCGCAACCTTCCTGCACGGTCAGGAAGGCGGTGACGCCCTTGACTTGGCGCTCGGCCGGCAGGGCGTCGAACTTTTCGTCGGCGGCGAAATGGGTCGACAGCCGCTCGCCGGTGGCCCGGTGGGCGCGAGCGATCAGCTCGGGCAACTGGTGATAGGATTGCGGCCCGACCACCAGATCGACCGCCTTCTGGCGATGCATGATCTCCTGACCCTCGGCCTGGGCCACGCAACCGGCCACGGCGATGGTCATACGACCGCCGCCTTCCGCCTTGCGGTCCTTCATCAGCTTGATCTGGCCAAGCTCCGAATAGACCTTCTCGGTGGCCTTTTCGCGGATATGGCAGGTGTTGAGCACCACCAGATCGGCGCCTTCAGGGTCATCGACGACGCCATAGCCCAGCGGGCGCAGGACATCGGCCATGCGCTCGCTGTCATAGACGTTCATCTGACAGCCGTAGGTCTTGATATAGAGGCGCTTTTGCGGGGTCTCGCTCATGGGCGAGGTTATGAGGGCGCGGGGGCCCGGGCGCAAGATCACCGCGGACACACTTGCCCCCTCCGCGCCTTCGGCGCGCCTCCCCCGGAGGGGGAAGATGGGTTCATCCGCCCCCTATGGGGGCGGACGGCTGCGAAGCAGCCCGGTGGGGGCGAGTGATCACCCTACCCCCGATCACTCCTCGATCGGCACGCCGTAGAGCTCCAGCCGGTGATCCACCAGCTTGTAGCCCAGCTTGCGGGCGATGGCGTTTTGCAGGGCCTCGATCTCCTCGTCCACGAACTCGACGACCTTGCCGGTCTTCATGTCGATCAGGTGGTCATGGTGATGGCTGGGCGTCTCTTCATACCGCGAGCGGCCGTCGCGGAAGTCGTGACGCTCGATGATGCCACTCTCCTCGAACAGCCGCACGGTGCGATAGACCGTGGCGATCGAGATGTGCGGATCCACGGCGTGGGCGCGGCGGTGCAGTTCCTCGACATCCGGATGATCATCGGCCGACGACAGCACGCGCGCGATCACGCGGCGCTGGTCGGTCATGCGCATGCCCTTCTCGATGCACAGCTTTTCAAGTCGATCCAAGGCGGCCCCTCCGTCTGAGTCGCGCCACGATAGGCGGCCTCGTCTCATGTGTTAAGCGCCCGGCGCATGACAAGGGCGTCAGTGTCCCCATCCGGGTGACGATAATAGCCCTTGCGCAGGCCAACCCGCGCAAAGCCGGTGGCGGCATAGAGACCGATGGCGGCCTGATTGTCGGCCGCGACCTCCAGGAACATCGCCTCGGAGCCGGTCTCGGTTGCGATCCCCGCCGCCATCTCCACCAGGGCCGCGCCCCAGCCGCGCCGACGGGCGGCGGGATCGACGGCGATGGTCAGGATCTCGGCCTCGCCGGCGATGGACCGGCAAAGGATAAAGCCCTTCTCGACGGCCGGCTCGCCCGCCTCGCCCAGCACCGCGAAGACGCCCGGTGATTTCAACAGAGCCTCGAACTCGATCGCGCTCCACGGCCTTGGGAAGGCGCGGTCGTGCAGGTCGGCCAGAATGAAGCAGGCCTCGAGGCCAACGGGACGAAGGATCATGTCGCGGGCAAGGTGGCGTAGGGCGCGCGCAGATAGAGCGGCCGGGGCGAGTGGGACGGCGCGGGCCGGGCGGCGGCCAGGCGGGCGACGGCGACCGGATCGGGAGACGCCGGGGTCAACACGGTCGCGCCGGCGAAGATCTCGGCCAGCAGCGGCGCGCCCGAACCGACCAGGGTCACGGCCTGACCGCCATGCAGCTCGGCCAGCCGCGCCGCCGCCGAGCCCGGATCGAGGGCGTCGGGCGCCATCAGGGCGACACCGCCATCGAAGACCTGCAGATAGACTTGGCTCATCCGCGCATCGAGCACGGCGGCGACGAAACCGCCGCCTTCGACGCCGGCCGCCAGGGCCTCCAGCGTATTGACCCCCACGCAGGGAATCGACAGCGCCGTCGCCAGGCCCTTGGCGAAAGCCAGGCCGACGCGCAGGCCAGTGAACGATCCCGGGCCCACGGTGACGCCGATCCGGGTGAGCTGCGGAAAAGTGACGCCGGCTTCAGCGGCGACCTCGCGGACCAGGACGCCGATGCGCTCCTGATGGCCGCGGGTCATCGGTTCGCTGCGCGCCGCCAGGACGCGGTCGCCTTCAAGGATCGCGACGGAACTCGCACCCAGACAGGTATCGATCGCCAGGATCATGAGATTGGAGACACCGCGACGCCGCCCGCGCCGCTTTTCCAGATGAAGCGGCTCAGGGTCGCTTGGGTCAGGACCTCCCTCGGCGGCATGGTGGTCCTTTTCCAGTCGGGCACGTCGAACACGTAGCGGAGAACGGGCTCACCAGGCTGGGTGCAGATCACCGCCTGGCGATAGGCGTCCCGGCCCCTCCAGCATCGCTTGAGCGGCACGTCGAGTTTGGACCACGCCATGCCCAAGACCTCCCCGCGCGGCCCCAACCCCGCCCGGCCGGCGATATGGATCTCGCCCACCGTCGGCAGGCCGCGTTCGCCGTGGATTTCCAGCAGGGTGACGTCATCGCGAAGGACCGTGATCACGCCATCGCGCGCCTCGACCTTGTCCTTGGGAAACAGCGCCTGAAGGGCCTCGGTCGTGAACGGCGTCTGCGCCACGATCGGGCCGACGGCGTACTCGTCGAGCGCGAGGGTCGGCGCCGCCACAGGCGCCGACGGGCTCGTCATGGCGCTGGCCGAAGCGGACTTGTCCGCCGGGCCGCACGCCGCGAGCAGCGCCAGCGGAACCAGGATCAGAGCGACGCCCCGCATGCGGTGATCAGGCCGAGCCAACCGCAGGACCCTCGACGGGGCGCCAGACAAAGCCGTTCAGCTGCCCCTTGGCGTTCAGGGTCGCAACCGGGGGCAGCCCGCCCTTGGTCCAGCCGGGCACGCCGATCAGATAGGCGACATTGGGCGCCTCGGGACGGGCGCAGACCACGGTGTTGATCTCGCGCCCCTCGCCGGCCCGGCAATTGGCGATGTCCAGACCCAGGGCGGGCCATTTGGTCAGCAGGGTCTCGCCCTGCGGCCCGCGCACATCCCCGCCTTCAAGGCGGATCGCGCCCAGACCGCCATCCTCGCCCTTGCTGATCTCCATTAGCGTCATCTGGTCCTGCTCGACGGTGATGATCGGCTGAGCCGGACCGGGACCCGAATGCAGGAACGCGCTCTTGACCACCGCCTTGGGGAACAGGGCCGTCAGGGTCGGGGCGTCAAAGGCCGTAGCGGCGGTGATGGGTCCGACCCCATCGGCGCGGATGTTCAGCACACCGCCGTCGTGGGGGGTTACCGCGACAGCGACCGACCCGGCATGTCCTGATGAGACGGACGCTGGGCCCTTACCGGCCTCATCGGCCTTTTTCTCGGCCGGGCCGCAGGCGGCGAGCAGCAGGACAGACAGGGCGAAGGGGGCGATGCGCTGGATCATCAGACGGTTCTAGCGCGAGTGCGGCGGATGCACAAAGCAACCCTCGCCTCCGATCGCCGAAACGACCGGAGACTCAGGTCGGACCGATCCATACGCACGCGGATCGGGCAAACGGGTGGGCAAGATCAGAGGATCTGGGCGGCTTCTTCGAAGTCGAGCCGCGGGCTGCGCGGGAAGAGGCCCTCGTCAGTGCCGTAGCCGATCGAAGCAATGAAATTGGACTTGATGTTGGTCCCGGCGAAGAATTCCGCGTCGACGCCGGCGTTGTCGAAGCCCGACATCGGCCCGACATCCAGACCCAGGGCGCGCGCCGCCAGGATGAAGTAGCCGCCCTGCAGCGAGCTGTTACGCAGCGCGCCGACTTCCTTGGCCACGGGGTCGCCAAACCAGGTCTTGGCTCCCGGCGCATGCGGGAACAGCTTGTCGAGGGTTTCAGGGAAATCCAGGTCGTAGCCGATGATCACTGTCACCGGGGCCTGCAGGATCTTGGGGCCGTTGGAGCCCGACGAGAGCTTGGCCAGCCGGGCCTTGGCCTCGGGGCTGGTGACGAACACGAAACGGGCCGGGGTGGTGTTGGCGGCCGTCGGGCCGAACTTCACCAGATCATAGAGTTCGCGCAGCAACGCCTCGGGCAGCGGATCGGACTTCCAGCCATTGCGCGTGCGGGCTTCGGTGAAGAGCTGGGCGAGCGACTGATCGGATAGCTTGGACATGGCTTCAAACCTTCGAAAACCGTAACCTGAAGAGTTGCGATATAGCGGCGCGCCAAGGCAAAGCAAGGCGCGCGCCACCTCAGGGCGACAATGCAAAATCATCGCGCGCCATTGAACCCTCGACGTAGCGCAGATTCCTTTCAATGCCCTTGGTCGGTATGGCCAAATATCACCAAGAGGCGCTTGGTGTTTTTTAAAGACAGGCGTATATCTATATATATAATGTATGCCTCAATTCAGCCTTATTCCCTTATATAGAAAGCTTCATCGATTTACTGTTTTGGTATTGCCGGGTAATTCCCAAGGTATGTCCGGTTTTATATTTCAGTCTTTTAATACTGACGACGTATTAACCCTGCGACAATGTGACATCTACTAATAGATATACAAACTGATGAACATCTCCGCGCCCCGCCAACAAACGTGGCCTGGAGAGACCTATGATCAAAAAACAGAATGCGCCTGGGGCAGTCATCGCTGCGGTGGCGCTGTTAACGGCGCCGATTATCGCCCATGCCGACACCCAGAAGGACCTGCAGGTTGCGGTCCGCGCCCTGACCTTCCTGGAAAAGGCGCCCAGCGGATCTGCCGTCATGGGCGTCGTGTTCGACCCCTCAAAGCCCGGCTCGGTGGCGGAAAAGAACGCCGTGATGGCGGCCATCGGCGGCGGCTATAGCGCCGGTGGTCTGACCGTAACCGCCAAGCCGGTCGAGGCCGGTTCGGTGGGGTCGGTGTCCGGAGTCACCGTTCTGTACGTGACCACGGGGGTGGCCTACGCCGCCGTCGGCGCGGCCGCCAAGGGCAAGAATCTGATCACCATCGGTTCGGACACGGCCTGCGCCACATCGGGTGGCTGCGCGATCAGCGTGTCGGCTGACCCCAAGGTCGAGATCGTGGTCAATCGCGCCGCCGCCGCGGCGGTCGGAGCGACCTTCAAAGCCGCCTTTCGCATGATGATCCGCGAAATCTAGGTCAGCCCCCAAAGGACATGCCATGAAAAAATCAATCCTGATGGCGGCAGCTGGCCTGGCGTTCGCCGGTAGCGCCGCCCACGCCCAGTCGATCGACTACGCCGCGCTGCAAACGATGTTTGACGAACCGGTGACCACCTCGGCGACCGGCTCGCCGCAGCGGGCCTCGGAAGCCCCTGTCGATATGACCATCATCTCGGCCGAGGATATCCGCCGTTCGGGCGCGACGGACATTCCCACGATCCTGTCGCGGACGGCTGGGGTCGACATCCTGCCCTTCTCCGCCGGCGCGTCCGAGATCAGCGTGCGCGGCTACAATCAGGCCCGCTCGCCGCGGATGCTGGTTCTGATCAATGGCCGCCAAGTCTATCTGGACCACTTCGGCTATACCGACTGGCACACCCTGCCGGTGGCGCTGGAAGAAATCCGCCAGATCGAGCTGGTGCGGGGCCCGAACAGCGCCCTGTTCGGCTTCAACGCCGTCTCGGGGGTGGTCAATATCATCACCTTCAACCCCAAGTTCGACAAGACCAACAGCGTCTCCGTGCAGGCCGGCAATCTGGGCTACGCCTCGGCCAGCCTGATCAACACCGTGGACCTGGGCCCCATCCAGGCTCGGCTGTCGATCGGCGCGGACCAGCAGGACGAATGGAGCAACAAGGGAACGACCGTCGCCTCCTCGCTGCTAGCAGACCCCTGGAAGGTGTTTGCATCGGTTGACGCCGTGGCGAGCCTGGCGCCGGCCACCGACCTGCGGGTCGAGGCCTCCTGGTCCAATTCCGGTCAAACCGAAATGCTGTCGAGCTACAGCTATGTTCGTCACCAGGTCAAAACCAACGCGTTCAAGGCGACCTTGGACTCCGACACCCCCTATGGCGCGATCCAGGCCCAGATCTATCGCAACGAACTCAATTCGACGGCTCGGCCCCTCCACTACGAGAACGCGATCTGGGTGGCCAAAATCCAGGACCTGATCAAGATCGGGTCGGCGCACACGGTGCGCATGGCGCTCGAATATCGCGACAACAAGGTCAATACGACGCCCGTGACCGGCGGGACCGTCGGATACCGTGTTCTGGCCCCATCCGTCATGTGGAACTGGCGCACCTCAGAAAAGGTTACCCTGACGGCCGCTACACGCCTGGACAGCCTCAAGCTTCATCGGTCAGGCGTCTTCCCGATCGGCGTCACGCGAACCCAGAACAGCGACTGGGATCGCTCCTTCAACAAGGTCAGCGTCAATCTCGGCGCGGTGATCACGGTCTCCGACAACGACATCGTTCGCCTGATCGCAGCCCGCGGCGTGCAGGCGCCGACCCTGGTCGAGCTAGGCGCACGCCAGGTGATGCCGACCACCGCGCCACCGAGCGGCGTCGCGACCCTGGGCAATCCCGAACTGCAGCCGTCCATGGTCACCAGCTATGAGGTCGCCTATGAGCGCGCCCTGCCCAAGCTGGGGGCCAGCGTGGCGGTCAAGCTGATGGCGCAAAGCACCGACGACGTGAAGAGCGGCGTGTCGAAACTGCAGATCGACATCCCCGCGACCGCGACGACCTATCCGGCCCTCACCTATCTGAACGTCGGCAAATCCAAGATGAAGGGCGTCGAGGTTTCGGGGAAGGGCAAGCTGGGCAAGGGCTTCCGCTGGAACGCCGACACAACCTATGTCGACATCACCGATAGCCCTTCGGCCGGCTACAATGCCGTCACCCGACTGGTGGCCTTTGGCTCAACCTCGCCCAAATGGCGGAGCAATCTGGGGCTGGGCTGGACTGATGAGCGCTGGACCGTGGACACCAACCTCCATGCGGTCTCCAAGTTCAATTCCTACACCTCGAGCCAGAAACTCGATCCCGTAAAAGGCTATACGACGGTGGCGGGCCGGGTCGGCTACGACCTGAAGTCGGGCATTACCCTAGCCCTGAGCGGACAGAATCTTCTGCAGGAACGTCAAGCCCAGACCAAGGGTGTCTCCGGGTTGAAGGCCGAACGGCAGGTGCTGTTCAGCGTCTCCAAACGCTGGTGATCACGTTCGCCTGAGTAACCCGCAAGACCCTGAGGGCCTCCTAGCGCGGCCCTCTTTTTTGCACCTACAGCGTCTGCTCGACGCGGGTCACTTCGGGCACATAGTGCTTGAGCATGTTCTCGACGCCAGCCTTGAGGGTCGCCGACGAGGACGGACAGCCCGAGCAGGCGCCGCGCATGTGCAGCCACACCACGCCCGTGGCCGGCTCGAACTTTGAAAACACGATGTCGCCGCCGTCCTGGGCCACGGCCGGGCGGATGCGGGTGTCCAGCAGATCCTTGATCTCGGCGACGATCTGGCTGTTTTCGTCGTCATAGACGCCGTCATCGTCGTGACCGCTCTCGGCCGCATCCAGCAGCAGAGGCCGGCCGCTGGTGAAGTGGTCCATGATGGCGGCCAGGATCGGCGCCTTCAGGTGCGGCCACTGCGCGTCGGCGTCCTTGGTTACGGTCAGGAAATCGGGACCGAAGAACACCCGCGTCACGTCGCCCAGCTGGAACAGCGCCTTGGCCAGCGGCGAGGACTCGCCCTCTTCCGGCGTCTTGAACTCGCGCGCGCCCGCGCCCAGCACCTCGCGGCCGGGCAGGAACTTCAGCACCTCGGGATTGGGTGTGGTTTCGGTCTGGATGAACATGACCGAGAAATGGACCTCCCAAGCCGCCGGCGCAAGATGCGGGACGGGCCATAAAGAAAGGTGACACAGGCGTCATTTTCTGGCGTGATACGGAAAACAATGATCCTTGGGAGGGTCCGCAATGAGCGACGGTTCGATCGATCTCAGCAAGGGCGCGCTCAGCGCCGCCGCCTGGTCCACGCCGCTGGAAGACTTTCATGTCGCCGATCCGGTCCTGTTCCAGGCCGACGCCATGTGGGCCTATTTCGAGCGCCTGCGGAAAGAAGACCCGGTTCACTGGTCCAAAGGCAATGAGGAGACCGGCCCCTACTGGTCGGTGACCCGGTACAACGACATCATGGCCGTCGACACCAACCACGCGGTGTTCTCGTCCGACGCCCATCTGGGCGGCATCACCATCCGCGACTTCGACGAGGACTTCGTCCTGCCGATGTTCATCGCCATGGACCCGCCCAAGCACGACATCCAGCGCAAGACCGTCAGCCCGATCGTCTCGCCGCAGAACCTGGCCAAGCTGGAAGGGGTCATCCGCGAGCGGGTCAATCTGATCCTCGACAGCCTGCCGATCGGCGAGCCCTTCGACTGGGTCGACCGCGTGTCGATCGAACTGACCACCCAGATGCTGGCCACCCTGTTCGACTTCCCCTGGGAAGAGCGCCGCAAGCTGACCCGCTGGTCGGACGTGGCCACGGCCTCGCCGGAAAGCGGCATCGTCGAGAGCGAGGACGCCCGCCGCGCCGAGCTGCTGGAGTGCCTGGCCTATTTCACCAATCTCTGGAACGAGCGGGTCAATGCCGAAGAGCCCGGCGGCGACCTGATCTCGATGCTGGCCCAGGGCGAGGCGACCAAGAACATGCCGCCCATGGAATATCTGGGCAACATCATCCTGCTGATCGTGGGCGGCAATGACACCACCCGCAACTCCCTGACCGGCGGCCTCTACGCCCTGTCCAAGAACCCGGACCAGGAAGCCAAGCTGCGGGCCAATCCCGACCTGATCCCGTCGATGGTCTCGGAGATCATCCGCTGGCAGACGCCCCTGGCCCACATGCGCCGCACCGCGCTGGAAGACGTCGAACTGGGCGGCAAGTCGATCAAGAAGGGCGACAAGGTCGTCATGTGGTACGTCTCGGGCAACCGCGACGACACCGTGATCGAAGATGCTGACAGCTTCATCATCGACCGCGAAAACCCCCGCCGCCACCTGTCGTTCGGCTTCGGCATCCACCGCTGCGTGGGCAACCGCCTGGCCGAGATGCAGCTGAAGATCGTCTGGGAAGAGATCCTCAAGCGCTTCCCGAAGATCGAGGTGCTGGACGAACCGCGCCGGGTCTATTCCAGCTTCGTGAAGGGCTATGAGACCCTGACGGTGCGGATCCCCGAGCGGATCTAGCGGCGAACACTTGCCCCCTCCGCGCCTGCGGCGCTCCTCCCCCGTAGGGGGAAGATGGGATCAGCACGGCTTCGTCTTCCCCCTACGGGGGAGGACGACCGCGCAGCGGTCAGGAGGGGGCGAGTCTCATGCCCCCCAGAACCCGACCAGCTTCCTGACCTCGGCCACGGTCGGGGCCGCAACCTCCCGAGCTCGCGCCGCGCCGGCCGCCAGGATGCGGTCGATCTCGGCCGGATCGGCCAGCAGTGAACGCATGCGCTCGCCGACCGGCGCCAGCTTTTCCACCGCCAGCTCAGCCAGGGCCGGCTTGAAGGTTCCAAAGCCCTTGCCGGCGTATTCGGCCAGCACCTGGGCCTTGGTCCGGCCGTCCAGGGCCGCGAAGATGCCGACCAGATTGTCGGCCTCGGGGCGGGTCGCCAGTTCTTCCAGCGTCTCCGGCAGGGGCTCGGGATCGGTGCGCGCCTTCTTGACCTTCGCAGCGATGGCGTCGGCGTCGTCGGTCAGGTTGATGCGGCTGTAGTCCGAAGGATCGGACTTGCTCATCTTGGCGGAGCCGTCGCGCAGGCTCATCACCCGCGCGCCGGGCCCCTGGATCAGGGGCTCGGGCTGCGGGAAGAAGTTCGGCGCGCCCCCGGGGATCCCGAAGTCGTGGTTGAACTTGGCGGCGATGTCGCGGGTCAGCTCCAGATGCTGCTTCTGATCCTCGCCCACCGGCACCTGGGTGGCCTTGTAGATCAGGATGTCGGCGGCCTGCAGCACCGGATAGGTGTAGAGGCCGACGCTGGAGCGCTCCTTGTGCTTGCCGCTCTTTTCCTTGAACTGGGTCATGCGGTCCAGCCAGCCCAGGCGGGCCACGCACTGGAAGATCCAGGCCAGCTCGGCGTGCTCGGGCACGGCCGATTGCGGGAAGATCGTCGCCTTGGCCGGGTCGAGGCCGGCGGCCAGATAGGCGGCGGCGATCTCGCGGGTCTGCTGGGCCAGGGCCGCGGGCTCCTGCCACACGGTGATGGCGTGCAGGTCGGCCACGAAGATGAAGGTGTCGATCTCGTGCTGCAGGCGGGCGAACTTCACCAGGGCGCCCAGATAATTGCCCAGATGCAGGGCGCCGGAGGGTTGCACGCCAGACAGCACGCGGGCGGGACCCGCATAGGCGCCAACGGGGGCGGCAGGAGCAGTATCGGTCATGGCTTCAGCCTTGAAACTGGAAACTTGAAATGGCGAGCGCACAGCGGTGCGAGCCGCGAGCCCAGACAAAGGCGGGGCGCGCGGCGGTCGGTGTCAGTTGGAGCCGCGCCATCGCGAGGCGGAAGGACCGATCATAGCCATGGGCGCTGAATATCGCCCTGCGGGCTTTAGAGCAAGATGTCCTCACAGCCTCTCCTAAATCCGCTCATCCCCGCGAAAGCGGGGACCCAAGCCGAGCCAACCCATAATCCCCGGAAACGCCGATTGGGTCCCCGCTGTCGCGGGGATGGGCGGTGGAGGTGTTATCGCTTGCGCCTCAACGCTATCTTGGCCTCGGCCAGGGTCACCCCGCCCAGGGCCAGCAGCAGCAGCGGATAGACCAGGGCGGCCAGGCCGCAGGTTCCCAGCACCGCGATCTCCTTGGCCCCGATCCCGACGAGGTGGAAGCCCGCCAGCGGCGCCTCGATCACCGGCCGGAAGTGCGAGGCGGCGGCCAGCATCAGGCCCAGCGCAACGCTGGCGCCCAACACCCGGATCAGCTTGCCCCAGGCCTTGGCGGCGGGCCAATAGTGGCTGCGGGCCCGCAGGGTGAAGATCATCTGGCCCACATTGACCCATGAGGCCACGGTCGTGGCGGCGGCGATGCCGGGCACGCCGATCGCATAGAACAGGGCGATGCCCAGCCCGACATTCACCGCCACCGAGATCAAGGCGAAGCGCATCGGCGCCTTGGTGTCGCCCCGGGCGAAGAAGCCTGGCGACAGCACCCGCAGCAGCACGAAGGCCGGGGTGGCCAGGCCGTAGAACAGCAGCACGGCGGCGGTCGATGACACGTCAAAGGCGTTGAACTCGCCGCGGCGGAACAGGCCGTCGATCAGGAAGTTGGGCATGGCCACCAGGGCCGTGGCGGCCGGCAGGGTCAGGGCCATGGCGAACACCACCGCCTGGTCCATCGCCGCCTGGGCCTCGTCGCCGTCCTTGGCCTGCACGGCCCGCGACAGGCGCGGCAGCAGGGCCACCCCGATCGCCACGCCCACCAAACCGAGCGGCAGCTGGTACAGGCGGTCGGCGGTCGCCAGCCACGAGCGGGCGCCGTTCACATGGCTGGCCAGCACGGTCGAGACGAACACATTGACCTGCGAGGCGCTGGCGGCGATGGCGCCGGGCACGGCCAGGGCCAGCAGGGTCTTGATCTCGGGCGTCAGGCGCGGCAGCCGCCAATGGACCTTGGCGCCCGACTTGTTGACCCCCCAGGTCAGCAGGGCCGCCTGGGCGACCCCGGCCGCCAGGATCGCCCACGAGGCGGCGAAGGCGGCGTCGTGGCTGCTCTTCTGCGGCCAGATGGCGACCAGCATGATCAGGTTCAGCAGCACCGGCGCGCCGGCCGACAGCACGAAGCGGCCCCGGGCGTTGAGCACCCCCGACAGGTGGGCGACGATGGCCATGCACGGCAGATAGGGCATGGAGATCTGGGTCAGGGTGACGGCCAGCTTGAACTTGGCCGGCTCGGCCGCGAAGCCGGGGCTGATCAGGTACATCAGCCAGGGCATGGCCAGCTGGGCGACGACGGTGATGAGGATGGTGGCGGCCGCCAGGGTGGCCATGGCGTCGGCGGCCAGTTCATCGGCCTTGACCTCGCCGTCGGTTTCCAGGGCCTTGGAATAGGCCGGCACGAAGGCCGCCGCGAAGGCGCCCTCGGCGAAGATCCGCCGGAACAGGTTGGGGAACATCAGGGCGGTGTTGTAGGCGTCGGCCGCGAAGGTGGCGCTGGCCCCCAGCCGGGCGGTGACCACCAGGTCGCGCGCCAGGCCCATGAACCGGCTGACCAGGGTCAGGCCCGAATAGACCATCGACGAGCGGATCATGCCGCTCTTCTTGGGCGGCGTTACGGCGGCGGCTTCGGGCGGGGGGGCGATGTCGGTCACGTCTGGCTTCTGCGGCCTGCCGTGGGGGGCGTCAAGGTGGGCGCTGCGGACTCGCCCCCTCCGCGCTTCGCGCTCCTCCCCCGGAGGGAGAAGATGATTTCGTCCGCCCCCTCCGGGGGCGGACGACCGCGAAGCGGTCCGGTGGGGGCAAGTGTCATCAGCCTCACGCGATCTCTCGCTGAAGGGATGGGAAGGGCTGCGGAGCGCCCGGGCCTCGCCCGGAAGAAGTTAGAAAAATACCGTTTCGACGAAGCCGTGCGCTCCGCGCGATCGTTTTCCCTCAGGCCGGGCAGCTTGGGCCTTGTCAGCCCTCCACCCCGCACGGTCATCCCTGTCCCTGGGCCTTGGCCGGCGCATCCTTATGGACCGCCGCCGGTCTCCAGTCGTCCGGCGCCGCATTAACCTTCGGGCGGTCGGGCCTTCCAGCGTGAAGGTCCCCGGCGGGCAAGTTTAAGATCCTCGCCCACTGTTTCATGTGACCCGGCGACGAAGGCCTCCTTCTGAGACCTCCACCC
Organism: Caulobacter sp. FV2ps19; assembly: GCF_058681035.1. Taxonomy (NCBI): domain Bacteria; kingdom Pseudomonadati; phylum Pseudomonadota; class Alphaproteobacteria; order Caulobacterales; family Caulobacteraceae; genus Caulobacter; species Caulobacter sp. FV2ps19. Next base: position 768,741 of record NZ_CM178729.1, on the reverse strand, counting down.
TTTGCAGGGCATCGGAGCAACCCGCCCCGCGCCGCCTTCGACTCCCGCTCGATCGCCCCCCGCCGCCGCAATGGTCGCTGGCCTTGCGCCCTTCCCGTGCGACGAGGTGGGACCATTATGCGGGCGGTTTTGACGCGGGGGATAAGCACGATCATTCTTTTTGTAAGCTATTGATCTGGCTGGGGTCTGGTTCGGATTCGATGGGGATAGAGCGCGGTTTATCCCCATTCCCGCCAACCAACGCTTGTCATCCCGGCCGTAGCGCAGCGGCGCGCCGGGATGACAAGGGTTTGTGCTGTTGTTGAGAGACCTTCGCTCAGCGAAGGGAGCCCTCCCTTCATCTCACGGCGAGACGATCGCCGGACTGTCCAGGTCACTCAAGGCCGGCCCTCCGGGCCGCCGCGGAGCGGCCGGTCGCAGACCGGGCCTTGACTGACCTGGACAGTCCGGCACGCTGCTGCCTCCAAGAGATGAAGGGATGGCTCTGCGCGGGCCTACGCATTTCAACGAGTTAGCGCTGGGGGAAATGCGATGAACGTTGCGGAAGGCATACGACGCATCGGCATCGCATTAACGGTCATCTACGTAGGCGCCGCCGCTCTATTCCTTTTCGCTTATGCCAGCGAGCAAGGCCAAGTTTCGAAAGTACCCTTCGACCTGATGCGAAATGGAGAGTGCTATAGCGTAAGAGCGCGCAACGCGGAGGACGCACAGCGCCTCTTGCGGGCAAGAACCGGGGACAGTGTGCGCACGAAGTACAAGATCGGCCAGAACGACAAGCCGTGGTGTCAGTTTGCCCTCGTGGTCGAAGACGGTTCAACCAGCTATTTCAGCCCTGCTGAGGCTTTCAAGCGAACAGCGCCCTTGGCGCTGATGTCAGCCTTCTACTTGATGGGGCTCTGGGGCCTTTGGAAGGCTGCGTACTGGATCGTGAAGGGCTTCAGGAAAGCTTAGCCGTACATGTCGTTACCGACCAAGTCACAGACGGATGCCATGGCCCTTTACGCGGGGATCATGGAAGAGCTGAAGATCCGCGTCGGATGGATCGAGGATGCGGTCAATGGCAGAAACGAGCTCGATGGTCAGCTTGTACGCGAAGTTTGCTTTCTACAGTTTCGCCTGATCTGCGAACTGATCGCCCTTGGATGCCTCGTGGCCCATGGTGACGTGACCGCCAACACCAAGCTTGTGAACGAGTACGCGGCCGACAGGATTTGCACCGAACTTGAAAAGCTCCACCCGGACTTCTACCCAAAGCCGCACGACCAAGTTCGCAACGAACCCGGAAGCTTTCATTTCACAGACGTGACCGAGCCGTTCCTAACGCGAGCAGACCTCAAAATCCTGTACGTGAAGACAGGCGGCATCCTGCACAAGGGTAAACTCAAAGGCTTGCTCAAGGCGCAATCGCCGGTGTTGAAGGACTTCAATGAAATCCGCGAGTGGCGGAATAAAATTGTGAGGTTGTTGTCAATCCATCGCCTACCACTGGCAGACGGCGATAGCCACATTCTGTGTGTACTGGTCGATAGCGCCACAAAGAATGTTGATGTGAAATTTGCCACCAAAGTCAAAGAGCTTGGTAACGGCTTCGACGAAATTGAATTACTGTAGTTCGGTGCCGGTAACACACAGTTGACCCCATCCCTCGTGGCATAGGCAGTCTCCCCCCACCCCCTACCGCGCCTCGCTCGCCCGCGCCCGCTTCAGCCCCGGCCGCGTGTTCGGCGCGCCGGCTTCGTTGGCTTCCAGGGCCGCCAGCAGGTCGGCCTTCAGGGCGGTGATCTTGCGGGTCTCGGCCAGTTTCCCGCCTTCGGCCGTCTGCACATAGAAGGCGTCGACCGCGCGCTCGCCATAGCCGTCGATATGGGCCGACTGGATCGACAGGCCGTTGCCGGCCAGGGTCTGGGCCAGGGCGTGCAGCAGGCCGGGGCGGTCGCGGCCCGAGGCCTCGACCACCGTGGCGTCATGGGAGGCGTCGTTGTCGAGGCTGACGCTGGGGGCGATCGAGAAGGCGGCCATGCGCGACGGCTCGGCGCCGCGACGCGGTTCGAGACGCAGGGTCTCGCCCTTGCCGGCGGCCTCCAGGGCCTCGGCCAGGCGATGCAGGGCCCGGGGGTTTTCGCAGCCCAGCGGGGCGCCGGTGACGTCCTGCACATAGAACACGTCCAGGGCCTGGCCCTGGCGCGAGGTGAAGACGCGAGCCCCCACGACATTGCCGCCCAGGGCCGCGATGGCCTGGGCCAGATCGGCGAACAGGCCACGGCGGTCGCGCGCGGCGACCACGATCTCGGCGGCGTTGGAACCCGGGGTCACCTGGCCCTCGGCGGCGGCCCCGCCCTGGATGGCGGCGCGGCGGGCCAGGGCGGCGTGATCCCTCAGCTCCTGGGTGTTGAAGGCCCCGAAATAGGCGTCTTCCATCGCGGCGGCCCAGCCGGTGGCGGCCGGGTCGTCGGCGATCAGGGCGGCGCGTGCGGCCTCGGCGGCGGCCTCCTGGTGGCGTTTGACGCTGGCGGCGGCGTCGCTGCCCCGTCCGCCCCGGAACACCGCCTCGGTGGCGTTGTAGAGCTCGCGCAGCAGCTGGCCCTTCCAGCCGTTCCAGACGCCGGGCCCCACGGCCCGGATGTCGGCCACGGTCAGCACCAGCAGCAGGCGCAGGCGTTCGGGATTTTCGACGATGCGGGCGAAGGCGGCGACGGTGCCGGGGTCGGAGACGTCGCGCTTCTGGGCGAAATCGCTCATCACCAGATGGTTCTCGACCAGCCAGGCCACCAGCTCGACCTTCAGCCGGTCGACGCCCAGACGCTCGCAGGCGCTGCGGGCCGAGCGGGCCCCGGCCTTTTCCTGGCCGCCCACCCCGCCCTTGCCGGTGTCGTGCAGCAGCATGGCCAGGAACAGGGCCTCGCGGTCCTCGATCAGCGGCATGATCGACACGGCCAGCGGATGGTCGTCGGCCAGCCGGCCGGCGGCGATGTCGCCGATCACCCCCACGGCCCGCAGGGTGTGCTCGTCCACCGTATAGGAGTGGTACATGTTGAACTGCATCTGGGCGACGATGCGGCCAAATTCGGGGATGAAACGGCCCAGCACCCCGGCGTCGTTCATCAGGGTCAGGGTGCGGTAGGAGCGCTTGCCCCGCGCCAGCAGCTGCAGGAAGGCCTTGGTCGCCTCCGGGTCGCGGCGCACCCGCGAGGTGATCAGACCCAGCGAGCGGGTGACGGCGGTGAAGGCGTCGGGATGCAGGTCCAGGTCCCGTTCATCGGCGATCTTGAACAGCCGGATCAGATTGACCGGATCAGCCTCGAACACCTGCGGCCCGTCGATATTCAGCCGGCCGCCGTCCTCGAAGAAACCCTCGACATCCAGCGCCTTGCGCTTGGGGCGCCCGCCGCCCAGCAGGAAGCGGGAAATGCCCTTGGGGGCGTTCTTGAAATTGTCGGCTTCCAGCTTGGCCGAGAAGGCGCGGGTCAGGGCTCCGACCTCCTTGGCGATCAGGAAGTAGCGGCGCATGAAGCGCTCGACCGCCGGCGCGTCGCCCCGGTCGCCATAGCCCATGCGGCGGGCGATCTCGGGCTGCAGGTCAAAGGTCAGGCGCTCTTCGGGCCGGCCGGTGGTGAAGTGCAGGTGGGCCCGCACGGCGTGCAGGAAATCGAAGGCCCGGATGAACACCTTGGCCTCGCGGCGGTCGAACACCGCCAGCTTGAAGACGTCCTCGGGGCGATCGACGGGGTGCAGATATTCGGCGATCCACATCAGGGTGTGCAGGTCGCGCAGCCCGCCCTTGCCCTCCTTGACGTTGGGCTCGACCATGTAGCGGCTGGCCCCGGCCCGGGCCTGGCGGTCGTCGCGCTCCTTCAGCTTGGCGGCGACGAACTGGGCCTCGGTGCCCTTCATCACGTCGTCGCGGAACCGGCGCTTGAGCTCCTCGCCCAGGCGCTCGTCGCCGGTCAGGCGGCGGGCTTCCAGGATCGAGGTGCGGATGGTGAAGTCCTCGCGCGACAGCCGCACGCATTCCTCGACCGTGCGCGAGGCGTGGCCGACCTTGAAGCCCAGGTCCCACAGCGCATAGAGCATGAACTCGATCACGCTCTCGGCGTGGGGCGTGGTCTTGTAGGGCCGCAGGAACAGCAGATCGATGTCGCTGTAGGGCGCCAGGGTGCGACGGCCGTAACCGCCCACGGCCAGCAGGCACAGGCGCTCGCCCTCGGTGGGGTTGCGGGCCCGGAACACGTGGACGGTGGTGAAGTCATAGAGGGCGGTGATCACCTCGTCGGTGACGCCGCTGAGCAGGCGCGAGGTCTCCAGGCCGCCGGCCCCGTTCTCCAGCCGCTCCTTGGCGATCATCCGGCCGCGAAACAGCGCCTGCTTGAGGATCTCGATGGCGCGGGCGCGTTGGGCGGCCTCGTCGCCAAGGGCGTCCAGAGCGGCGGCCGACAGCCGGGCGCGCAGGGCGTGTCCGTCGACGACGTGTTCAAGCGGGGTTGGGCGGAGGCGACGGGACATGATGGGGATATGGTATATCCAAGCGTGATAGCCAAAAGTGGAGGCCGGTTTTGGCGACCATCACGCATTCACTATAAGGGTCAGGTCTTGAGCAGTCCCTTAAGACGATAAAGCGCCTCAAGCGCCTCGCGGGGCGACATTCCGTCCACATCCAGGTCACTCAGGGCCAGGTCGACGCCGCTGGGGGCCGCCTGGACGGGCGTCTGGGCCGCCGAGCTCATCGCAAACAGCGGCAGGTCGTCCAGCCGGGCGGGTGATTCGGCCTGGGTCTCCAGCCGGTCCAGCACCTCGCGGGCCCGGGCGACAACCGGTCCCGGGACGCCGGCCAGCTTGGCCACCTGCACGCCGTAGGAGCGATCGGCCGGACCCGGCGCGGCCTCGTGCAGGAACACCAGGTCGCCGTTCCACTCCTTGGCCCGCAGGCTGAGGTTGGAGACATGGGCCAGGCGGTCTTCCAGCGTGGCCAGCTCGTGATAGTGGGTGGCGAACAGGGCCCGGCTGCGGTTGGTGTCGTGCAGGGCCTCAGCGCAGGCCCAGGCGATGGCCAGACCGTCATAGGTGGCCGTGCCCCGGCCGATCTCGTCCAGGATCACCAGGCTGCGCGGCGTGGCCTGGGTGAGGATGGCGGCGGTCTCGACCATCTCCATCATGAAGGTCGAGCGGCCCCGGGCCAGGTCATCGCCGGCTCCGACGCGGCTGAACAGGCGATCGACCACGCCCAGCCGGAAACTGGCGGCCGGCACGAAGCAGCCCGACTGGGCCAGGATCGCCAGCAGGGCGTTCTGGCGCAGGAAGGTCGACTTACCGGCCATGTTGGGCCCGGTGACGATCGACAGCCGCGCCGCGACCTCGCCGGCCCCGTCCAGACGGCAGTCATTGGGGGTGTAGGGATCGCCGGCCCGCTTGACCGCGGCCTCGACCACAGGATGGCGGGCGGCCTGGGCCTCGAAGGCCAGGGAGCGGTCGACGATCGGGCGCACGGCCCCGCTGTCTTCCGCCCATTCGGCCAGGGCGGCGGCGACATCGACGCGGGCCAGGGCCTCGGCGGCGATCTGGATGGCGTCGGCCAGCAGGCGGGCCACCTCGCGCCAGGTCTCGAAGGCGGCGATCTCCATGGCCAGAACCCGCTCGCCGGCCTGGGCGATGCGGGCGTCCAGGTCGGCCAGCTCCACGGTGGTGAAGCGCACCTGGTTGGCCAGGGTCTGGCGGTGGATGAAGGTCGCGTTCAGGGGCGGCTGGAACAGCGGGTCGGCCTTGCCGGCCGTGGCCTCGACGAAATAGCCCAGCACGCCGTTGTGGCGGATCTTCAGCGGCACGCCGCTGTCCAGCGCCAGCTGGGATTCCAGCGTGGCGATTACCCGGCGGCTGTTGTCGCGCAGGGCGCGGGCCTCATCCAGATCGGGCAGGACGCCGGCCGCCACGAAGCCGCCGTCCCGGGCCAGGGCCGGCAGGTCGGGACCCAGGCCCTGGTCCAGCACGGCCAGGAACCGCGCCAGGTCTTCCTGCAGCGACGGCGTCAGGGCCCGGAAGGCATGCTCCAGCTCGAACGGCGGGGCCGACAGCGGATCGCTCGAGCCCTGGGCCAGGGCGGCCAGTTGCTCGCCGACCTTCAGGGTGTCGCGCAGGCAGCCCAGGTCGCGGGGACCGCCCCGGCCCAGGGCCAGGCGCGACAGGGCGCGGGCCATGTCGCCGGAACCCTTCAGGGCCTCGCGCAGGCGCTGGCGCAGGGCGCGGTGCTCGACGAACCAGTCCACCGCGTCCAGGCGCTGGTCGATGGCGGCGGGGTCCAGCAATGGCCGGGCCAGGCGCGAGGCCAGCATCCGGGCGCCGCCGGCGGTGATGGTGCGGTCGATGGCCGCCAGCAGCGAGCCATTGCGGTCGCCGGCCTGGGTGCGGTCGATCTCCAGACTGCCGCGCGTCGCGGGATCAATCGCCATGACGTCGGCGTCGGCCGCCCGGCGCGGCGCGCGCAGGGCCGGCAGCTTGCCGGCCTGGGTCATTTCCAGATGGGCGGCGATCAGGCCCAGGGCCCCGATCTCGGCCGGCGACAGACCGCCAAAGCCGTCCAGGGTGTCGACCCCGTACAGCCTCTTGACCCGCGCCTCCGACGCCTGGGGCTCGGACAGGGCCGAGGGCATCGGCTGGACCAGCCCGCCGCAGATCTTCAGGGTCTGGGACAGGCTGTCATCCGACAGCAGACGGTCGGCGATCAGGGTCTCGGAGGGCGCCAGGGCCGCCAGGATGGCGGCGACCCCGTCCTTGCTGACCGAAAACACCTCGACCTCGCCGGTCGACAGCTCCACCGACGCCACCGCCGCCTGACCGGCGCGCACGGCGACCGCCGCCAGACGATTGGCGCCCCGGGCGTCCAGCAGGCCATCCTCGGTCAAGGTGCCGGGCGTCACCACCCGCACGATGTCGCGGCGGACGATGGATTTGGAGCCGCGCTTCTTGGCCTCGGCCGGGTCTTCCATCTGCTCGCAGACAGCGACCTTGAAGCCCAGGCGGATCAGCTTGGACAGATAGGCCTCGGCCGCGTGCTGCGGGACTCCGGCCATCGGGATCGGCTCGCCGCCATGCGTGCCGCGAAAGGTCTGGGAGATACCCAAAGCGGCCGCGGCCTTGTAGGCGTCGTCAAAGAACAGCTCGTAGAAGTCGCCCATCCGGAAAAAGATCAGGGCGTCGGGCTGCCGCGCCTTCATCTCGAAGAACTGCTGCATCACCGGCGTCGCGCCGGTGGCGTCAAAGGTCTGGAAAGTCTGGGAAGCAGGGGCGTTCATCGCCCGGGAAACTACAGAGCGTCGCGCGTCGCGTTAAGGGGTGATGTTAGGGTCGGGGCAGAAGAGGGGGAAGGGCTCGTTCGCCTAGATTTTAGAACCAGCGGCATTGACGCTACAGCGAGGCGATCAATTCCGGAAAATCTAGGCCAATGCAAAAGCCTAGCAAATCACGAGCAAATCCCATTAACCATTCGTTAACCTTGAAAACACATATAAAACAAGCCATTGGCTGGAACGGCCGGAACAATATGTGAACAACGCTGACGTTTAGCAAATCGCGAGCAAATGTTACGCCCAGGCTGGCACGTAGCCCGATTTAGGGGCGTGTGGATCCGCGAGCCTAATTTCGCTGGCTTCAATGGCCGCCAGGATAATTCGCGACACCGCTGCGGCATTGGTGCTGCTAAGGCCAAAGCGATCGCGCAGGCTTGCGTTTGTCATTTTCTGGCCTGCGAGCCAACGGAGCGCAGCGTGTTGTGCGCAGGCTCGCACCCGCTCTGTCGGGGTCATTGATGCGAAGCTTCGCGGCCCGTAGAGCACTACGCGAACGCTATCGCCGTCCACACGAAAATCTGGCGGCGGGAGTTGAAAGAGTTCTACGGATTTTAGCGCCTTATCAACGCCACTGCCTTGCTCCTCGCAGATTCCCATACGGCGCATCAAGGCCGCGAGACTCTCATTTCGAGATCTGGGCGGCATGTCTACGAACCGGGCTGGCTCGACCAGCGGCTTGCCTGGATTCGTGATCTCAACCCGATCACTAAAGAGTTCGATCATCGGACCGGCGCCGGTAACAGTCAGGTCTTGGTGAATTAGGGCGTTAGCGACTAATTCGCGAATAGCGATGTCTGGGTACAGCGAGCGCTCTTGACGTAGCGCCTTCCCGATATCCTCATTGCGTGGCAGCAGGCCGTCGATGTGGTCGATTACAGCCGTGAAACCAGCTGCATAACCTCGGGTATCCTCATACCGTCGCAGCGTCTCGGTTCTATCATTCCCAACATACTGGATCACTCTAACCGCTTTGCGATCCAGACCCTTGAAGAGAGAAAGTCTCTTAGCGAAGAGGATCGCACCCAGATTGGTAATGTCCCAGCGCTCTTCCGTTTCCCTACGGATGAGTCTGTCCGCTTCCAGGCGGTCGAAAATTCCAGCTCGATTGTCCGGAAGCCGCTGCTTAGAAAGATCGAAGTAGGCCGCGTAGTCGAGAGTGGTGAGAATATCGTCACCGGTAACAAATGGAAGCGCGCCAGCCTGTTCCCAAACGAATGGCCTTAGCTTCGCCCAAAGCGCAGCTTCAACTTCCTTGTAGTTGACCAACTTCGGTGTAGCGCTACCCAAGCGGACATACGCCGTACGGTCGTAGGCGACAGGGTTACTGGTAGCCGATGGTATCTCGAGAACAACTAGGCGCCCGTCCGGATGAATTAGCTCCTGAAATTGGAGGTTTGGACAGGGGTCTAGTTTTTGGGCCAACCAAATCTGTAGGCCTTGGTTTCCTACGGTCTGAACATCCGGCTTGAAGGTAGTGCCGACGACCTTGCGGCTGCCGTCCTCAATGCCCCAGATCAGGTAGGCTGTTTCGCGGTCCGCCAGCCTAGCTCCGTTGGCGAGCCCAGAAACCGTAAGACCAATCATCTCTGAATTGGTGTTGTTCGCCTTAAACTCGAACCAGTTAGCCTCGGCTGTATGGCGTCGAAGATTTTCAACGATTGCGAACAGGCGAGCGGGGTTCAAATTGACCTCTTACGCGAAGCGCTGGGTACAGGAGCCCAGCCTAGGGCCATCTCGCCTTATCATAGGACGCCACAAATGACGCCCCCGTGCAGCGGCAGCGCTGCCCTTGGTCGCAAACTGGACGAGGACGCCCGTGGCCCATTTGCGGAACAGGGTGGCTTGGCTGGAGCTGACCCGGTAGCCGACCGAGATCACCATATCGAGGCTGTAGAGCGCGACCGGTTTAGTCGACCGAGCAATTTGCATAAAATGCAAATTGCTCTCTTCAGCCAGCTCGCCGTCTTCCAAGATGTTGGCGATATGGCGAGATATAACCGAGACGTCGCGGCCGAACAGTCCAGCCATCTGGGCCTGGGTCATCCATAGCGCGTCGCCGTCATGGCGAAGCTCAACCCTGAGGCCCGCTTCTGTTCCGTAGATCAGGAAACGGTGACCGGTGTCCGCGTCCTCAAGCAGACGCACCGGCGTGCTGTCGTCCTGTTCCAATGCCCGTGTTCCCGCTTGCCCAAACAAGAACAAGAGTAGAACAACCCTGACTTGAGCGCCAGACCAAAAGCCTGACGAACTACCCCGTTGCCCACCGCCGGAACTTCGTGCCAGATCGCGCTAGGGCTGGGGGTTGAGCATGTCTGCATCCACAGGGGCCGGCGCGGGTCCAGAGCGGCCCGCCGTGATGGGCCGCTACAAGCCCGACTGGCTGGAGAAACCCTCTGGCGACGACATGGAATGGGCCTATCCGGCCCATGCCCAGCGCCGCGAGATCGAGGGCAAGGCGACGATCACCTGCAAGGTCGCCTATGACGGTCGCCTGAACGATTGCCGGGTGATCTCGGAAAGCCCCACGGGCGAGGACTTCGGCGTGGCGGCCATCGCCCTGTCGCAGAAATTCCGCATGCTGCCGCCGCCCGAGGGCCAGGGCGCCAGGCCCGCCGAGGTCACGATCCCGGTCGTCTTCCAGATGCCGCAGGACAGCGGACCGCGGTTCAAGGCCGAGCCCGGAACGGTCGCCCGGTCAAAACAGGCGGAACCGGCTCTGGCGCCGCTGGATTCCGGTGACATGATCCTGCTCGCCGGCGTGGCGGCCATGGCCCTCGCGCTACTGGCGCTGGTGTTCGCGGCGTCAGGTCGGGCCGGGCGAGGCGGACGCGCCCCCTAGCTGCCCGTAACCTCGTCCCAGAACCGCTTGGCCTTGCCGACGAAGTTGGCCGACTTGGGGTTCTGCTTCTCGCCGCACAGTTCGGCCAGTTCGCTCAGCAGCTCTTTCTGGCGGGCCGACAGGTGGGTCGGGGTTTCGACGAACAGCTCCACCACCAGGTCGCCGCGCTGGCGGCTGCGCAGGGACGGCATGCCCTTGCCCTTGAGGCGAACGGTCTTGCCGGTCTGGGAACCTTCAGGGACCTTGACCGTCACACGGCAGGCGCCGTCGCAGGTCTCGCCGCCCAGCAGGCAGGGGGCCTCGATGTCGCCGCCCAGGGCCGCCACGGTCATCGGCACCGGGACGGTGCACAAAAGGTCCAGGCCATCGCGCTCGAACAGCTCGTGCGGGATCACCGACAGGAAGATGTAGAGGTCGCCGCGCGGGCCGCCGCGGGCGCCCGCGTCGCCCTCGCCGGTCAGGCGGATGCGGGCGCCGTCATCGACGCCAGCGGGAATGCGCACCGACAGGATGCGCTCGCGGCGCACCTGGCCGTGGCCATTGCAGTTTTGGCAGGGGTCCAGCACCAGTCGGCCCGAACCACCGCAGCGCGGGCAGCCGCGCTCGACCGCGAAGAAGCCCTGGGTGGCGCGAACCCGGCCGGCGCCGCCGCACGTGCCGCAGACCGTCGGGCTGGTGCCGGGCTTGGCGCCCGAGCCGTCGCAGACCTCGCAGGTGATGGCGGCGGGAACCTTGATCTCGACCTCGGCGCCGGCATAGGCCTGCTCAAGGGAGATCTCCAGATCGTAACGCAGGTCCTGGCCGCGCTGGGGGCCGTTGGACGGGCGACGCCCGCCGCCGAACATCTCGCCGAACACATCGCCGAAGACGTCGTTGAAAATATCGCTGGGGTCGCCGCTGAAACCGCCGCCGCCCTGCTGGCCGTTGACGCCGGCATGGCCGAAGCGGTCATAGGCCGCGCGCTTCTGCGCATCCGACAGGATCGAATAGGCCTCGTTGATTTCCTTGAAGCGGCCGCCCGCCTCCTCGCAGCCGCCATTGCGGTCGGGATGGTGCTCCATCGCCAGCTTGCGGAATGCGGACTTCAGGCCCGCATCGTCGCAGGTCCGGGTCACGCCCAGGATTTCATAGTAGTCGCGCATCGTCAGCGTCTGGCGCCCAAAAGGCCCACGGGAGAGGCGTTGATAGGGATAAAGGTGGGAAGGCGGGCGGGCTGACGCAAGGCGTCAAAAGCCCGCACACCCAGCCAAGGCGGCCGCGAAACGGTCGATAGGGAAACGTTTCGCGGCGCGCGCATGGCGAGCTTAGTTCGCCGGCTTGTTTTCGTCGACTTCCTCGAACTCGGCGTCGACGACGCCATCGTCCGCGGCGGCGTCATCGCCTTCGCCGGCGTCCTGCTGGGCGGCGTACATCGCCTCACCCAGCTTCATCGAAGCCTGACGCAGGGCGTCGGTCTTGGTCTTGATCAGCTCGACATCTTCGCCTTCCAGAGCCGACTTCAGGTCGGTCAGGCCGGTTTCGATGGCGGTCTTGTCGTCGCCCGAGACCTTGTCGCCGTGCTCAGCCATGGCCTTTTCCGTGGCGTGCACGGTGGCCTCGCCCTGGTTCTTGGCCTCGACCAGCGCCTTCTTCTTCTCGTCGCCGGCCTTGTTGGCCTCGGCTTCCTTGACCATGCGCTCGATGTCCGCGTCGCTCAGGCCGCCATTGGCCTGGATGCGGATCGAGTGCTCCTTGTTGGTCGCCTTGTCCTTGGCGTGGACATTGACGATGCCGTTGGCGTCGATGTCGAAGGTGACCTCGATCTGCGGGATGCCGCGCGGCGCCGGCGGAATGCCCTGCAGGTCGAACTGACCCAGGAACTTGTTGTCGACAGCCATCGGACGCTCGCCCTGGAAGGCGCGGATCGTCACGGCCGACTGGTTGTCGTCAGCGGTCGAGAAGGTCTGCGAACGCTTGGTCGGGATGGTGGTGTTGCGTTCGATCAGCGGGGTGAACACGCCGCCCAGGGTCTCGATGCCCAGGGTCAGGGGGGTCACGTCCAGCAGCAGCACGTCCTTGACGTCGCCTTGCAGAACGCCGGCCTGAACGGCGGCGCCCAGGGCCACGACTTCGTCAGGGTTCACACCCTTGTGCGGCTCGCGGCCGAAGAAGTCCTGCACCGCCTGCTGAACCTTGGGCATGCGGCTCATGCCGCCGACCAGGATCACTTCGTCGATGTCGCTCTTCTTGAGGCCGGCGTCCTTCAGGGCCATCTCGCACGGACCGATGGTGCGGGCGATCAGGTCTTCCACCAGGGCTTCGAGCTTGGAGCGCGACAGCTTGATGTTCAGGTGCAGCGGGCCCGACGCGTTCATCGAGATGAAGGGCAGGTTGACTTCGTACTGAGCCGTCGAGGACAGCTCCTTCTTGGCCTTTTCGGCTTCTTCGCGCAGACGCTGCAGAGCCAGCTTGTCCTTGCGCAGGTCGACGCCCTGCTCCTTCTTGAACTCGTCGGCCAGGTAGTCGACGATCCGAAGGTCGAAGTCCTCACCGCCCAGGAAGGTGTCGCCGTTGGTCGACTTCACCTCGAAGACGCCGTCGCCGATTTCCAGGACCGAGACGTCGAAGGTGCCGCCGCCGAGGTCATAGACGGCGATCTTCTTGCCGTCGTTCTTGTCCAGGCCATAGGCCAGGGCGGCCGCGGTGGGCTCGTTGATGATGCGCAGGACTTCCAGGCCGGCGATCTTGCCGGCGTCCTTGGTCGCCTGACGCTGGGCGTCGTTGAAATAGGCCGGAACGGTGATCACGGCCTTGGTCACCGGCTCGCCCAGATGGGTTTCGGCGGCTTCCTTCATCTTTTGCAGGATGAAGGCGGAGACTTCCTGCGGCGAGTAGTCCTTGCCCTGGGCCTTGACCCAGGCGTCGCCGGTGGGACCCTTGACGATGTCATAGGGGACCATGGCCTTGTCCTTGGCCACGACGGGGTCGGCGAAGTTACGGCCGATCAGCCGCTTGATCGCGAAAAGGGTGTTGGTGGGGTTGGTGACGGCCTGACGCTTGGCGGGCTGGCCAACCAGGCGCTCGCCGTCCTCAAGGAAGCCGACCACCGACGGGGTGGTGCGGGCGCCCTCGGCGTTCTCGATCACCTTCGGGTTCTTGCCGTCCATGATGGCCACACACGAATTGGTGGTGCCAAGGTCGATACCAATAATCTTGCTCATAATACGAACCTGTCGCTCCTGAATGGCGGACGGCGGTGACAAGGGCCTTAGACGCAAGCGCCCCGGTTATTCTCGCTCCGTCCCCGTCTGGTCGAACTCTCTAACGGTTGATCCAATCCTGCCACAGCGGCAAATGCCGAGCGGGCAGAATGCGTTCTTCGAAGTTGACGAGCCCGTCAACCCCTTCAGAGCCGATATGGGGGATGGGGACGGCGCTGCAAGCCCATTCCCTCATGGAAAGAAGGGGAATCGACGATACTGCCGCGGAAAAGGCCGCGCCATGGGACGCGTCTGTCTTGAAGTCCAGAGCCTGTGGCGCAAGGCCGCTGGTCCCCCGGTCTTTCTGATGAAACCGGGGGAGGGGTCGGCTTGTCGGCGGCTATCGGGCCTGGGCGACCCAGGCGGTGATGGCCGGCAGGCGATCCTGGCGGATCTTGGCGCGGTTCAACACCGAAGCGATGGCCTTGTCGGCTTCCTTGCGCGAGCCCTCCGCCAGATTGGCGGCGGCATAGGCCCGGATCTTCTCGGCGGTGGCGGGATTGGACGACGCAGCCCCCAGGCCGGGGATGAACCGCGTGCGCGAGCTGGAATCCACCTTGCTGTTGACCGCGTCCCTATGGGCCACGGCGAAGTCGAAGGCCATGTCCGGGTGATTGCCCGCCACCCGCGAGATCATCGTGCTGGACAGGGTCTCGCCCGGCTCCGGCGTCAGGGCCAGATCCAGAGCCCGTTTGGCCAGAGCCTCGTCCTCGGTCGACGCCAGCAACGAATAGAGCTGGGCGCGGACCAGGGGCGTCTTCTCGGCCTGGGCCTGGGCGCGCAAGACGTCCCAGGTGGCGGCGTCGGCATGCTGGGCGACCACGGTGAGGATCGTCTTGCGCAGTGGGCCGGGGATGGCCGAAGGGTCGGTCTTGTCGGCGGCGAAGCGGCGGTTGGCCTCGGCGACCACAGCCGCGTCGCCCATGCCGCCCAGCGCATCGATCAGCTTGCCGCGCAGGATGGCCGTGGTGTCGGGCTCGCCCGCCTTCGGGGTCCAGCCCACCGCCGCGAACATCGGGTTCAGACGCGCCACGGCCACCTTTCGGAACGCCGCGCGCTCGGCGGGCATGCCCTCATAATAGCCGTCGATCGTGCTCAGGACGCCGGCGATCTTCGACAGCACCTGGGAGTCGGCGCTGGCCGGGGTGGCGCTGGCCAGGTCCAGGAAGTCGGTCGCCGGCTGATAGCCCGACAACCCCATCGACCAGGCGTCGGACATCACGCCCAACTGGTCGATGGCCGGCAGCCGGGCGAAGTTCTGCACCACGCCGGTGAAGCGGGTCGGGCCATAGAGGGTGCGGAAATAGCCGGCCTGGCCGGCATTAACGATCACCGGGCCGCAGCCGTCGACCGTCACCGCGCCCTTGCCGCCGGTGACCAGGGTCTTGGCCTCGCCGCCGTCCAGCGTCTTGACCGTGACCGGCACGCGCCAGGTCAGGGGGGTCTTGCCCGGCAGGTCCTTGCTGAACTCGCTTTGGGTCAGGGTCAGGGTGGTCTTGCCCGCCGCGCAGGTCTGGTCGGTGACGGTGATCAGCGGCACGCCGGGTTGCAGGGTGAAGTCATGGGCGATGTCGGTGATCGGCTTGCCGGCGGCGGCCTCGATCTCTTGCCACAGGTCGTCGCTGACCGTGTTGCCGTGCGCATGCTTCTTCATGTAGGCGCGCACGCCCGCCCGCCAGGCGTCGGCCCCGACATAGGCCTCCAGCATGCGGATGACCGCCTCGCCCTTCTGGTAGGTGATGCCGTCAAAGGCCTGGCTGGCCTGCTCGACGGTCTCGACATGCTGCACCACCGGGTGGGTGGTCGACAGGGCGTCCAGGCCCATGGCGTATTCCCGCCCGCCGATGGCGGCCAGGGCGGTGTTCCATTCGGGATGGAAATGCTCGGTGGCCCGGCCTTCCATCCACGAGGCGAAGCCCTCGTTCAGCCACAGGTCATCCCACCAGGCCATGGTCACCAGGTCGCCGAACCACTGGTGGGCCATCTCGTGGGCGACGGTGGTGAAGACGCGCTGGTTGTCGCTCTGGGTCGAGATCTTGGGATCCAGCAGCAGGGCGTATTCGAAATAGAAGATCGCGCCCCAGTTCTCCATGGCGCTGAAGAACTGGCTGCGGCCGGGCGCGGCGATGTTGTCCAGCACCGGCAACGGATAGGGCGTGCCGAAATAGTCGTTGTACCAGGGCAGGATGTCGGCGGCCGACTTGAGGGCGAACTGGGCCTTGGGCGTGTCGCCGGTCTTGGTGACCACCCCGACGTCGACGCCGGCGGACTTGACCGAGGCGCGATCGAAGTCGCCCAGGCCGAAGAACAGCAGATAGGTCGACATCTTGGGCGAGGTCGCGAACGTCACCCGCGACTGGCCATTGCCCAGGTCGGTGGTCTTCGCAATGGGCATGTTGCCCAGGGCCATCTGACCGGTCGGCACGGTGGCCTCGACGCTGAACGTGGCCTTGTAGAACGGCTCGTCCCACGAGGGGATGAAGCGGCGGGCGTCGGAATTTTCGAACTGGGTGTAGATCGCCCGCTTCTTGCCGGCCTCGGTCTCATAGTCGAGGGCGAACAGGCCGGCGGCCTGGGTGAAGATCTTGCCGGCATAGTCGATGGCCAGCACGTACTGGCCCTTGGCCAGCGGCTTGGCGAAGGTGAAGCTGGCGGTCTGGGCGTCGGCGTCGGTCTTGATGGCGGCCGCGAGCTTTTCCCCGTGGGGACCGGCGATCTCGGCCTTGGCGAAGGTCAGGTCGGCGGCCTGCAGGGTGATGGTCCGGGTCGGCTCGACCACCTCGACGGCGATCTTGACCTTGCCGGTGAAGGTGAGGTTGGCGATGTCGGGGGTAAAGGCCAGATCATAGTGCGAGGGGCGCACGTTGCGCGGCAACTGGGTGGTCACCGTCGCGGCCGAGACGCCTGGCGACTTTGCGGCCTGAGCGGGGAGCGCAGCGAGGGCGGAGCCGGAGGCCAGCAGCAGCGCGACGGCGGCGGCGGAAGAAAGAAGTCGGCGCATGCTCGCCCCTTTGTGAAATAATTGTGCGGTGCTAGCGCCCGATCGCGGGACCGAACACCGGGTTAGCGTCAGTGGAGCATTAATTCGTCGTAATGATGACATCGATCGCCATCCTTCCGGGCTTCGATCTCTGGCCCCAGGCCCTGGATCGCGAGGCCCAGGCGGCCCTCGTCGCCGCGGCGCTCCAAGCTGCTGAAGTCGCGCCCTTCGCCCACTACGCCACGGCCCAGGGCAAGGCGATGAGCGTCGGCATGACCAGCTTTGGCCCGCAAGGCTGGGTCAGCGACGCCTCGGGCTATCGCTACGCCGACCGTCATCCCGGCACGGACCAGCCTTGGCCTTCCATACCCCAGGCCCTGCTGGATCTCTGGACGACCCTGGGCGACCCGGAGACCCCGCCGGATTCTGGCCTGATCAACCTCTATCGCGGTGACGCCCGCATGGGCCTGCACCAGGATCGCGACGAGGCCGATCCGCGCTTTCCCGTGCTGTCGATCTCCCTGGGCGACACGGCGGTGTTCCGGATCGGCGGGACGTCGCGCAAGGACCCGACCCGCAGCCTGCGCCTGACCTCCGGCGACGTCTGCCGCCTGTCGGGCCCGGCGCGCCTGGCCTTTCACGGCGTCGACCGCACGATCCCAGGCTCCTCCAGCCTGGTTCCGGGCGGCGGGCGGATCAATGTGACGCTGCGGCGGGCGCGGGCGGGCTAGGCCCAGACTCCCGCCCGCGCCAAGAGGTCCGGCAGGTCGTCCGGCCAAATCTGCTCGACGGTCGATCGCAAGTCCGACGCCGACCACCAACGATGTTCGGCCATGACCGCGCGCTCCAGCTCGGTCCATCGCGCGACCGACAGCTCGAACGCCTCTACGCGGACCAAGAAGAACCGTTCGTCGGCCTTCACCCTCTCGCCATCCGGGTTGCTGAATTCCACCTGACGGCGGGCGAGCTGAGGGCCGGGATCGTCAATCTCGAGACCGGTCTCTTCAAGCAGCTCCCGGCGCGCGGCGTCCTCATAGCTTTCGCCGGGATCCAGACCGCCGCCGGGCGTCGCCCAGAACGCCTGTCCCGCCAACGGCCCGGTTTTGTGCGCGAACCGGAACAGAAGCAGTCGACCCTCGGGGTCGATCACAAGCAGGCGGGATGAAGGCCGTTCGCGCATCCGCCCCCTCCTAGTCGACTTTTGTCAGGTAGACGCCCTCGTCAGCCTGCATGGCTATGTCTAGTCCTCCAAACAAGTTTCGGCTTATGCACGCTGAGAAAATGTCGGTTCTCCGATCCACACGGCCACCGTTCGTCACCGTAAAGCCCCGCATCTCAACCCTATCGCAGTCATCGTAGGGTTCACGTCTAAGGCGCCAATTTCCTTGCTCGCGCCGCCCCCCATTGTTCCACACGTGCTCGTACGTGCCTCTCGGACCCAGAGTCAGACGCTCGCCAGGCAAACCTTCCGTGTAACTATACGCCCCCTGCGCGGTCTCAGATGACACGCCGGGAGAACAGGCGGCGACGCCCAGGATGAGAATGATGACGGCCCACTTCATTTCTCAAACTTTCAACTGCGGTCCGCCAAGAGCCTGCTCAGGTTTGGTTGTCTCTGCAAAGAGGCGAGAGCAACCAAAGGCCCCCTGAACGCCCCTGGGGCCGCCGAGACTCCCGACCTTCGGCTTGCGCCCGCCCCAAGAAAAAAGGGCCGCCCCATCCGGAGCGGCCCCTCTTTCAAGTCTTGAACCTGACGCAACAGAAACCGGCCCGCCCGGCCTAGCCGCGCAGCTTGCGCGTCAAGGTCTCCAGGTCCTGGTTCAGGGCGCTGTCTTCGACGCGCAGGGCCTCGATGCGGCGCACGGCGTGCAGGACGGTGGTGTGGTCGCGACCGCCGAACCGCCGGCCGATGTCGGGCAGCGAGCGGGTGGTCAGTTGCTTGGCCAGCCACATGGCCGCCTGGCGGGGCCGGGCGATGGCGCGGTTGCGGCGCTCGGACAGCAGGTCGGCCTGTTTCATGCCGTAGTGGTCGGCGGTGGCCTTCTGGATGTCGTCGATGGTGATGCGCTTCTCGCCCGAGCGCAGGTGCGGACGCAGGATGGCCTGCACCTCTTCGAGCGACAGACGCGACAGGCCTTCGCCGGCCCGGGCCGACAGGGTGTTGAGCGCGCCTTCCAGCTCGCGGACGCTGTCGGTGAAGCGGTCGGCCAGGAACTGCAGAACGTCGGGACGCATGGTCGGCTCGGAGCCGTGGGCGATCGACAGGGTCTGGATCTTGCGCTCCAGAATGCCCATCCGCAGCGAGCGGTCGGCCGGCTCGAGGCCGCAGACCAGGCCCGCCGACAGGTGCGAGCGCAGATGGGCGTCCATCTCGGTCATGGCCGACGGCGGACGGTCCGACGAGAACACGACGCGGCGACCTTCCTCAACCAGCGCTGTCAGGGTGTGGAACAGCTCTTCCTGGGTCGACTGCTTGCCGGCGATGAAGTGGACATCGTCGATGATCAGCAGGTCGGCGGCCCGCAGCTCTTCCTTGAAGGCGGCCGTCTGGCGATCCATCACGGCGCGCACGAAGGTCGACAGGAAGCGCTCGGCGGTCAGATAGACCACGCGCTTGGTCGGGGCCTGACGCATGGCCTCCCAGGCCAGGGCGTTGAGCAGGTGGGTTTTGCCAAAGCCGTAGGGGCCGTGGAACAGCACCGGATTGAAGTGGCCGTCGGCCCAGGACGCCACGCGGCGCGCCACGGCGTGGGCGAATTCATTGGCCGGGCCCGGCACGAAGGTGTCGAAGGTGAAGCGTTCCTGCAGACCCTGGGTCCGCGACGGCTTGCCGCCGGACGCCGGGGCCAGGCTGGGGGTGTCGGACGAGACGGGCAGAACGATCTCGATGGGCTCGGCCTTGGCGGCGTCGACATAGGCGCCGGCCGTGGCTTCGAATTCCTGACGCGACTTCAGATCGATGCGCCGCGCCATCGGATCATTGGCGGTCCACAGCTCGCCGATGCGACGCCAGGCGCTACGACGAACCCAGTCGCGGGCGATCCCGGTCGGCGTGACCAGGACCACGTCGCCCGAAGGTCCTTCGCGCAGGATCGCCGGGGCGATCCATGACCCGAAGGCGGCATCACCCAGCTCACGCTTCAAGCTCACGCAGACCTTCTGCCAGACTCCGCCGGCCGGCTCACAGGCCACCGCTGGAATTGCAGCTGAGAACGTTTGGCTCGCCACCCCGCCCTTAATCGACATTCGTCCACCGCCTCGTACAAAAACCGCCCGCATCCAGTCGCCGCCCCCCCACAGGCCGACGATCGGTTTTTCAGCGCACACGGGGGCTCGATCGGCGAACACTAGGGTTTCGCCGCCACCGTTTTTTTCCAAAGGCTGGAAGAGCGCTGAGACCCCTAAATTAGCCAGCCGACCCTGCCGGTCAAACGGAAAACTTGAGTCCGATCGCGGATATTTCTGTTGACTCGCGAGAGCTCCTCGCCTGGCAAGGGAATAGTTAAGTGCGCTCTTTTTCGGACGTTGTTATTTCTGAGAAGCGTGCAATTGAGCGCAAAGCAAAAGCCGGTTGGATTGCTCCAACCGGCTCTCGTAAGATCTTGAAATTCTTAAACGAACAGTGTTCGTCAAGAATTTGGACTAGGCGGCGGCCTTGTCCAGCTTCTTCAGGCGAGCGGCCAGGCGCGACACCTTGCGCGAGCCCGTGTTCGGATGAACCACGCCCTTGGAAACGGCGCGCATCAGTTCCGATTGCGCCTCGATAAAGGCGGCCTTGGCGACGGCGACGTCACCGGCCGTCAGGGCGTCTTCAAACTTGCGGAGGAAGGTGCGCACGCGCGAACGGCGCGCGGTGTTGACCTCGGTGCGACGGGCGATCTTGCGGATCGCCTTCTTGGCGCCGGGATTATTGGCCATAGGTTGGACCTCGAAACGGACAGCCGCGCGGAAGAGCCGCGAAGCAGGAAAAATCTTGAGCGCGCGGATATACGGGAAGCCAAGGGATCGGTCAACGGCTGTCGCTACGGAATCCCCACGGGGTGCGACGAGCGGTCGCGCCCCGGCCTCAGCGCCCCTTAAACACCGGTTTACGTTTCTCGACGAACGCCGCCATGCCTTCCTTCTGATCCTCGAAGGCGAACAGCGAGTGAAACAGGCGCCGTTCCAGGGCCACGCCGGTGGTCAGGGTGGTTTCATAGGCGGCCAGGACCAGTTCCTTGTTCATCGCCACGGCCAGGGGCGACTGGCCCGCGATCTTGGCCGCGATCGCCAGGACCTCGCCCACCAGCATGTCGGCCGGAAAGACCCGGCTGACCAGGCCTGAGCGCTCGGCCTCCTCGGCGCCCATCATCCGCCCGGTCAGGATCATGTCCATGGCCTTGGACTTGCCGACAAAGCGGGTCAGACGCTGGGTGCCCCCGATGCCGGGCGCGACGCCCAGGGTGATCTCGGGCTGGCCGAACTTGGCGCCGTCGGCGGCGATGATGACGTCGCACATCATCGCCAGCTCACAGCCGCCGCCCAGGGCGTAGCCGGATACGGCGGCGATGATCGGCTTGCGGCACTGTTCGATGGCCCGCGCGCCGGCGGTAAAGACGTCGGCCTTGAACATCTCGGCATAGGACTTGTCGGCCATCTCCTTGATGTCGGCCCCGGCCGCGAAGGCCTTGGCCGAGCCGGTCAGCACGATGCAGCCGACCGCATCGTCGGCCTGGGCTTCGCCCAAAGCAACGGCCAGTTCGCCCAGCAACTGGGCGTTCAGGGCGTTGAGGGCTTCAGGCCGATTAAGCCGGATCAGCACGACGCCGGCGGCGCCCTCCGGAGCGGTTTCGACGATCAGGGTCTCGTAGGCCACGCGCATGCTCCTTGATGATGGACGGCCGTTATAGAGCGCGTCGGGCGCAAGGGGAGCCCTTGACGGCGGGAAGCCTCGCCCATCGACCACCCGCGCGGAACGCCCCGGGCGCCGGACCGTTTGATCCGCAGTATCAGGAGAGACTTCATGGCCGACCGCGACGACACCTACGATCCGACCACCCCCGATGCGAACCGCAATATCCATGACGGCGGCGGGGTCGGGGCCCGCGACCTGGCCAGACAAGAAGAGCCGTCAGAGATCGTTCCCGAGGGCGACCATGGTGAGGACCCGCCGGCCGAGCCGATCGGTCTGGCCCATCCAGTGAAGTGATCGGGGCTCCCCCCTCTGCCGACCCCAAAGCCTCCGTCATGCCCGCCCCGCGGCGGGATGACGAAGGCTTTGGGGTGCTCGGCCCGCCTCGCGCCGGAGATTGACTCCGCCAGGCAAATGAACAACACTTCACTACATGGTGAAGCATCAGGCCTCCGATATCGATCGTACGTTCGCGGCGCTCGCCGACCCCACCCGGCGGCATCTGCTGCTGCGCCTGAAGGACGAGCCCGGACTGTCGGTGAGCGAGCTCGCACGGCCGCTGTCGCTGAAGCTTCCCGGCATGATGAAGCATCTGGATGTACTGTCCGATGCGGGACTGATCACACGCACCAAGACCGGCCGGACCGTATCGGTTCACCTTTCCGTCGCGCCGATGCGCGAGGCGATGGCCTGGCTCGAACGGTATGAGCGCCTCTGGACGGTAAGCCTCGACCGGTTGGTGGCGCTCGTTGAAGAGGATGGCGAGCCATGAGCCCTCACCTTCCCAGCGTGACCCTTGTGCGCAGGATCAAGGCCCCGCCCGCCAGGGTGTGGGCGGCGATCACCCGGCCTGAGCAGATGATGCTGTGGTGGGGGCCGGATGCGGGGCCGACACTCAGCGCCCTGGCCGATGTTCGCCCGGGCGGGCGGTTCAGTATCGTGTTCCGGCTGCTGAACGGCCAGGAGCACAACCCGACCGGACTCTATCGAGAGGTGGTTCCCGAAAAGAAACTGGTCTTCACCTGGGACTGGCCCGGCATGCCGGAACGCGAGTCGCTGGTCACGTTCCAGCTTGAGCCACTGGACGGCGGAACCGAACTGACCCTGATCCACGACCATCTGCCAGACGAAGACGCGCGCCAAAGCCACGAGGCCGGCTGGAGCGGCCTGCTCGACAAGCTCCCGGTATTTCTTGGAGACGCCCCATGAGCGACCTGACCCTCACCACCTTCGATTGGGCGCCCGAACCGCCGCGCGGCTTTGTGCGCGACCTGCGCGTGCGCTGGGCGCTGGAGGAAGCTGGCCTGTCCTATCGCGTCGAGAGCACGCCCTTCCGCGACAAGACGGCCGAGCACTTCGCGCATCAGCCCTTTGGCCAGGCGCCGTGGCTGACCGACGGGGACCTGTCGATTTTCGAAAGCGGCGCGATCCTGCTGCATCTCGGCGAGCTGAGCGACGCGCTGCTGCCCACCGATCCGCGCGGCCGAAGCGACGCCAAGGCGTGGCTCTTCGCGGCCCTCAACTCGGTCGAGGCGGCGAGCCTGCCCTGGTCCATTCTGGTGTTCTCTGGAGAGAGCCGCGATACGGCGGCCTGGAAGATGATGGACGATTTCCTCAAGACCCACCGTCTCAGACACCTGGAGCCGGTGCTGGCCGGCCGCGATTGGCTGGCCGGGACGTTCTCCATCGCCGACATCCTGATGGCCGACGTCCTGCGCCTCGTCGATCGGTTCGACGGGTTGGCGGACTATCCCGCCTGTCGCGACTACGTCGCCCGCGCCACGGCCCGCCCCGCCTTCGTGAAGGCCCATGCCGACCAGATGGCTCATTTCGCGGCGGCGGACTGACCCTTCAGACCTGGCATTCCGGACAGAAGAACGTCGAGCGCCCCGCCTGGACTTCGCGGGCGATCACGCCCTTGCAACCCGGCGTCGGGCACGGCTGGCCCTCGCGGTCATAGACCCGGAAACGATGCTGGAAATAGCCCAGGGCCCCGTCGGCGGCGGCGAAGTCCTTCAGGGTGGAGCCGCCGACCTCGACCGCCTCGGCCAGCACGTCCTTGATGGCCGTGGTCAGAGGCCCCAGCCGCTTGCCGGCGATCATGCCCGACGGTTTGAACGGCGAGATCCGCGCCCGGTGCAGGGCCTCGCACACATAGATATTGCCCAGGCCCGCGACCGTCTTCTGGTCCAGCAGCAGGGTCTTGGGCCCCTGCTTGCGATTGGCGAAGGCTTTCACCAGGGTCCTGGCGTCAAAACCCTCGCCCAGAGGCTCGGGGCCCATGGTCGCGAACCAGGGATGGTGATCCACGCGGTCGGTGGGGATCAGGTCCATGAACCCGAAGCGCCGGGGGTCGTGATAGGTGACCACCGCCCCCTCTTCCGTTTCGAAGATCACATGGGCGTGCTTGTCGTCGGGCCGGACTTCGCGGGCGAAGTCGCCGGGGCGGCCAATTCTTGCTGGGTTTGCGCCTTCAGGCGCGGCGATCTCAAAACGCCCGGTCATGCCCAGATGCATCACCAGGGTGTCGCCGCGATCCAGCGGGGCCAGCAGATATTTGGCCCGCCGGTCCAGCCGCAGGATCCTGGCGCCGGTCAGGCGCTGGACGAAGCCATCCGGCAACGGAAAGCGCAGATCGGGGCGGTTGGCCCGCACGCGGCTGAGGCGCGCGCCGCTCAGCACCGGCTCAAGGCCCCGGCGGACCGTCTCGACTTCGGGTAATTCGGGCAAGGTTGGGCCTCAAGAAGGTGACGCGACGCGGTCGGCGGTCTAAGAGCGGACGAACCTATATAGAGCCTGGTCGAAAGACGTCATGAGCAAGCCTGCCGCTACATTCGGTTTCAAGGACGTCGATCCTTCGGTGAAGGCCGGCCTCGTGCGCGGCGTGTTCGACCGCGTCGCCAAGAACTACGACCTGATGAACGACCTGATGAGCGGGGGCGTGCACCGTCTGTGGAAGGACGCCGTCGCCGCGCGCCTCAATCCGCAACCGGGCGAGGTGATCATCGACTGCGCCGGCGGCACCGGCGACATGGCCCGCCGCTTCGCGAAAATGGCCCGCCGCGCCCAGGAGCGCCGCGGCGGTCCCGACGCCCTGATCAACATCATCGACTACAATGCCGAGATGATCGCCGCCGGCATCGAAAAGGGCGGCGAGCCCGAGATCACCTGGACCGTCGGCGACGCTCAGCGCCTTCCCCTGCCCGACGCCTATGCCGACGCCTATGTCATCTCGTTCGGCATTCGCAATGTCACCGATATCGATGCGGCCCTTCGCGAGGCGCGCCGGGTGCTCAAGCCCGGCGGACGGTTCATCTGTCTGGAATTTTCGCGCCCGGCCACCGAGTTTCTGGCGAAAGCCTATGACGCCTACAGCTTCAAGGTCATCCCGCAGGTCGGCGAATGGGTGGCCAAGGACCGTGACGCCTATCAGTACCTGGTCGAGAGCATCCGCCGTTTCCCCGACCAGCGGACCTTCCTGGCGATGATGGAAGCGGCTGGCTTCAAGCGGGCCACCTACTCAAACTTCACTGGCGGCGTCGCGGCGATGCACCAGGGCTGGGCGCTCTGAGTTGAGCTGTTTCCCGCGACCTATGCCTTCCTCACCCGATCGCCCCAGCGAGGGCCGAGGCCCCGATCACCGGGCTGAGCCGCGCCGATGAGCTCCAGACTGTCCGCCTTCTGGCGCCTGATCGGCGCGGGCTGGGTGCTGGTGCGGGCCGACGCCCTGATCCCCCGCGAGATCGACCCCCTGCTCCCGCCTTCGGCGCGGCTGGCCGCACGGACCCTGCGGCTTTTCTCCGGACCCCGCGCCCGGCTGGGCCGACCCGGCCAGAGGCTGGCCGGCGTTCTGGAAACCCTGGGCCCCGCCGCGATCAAGATGGGCCAGTTCCTGTCGACCCGGGCCGACATCTTCGGGACCCCGTTCGCCGACGACCTGTCTCGCCTGAAGGACCGCCTGCCGCCCTTCCCGCTCGACCAGGCCCGCATCGCGATCGAACTCAGCCTGGGCCGACCGCTCGAGACCCTGTTCTCGCAGCTGGATGAACCGGTCGCCGCCGCCTCCCTGGCCCAGGCCCATCCGGCCTGGCTGCTGGACGGCCAAAAGGTGGCGGTGAAGGTGCTGCGCCCCGGGATCGAGCGACGCGTGGCCGAGGACAGCGCCGTACTGCGCCTGGCCGCCGCCCTGGCCGATCGGCTGGTCCCTGAAGCCCGTCGCCTGAAGCCCCGCGATTTCGTCGAGGTGGTGATCCGGGCCCTGGACCTGGAGATGGACCTGCGCTTCGAGGCCGCCGGCTGCGCCGAGCTGGGCGAGGTGATGGCCCGGGACGCCTATATGACCGCCCCGGCGGTGGTCTGGGACGGCGTCGGCAAACGGGTCCTGACCCTCAGCTGGGCCGACGGAGAGCCTCTGTCGGACCCTGAAACGCTCAACCTGCCGGGCCTGGACCGCAAGGCCCTGGCCGACAACATCACCCGCGGCTTCCTGGCCCAGGCCCTGGACCACGGGCTGTTCCACGCCGACCTGCACGAGGGCAATCTGTTCGTCGCGGCGCCGGCCAAAGTGGTGGCTGTCGACTACGGCATCATCGGTCGCCTGGGCCCCGGCGAGCGGAAATATCTGGCCGAGATCCTGTACGGCTTCCTGAACCGCGACTATGCGCGCATCGCGCGGATCCATTTCGAGGCCGGCTATGTGCCCGCCCACCACGATGTCGACGCCTTCGCCCAGGCCCTGCGCGCAGTCGGTGAGCCGATCTTCGGCCGCGACGCCCGCCAGGTGTCGATGGGCAAGCTGCTGGCCCAGCTGTTCGAGATCACCGCCCTGTTCGAAATGGCCCTGCGGCCCGAACTGGTTCTGCTGCAGAAGACCATGGTCACCGTAGAGGGCGTGGCCCGGCGCATCGATCCGGCTCATGACATCTGGGCCGCCGCCGATCCCGTGGTCCGTCGCTGGATCACCCGCGAGCTGTCACCCGCCGCCAAGGTTCGCGACTTCGCCGACGAGGCGCTGAAGGCCTTGAGGGCCCTGGCCCGCCTGGCCGAGACGCCGCCGGCGACCGTGGCCGTCGTCACGCCCAGGACCGGCAGCCCGCTGGCCTGGTTCGCGACCGGCGCGCTGGTGGCGGTTCTGGCCTTTCTGGCCGGCGCCCGGGCCTTCGGCTGAGCGCAGACTATCCGCTGGTTGACGGTTCTCGCTCACGGGCGGCTGTGGCGCGACGCGCCTCGCGCGCCTTCTGCGCGTCCCAATAGAGCGCGCCGTCGTCGGGCTTGAACAGGGCCCGGGGCGCGCCCGCCTTGGAAACCACCGCGAAGACATTGCCCTTGGGATCATAGATCAGGGTGTCGCCATTGGCCCGCGTCAGGGTCTCGACGCCCTTGGGCGGATCGCTGACGAACCTGTGGGCGGCGGCGACATAGTCGTCGACCGTCTCGGCGCCGAAGGCCGCGCCGTTGCGCTCAAAGCCGCGCTGGGCGTTTTCCTCGGCGGTGCGGGTTCGGTTGGCCGCCCAGAACGGCTTGCCCGACACCAGGCGAACCGGGGCGTCGCGCGGGTCGCTTCGATCCGTCCGCGCGGGCGGCGAGGGATCCGCCCTGCCGGACTCGGCCCTTTCGCCGGCCTTGGGCGCGCGCACCGCAGAGGCGCCGCCATCGCACGCCGCCAGAACCAGAGCGCCGATCGCCAGCAACGACGCGGCGCCGATCTGAAATCCGTTCAACCTCATGGCTCCATTATCCCATTTGATCAACCTTTCCGATATATGAACGAAAACGGAACACGAGTCGAGTCCGTCACACGCTTGTCCTTTGTCGGATCGCCGCGCATGGGCCATAAGGGCCATGAGCAAGGCGGAGACTGACCGGCTGTGGGTGACAAACGGGTTCTTCTGATCGTCGGCGGCGGCATCGCCGCCTACAAGGCGCTGGAGCTGACGCGCCTGCTGCGCAAGGCCGGGGTCGCTGTGCGACCGATCCTGACCAAGGCCGGGGCCGCGTTCGTCACGCCCCTGTCCCTGGGCTCCTTGGCCGAGGACAGGGTCTATGATGAGCTGTTCTCCCTGACCGACGAGGCCGAGATGGGCCACATCCAGCTGTCGCGCTCAGCCGACCTGGTGGTGGTGGTCCCGGCGACCGCCGACCTGATCGCCAAGGCCGCCCACGGCCTGGCCGGCGACCTGGCCTCGACCACCCTGCTGGCCACCGACAAGCCGGTGCTGATGGCGCCGGCCATGAACGTGCGAATGTGGCTGCACCCGGCCACCCAGCGCAATATCGCCACCCTGAAAGCCGACGGCGTGCGGTTTGTCGGCCCGGACGAGGGGGCCATGGCCTGCGGCGAGTTCGGCCCGGGCCGTCTGGCCGAGCCCGACGTCATCTTCACCGCCATCATGGACGCCCTGGACGGCCCGATCGACAAGCCCCTGGCCGGCAAGCGGGCCCTGGTCACCGCCGGTCCGACCTTCGAGCCGATCGATCCTGTGCGCGGCGTCACCAACCGCTCCAGCGGGCGGCAAGGCTTCGCCATCGCCGAGGCCCTGGCCCGGCTGGGGGCCGAGGTCACCCTGATCGCCGGCCCCGTGTTCCTGCCCACCCCGCCCGGCGTGACCCGCGTCGATGTCGAGACCGCCCGCCAGATGCTGGCCGCCAGCCAGGCCGCCCTGCCCGCCGATGTCGGCGTCTTCGTCGCCGCCGTCGCCGACTGGCGGGTCGATGAGGCCTTCGGAACCAAGCTGAAGAAGGAAAAGGGCGGCCCGCCGGCCCTGACCTTCGTCGAAAACCCCGACATCCTGGCCACCGTTTCAGCCACCGGGCCCCGTCGTCCGCGCCTGGTCATCGGCTTCGCCGCCGAGACCAATGATGTCGAGATGCACGCCCGCGCCAAGCTGTCGCGAAAGGGCTGCGACTGGATCATCGCCAATGATGTCACTGAGCCCGGCGTGATGGGCGGCGACGAGAACGCCGTCCTGCTGGTCACCCGCGAGAAGACCGAGCGCTGGGACCGGACCTCCAAGGACGAGGTGGCGCGCGCCATCGCCCTGCGGATCGCCGCCGCCCTGGCCTGACCCCCCCCCAAGGCCTGACTCCCCAAGGACTGGCCCCCGAAGGGCTGGCCCCGAACCCGCCAAATCAGCTACAGCCGGGGCGCTTCGCCCTTCAGGACCCTGACGATGCCTGCGCTCACGATCCGTTTCAAACGCTGGGACGACAATGCCGACCTGCCGGTTCCGACCTATGCCACGGCGGGCGCGGCGGGTTTCGACCTGCGGGCCCATGTGCCGGAGGATCAGCCGATCGTGCTGAAGCCCGGCGCACGCTGCATGGCCCCCACCGGCTTTTCGGTGGCGATCCCGGACGGGTTCGAGATGCAGGTGCGGCCGCGCTCAGGCCTGGCGTTCAAGAACGGCGTCACGGTCACCAATGCGCCGGGCACCATCGACAGCGACTATCGCGG
The DNA here is from genome assembly GCF_058681035.1 of Caulobacter sp. FV2ps19. NCBI lineage: Bacteria > Pseudomonadati > Pseudomonadota > Alphaproteobacteria > Caulobacterales > Caulobacteraceae > Caulobacter > Caulobacter sp. FV2ps19. The sequence goes on along the minus strand of NZ_CM178729.1, from coordinate 740,002 downwards.
TCAGGTCTGCGTCCTGCTGATCAATCTGGGAGAAGAGGACTTCACGATCCGCCGCGGCGATCGCATCGCCCAGGGCGTCATCGCCGCCGCGCCGCAGTGGATGCTGGTCGAGGTCGACAGCCTGGACGCCACCGACCGGGGCGCGGGCGGGTTCGGCTCAACGGGCGTCTAGAGCAAGGCGCGTGAAATCGGACTCTCGCGCCTTGCTCCAGGTTTTTGTTTTCGCATCGGTTTTGCGGAAAACCGGCGTCCACTTTTCCGCACGATGCTCTAGGCCCTAGCCGTTGACGGCGCGCAGGCCCACGACCAGATAGCCGCCGAAACCGGCGGCGAAGGCTGCAGCGGCAAGCCAGAGCACGGGCCGGAACATGGCCAGGGGCGATTGACCGAGCGGGGGCTGAATATTCATCGGCGCATCCTTTGGCGCGAGCGTAACGAGGGCGGCGGACAGAGACCGCAATAGAGATACGCGCTCCCCGTCGCTTGGTTGCGGTGGGGGACGGCTTCTAGTGTCTATTGATTCTAGCGCAAGGCGAAATTGCGACCCGTTGTCACGGGAGCCCTTGGCGCGGGCGAACCTCTTGATTTTTGGACGCCTGCGTCCATTTATCACTTGCCGCTGAGGCAGGCGGCCTTTATCGGGCGCGTCGCGCTGTTGGGTTTGTCAGGGTTTGGGTCATGGCTGTTCCGGAAAACAAGAAGCTTGTTCCCATGGTTGTCGGCGGCGTCGCCGCCCTGGCGATCGTGGTCGGCGGAACGCTCTGGTTCATCGACAAGCAAAGGTTCGAGTCCACGGACAACGCCTTTGTTCAGGCCGACACCGTGCAGATCAGCCCGCAGGTTTCCGGGGCTGTCCAGGAGGTTCTGGTCGCTGACAACCAGCGGGTGGAACCCGGCCAGGTCCTGGCCCGTATCGATCCCTCGACCTTCCAGGCCAGGCTTGATCAGGCGATAGCCAACGCCCAGGCCCTGGACGCCGCCATCAGCGCCGTCGATGACAAGGCCATGCTCGAACAGGCCCTGATCGCCCAGAAGGCGGCGGGGGTGTCGTCCGCCCAGGCTGACGCCAGCCGGGCCAAGGCCGATCTCGACCGCTATAGCAGCCTGGCCGGCGAGGGCTGGGTTTCGCAGCAGAAGATCCAGACCACGCGCGCGACCGCCTCCCAGAGCTCGGCCGCCGTGGTCAGCGCCCAGGCCGCGCTTGAAGCCGAACGACGCGCCGCCCAGTCGCTGGGGTCCGCCAAGGCGCAGACCATCGCCCAGGCCGCCGCCGCCCATGCAGCGGTCGAGCAGGCCAGGCTGGATCTGGACCACACCGTCATCCGCGCGCCGGTCGCCGGCGTCGTCGGGGCCCGGTCGGTCCGTCCGGGGCAACTGGTGCAGCCCGGCGTCTCGCTGATGTCGGTGGTGCCCCTGGGCCAGAGCTATGTGATCGCCAATTTCAAGGAAACCCAGGTCTCCCGCCTGCGGGTGGGCCAGCCGGTCGAGATCAAGGCCGACGCTTTCGGCAAGCAGACGATCCGCGGCAAGGTCGACAGCTTCGCCCCGGCCACCGGCCAGGAGTTCGCCCTGATCCCGGTCGAGAACGCGGTGGGCAATTTCACCAAGATCACCCAGCGCCTGCCGGTGAAGATCGCCGTTGACCCCTCCAAGTACGGCGCGGCCCTGCGTCCGGGCCTGTCGGTCGAGATCAAGGTCGATGTCCGCGACCGCTCGGGCCCCTCCTTCGCTGAAGCCGGTCAGGTCTCGCCGCAGGTCGCGCGCGAAGGGGCCGCGCGCTAGCGCCCGGCCATGACCGCCGCCGCTCTCCCCGCCTCCGGCGCCACGTCGTCCTCATCGGGCGCGGGCGCGCCGCCCGCGACGCCACAGATCGACTGGACCAAGCTGTTCCTCGGCTTCGGCGCCATGGTCATCGGCCAGTTCATGGCCATTCTCGACATCCAGATCGTCGCGGCCTCCCTGCCGCAGATCCAGGCCGGCGTGGGCGCCAGCGCCGACCAGGTCAGCTGGATCCAGACCGCCTATCTGATCCCCGAAGTCGTGATGATCCCGCTGTCGGGCTATCTGTCGCGTCTGTGGGGCACCCAGAAGGTCTATCTGGCCTCGTGCGCCGGCTTCATCATCATGAGCGTCCTGACGGGTCTGTCCTCGTCGATCGACATGATGATCGTGACCCGGGCCCTGCAGGGCTTCATCGGCGGGGCGATGATCCCGACGGTGTTCGCCGTGGCCTTCACCGCCTTCCCGCCCGAGCGTCGGATCACCGCCAGCGTGATCATGGGCCTGATCGTCACCCTGGCCCCGACGGTGGGTCCCACCCTGGGCGGCCATCTGACCGAGTGGCTGTCCTGGCGCTGGCTGTTCTTCATCAATGTGCCGACCGGCCTGATCGTGCTGTTCGGCGTCGCGCGCTGGGGCGAGTTCGACAAGGGCGACCCCAGCCTCTCCCAGGGTTTCGACTGGTTCGGCCTGGGCGTGATGGCCACCTTCCTGATGAGCCTGCAGTTCGTGCTGGAAGAAGGCGCCAAGAACAGCTGGTTCCAGGACGACGTGATCCTGGGCCTGGCCGTTCTGGCCGCCGTCACCGGCGTGGTCTTCGTCTGGCGATCCCTGACCTACAACAATCCGATCGTCGAGCTGCGGGCCTTCGCCAACCGCAACTTCTCCGTCGGGGTGCTGATGACCGCCGTGTCCGGCGCCAGCCTGTTTGGCGGCACCTTCCTGCTGCCGCAGTTCCTGGGCCGGGTGCGCCACTATTCGGCGTCCGAGGTGGGCACCACCATGGTGATTTCCGGTCTCTCGATGTTTCTGACCGGTCCGATCGCGGGCCGACTGGTCCGCAAGACCGACCCGCGCGTGCCCATGGTCGTCGGGTTCCTGCTGGCCGGCTGGGGCATGTACATGGCCCACGGCGTGACCGCGGAATGGGGTTTCTGGGAGTTTGCCGGGGTTCAGGCCTGTCGCGGCGTCGGCGTGATGATCGCGATGATCGCCACCCAGCAGATCACCATGAGCACCCTGCCCCCGCACATGGTCAAGAACGCCTCGGGCCTGGTCAATCTGGCGCGCAATACCGGCGGGGCCATGGGGCTGGCCATGCTGGCCACCACCATCACCCAGCAGACGGCGCTCTACTACAATTCCCTGTCGTCCAGCGTCACGGCCGGCAGCGGCGGAGCGCAGAGCATGATGACGGCCCTGGTCGCCCGCATGACCCAGCTGGGCGTCGCCAACCCGGACGGCGCCGCCCGCAAGGCCTTTTCCGGCATGCTCGAGCAACAGGCCACGGTGCTGGCCTTCGGCGACAGCTTCACCCTGCTGGCCATAGGCTGCTTCATCGCCGCGGGCGTGTCGCTGCTGGCCCAGCCGGCGGCCGGCGCGGCGGCGCCGCCCTCGGACGCGCACTGATGCCCAGGGTTCCGGGACAGATCGACGTCGCCAAGACCGAGGCCATTCTCGACGCAGCCATCGAGGTCATTGGCCAGCGTGGCCTGTCGGCCCCCATGGCGGCCATCGCCAGGCAGGCGGGCGTGTCCAAGCAGACGGTCTATAATCACTATGGCTGCAAGGCCGAGCTGATCCGGGCGCTGATGGCGCGGCGGGTCGCTGTGATCACCGCCCCCTTGCGCGACGCCATCGCCGACAACCATCCGCGCCAGGCGCTGACAGCCTATGCCCGTTCAGTGTTGGACACCGTGATCTCGACCAAGGGTCATTCGGTGATGCGTGTGATCATCCAGGGGGCGGGTGAAATGCCCGACGTCGCTCACGAGGTGTTCGAGGCCGGGCCGCGCCACGCACGGCGGCAGCTGGCCGCCTTCCTGGAAACCGAGACCCGCCTGGGTCGCCTGAAGATTGAAAATTTCGATCAGGCCGCGGAGTTCTTCACGGGCATGGTCCTGGGCCACAGCCAGCTGCGGTCCCTGCTGCGTCTGCCCCCGGACAAGACTCCGGAAGAGTTCGACAGCCTCGCGCGCGAGGCCGCCGAGCGCTTCATCCGGGCCTATGCCCCTTAAAAATCAGGCTTCGGCTTCGTCCGGCATGCCCATCATGTGGAAGCCGGCGTCGACGTGAACCACTTCGCCGGTGGTCGAACGACCCAGGTCCGAAGCCAGCCACAGGGCGCAGCCCGCGACGCCTTCCATAGAGGTGTCTTCCTTCATGGCGCTGAAGGCGCGGCCCTGGGCGATCATGCCCCGGCCGCCCGAGATGCCCGCCAGGGCCAGGGTGCGCATGGCGCCGGCCGAGATGGCGTTGCAGCGGATGCCCTTGGGACCCAGGTCGCGGGCGATATAGCGGGTGCAGGCTTCCAGCGCCGCCTTGGCGACGCCCATGGTGTTGTAGTTGGGGATGGTCCGCTCCGACCCCAGATAGGTCATGGTGATCAGCGAGCCGCCGTTGGGCATCAGCTTGGCGGCGCGCTTGGCGACGTCGACGAAGCTGAAGGCCGAGATGTTCATGGCCAGCAGGAAACCCTCGCGGGTGGTGTTGTCGACGAACGACCCCTTCAGTTCGTCCTTGTTGGCGAAGGCCACCGAGTGGATCACGAAGTCGATCGTGCCGAACGTCTCTTCGATGGTCGCGAAAGCCGCGTCCATCGAGGCGTCGTCGGTGACGTCGGCGGGGACAAGGGTGGTCACGCCGATGCTCTCGGCCAGCGGCCGGACGCGACGCTCAAGGGCCTCGCCCTGATAGGTGAAGATCATCTCGGCGCCCTGGGCGGCCAGCTGAGAAGCGATGCCCCAGGCGATGGAGTTGTGATTGGCCACGCCCATGACGAGGCCCTTCTTGCCCCGCATCAGCTCGCCCTTGGGGAATGCGTATTCGTCGGCCATGGCTTGGCTCTCCTGAAAGTCTCGTCGCTAGCTAGCAGGACCCATCGCGCCTTGGAACCCCGGCCTAATGGACGCGGACCGTCCGCAGCAGGGTTTGGCGAATGAAGCCGAGGATCGCGCGTGGCCCCAGCCGGACCCGCCGGCCGTCCACCCTGGGCCAGACCCAGCCGCCGGTCCGCAGGTTCGACGGCAAACGCAGGTACAGGCGGCCCCTCGCCTCATGCGACAGGCGCGGCGTGTAATAGAGGCAGTTTTCAAAGAAATAGTGGACCACCAGCGACCGGCGGGTCGCGCCCTGACGCTCTATGGCCGTGCCGCCATGGGCCAGGTTGGCGGCCCAGACCAGAGCCTGGCCCTTCTTCAGCAGGGCCCGGCGCGGCGCGTTGTCCAGCTGGCGGGCGAAGGCCGGCTCATAGAAGCGTTCATAGTCCTCGGCCGTGGCCACGCGGTCGGCGACCCCGACCGCCTCCATGCCCAGCACCGGCTGACGGTGGCTGCCCGGATGATAGAACAGCGGCCCGGCGTCAGGCTCCACATCCTCCAGAGCGATCCACACCCCGCACATGAACCTTTGCGGCTCGCTGTGAAAATGGACGGTGTCGCTGTGGGCCCGCTGCTCACTGCCGACCAGGAAGTTCAGGGTCTGGAACGCGAAGGGCTTGCGGCCATAGGCCAGACGAAGCCGGGACTCGATGATCGGCAGGGTCGACAGGGCCCGCACCGCCGGCGAACGCCGCCAGGCGTCCTGGGCGCGCCGCGCGCCAGACGCGAAATAGCCATCGGTCTGAGCGATCACCGCGTCGCAGAGCGCCACGCCCTCGGGGCCCAGGTCGATGATCGCGACGCCGTCGCGGTGCAGATCGGCCACGAACTGGCGCTCGGCCTCACTGGCGCCGACAGCGATGAGATAGGCCTCGATCTCGTCGCCCTCGGCCCATGGCGCCGGTGGCTCGCTATGAAAACGCATTGTCCGCCGCCCCCGGTGGTCACCTGTCGTTCCTTAAACGGTCCCGGGGGAAAAGATCAATCTCAGGTCGCGGCGGGGCGGCCCGCTCTAAACAGATCCTAGGCCTGGCGCGCGGTCACCGAAGCCCCGCGCCGACCATCAGACCTTGCTGATGATCAGCGTGCCGTTGGTGCCGCCAAAGCCGAAGCTGTTGGACATCACCGTGGTCAGTTCGCGGTCGGCGCGCTCCAGCAGGATCGGCAGATCGGCGAATTCGGGGTCGAGGTTTTCGATATTGGCGCTCTGGGCGGCAAAATCGTTGTTGAGCATCAGGATCGAATAGATCGCCTCCTGCGCCCCGGCCGCGCCCAGGCTGTGCCCGGTCAAGGACTTGGTCGAGGAGATCAACGGGGCCTTGTCGCCGAACACGTCGCGAACCGCGCCCATCTCCTTGCTGTCGCCCACCGGCGTCGAGGTGCCGTGCGGGTTCAGATAGTCGATGGTCCGGCCGCCGGCCTCGCCCATGGCCAGTTTCATGCAGCGGGCCGCGCCCTCGCCCGACGGCGCGACCATGTCGAACCCATCGGAATTGGCGGCGTAGCCGACGACCTCGCCATAGATCTTGGCCCCGCGCGCCTTGGCGTGCTCGTAGTCTTCCAGCACCACGATCCCGGCGCCGCCGGCGATCACGAAGCCGTCGCGATCCTTGTCATAGGCGCGGCTGGCCACGGCCGGCCGGTCGTTGAAGTTGCTGCTCATGGCGCCCATGGCGTCGAACAGGTTGGACAGGGTCCAGTCCAGCTCCTCGCAGCCGCCGGCGAAGACGATGTCCTGCTTGCCCATCTGGATCTGCTCGGCGCCCGCGCCGATGCAGTGGGCGCTGGTCGCGCAGGCCGAGCTGATCGAATAGTTGATGCCGCGGATCTTGAACCAGGTCGACAGCACGGCCGACGGGCCCGAGCTCATGGCCTTGGGCACCGCGAACGGACCGATGCGCTTGGGGCCCTTTTCCTTGGTCGTGGCGGCGGCCTCGACGATCACCCGGGTGGACGGGCCGCCCGATCCGACGATCAGGCCCGTGCGTTCGTTGGAAATCTCCGACTCTTCAAGGCCGGAATCGGCGATCGCCTGTTCCATGGCGATGTGGGCATAGGCCGTGCCGGGCGCGAGGAAACGCGCCGCGCGGCGATCGACCAGGGCCTCCCAGGAGTCGAGCTTGACCGTGGCGTGAACCTGGCACCGGAAGCCCAGCTCGGCATAGTCCGGGGCGGCGACCACACCCGACTTGGCTTCGCGCAACGAGGCGAGAACCTCGCTGGCGGTGTTGCCGATGGACGAGACGATACCCAGTCCGGTTACGACGACGCGACGCATGATACTTCCTCTTCTCTCCCCATGATCCGAAAGGGGCGGGCTCTGATGCGGCCGCCCTACTGTCGGATCACGACGCCATTTGGTCCGCTGTGAACAGGCCGACCTTGAGATCGTGGGCCTCGTAGATCGCCTTGCCGTCCGCTTCCATCACGCCGTCGGCGATGCCCATGACCAGTTTGCGGATGATCACCCGCTTGAGATCAATCTTGTAGGTCACCTTCTTGACGACCGGCGTGACCTGACCGGTGAACTTCACTTCGCCGACGCCCAGGGCGCGGCCACGGCCCGGCGCGTCCGACCAGCCCAGGAAGAACCCGACCAGCTGCCACATGGCGTCCAGGCCCAGGCAGCCGGGCATGACCGGATCACCGATGAAGTGACAGCCGAAAAACCAAAGGTCGGGATTGATGTCGAATTCGGCTTCGACATAGCCCTTGCCGTACTTGCCGCCGTCTTTTTCGATGCGGACGATGCGATCGAACATCAGCATCGGCGGGACGGGCAGCTGGGCGTTGCCGGGGCCGAACAGTTCGCCCCGACCACAGGCCAGGAGTTCGTCGAAGGTGAAGGAGCTCTGTTGCATGGCCACGCCCTAGCACGAGGGCGGGGCGGGCCTCAATGTTACTTTCAGTAACGCTTGTGAACCTTTGTGCGCCGCGGCCGGGCAGATCGGCCTCTAGGATTTGCACTGAACCTCGGGCGATGCGCCCCAGATCTCGGTTTCGCGCACCCAGCCATGCGCGCCCTCGGCCTTCAGTCGGCACCAGCCTTTTTCGCATTTGTCGAGATTGGCGGTGGATCGGCCACGCAGCCAGGCGTTTATCTTCGCCCCGGGCTTGGGGCTGGCCAGCAGGGCCAGGGGCGTGGGTTGGGTGCGCATGGCGGTGCGATGACCATCGGTGGTGCGCCGGTGCACCCAGGCCAGGCCGCCCTCGGGATCGCAGATGCGCCGCCATTCCCGGGTTTCGGCCACCACCTGCACCGGCAGGCCCTTGGCGCGATAGACCCACAGCAGGCGATGACCCTCATCGGGACCATTGCGCCCATTGACCGTGTCGTACTTCAGCGAGACGTAGCGCGGCACATCAAGGCCCGACGGCGTGATGCGCGGCGGATCGGCGGCGCCGGCGCGGGTCGCCAGGCCGATCCCGGCCAGAACGGCCAGGGCGCCAAGCGAACGATGTTTGGAATTCGACGGCATCTTGCTTGGCCCCACCGGGCCCCTTTGCTACAGGTTTTCAAACGCCCGTCAGAGAGAGCTTTTCAAACCGCCCATGGCAGCCCGCAAGCTCAAGGTCATCGTCACCCGCAAACTCCCCGATCCGGTGGAGACGCGAATGTGCGAGCTATTCGACACCGAACTCAACGTGACCGACAAACCGTTGACGGCGGATGAACTGGCCGACGCCATGAGCCGGTGCGACGTGCTGGTGCCGACGATCACCGACCGCATCGACTCGCGTCTTCTGTCGCGATCCGGCGATCGGCTCAAGCTCATCGCCAATTTTGGGGCCGGCGTCGACAATATCGATGTGGCCACCGCCAATGCGCGCGGCATCATCGTCACCAATACGCCCGGCGTTCTCACCGAGGACACCGCCGACCTGACCATGACCCTGATCATGGCCGCCTCGCGCCGCATCGTCGAAGGCGCCGAAGTGGTCAAGAGCGGCGGTTTCCAGGGCTGGTCGCCGACCTGGATGCTGGGCCGCCGCCTGTGGGGCAAGCGCCTGGGCATTATCGGCATGGGCCGCATCGGCCAGGCCGTGGCCCGCCGCGCCAAGGCGTTCGGCATGCAGGTGCACTATCACAACCGCAAGCCGGTCAGTCCGCGCATCGCCGAGGAACTGGGCTGCACCTACTGGGAAAGCCTGGACCAGATGCTGGCCCGGATGGACTTCATCTCGGTCAACTGTCCGCACACCCCGGCCACCTATCACCTGCTGTCGGCCCGCCGGCTGAAGCTGCTGCGGCCGCACGCCATCCTGGTCAACACCGCCCGTGGCGAGGTGATCGACGAAGGCGCTCTGGCCAACATGCTGGCCCGCGGCGATATCGCCGGCGCCGGCCTGGACGTCTATGAGCACGAGCCGGCGATCAATCCCAAGCTCCTGAAGCTGCCCAATGTCGTGCTGCTGCCCCATATGGGCTCGGCCACGGTCGAGGGCCGCATCGACATGGGCGAGAAGGTCATCGTCAACGTGAAGACCTTCATGGACGGCCACCGCCCGCCGGACCGGGTGATTCCGTCGATGCTGTGAGGCCTTGAACGGCGCTCAACCGGGGCCCGGATAGACCTTCGCCTTGAGCCACGCCTTCAGATCGGCGGCGGAACGATCGGGGATCTGCTCCATCGGCACGTGGCCCACGCCGGGATAGGTGATCAGGGTCGCGTCCGGAAGGGCGTCGGCGAAGCGCTGACCGTCGGCCGCGGGGATCAGCTTGTCCTGCTGGCCAAACATCACCAGCGTCGGAGCGGTGATCCGGGCCAGCAGCGCCGGCGTAGCGTTGCGACGCGGGCCCGTCTGCAGACTGAGCAGGATATCGCGATGCCCGGGCCCCCGGGCCAGTTCGACATAGCGGTCGACCAGTTCGGTCGTCACCAGCTTGGGATCCACATAACCCGCCTGCAGGCCCTGGCGGATCAACGGGCGGGCGTCCGTGTTCTTCAGCAGGGCTCGGCCCACAGGATGCCGCAGGACATTGAAGATCATCACCTGGCTGTCGCCCTGTGAAGGCCAGCCGGCCGCGTCGACCAGAACCAGGCCGTCGATCCGGTCCGGATGATTGACCGCGTAGTTCCAGGCCACAGCCCCGCCCATGGAATTGCCGACCACGGTGAACCGCTCAACACCCAGACGCGTGGCGACCTGATCGATGACCGCCCCATAGCCTTCCCGGCCGCCCACATAGCCCTGATCGGACCGGGTCAGGCCGTGGCCAGGCAGGTCCAGGCTGATGACGCGATAGTCGCTGGACAGCGCGCGAACCCAGGGCTCCCAGGCCTGCAGCGAGGCGGAATAGCCGTGCACCAGCACCAGGGTCGGACCTTCGCGGCGCCCTTCGTCGCGATAGTGGACCCGCAACCCGCCCGGCAGGTCCATGAACCGCGAGGCCGGACTTTCGTACTTGGCCTCCAGAACGTCATAGGGGATGTCCGGGCGTTGCAGGACCAACCATCCCGTCACCGCCAGAACCCCGATCAGGCCCATCGCGATCAACAGACCACGCGCCAGCGTCTTCATGCGCTTCTCCCCGCCCCTTCTTGTTCTTGCGGGAAGAGAAGACCCCGCCTCGCATCGCCGTCAAGCGACGCGAGGCCTGGAGATCAGGCGCGCATCGTGCCGGTGTCCATGAACCGCTGGTGCCAGGACAGGGCCTCGCCCGGCAGGGACGGCGACTGCTGGCCGTAGGAACCGAGCCGCGCCCGACGATAATAGTCCTGTAGCGCCGGCCGGTAGTCCGGATGGGCGCAGTTCTCGATGATCACCTGGGCCCGCTGCTTGGGCGACAGACCGCGCAGATCGGCCAGGCCCTGTTCGGTGACCAGCACCTGGACGTCCTGGGTGATGTGGTCGACATGTGAGGCCTGGGGCACGATCGCCGAGATCTTGCCGCCCTTGGCCGTCGAGGGCGTCATGAAGATCGAGACATAGGCGTTGCGGGCGAAGTCGCCGGACCCGCCGATGCCGTTCTGGATGCGCGAGCCCATCACATGGGTGGAATTGACGTTGCCATAGATGTCGGCCTCGATCAGGCCGTTCATGGCCAGGCAGCCCAGGCGACGGATCAGCTCGGGATGGTTGCTGATCTCCTGCGGCCGCAGGATCATCCGGTCGCGATAACGGCCCATGTCGGCATTAAGCCGGGCGGCGGCTTCGGGGCTCAGCGAGAAGGCCGTGGCCGAGGCCATGCGCAGCTTGCCGCTGTCCAACAGGTCGAGCATGCCGTCCTGAATCACCTCGGTATAGGAGGTCATGTTCTCGAACGGCCCGTCGACCAGGCCCGTCAGCACGGCGTTGGCGATATTGCCCACCCCTGACTGAAGGGGCAGAAGCGACGCCGGCAGCCGCCCCTTGGCGACCTCGTGGGCGAAGAAGTCCAGCAGGTGACCGGCAATGGCCAGGGCCGCGCCGTCGGGGGCCGCGAACGGCAGGTTGCGGTCGGGCGCCTCGGTCTCGACGATGGCGACGATCTTGGCCGGATCGACCCGGAAACAGGCTTCCCCGATCCGGTCGTCGGGCCGGATCAGCGGGATCGGCACGCGGTTGGGTGGCAGGGCGGTGCCGTAATAGATGTCGTGCATGCCCTCCAGCGCCGGATTCTGCCAGCGATTGACCTCAAGGATCACCTGGCTGGCGCGATCCAGCCAGGTCTTGTTGTTGCCCACCGACGAGGACGGAATCAGCGCGCCGTCGGGTCGAATGCCGGACACCTCGACCACCGCCGTGTCCAGCGGACCCAGGAAGCCCTGCCAGGCCATCGGCGCGACCTGGCTCAGATGCATGTCGAAATATTCCATCTCGCCGCGATTGATCTTCTCGCGGGCGATGGGGTCGGAATTATAGGGCAGCCGGAACTCGATGCCGTCGCTGCGCGCCAGGGCGCCGTCCAGCTCGGGGCCTGTCGAGGCGCCGGTCCAGACCCGCAGCTTGAAGGGGTTGCCCGCCGCGTGTTCGGCCTCGATCCGGGCGGCGAGCGCCATGGGCACAGCCTTGGGATAGCCCGAGCCGGTAAAACCGCTCATGCCGACCGTGCTGCCGGGCGCGATCAGCGCGGCGGCGGCTTCGGCGCTGGTCACCCTGGACTTCAGGGCTTCGCACTGGATGGGCTGACGCATCACGTTCACTCCCGCAACGCCGTCCAGGACCGTCCCGGAAGCTCACGCAGCTCCCTTAACGCACGGGCGGCCGCACTTCGCCTCCGTAGTCACCACAATCAGGGCGTCGCCGACCCCGGACCACAGGCGGGGCAGGCGGGATCGGGGCCGATGCGCACGGTGCGGGTCTCGGCCGACAGGGCGTCATAGATCAGCAGCCGGCCGGTCAGCGGATCGCCCGCGCCGGTGATCAGCTTCACGGCCTCCAGCGCCATCATCGATCCGATCACCCCGGCCAGGGCGCCGACCACCCCGACCAGGGCGCAGGTCTCGGCGTCCGGCGGGGTCTCCGGCACCAGGCAGCGATAGCAGGGCTGGCCCCGGAACACCCCGACCTGACCGGTCCAGCGCCCCAGGGCGCCGCTAACCAGGGTCTTGCCGTGCTGAACACAAGCGTCGCTGACCGCGAAGCGGGTGGCGAAATCATCGGCGCCGTCCAGCACCAGGTCATACCGCGAGACCAGGTCTGCGGCATTGTCCGCGTTCAGCCATACCGGATGGGTTTCGACCAAGACGTGAGCGTTGAGGCCGGTCAGGCGCTCGGCGGCGACCTCGACCTTGGCGCGGCCCACATCAGCGCTTTGATACAGCACCTGGCGCTGCAGATTGGACAGCGACACCGTGTCGGGATCGGCCAGCCCCAGGGTTCCGACCCCGGCCGCGGCCAGATAGAGCGCCGCCGGGGCGCCCAGGCCGCCGGCCCCGACCAGCAGCACCCGCGCCGCCTTCAGCTTCTGCTGGCCCGGCCCGCCGATCTCGCGCAGCACCAGATGGCGCGCATAGCGTTCGACCTCGTCCTGCGAAAAGCTCATCGCGCTTGATCTCCGCCGCACGCCTCGCCACATGCGAGGTCATGCAGAACAATAATTCCTTCCCCGCCGCCTCTTTTCCAGACTGGCACGGCACAACCATTCTGGCGGTGCGCAAGAACGGACAGACGGTGATCGCCGGCGACGGCCAAGTCTCCATGGGCCCAACCATCGTCAAGGGCAACGCCAAGAAGGTGCGCCGTCTGGCCGGCGGCAAGGTGGTGGCCGGCTTCGCCGGGGCCACGGCCGACGCCTTCACCCTGATCGAGCGGCTGGAGCTCAAGCTCGAACAGTTTCCCGACCAACTGGCCCGGGCCTGTGTCGAGCTGGCCAAGGACTGGCGCACCGATCGCTATCTGCGCAAGCTGGAAGCCATGCTGCTCGTGGCCGACGCCACCGCCATCTACACCGTCACCGGCGTCGGCGACGTGCTGGAGCCGGGCGAAAGCCCCGGCGGCGGTTCGGTCGCCGCCATCGGCTCGGGCGGAAACTACGCCCTGGCGGCCGGCAAGGCCCTGATCGATCAGAACCTTTCGGCCGAGGCGATCGCCCGCAAGGCGATGGCGATCGCCGCCGAGATCTGCGTCTACACCAACGGCAACCTGACGGTGGAAACGCTTGGAGAGACCCTCTAGATGACCGAGTTCTCGCCCCGCGAAATCGTCTCCGAGCTCGACCGCTTCATCGTCGGCCATACCGACGCCAAGAAGGCCGTCGCCGTGGCCCTGCGCAATCGCTGGCGCCGTCGCCGCGTGCCGGCCGAGCTTCGCGACGAGGTCACGCCCAAGAACATCCTGCTGATCGGCCCCACGGGCGTGGGCAAGACCGAGATCGCCCGCCGCCTGGCCAAGCTGGCCCAGGCCCCGTTCCTGAAGGTCGAGGCCACCAAGTTCACCGAGGTCGGCTATGTCGGCCGCGACGTCGACCAGATCGTCCGCGACCTGGTCGAGAACGCCCTGGGCATGATCCGCGACAAGCGCCGGGCCGGCGTCCGCGCTCGAGCCGAGGCCGCCGCCGAGGAACGCATCCTCGACGCCCTGACCGGCCCCGGCTCCACCGCCGCCCGCGACAGCTTCCGCAAGAAACTTCGCGCCGGCGAGCTGGACGACAAGGAGGTCGAGCTGCAACTGGCCGACACCGGCGGCGGCGGCATGTTCGAGATCCCGGGCCAGCCGGGCGGCTCGGTGCTGAACCTGTCGGAAATGATGAAATCCTTCGGCGGCGGGCGCACCAAGACCCACAAGACCACAGTGGCCGCCGCCCACGCGCCGCTGATCGCCGAGGAAAGCGACAAGCTGCTCGACCAGGAGGCCCTGACCCAGGAAGCCATCGACCTGACCGAGAACCACGGCATCGTCTTCCTCGACGAGATCGACAAGGTGGCCTCGTCCAGCCAGCGCGGCGGGGCTGACGTCTCCAGAGAGGGCGTGCAGCGCGATCTGCTGCCGCTGATCGAGGGCACGACGGTGTCGACCAAATACGGACCGGTGAAGACCGACCACATCCTGTTCATCGCCTCGGGCGCCTTCCACGTCGCCAAGCCGTCGGATCTGTTGCCCGAACTTCAGGGCCGCCTGCCGATCCGGGTGGAGCTGAAAGGTCTGAGCCGCGACGATCTGCGCCGGATCCTGATCGAGCCGGAAGCCAATCTGATCCGCCAGCACCAGGCCCTGCTGCTGACCGAGGGTGTCACCCTGGTGTTCGCCGACGACGCCATCGACGCCCTGGCCGACGCGGCCGTGGCGGTGAACAGCTCGGTCGAGAACATCGGCGCGCGACGGCTGCAGACCATTCTGGAAAAGGTGGTCGAGGAGATCAGCTTCTCGGCGGCGGATCGCTCGGGCGAAACGGTGATCATCGACGCGGCCTATGTCACCGACAAGGTCGGAGCCCTGGCGGCCAATGCCGATCTGAGCCGGTTCATTCTTTAACGGCGGACACTTGCCCCCTACGGGCTGCTGCGCAGCCGTCTTCCCCCGGAGGGCAGGGCTATCGCATATGGATTTGGAGTCGATTTTTTAGGTCGAAGCGGATTCTGAAGGGCGTCTTCTGTTGTGTGGAGACGGCGCGGTGGAGACGTTTTCGAGCTTTTTTTCGGAAGTTGAAGATCCTCGGGCGGGCAATGCCCGGCACGATCTGCTGGAGCTGATGTTCGTGTCGCTGGCGGCGCTGCTGTGCGGAGCCGAGGACTGCACCGACATGGCCTTGTTCGCGCGCGCCAAGCTTGATTGCCTGCGTCAGGTTCTGAAGCTGGAGCATGGTCCGCCCAGCCACGACACCTTCAGTCGGGTGTTCCGCCACCTTGAGCCCGAACCCTTCGAGGCGGCCTTCGCCAAGTTCACGGCCGCCTTCGCCGGGGCTCTGAAGGGCGTGGTGGCCATCGACGGCAAGGCGCTGCGCGGGGCCTATGAGCGCGGGCGCAAGGCCACGCCACTGCATCTGGTCAATGTCTGGGCCGTCGAAGCTCGACTGGTCATCGGCCAGCGCCTGGCGCCGGGCCGTAACGAGGTGCTGGGAGCCCAGCAGGCCCTGGCCCTGTTGGATCTTCAGGGCTGCATCGTCACCGCCGACGCCCTGCATTGCCGCAGGGACACCGCTCAGGCCATCCTCGACGCTGGCGCCGACTATGCCCTGGCGCTGAAGGCCAACCAGCCCAAGCTGCTGGCCCAGGCTCAAGTCCTGACCCAGGCCGCCGACGCCGCTTGCGGCGCCGTCGATGGGCCTGAACGCGCCCACGACCGGCTTGAGGGCCGCACCGCCATCGTCGTTGCGGCGACAGATATGGACTTTCCTGGCCTGGCCGCTGTCGCTCGCGTCGAGACCCGCCGAAAGCCAACTGATCAGCCTCAGGATACCATCGTACGCTGGTTCCTGCTCTCGACTCCACTGTCCCCCCAAAGGGTGCTGCAGGTCGCCCGAGCCCACTGGACCATCGAGAACCAACTCCACTGGGTCCTCGATGTCGCCCTCGATGAAGACGCCTCCCGAAGCCGAAAGGACCATGCCCCCCAGAACCTCGCCCTCCTGCGAAAACTCGCTCTCAACACCCTCAGGCAGCACCCCGACAAGGGCTCCATAAAGGGAAAGATCAAGCGCGCCGGCTGGGACGACACCTTCCTCTTCTCCCTACTCGGCCATATGCGATAGCCCTGCCCCGGAGGGGGAAGAGCGCCGAAGGCGCGGAGGGGGCAAGTCTGACTAGCCCGCCGCCTGAACCGCCTCCATCCCCAGCATCGCGGCCTTGCGGGCCAGGCCCCAGTGATAGCCGGTCAGCCGGCCGTCCTTGGCGATGGCCCGGTGGCAGGGGATCAGCAGCGAGATCGGATTGGCCCCGATGGCCCCGCCGGTGGCCTGATAGGCCCTGGGCTTGCCGGCCCAGTCGGCCACCTGGCCATAGGTGCTGGTCTCGCCCACCGGGATGCGCAGCAGGGCCTTCCAGACCTGGATGTGAAACGGTGAACCGATCAACACGATCGGCAAGGGCCCCTGCCCGTCCGCAAAGGCGTGGACAGCGGTACGGCCGGCGGCCTCATCGTCGCGAACCCAGTCGGCGGCCGGGAAACGGCGATGCATGTCGTCATAGGTCGCCTCATCGTCGCCGTCGGAAAAGGCCAGGCCCGCCAGACCGCGCTCGGCCATCACGAACAGACCCTTGCCGAACGGCGTCGGCGCCCAGCCATACCGCAGGGTCATACCGGCCCCGCGACGACGCACCTCGCCGGGTGTGGCCGCTTCCTGGGCGATGAACAGGTCGTGCAGGCGCGAGGGCCCCGAGAGCCCTGCGTCATAGGCCGCGTCCAGCACGCTGGCTCCGGCCTCCAGCGACCGCCGGGCCTCGGCATGGGCGATGGCCGAGACAAAGGTCTTGGGGCTGACCCCCGCCCAGCGCGTGAACACCCGCTGGAAGTGGAACGGCGACAGGCCCACCGCTTCGGCGGCCTCGTCCAGAGACGGACGGTCCTGCCAGCGCTCGGCCAGCCAGTCGAGAGCGACGGCCATGCGGTGATAATCGGCCGATCGCTCGGCCAGCTGGGCGAAGGTTTGCGAGGGGGACATGTCGAGAGCCATGATCAGACCCTAAACCCGCCCCGAAAACCTGTCCGCCCGGTTCTTGCTCACCCGTAGCGCTCGGCGCGGGCGTTGCGGATGGCCTGCCGCAGGGCGTCGGCGAACTCCACGCGCTCGGGCGGGCTCAGCGCCCGGGCCAGGGTCAGGCGACGGCGATGGATGCGCAGCCGCACCCGGGCCTCGTGCTCGCCGGGCTGATCGATGTCGACCCCGGTGAAGGCGGTGGGCGAGGTCCAGACCACGCGCGCGCCCTTCTCGTCCTCGCGGCTGACGGTGACGGCCTCGGCGGTGACCCGAACCCGTTCGCGGCGCTCCGCCGCCCGGAAACTGGCGCGCAGGGCCAGCCACAGGGCCAGGACGTCCAGCCCCAGAAACGGCAGCACCGGCGGCGCGCCCAGCACCAGCAGAAAGACGGCGATCACGAGGTTGAAGGCGATCACCACGCCCAGCAGCACATGCAGGCCCGTCCGGCTCAGCGACCGGTTGGGCGAGATCACGGCGTCCATATACAGCATCGCGGCCATGCTTAAGGATTTAGGCCCGCGACGCCGCCTTGGCGAGGGGCCCGCATCACGGCATGGTCCGGCCAATGGCCCTGCTCAAGACACCCGCGAAAAAACGTCCCGCCGCCAAGCGGATCTCGCCCGCCGAGCGTGAGCGGGTCGCGGTGCTGTTCGATCGCTTCGAGAGCCTGGAGCTGCGCCCCAAGACCGAGCTGAACTACAACAACGCCTATGAACTGGTCACCGCCGTCGCCCTGTCGGCCCAGGCCACCGACGTGCAGGTCAACAAGGCCACCGGCCCGCTGTTCCGGGTCGCCGACAGTCCGGAAAAAATGCTGGCGCTCGGCGAGGCGGGACTGATCGGCTACATCGCCTCGATCGGCCTTTTCCGCACCAAGGCCAGGAACGTCATCGCCTCGGCCCATATCCTGGTCGAGCGCCACGGCGGCCAGGTGCCGCTGAACCGCGCCGATCTGGAAAGCCTGCCCGGCGTGGGCCGCAAGACCGCCAGCGTGGTGCTCAACGAACTGGATGTCGAGCCGGCCATCGCCGTCGACACCCATGTGTTCCGGGTCGCCCACCGGCTGAAACTATCCGCCGGCAAGACGCCCGATGCGGTCGAGCAGGACCTGATGCGGATCGTGCCCGGGCCCTATCAGACCCGGGCCCATCACTGGCTGATCCTGCACGGCCGCTATGTGTGCGTGGCCCGCAAACCCAAGTGCGAGCTCTGCAAGATCGCCGACCTGTGCCCGTCGCGGGAATTGTTCCTGGGCGCCTAGCCGCGCGCCGGGATGTTCAGGCCCCGCTGGACGGCCGGGCGGGCCAGGCAGCGCTCCAGCCAGGCCGGGACATGCTTGAGGCTGGCATAGTCGACCAGGTCGCCCGCGTCGTAGAAGCCGATCAGATTGCGCACCATGCCCAGCAGCGCGATGTCGGCGATGGTGTACTCGGCGCCCATGATGAAGGCGCGGCCGTCCAGGCGATCCTCCAGAACACCCAGCAGGCGCTTGCTCTCGGCCACGTAGCGGTCGCGGGGACGCTTGTCCTCATAGTCCTTGCCGGCGAACTTGTGGAAGAAACCCAGCTGACCAAAGATCGGCCCGACGCCGCCGACCTGGAAAAACACCCACTGGATCGTCTCGTAACGCAGCGCGGGGTCGGCCGGCAGCAGCTTGCCGGTCTTTTCAGCGAGATAGAGCAGGATCGCGCCGGATTCGAACAGGGCCAGCGGTTTGCCGTCCGGGCCATCCGGATCAAGGATCGCCGGGATCTTGCCGTTCGGATTCAGAGACAGGTATTCCGGCGTCCAGGTCTCGTTGGCGCCGATATCGATCAGGTGCGGCTCATAGGCCAGACCGATCTCTTCCAGCATGATCGACACCTTCACGCCGTTGGGCGTGGTCAGCGAATAGAGCTGCAGGCGGTCGGGGTGCTGGGCCGGCCACCGCTGGGTGATCGGGAAGGCGGACAGATCGGACATCGAGCGCTCCTGCTGCTGCAACCTAGATAGGCTCCAACAGCGGTTCCGCTAGAGCCGGGCCTTCACCGCCGCCGCGAAAGCTGCGCCGTGATCATGGGCGTGCTCCAGGAACAGATCAGGCTCGATCAGTTCCAGCTCCATCAGCTGCGGGGTGTGGTCCAGGCCCCGGATCAGGTCGATGCGGGCATAGGTCAGGGACAGGTCGGCCGCTTCCAGCACCATCTGCGCCGCGCGCAGGGCTTCCGGCTCGGGCGCGACGCCCATGACCCGTCCGCCGAACTGGGGCTGGACGCGGAAATCGCCGGCGGTCGCCGCCTTGGACACCGCGTGGCTGAAGACGCCGTCGAAATAGAACAGGGACAGCTCGCCCTCCTCCCCCACCGCCGGCAGGAAAGGCTGGATCAGGGCCGCCCCGGGCGGGCCGCCGTCCAGGGTTTCGTGCCGTTTGAACCGCACGGTGTCCTGCGAGCCGCCCGAGATCTGCGGCTTGACCACCAACTCGTCGACCCCGAAGGCGTCGAACGCCTCGGCCAGGGCTTCCGGCGTCAGGCGCTCATGCGCGTGGGTGGGGACCACGGGCGCGCCCTTGCCCTCCAGTTCAACGAGATAGGTCTTGGTGGTGTTCCAGCGCAGGATCGGGACAGGATTGATCACCGGCGCGCCGGCCGCCTCCAGGGCGTCCAGCTGGGCGAACCAGTCGGCCTGCCGGAGGTGATAGCCCCAGGCGATCGACGGCAGGATCAGGCGCTGCGCCTCGGGATCGATAGCCTCCGTCCACGGTTGGGCCGTCACGGTCAGGCCGTAGGCGCGAAGCGGGGCGGCCAGGCGCTCGAACAGCGGTCCCCAGCCCGTGGCGAAGCGCGGCTCGTCGGGGGCCGGCGCCAGGATCAGGATATCAGCGGTCGTCGAGCTCATGGCTTTGCGGTTAGAATGTCGCAGCCGGCGGGGCAAGCCTTGCGTTGCCTTGACCGCACGGTTCCTTTACTTGCCGCCCCCTAAACGCTTTCCACACTCCGTGCTTTCAAAGGCTTGCCGATCTCCATGACCGCTCTGTACGACGTCGCCGCCATCGGAAACGCCATCGTCGACGTTATCGCCCAGTGCGACGACGCCTTCCTTGAGCGCGAAGGTCTGGTGAAGGGCTCGATGGCCCTGATCGATCCGGCGCGCGCGTCTAGCCTGTATGATGTGATGGCGGCGGCCCTCGAGGCGTCGGGCGGCTCGGCCGCCAACACCGTGGCCGGCGTCGCCAGCTTCGGCGGTCGCGGCGCCTTCATCGGCAAGGTCGCCGACGACCAGTTGGGCAACGTCTTCCGCCACGACATGAAGGCCATTGGCTGCGCCTTCACCACCCCGTCCCTGGCCGAAGGCCCGGCCACGGCCCAGAGCCTGATCAATGTCACGCCGGACGCCCAGCGCACGATGAGCACCTATCTGGGCGCCTGCGTCGAGCTGACCAGCGCCGATGTCGATCCGGCGATCATCGAGGCGGCGCGCTATTCCTATCTGGAAGGCTATCTGTTCGATCCCCCCGAAGCCCGCCGCGCCTTCGCCAAGGCCGCCGGCCTGGCCCACGGCGCCGGTCGCCAGATCGCCATCACCCTGTCGGACAGTTTCGTGGTCGAGCGTCACCGCGCCGGCTTGCTGGGCTTTATCGAAACCCAGTGCGACATCGTCTTCGCCAACGCCGCCGAAGTCTGCGCCCTGTTCGAAACCACCGATTTCGACGCCGCCGTGAAGGCCCTGTCGGAAAAGGTCACCATCGGCGCCGTCACCCGCAGCGAACACGGCTCGGTCGTGGTCGCCGGCGGGCAGGTTCACGACATCTCGGCCTGTCCCGTGGAAAAAGTCGTGGACACCACCGGCGCAGGCGACCAATACGCGGCGGGTTTCCTCTTTGGCCTGTCCCAGGGCCGCTCGCTGCCGGTCTGCGGTCAGCTGGGCTCCCTGGCGGCCGCCGAGGTGATCGCTCACTATGGTCCGCGTCCGCAGGTCAGCCTGCGGGACCTCGCGGCCCAAAACGGACTCTAAGGAACACCATGGCCCGCACCGCTGAAGTGGTCCGCGAGACGAAGGAGACCCAGATCCGGGTCTGGATCGATCTCGACGGGACCGGCGCCTCGACGATCTCCACCGGCATTGGTTTCTACGACCATATGCTGGAGAGCTTCGCGCGCCACGGCGGCTTTGACCTGAAGGTCGAGACCAAGGGCGACCTGCATATCGACATGCACCACACGGTCGAGGACACCGGCATCGTGCTGGGCCAGGCGATCCACAAGGCGCTGGACGGCTTCAAGGGTATCCGGCGCTTTGGCGCGGCCTATATCCCGATGGACGAGACCCTGACGCGCTGCGCCATCGATCTTTCCAACCGGCCCTATCTGATCTGGAAGGTCGATTTCAAGCGACCCAAGGTCGGCGAGATGGACACCGAGCTCTTCAAGGAATTCCACCACGCGTTCGCGATGAACTGCGGGGCGTGCGTGCACCTGGAAACCCTCTACGGCGACAACACCCACCACGTCGCCGAAAGCGGGTTCAAGGCCCTGGCCCGGGCGCTGCGTGAGGCGGTCGAGATCGACCCCAAGACCGGCGGCCATGCCCCCTCCACCAAGGGCGTGCTGTAGGAAGCTGATTTCATGCAGACCGTCGCCCTGATCGATTACGGGTCGGGCAACCTGCGTTCGGCCGAAAAGGCCCTGCGCGAGGCGGCCCGTCGCCAGGGGATCGCCGCTGACATCGTTGTCACGGCCGATCCCGATATTGTCGCCAACGCCGACCGGGTGGTCCTGCCCGGCGTGGGGGCGTTCGCGTCGTGCCGCGCCGGCCTGGACGCCTCTGGCGTCTATGAGGCCATGAACGCCGCCGTCCACGGCAAGGGCGCGCCGTTCCTGGGCATCTGCGTCGGCCATCAGCTGCTGGCCACGCGCGGCCTGGAATTCGGCGTCACGCCGGGCCTGGACTGGATCGCCGGAGAGGTCAGGAAACTGGCGCCCGGCGACCCGTCCCTGACCATTCCGCACATGGGCTGGAACGCGATCAAACTGACACGCGATCACCCACTGTTTTCGGGCGTCGCCGACGGCGCCCACATGTACTACGCCAACTCCTTCGCCCTGACGCCGACCGATCCGGCCGACGTCCTGGCGACCACTGACCACGGCGGCCCGTTCACGGCGGCGGTGGTCAAGGACAATGTGGCCGGCGTACAGTTTCACCCTGAAAAATCACAAAGTGCCGGGCTCGCCCTGCTCGCCAACTTCCTGGAATGGCGCCCATGATCCTCTATCCCGCCATCGACCTGAAGGACGGCCAATGCGTGCGTCTGCTGCACGGCGACATGGACAAGGCCACGGTGTTCAACACCTCGCCCGCCGACCAGGCCGAACGCTTCGTCAAGGACGGCTTCTCCTGGCTGCATGTGGTTGATCTGAACGGCGCCATCGAGGGCAAGTCGGTCAATACGGCCGCCGTGCAGTCGATCCTGGAATCGATCTCGATCCCCGTCCAACTCGGCGGCGGCATTCGCACCCTGGAAGGCATCGAGGCCTGGATCGAGGCCGGCGTGTCGCGCGTGATCCTGGGCACCGTGGCCGTGCATGACCCGGACCTGGTCAGGAAAGCCGCCCGCCTGTGGCCTGAGCAGATCGCCGTGGCCGTCGACGTGCGCGACGGCAAGGTGGCGGTCGACGGCTGGACCGGCCTGTCGGAGCTTTCGGCCATCGACCTGTCGCGTCGCTTCGAGGACGCCGGCGTGGCGGCCCTGATCATCACCGACATCAGCCGCGACGGCGCCCTGACCGGCGTCAATGTCGAGGGCGTGGGCGAACTGGCCGACGCCGTTTCGATCCCGGTCATCGCCTCGGGCGGCGTCGCCGCCGTGGCCGATATCGAACGCCTGAAGGCCCGCAAGGGCGTCAAGATCGCCGGGGCCATCCTGGGTCGCTCGCTCTATGCCGGCACCATCCGGCCGGCCGAGGCCCTGACGGTGGCGGCCGCCTGATGCTGAAGACCCGGATCATTCCCTGCCTCGACGTGAAGGACGGGCGGGTGGTCAAGGGCGTCAATTTCGTCGCCCTGCGCGACGCCGGCGATCCGGTAGAGCAGGCCAGGGCCTATGACGCCGCCGGGGCCGACGAGCTGATGTTCCTGGACATCACCGCCTCCAGCGAAGGCCGCGGCCTGATCCTGGACGTGATTTCCCGCACCGCCGAGGTCTGTTTCATGCCGGTCTCGGTCGGCGGCGGCGTGCGGCAGGTGTCGGACATGCGCCGGTTGCTGCTGGCCGGGGCCGACAAGGTCTCGACCAACACCGCCGCCGTCGAAAACCCCGACCTGATCGCCGCCGGCGCCGACGCGTTCGGCGCGCAATGCGTGGTCGTGGCCATCGACGCCAAGCTGCGCCCGGACGGTTCGGGCTGGAATGTCTGGACCTATGGCGGCCGCAAGGACACCGGTCTCGACGTCGTCGACTGGGCCGCCAAGGTGGTCGAGCGCGGCGCGGGCGAGATCCTGCTGACCTCGATGGACCGCGACGGCGCCAAGATCGGCTATGACATTCCCCTGCTCAAGGCTGTGACCGGCGCCGTGAACGTGCCCGTGATCGCCTCGGGCGGGGCCGGTAGCCCTGCGCACCTGGTCGAAGCCGCCCGCGACGGCCACGCCGCCGCCGTTCTGGCCGCCTCGATCTTCCACTTCGGCGAAATCAGCATCGGCGAGGCCAAGCGGGCCATGGCCGACGCCGGCATCCCCGTGCGCCTGGACGATCTGAAAGGCGCGGCATGACCAAGCTGTTCGAGACCCTCGAGCGCCTGGCGGCGACGATCGAAAGCCGCAAGGGCGGCGATCCGGCCGCGTCGTACACCGCCAAGCTGCTGGCCGATCCGTCTCTGGCCGCCAAGAAGCTGGGCGAGGAAGCGGTCGAGACCGTCATCGCCGCTGTAGCCCAGGGCCCCGATGCCCTGGCCTCGGAGAGCGCTGACCTGCTGTATCACTGGCTGGTGCTGCTGGCCGCCTCGGGAGTCTCGCTGGACGCCGTGGCCGACAAGCTGGCGGCCCGCGAGGGGACCTCGGGTTTGGCTGAGAAGGCGTCGCGGCCTCAATAACGCGCGTAGGCCCTAAGGCCGGCGTTTCAGCGCCACGTACAGCGCGCCCTCGCCCCCGTGTCGCTGGTCGGCCTGGGAGACCCCGGCGATCATCTCACGCAGGGCCGGGGCCGAAAGCCATTCGGGCGTGCGCTTCTTCAACACCCCGTGACCGATCTTGCCCTTGCCGGTGATGATCAGAACGGCGCGATGGCGGTCGTGATAGGCGCGTCGGATGAAGGCTTCCAGGGCCGGGCGAGCCTGATCCTGATCGAAGCCGTGAAGGTCCAGACGGGCGCCGATCGGATCATGCTCCTTGATCAGGCGGCGACGGCGGTTGGGTTCAATGTGTTCCGGCGCCGATTTGGCGATCCTGGCCGGCGACGGCCGGATCTCCGACGGATCGATGCGCAGCGGCGCGATCGAGGCCAGATAGGTGGGATGCGCCGCCGCGACCTTGGGGCCCTTGACCGGCTTGACCTTGGCCTTGGCCCTCAGCTTGAGCGGCTTCTCACCCGGCCGAATGCGCACCGTGTCGGCGACCATGCCCCACAGGCGCAGCTCTTCCGGTCGCGGCGGCCGTTTCATCGTTCAGGACTTGGGGCCAGAACCAGGGGAAAACGGGATCAGGCGGTAAAGCCGCAGATCGTGGCGAACCCGGCCCGCCTCAGCCCCGGCGTCAGGCCCGCTGCCGGTATAGAGATCGGCCCGGACATCGCCCTTGATCGCCCCGCCGACGTCCAGCGCCACGGCCAGGCGGCGATAGACCGGAAAGGCCCCCGCCAGCTTGGGCGCGCTGGCGTCCAGCCAGTAGAGCCCGCCCATGGCGTGACGGCTGGGGTCGACAGCGATGGCGCGACCGACCGGCAGCGGCACGCCGGCTGACCCGACCGGTTCCTTGCCGTCATCCTCGCTGACCCTGAAAAACACATAGCTGGTGTTCAGGCGCATGATTTCGTCGGCCTTGGGCCCGCGATTATCCGCCAGCCACGCGCGGATCGTGTCGCCAGAGGTGTTGTTGTCGGGCAGCAGGCCCCGGTCGCGCATGACGATGGCGATGCCGAAATAGGGCCGGCCATTGCCGCCGGCATAGGCGGCGCGGACACGCCGGCCATCCGGCAGAACCAGGACGCCCGAGCCCTGGATCTGCAGGAAAAACAGCTCCTCGGGCCGCATCCAGGCCAGGGGCGTCTCGATCGGCGAGGTTTCGATGGCGGCGCGGTCGGGATAGGGCTCGAACTTGCCGCCGTTCATGCGGCCGACGATCCGCTTGCCGGCCAGAGCAGGATCGAAAGCGCCCAGATTGATCGACACCAGATCGGCGGGAAGCCCGCGCACAGGGGCGCTGAACTCGGCCGAGCGCGACATGCGCGCCTCATATTTTGGGGCGAAATAGGCGGTCAGAAGGCCCTGGTCGCCCACGGCCTGGGGCCGAAAATTGGCCTCCAGGAACAGACGCGCGCCCTGCTCGTCGCGCAGACCGCTTTCCCGGGCGGATCGACAGACGCGGGCCATGTCCGGGTCGCGCGCGACGCCGCAGCCGGCCCGAAAGGCGTCAAGCGCCGCCAGATGGTCTTCTTCCGACCAGCCGGTCAGGGCGGCCAGGGTCAGGGTTGGCCCGGTTGGGGCTTGTGAGATGGGGAGCTGTGTCGGCCCAGTTGCGATCGGCGGCGGCGGCGACGTGGTCGTACAGCCCGCCAGGGCCAGGGCGGCGAAGACGGCGATCAGACCCAGGCGCGACATTCAGGCCTCCGCGGCGGCGACGTGGACGAGATCCCAGTTGGGGTTGGCGGATTTCAGGTCGCGCTCGAAGGTCCAGAGTTCGGCGGTTCGGCGATCGTCGACCGCGTCGCCGGCGGCGCTGGTCGAGCGGGCCCGAACCTCGGCCAGGATCCGAACGCTCGCCCGGGCCAGATCGCCCACGACCGTGACGGTTTCCAGATCGACCCGCGGCGGCGACAGGATCTCGATGACCTCTGTGCGCCCCTCCGCCTCGCGCTCCACCATGGCCGTCTCGAAATTGGCCATGATGTCATCCGCCAGAAGAGGCTTCAGCGTCTCGCGATCGCCCGTGGCGAACGCCTTGACGATCATCTCATAGGCGGCGCTGGCGCCGCCCAGGAATCGGGCTGTGTCAAAGTCGGGCTGACGCGCCCGCAGGGCGGCGACACCCTCCAGGGGCGCTTTGAGCCCGGGGTCGACGGGCCCCGCAGTGGCGGGAACCGTCTTGGCCATTGGGGTCGCATCTTCGGGCTGACGCCCGACACGGCGGCCCAGCGTCGCGTAGAGCTGGTAGAGAACGACGGCGGCGATGACCGCAAGAACGAGAATCTGAATGAACACTTGGGTATCCGCGGTTGGTTCGACACGCTGGGTGTCATGCCTATATAGGCGAAGCGAGCTCCCGCGTCAGGCGCCTAGCGTTGCGCCAAGCCTTCCCGCGTGTTAGCAGCGCCGCTCTCTCCTAGCGGCCTTTTTAGACGCCGAGTACGGAATTATTGCTAATGACCGACACGACCGCCGCCCCCGAGGGCCTTGCAGACGATAACGCGGCCGCTCAGTCGGGCATCCGCATCATGGCGCAGTTCATTCGTGATTTCTCGTTCGAGAGCCCTCACGCCCCCGACAGCCTGCGTTCGGGCGCCGCCCAGCCGGCCATCGACATGGGCGTCGAGATGAACGCCCGGGGTCGTCCTGACGGCCTGTTCGAGGTGGATCTGAAGCTGTCGGCCCGCGCCACGCGCGAAGACCAGCCGGTTTTCCATGTCGAAGTGGTCTATGGCGGCCTGTTCCACATCGCCGGCGTGCCGGAAGCCGATCTCGAGCCGGTTCTGCTGATCGAATGCCCGCGCTTCCTGTTCCCGTTCGCCCGCCGGGTGATCGCCGACATCACCAGCGAAGGCGGCTTCCCGCCCTTCCTGATCGACCCGATCGACTTCGCCGGCGTCTATGCCGCCCGCAAGGCCCAGGCCGAAGGCGTGGTGATCGGCAACGCCTGAGGCGTTCAATCGATCTGAGAGATTTGAGAAACCCCGGCGCAGCGATGCGGCCGGGGTTTTTCTTTTTTGATCGACCTTAAGGCTGCAGCCGATAGCCGCCCATCTCGGTGATCAGGATCTTGGCCATGGCCGGATCAGGCTCGATCTTCTGGCGCAGCCGATAGACATGGGTTTCCAGGGTGTGGGTGGTGACCCCGGCATTATAGCCCCACACCTCGGTCAGCAGCTCCTCGCGGGACACCGGCTTGGAGCCGGCCCGATAGAGGTACTTCAGGATATTGGTTTCCTTTTCGGTCAACCGCACCTTCTTCTGCTTTTCGTCGACCAGCAGCTTGGCCGACGGGCGGAATTCATAAGGACCGATGCGGAAGAGAGCATCCTCCGAGGCCTCGTAGCTGCGCAGCTGGGCCCGAATGCGGGCCAGAAGCACCCCGAAGCGGAAAGGCTTGGTGACATAGTCATTGGCCCCGGACTCCAGGCCCAATATGGCGTCGGAGTCGCTGGCCGCCGCCGTCAGCATGATCACCGGGGCCATCACCCCGTTCTTGCGCATCAGCCGGCAGGCCTCGCGGCCGTCCATGTCGGGCAGGTCGACGTCGAGCAGGATCAGGTCGGGCTTGATCTCGCGCGCCATACGCACGCCCTCGCCCGCCGTGGCGGCCTCGGCGACCGCGAACTCCTCATGGAGGGCGAGTTGCTCGGCCAGCGCTCCGCGCAGATCGTCGTCGTCGTCGATGAGCAGAAGGGTCTTGCGTTGCGTCATGGGCCGGAACATGCACCGCTGCGGGCCCTGGCGCCAAGCCTTGCGAGCAAGAGAAGCCGTCGATGATCTTCAAGGCCCGGCCGGACGGCCATATCGAGCTCAACGGGCGCCGTGTTCGATGCGCTCTGGGCAAGGCCGGCGTCGTCGCCGCAGACGACAAGCGCGAGGGCGACAATCGCAGCCCTGTGGGCGTCTGGGCGATCCGCCAGGTGCTGTATCGGCCCGATGTCTATCCCGAGGGTCCAACCACCGCCCTGCCGGTCAAGCCGATGGCGGCTGACGATGGCTGGTGTGACGCGCCCGACGACCCCGCCTATAACCGTTTGATCAAGCTGCCCTATCCGGCCAGCGCCGAGCGGATGTGGCGCGACGACGCCGTCTATGACCTGGTGGGCGTACTGGCCCACAACGACGATCCGCCGGTTCCGGGCCTGGGCTCGGCGATCTTCCTGCACCTGGCGCGAGACGGCTATCCGGGCACCGAAGGCTGCGTGGCCCTGGCGCGGGACGATCTTGAAGCCCTGCTGGCCATCGCCAGGCCCGGAGACGCGATCGAGATCGCCGCCGACTAGGACGGCGGATAGGTTCGCGATCCAAAGATCGCCGAGCCCACCCGCACCGAGGTCGCGCCCTCGCGTATGGCGATCTCGAAATCGTCGCTCATGCCCATCGACAGCCTGGCCAGGCCATTGCGCTCTGCGAGGGCACGCAACTGCCTGAAATAGGGCGCGGGATCCTCCCCGGCAGGCGGAATGCACATCAGGCCCTCGAGGGTCAGGCCCAGCGCGCCGCGACACAGGGCGATGAAGGCGTCCGCCTCCGCGGGCGCCACCCCGGCCTTTTGCGGCTCTTGGCCGATATTGACCTGGATGTAGAGGCGCACGGCCTTGCCCTGATGGGCCATTTCGCCGGCCAGGGCCCGCGCCAGCTTCTCGCGATCGACAGTTTCGATGACATCAAAGAACGCCACCGCGTCACGGACCTTGTTGGTCTGCAGCGGTCCGATCAGATGCAGTTCGACGCTCTGACGGTGCGGCGTCCAGCGCTCCATCGCCTCCTGAACGCGATTTTCACCAAAGACCCGCTGGCCAGCGGCCAGAACCGGGGCGATATGGTCCCAGGGCTGGGTCTTGGACACCGCCACCAGGGTGACAGCGCCGCCTGGGCGCCCGGCGGCCGTTTCGGCGACGGCGATGCGGGACTGGATGGAGGCAAGGGCGTCGGACATGAGGGGGATCGCTTGAGCGCGGCGGGTGAACTGGAGATCCTGTCTAGGACGGCTGCGACCTTTCCGCCAAGGACAGCGCGCGGACTCCGGCTGCCATCCCTGCTTTTCTTCACCGATCCCGCCCGCATCGCCGAGCCGGAAGCGGTGGCTCAACGCCTGCCGCGCGGCGCGGGGGTGGTGTTTCGCGCCTTCGGGGCCGCTGACGCCCATGAGCGAGGCCTGAGACTGAGAGCCATCAGCGACGCCCGGGGCCTTATCCTGCTGGTCGGCGCTGACATTGATCTGGCTGAAGCGATCGGCGCGGACGGCCTCCACCTGCCCGAACGGCTGCGCGACACAGCCGCCGCCTGGCGAGCGAAGCGGCCGAACGGGCTGACCACCCTGGCCGCCCATGATCGGGACGCAGTGCTGGCGGGACGCGGCGGGGATATCGACGCCCTGGTGATCTCGCCGATTTTCGAGAGCAACAGCCCGTCGGCCGGAACGCCCCTGGGTGTCGAAGGCCTGCGCGCGCTGGTCGCCGCCACAGACAAGCCGGTCTACGCCCTGGGCGGAATCCGGGCCAAAACGGTGGAACGGCTGAAAAATACGGGGATTGTCGGCCTCGCGGCCGTGGAGGCGCTGGCGCTCTAGAACTTGAAGGCGGTTTCCAGACGCACGCGCGGCGCCGGCTCGGCCGGCTCGGCCTTGCGGGCGGCCAGGGCGGGGTTGGCGTCGCCCAGAGCGACGGCGCCGCCGACGCGGATCGACGGCGTGACCTTGAAATAGGCGCCGGCTTCGACGTCCTTCAGTTCCATTTCACGCCCGACGGGCTGGTCAAGGTCGAGCTTGAGACCCCACCGACCCTTGCTGGCGTCCCATTGCAGCGTCTTCTTGCCGGCTTGCGGCGAGAAAACGCCCTTGGGCGTGGTGGTGAAGTCGTTCTTGACGGTGAAATCAGGCGTCGCCGAGCGGGTCTTGAGCTGCGCATGGGCCATCGTCGCCGATCCTGTCAGGATCAACGCTGCTGCACCGGCTGTAATGAAACGCGTCGCGGTCATCGCTACTCGTCACCTGTCCCAAACCCCACGCCCTCAATATAGGAAGGCGCGCCCTACAATTCGATTAAAGGCTAGGGTCTAACGCGGTCAACCGGCGTTTAGTCGCATCAAGCTGCAATCACCGCGATTATCAGGACGCCTGTGGCGGACGTGTCACGCGATTCCTGTTTTGAGGCAGCGCGGCCATGCTATAGACGGGCTCCGGCTGCGGGGGCGCGCCCGAGTGCGCGACCGCGCCGGCGAGACATTGGAGCGAGGTACTATGGCGTTTGAACGTGGGTCAATGTTGCGCGGCGTCGCCGCCGGCGTACTGGCGCTATCGGTTCTGGGCGTGTCCGCCTGCGGCAGCACCAAGGGGCCCAAGACTTTTACCAGCCAGGAAGACAGCGGCTTCAGCCTGTTGGGCCTGGGCAAGAGCAAGAAGGCCCCCGAGAGCGAAGGCTCGATCGGGGTCAACGGCTATCTGTGGCGGGCTTCGCTCGACACCGTGGCCTTCATGCCCCTGGCGTCTGCCGACCCTTACGGCGGCGTGATCCTCACGGACTGGTACGTGAACCCGGAAAAGCCCGATGAGCGCTTCAAGGCGACCATCTACATTCTGGACACCCGCCTCCGCGCCGATGGCCTGAACGTGACCGTGTTCAAGCAGGCCAAGGACGCCGCCGGCGAATGGACCGACGCCCCGACCGCTGACCAGACGGCGACCGACATCGAGAACGCGATCCTGACGCGCGCGCGTCAGCTTCGACTGTCGAACATCAAGGGCTAAACGGCCCCGATCTGACCTCCGCCGCTCGCGGCGGAGGTTTCATCGCCCGTACTTTCAGCGCGCTCCGGCCGCGAAACCGCTTATTGTCTCGCGGCCGCGCCCACCGGGGCGCTTCCGCATATCAAGACACTGGTTTCCATGGCCCGCTACAATCCCAAAGACACCGAGCCCAAATGGCGTAACGCCTGGGCCAAGGCCGACGTCTTCAAGACGGCGGAGATCTCGGACGGGCGGCCGAAGTACTATGTGCTCGAGATGTTCCCCTATCCGTCGGGGCGCATCCATATGGGCCATGTGCGCAACTACGCCATGGGCGACGTCGTGGCCCGCTACAAGCGCGCCCAGGGCTTCAGTGTTCTGCACCCGATGGGCTGGGACGCCTTTGGCATGCCCGCCGAGAACGCCGCCATGGAGCGCGGCGTTCATCCCAAGGGCTGGACCTACGACAACATCGCCGCCATGCGCGAGCAACTGAAGGCCCTGGGCCTGTCGATCGACTGGTCGCGCGAATTCGCCACCTGCGACCCCGAATATTACGGCAAGCAGCAGGCCTGGTTCCTGAAGCTGCTGAAACGCGGCCTGGTCTATCGCAAGGAAGCCTCGGTCAACTGGGATCCGGTCGACATGACCGTCCTGGCCAATGAGCAGGTCATCGACGGCAAGGGCTGGCGCTCGGGCGCCCCGGTTGAGAAGCGCAAGCTGACCCAGTGGTTCCTGCGCATCACCGACTATGCCGACGCCCTGATCGACGGTCTGAAAACCCTGGATCGCTGGCCTGAGAAGGTCCGGATCATGCAGGAAAACTGGATCGGCCGATCCAAGGGCCTGCGCTTCACCTTCAAGTTCGCCAACAATTCCAATGGCGCTGAAGCACCGGATGGCCACGCCGAAGGCCTGGAGGTCTATACCACGCGCCCTGACACCCTGTTTGGCGCCAGCTTCGTGGGCATCGCGCCCGAACATCCGCTGGCCGAACAGCTGGCGGTCGAGAACCCCGACCTGCAGGCCTTCATCGCCGAATGCCGCAAGGGCGGCACGTCGGAAGCCGATATCGAAGGCGCCGAAAAGCTGGGCCGCGACACCGGTCTGCGCGTGGTCCATCCGCTGGATCCGTCCATCACCCTGCCCGTCTGGATCGCCAACTTCATCCTGATGGACTACGGGACCGGCGCGATCTTCGCCTGCCCGGCCCATGACCAGCGCGATCTGGACTTCGCCCGCAAGTACGACCTCCCGGTTTTGCCGGTGGTTCTGCCGCCCGGTGAGGATCCGGCGACCTTCACGGTCGGCAAGGAAGCCTATGTCGGCCCCGGCGCGATCTATAGGTCGCAATTCCTGGACGGGATGGACATCGAGTCGGCCAAGTCCGAAGTCGTCTCCCGTATCGAGGCCATGGACCAGGGCCAGGGCGCGACAGTCTATCGCCTGCGCGACTGGGGTGTCTCGCGCCAGCGCTATTGGGGCTGCCCGATCCCCATCATCCACTGCCCGATCTGCGGCCCGGTTCCCGTGCCGGACGACCAGCTGCCGGTGGTGCTGCCCGAGGACGTCACCTTCGAGGCCGATAAGCCGGGCAATCCGCTGGTGCGCCACCCGACCTGGAAGCACACCACCTGCCCCACCTGCGGCGGCGCGGCCGAGCGCGAGACCGACACGCTCGACACCTTCATGGACAGTTCGTGGTACTTCGCGCGCTTCGCCAATCCCGACGCCGCCGAGCCGGTGGACAAGGCGGCCGCCGATCACTGGATGCCGGTCGACCAGTATATCGGAGGCGTGGAACACGCGATTCTGCACCTGCTCTATGCCCGCTTCATCACCCGCGCCCTGAAGGACGAGGGGATGCTGTCGGTGGAGGAGCCGTTCGCGGGTCTGTTCACCCAGGGCATGGTCACCCACGAGGCCTACAAATCGCTGACCGGCGAATGGGTCGAGCCGGCCGACGTCAAGATCTATGCCGATGGCGGCAATCGCCGCGCTCGCCACGTCCATACCGATGAAGAGATCCTGATCGGCGACATCGAGAAGATGTCGAAATCCAAGAAGAACGTCGTCGCGCCCGAGGATATCTTCGAAGCCTACGGCGTCGACGCCGCGCGCCTGTTCGTGATGAGCGACAGCCCGCCCGAGCGTGACGTGCAGTGGACCAATTCGGGCGTCGAGGGCTCCTGGCGCTTCACCCACCGTCTTTGGAACGAATTTGACAGCCAACCGGCCGGCGATTTCGCCCAGGACGCCTCGGATGAAGCGGCCCTGACCTTGCGCAAGTCCGCCCACAAGCTGATCGGCTTTGTCACCGACAGCATCGAAGGCTTCCGCTTCAACAGCGGCGTAGCGCGCCTGTACGAGTTCCTGAACGCCCTGAAGGCGGCTCCGGCTGAAGGCGCCTCCCAGGGCGTCCTGGCGGCCCGCAAGGAGGCGCTGTCGATCCTGGCCCGTCTGGTGGCGCCGTTTACGCCGCACCTGGCGGAAGAAGCCTGGGCGTCGATGGGCGGCGAAGGTCTGGTGGTCGATGCGCCCTGGCCCAAGGCCGATCCCGCCCTGGCTGCGGACGACGAGCGTGTGCTGCCGATCCAGATCAACGGCAAGCGTCGTGGCGAGATCAAGGTCAAGGCCGGGCTGGCCGAGGCCGAAGTCGAGAAGATCGCGCTGGCCGATCCGGCCGTTCTGGCCCACCTTGAAGGGGTCACGGTCCGCAAGGTGATCGTGGTCAAGGACCGTATCGTCAACATCGTGGCCAACTGACCGATGAAACGCATTTTCCTGGCCGGCGCGCTCGCCGTAGTCGCCGTCGCATCATCCGGCTGTGGCTTCACGCCGCTGTACGCGACGCCTGGCGTCACCCCCGGCCTGGCCTCGATCCAGACCATCGCTCCGGACGGTCGCGCCGGCTTCCTGCTGCGCGAGCAGCTGGACGACGCCTTTGCGTACCGCTCCGACACCCAGCCTGCCTATCGGCTCACCCTGGGGGTCGACGAGAAGCGCTATGCGCGCGGCGTGCGGGTCGACAACATCGCCAACCGCTATGAGCTGCAGATGACGGTGAACTGGCGTCTGGCCGACGCCAAGACCGGGGCAGAGATCCGCAAGGGCCGAACCGAGGCGTCCGTGACCTATGACTCGGCCGACCAGCCCTATGCGGCGATCACGGCCCAGAACGATGGCCAGGAGCGCGCCGCCGCCGAGGCGGCCCGCAAGATCCAGCTGGAGCTGGCCACCTGGATAGCCGTCAAGGCCAAGGGCGTCGCCCCCACGCCATGATCCTGTCCAAGCGGCCGGACGTCGAACGCTTCCTCAAGGACCCCGCCCCGGATATCCGGGCGGTCGTGATCTATGGTCGCGACCGCGGCGTGGTCCGCGACCGGGCCGACCAATTGGCCAAACGGCTCTTTGCCCGCCCCGACGATCCGTTTGACACCGCCCAACTCACCGAAAGCGACGTCGAGTCCAGCCCCGGCAAGCTCGAGGAAGAGCTTTCGGCCCTGTCGATGATGGGCGGCCGGCGCCTGGTGCGCCTGCGCCTGACCGGCGAGAAGGCCGGGCCCGACAAGGCGACGGCCGAGGCCCTGGTGCGGCATGCCGCCGGCGAACTCAATCCCGAGGCCCTGTTCATCATCGAGGCCGGCGCCCTGGGCCGTGACTCCGCCCTACGCAAGGCCGGCGAAAAGGCCGGCGGCTGCGCGGTGATCCCCTGCTACGAGGATGAGGCCGGCGACATGGCGCGCCTCGCCCGCGAGACCCTGGCCAAGGACAAGGTCAGCCTCAACAGCGAGGCGCTCGACCTGTTTGTTTCACGCCTGCCCAAGGAACGCGGCGTGGCCCGGATGGAGATCGAGCGCCTGGCGCTGTTCCTGGGCCCCGGCAGCGGCGCCAACGCCACGGCGGCGGATCTGACAGACTTTCTGGGCGTCGAGCCCGAGGCCTCGCTGAGCGACGCCGCGGCGGACGCCTTTGGCGGTCGCCTGGGCCCCGCCCAGGCCGGCCTCAGACGCGCGGCCGCCGAGGGCGAAGGCGGTCCGGCCGCCGTACGGGCCATGGGCTATTATCTGGGCCGTCTGCGCCGCACCCTGACACTGCACAAGAACGGCATCGACCTCGCCGCCGCCGCCAAGGCCTCCGGCGTGTTCTGGAAGCAAGAGCGGGAGTTCCTGCGTCAGGCCCGCGCCTGGACCCTGGAGACGCTTCTGGACATCCAGGGCGAGATCCTCTCGGCGGATCGCGCCTGCAAGACCTCTGGTTCGCCCGACCAGCTGATTTCCGAGCGCCTCGCCCTGATGATCGCCGGCCGCGCGCGACGTTTGGGGCTCTAGGCCCGAAAGACCCCGAAATAGGGGGCTTTGCGCACCTGTGGATGAGTTTCCGGAAAGCCTTATGGAACAGGGCCTTGCGGCGAAAAACCCGAAAATCGCCCTCGCCTCACGAAAACGGCGCCTCCCGGAGTACGGAAAGGCGCCGTTCTGTGCGCGACAGAGGCCGTCCAAAAAGTGTGGCTTCACACCTTTTGAGAGCGCATTGCGTGCGTCCGATCAGACTCCGCGCGTCAGGCGGTTGCAGAGGTCGTCGAGCTGTTCCAGCGTCGCATAGCTGATGGTCAGAGAGCCGGCGCCGTCGCGATGGTCGATGACGACCTCGAGGCCCAGCACCGAGGAGAGATCGCTTTCCAGCGCCTGGGTGTCGGTGTCCTTCACCCGCGGCGGCCGGCCTCCCTTGCTCTTGGCCGGACGGGTGTCGGGCGTCTTGCGGGCCAGGGCTTCGGTGTCGCGAACCGACAGGCCGCGTTCAATGATCTCGCGCGCCAGCTGGGCGGGATCCTCGGCGGCGGCGATGGCGCGGGCATGACCGGCGGTCAGCTCGCCGCTGACCAGGTGCGCCTGGACTTCATCCGGTAGGGCCAACAGCCGCAGGGTATTGGCCACGTGGCTGCGGCTCTTGCCGATGGTCTGGGCGATGTTTTCCTGGGTGCGCTCGAACTTGTCCATCAGGATCCGGTAGGACAGCGCCTCTTCCAGGATGTTGAGGTCAGAGCGCTGAACGTTCTCGATGATGCCGATCTCGAGGACGGCCAGATCATCCAGGTCGCGAACCAGGATCGGCACGCTGCGCAGGCCGGCGCGCTGGGCGGCCCGCCAGCGGCGCTCCCCGGCGACGATCTGGTATTCCCCCGCCGCGCCTGGCGCTGGGCGCACCAGGATGGGCTGAAGGATGCCCTTTTCGCGGATCGAATTGGAGAGCTCGACCAGATCCTCCTCGCGGAAGGTCCGGCGGGGCTGGTCGGGATTGCGGCGCAGCAGTTCGATCGGCGCCTCATTGGCCCCGCCCAGGCGCTCGCCCGGCGCCTGGACCGGGGCCGCATCCACCTCGCCCAGGAGGGCGGACAGACCGCGTCCCAAACCCCTGCGCCCTTCGGCCATACCTGGCTCTCCCACCACGGCGAACTCCATCACAACAAATTTCGATTATCGGCTCAGTAAGGCGGCTGATCTCAGGCGGCTTGGGCCTGGCGGACGCGTTCCCGGCTCAGCACCTCGCGCGCCAGCTTCAGATAGGCCTGGCTGCCCGCGCACTTCAGATCGTAGAGCAGGACCGGCTTGCCGAAGGACGGGGCTTCCGACACCCGGACATTGCGCGGGATCACGGCGTCATAGACCTTGTCGCCGAAGTGGGCGCGAACATCCTTGGCCACCTGTTCGGACAGGCTGTTTCGCCGATCATACATGGTCAGCACCACGCCCTGGATTTCCAGGTTCGGATTGAGGCTGCCGCGCACCCGCTCAATCGTGCGGATCAGCTGGGTCAGGCCTTCCAGGGCGAAGAACTCGCACTGCAGCGGCACGAACACAGCGTCGGCCGCGGTCATGGCGTTGACGGTCAGGACGTTCAGCGACGGCGGGCAGTCGATCAGCACATAGCTGTAATCGCCGCTGGCCCGCAGGGGCTCCAGGGCGTCGCGCAGGCGGTAGGACCGCCGGGCGGTCTGACCCAGTTCCAGCTCGATGCCAGACAGATCGGCGTCAGCCGGTACGACGTCCAGGCCCGGAAGGCTGGTGGCGACGGCGGCGTCCACCACCGGCGACTCCCCCATCAGCACATCATAGAGGGTGGTGCGCCGTTGCTGGCGGGTGATGCCCAGGCCGGTCGAACAATTGCCCTGGGGATCGGCGTCGATCAGCAGAACCCGCTCGCCGCAGGCGGCCAGGGCGGTGCCCAGATTGATGGCCGTCGTGGTTTTGCCCACTCCGCCCTTCTGGTTGGCGACGGCAAAAACGCGAAGCGGCGGGCGCGGCTGGGAGGGCTTAACGGACACGGGACAGCCTCTTAACTTGAACAATCCGACCGCGAGGGTCGCTTTGACTGGGTCGCAATTCAGCGTCGAATTTCCAGGCCTTTTCGGCCTCGGTCAGCTCGGCGGCGACATCCTGTCCCTTCAGGAACAGGCCCAGGGCGCCGCGTTGCAGATAGGGCGAGGCGAAACCGAACAGCTTGGTCATCGGCGCGCAGGCCCGGGCCGTGACGACATCCACCTTCAGGGCCAGATCCTCGGCCCGGGCATTGTGCACCTCGGCCGGAAGGTCGAGGGCGGCGCAGACTTCGGACAGGAAGCGGCAGCGCTTGGCCATGCTCTCGACCAGATGGACTTTCGCGCCGGGTGTGTCTTTCAGCAGTATGGCCAGTACGACCCCGGGCAGACCCGCGCCGGCGCCGAGGTCGGCCCAGGTCCTGGCCCCGGGCGCGAGGGCCAGAAGCTGGGCGCTGTCGAGCACGTGGCGCGTCCAGTAGGTGGCGATTGTGGCCGGCCCGACGAGGTTCATCACCGCGTTCCAGTCGGCCAGCAAGGTCTGGAACTGGGCCAGATCGGCCAGCTGATGGTCTGTCACGCCGCTCAGGGCCTGATAGCCGGCGGCGTCCAGAACAGGCTCGGGCGCGAGGGCGGTGTCGAGGGTCATGGGCTCAGGCTGCATGGCGTCGCACGTGGGCCAGCAAGGCGCTCAGCGCACCCGGCGTCACGCCTTCAATACGGGCCGCCTGGCCCAGGGTCAGGGGCTTCACGCGTTCAAGCTTCTCACGGACCTCGTTGGAAAGGCTGCCTACCGCGCGGTAGTCGAGGTCGGCCGGCAAACGCAGGTCCTCCTCCTTGCGGAAGGATTCGGCGTCGGCCCGCTGACGATCCAGATAGCCGGCATAGGCGGCCTCGATCTCGATCTGCTCGCGGACCATGATGTTCCACGTGGAAACCTCGGGCCAGACACGGGAAAGGTCGTCGAGGGTGACATCCGGATAGGCCAGCATGGCGAAGACGTCGCGGCGCTGACCGTCGGCATTGACCTTGAACCCGGCCTTGATCGCCTCGGGCGGGGTCAGGCTGACCGAACGGGCAAAGACGCGGGCGGCTTCCAGTTGAGCCTTCTTGCCGGCCCAGGCCTCTGCGCGAACCGGACCCACGACGCCCAGAGCGATCCCGCGATCGGTCAGGCGCTGATCGGCATTGTCGGCGCGCAGCGTGAGGCGGAACTCGGCCCGGCTGGTGAACATCCGATAGGGTTCGGTGACGCCCCGGGTGACGAGGTCGTCGATCATCACGCCGATATAGGCCTCGTCCCGCGCGAAGACGGCAGGCTCCCTGCCCTGCGCGGCCAGGGCGGCATTCAGGCCAGCGACCAGGCCCTGAGCTCCAGCTTCCTCATAGCCCGTCGTGCCGTTGATCTGGCCGGCGAGATACAGGCCCAGCAAGCGCTTGGTTTCCAGCGTGGGATACAGCTCGCGAGGGTCCACGTAGTCATATTCGATCGCGTAGCCGTAGCGCTTGACCTCGACATTCTCGAGACCGGGAATAGTGCGCAGAAAGAGAAGCTGGGTCTCTTCCGAGACCGAGGTCGAGATGCCGTTCGGATAGACCGTGGTGTCGTCCAGGCCCTCAGGCTCCAGGAACACCTGGTGGCTGGTCTTGTCGGCGAACCTCACGACCTTGTCCTCGATCGACGGGCAATAGCGCGGACCGATCCCTGTGGCGCGGCCGCCATAGACGGCGGACTCGCCCAGACGATCGGCGATGATCTGGTGGGTGGCGGCGGTCGTATAGGTGATGCCGCACTGGATCTGCGGCACGTCGATCTTGTCGGTCAGGAACGAGAACGGGATCGGCTCGGCGTCAGCCGCCTGCATCTCCAGCTGGTCCCAGGCAATGGTCGAACCGTCCAGCCGCGCCGGCGTCCCGGTCTTCAGTCGTCCCATGTGGAAGTCGAGGCCATACAGCCGGTCCGACAGACCGATGGAGGGGGCGTCGCCCACCCGGCCGGCCGGTGTGCGGGTCTCGCCCAGATGGATCAGGCCCTTCAGGAAGGTGCCGGTGGTCAGCACGACGCGGGGCGCACGATAGGACACCCCTGCCCCGTCGACGACACCGGCGACCTTGCCGTCCTCGACGATCAGGTCCTCGGCGGCCGCAGCGATGATGTCGAGGTTACACGTGGCGTTCAGCTCGGCCTGCATGGCCTCGCGGTAAAGCTTGCGATCAATCTGGGCGCGGGGTCCGCGCACGGCAGGCCCCTTGGAGCGATTGAGCATCCGGAACTGGATGCCCGCCTTGTCGGCCATGCGCCCCATGACGCCATCCAGAGCATCGATCTCGCGGACCAGATGCCCCTTGCCCAGACCACCGATGGCCGGGTTGCAGGACATCTCGCCGATGGTCTCAAGCTTGTGGGTCAGCAGCAGGGTGCGGGCGCCCGTGCGCGCGGCGGCGCAGGCCGCCTCGCAGCCGGCGTGGCCGCCGCCGATGACAATAACATCCCAGGTACTGGACAAAGTTACGCGCCTCAATGCGAACGCCCCCGGGTCTGGCGGGGGCGCTGGAGTCACATATACGCGCTCCAGGCGAAAAGGTCGACGCGAGTCGAGGGTGTTTCACGTGAAACACCGGTGCGCGATGCTGTGATCAGCCTGTGGATAAGCTGTCGATGTTTCACGTGGAACACTATTTGCCGATACAGAAGCTTGAAAACACCCGATCCAAGACATCCTCAGAGTCGATGCGCCCCGTGATCTTGGCCAGGGATCGCGCCGCCAGCCGCACATCTTCAGCGGCCAGCTCCACCGCCAGACCCACATCAGACAAGGCGCGCTCCAAATAGGTTCGCGCCTCCCGAAGACGTTCCGCATGCCTCAGCCGGGTGGCGGCCGGAAACTCTGATCCCGACAGGGCTGAAACCACGTGGGTCGTCAGGCGCGTCCTGAAGGCGTCGACCGCGTCGGCAGAGCGCGCGGTGAGCCGCTCCACGGTCAGTCCCTGAGCGGCAGGGTCGCCTTCCGCTTTCGCCACCAAGCCGGGCTCGGCGATATCGAGCTTGTTGATCGCCACCCAGTCGCCCGGCGTCAGAAGGTCCCGTCCCTCTCCGTCCAGCCGTTCCCCGTGGGAGCCGTCGACCACCCAGATCCGCAGATCCGCCTCAGCCGCCCAGGCGCGGGCGCGGCGAACCCCCTCGGCCTCAATCGCATCGCCGGTCTGGCGTAGCCCTGCGGTGTCGGCCAGAAGCACCCGATAGCCCCCGAGCACCATCGGGACCTCAATGATGTCCCGGGTCGTTCCGGCAATATCGGTGACGATCGCGGCTTCGCGCTGGGCCAGACCATTGAGCAAGGTGCTCTTGCCGGCATTGGGCGCACCGACGAGGGCGATGCGATAGCCGTCCCGCACCCGTCTTCCCCGTGACGCATCCGCCAGAGCGGCACCGATCTCGGCCTTCAAAACATCCAGCCCCGGCCGGGCGCGCGCCGCCACGTCCTCCGGAAGATCTTCGTCGGGAAAGTCGACGGCCGCTTCCAGCATGGCGAGGGCCTGTATCAACAGGTCGCGCCACCGGTCGTAACGCTGGCTCAACGCCCCGCCGACCTGGCCGAGGGCCTGCCGCCGCTGGGCCTCGGTCTCGGCGTCGATCAGATCGGCGACGCCCTCGGCCTGGGCCAGGTCCAGCTTGCCGTTCTCGAAGGCGCGGCGCGTGAACTCGCCCGGCTCGGCCAGACGCAAGCCATGAGCGGCCAGGGCTTCGAGGACCGCCTCGACCACAGCCCGTCCGCCATGCACGTGAAACTCGGCGGCGTCCTCGCCCGTATAGCTGGCCGGTCCTTCGAAAAAGAGCACCAGAGCCTCGTCGAGCTCGACCCCGTCATGGCGCAAACGCCGGAGGGCGGCCTGACGGGGCGGCGGGACCTTGCCCGCGAGCGCCGCCACGACTTTACGGGTGGCGGGTCCTGATACGCGCACCACAGCCACCGCCGCGCGCCCGGCCGCCGTGGCCGGGGCAAAGATCGTCTGGATCATCAGTCGCGCTTGGTCGCCGCCGCGCCCGCCGCAGCCGTCATCAGCTTGCGGAACTGGTCCTGGGCCCCGGCCCCGAACGCCATCCAGTTCTTCATCAGCTCCTCAGGGGCCAGCATCGCCATATTGGCGTCCATGCGCGACTGCATCTCCTTGACCAGATGGTCGTTGAGGCTGCTGACGTCGGGCAGGCCCAGAAAGGCGCGCGCCTCCACCGGCGTACAATCGATCTCAATGGTCATCTTCATGGCGGTTCCCTTAGGTCGGGGCACGATATTGTTATGGGCCAGGCCCGGCATGTCACGTTAGAGCGCTTTGGTCGAAAGTCACATCGACCCCATCCGACGGAGAGCCCCGATGAGCGACACCCTCACCATCACCACGCCTGACGGCGCCTTCTCGGCCTATGTGGCGCGGCCCCCGTCAAGTCCTGCACCCGCCATCGTCGTGATCCAGGAGATCTTCGGCGTCAACAAGGTGATGCGCGACATCTGCGACGGCCTAGCCGCCGCGGGCTTCATCGCGATCTGTCCGGACCTGTTCTGGCGGATCGAGCCCGGCATCGACATCACCGACCAGTCCGAAGCCGAATGGAAGCGCGCCTTTGAGCTGTTCAACGCGTTCGACGTGGACGCCGGTGTGGCGGACATCGCCGCGACCATCGCCGCCGCGCGCGCGATGCCCGGCGTGTCGGGCAAGGTCGGCGCGGTCGGCTATTGCCTGGGCGGCCTGCTCGCTTTCCTGACCGCAACCCGGACGGACGCCGACGCCTGCGTCTCCTATTACGGCGTAGGCCTGGAGAAGCACGTGGGCGAAGCCGACAAGCTGGCTCGGCCGCTGCTGATGCACATCGCCGAAAAGGACCAGTTCGTGCCGCCGGAAGCCCAGCAGGTGATCCTCGCCGCGCTGAAGGATCATCCGCAGATCGAGATCCATACCTATGCCGGTCGCGACCACGCCTTCGCCCGGGAGGGCGGCGCGCATTATGACGCCGCTGACGCCGCCAAGGCCAACGGCCGCAGCCTGACCTTCTTCAAGACCAACCTGGCCTGAACCGATGCAAGCCATCCAGATCCACAAGACCGGCGGCCCCGAGGTGCTGGAAGTCGTCGACCTTCCCGTCCCCACGCCCGGCGCGGGCCAGATCCTGATCCGCCACCAGGCCGTCGGTCTGAACTTTATCGACACCTATCACCGCTCGGGCCTCTATCCGATGAAGCTACCGGCCGTTCTGGGACTTGAGGCCTCCGGGGTTGTTGAGGCGCTCGGCCCAGACGTCAGCCGTTTCGCCGTCGGCGATCGCGTCGCCTATAACGGGACGATCGGGGCCTATAGCCAGGCAGCCGTCGTTCCGGCCGATCGCGCCGTCAAGGTTCCCGGCGCCGTCAGCCTCGAGATCGCGGCCGCGGTTCTGCTCAAGGGCATGACCGCCGAGTTCCTGGTCCGACGATGTTTTCACGTGGAACAGGGCCACACGGTTCTGATCCATGCCGGCGCGGGCGGGGTCGGCCAGATCCTGGTGCAATGGTGCAAGGCCCTGGGGGCCACTGTCATCACCACGGTCGGCTCGCCAGACAAGGCCGCCATCGTCCGCGACCTCGGCGCTGATCACGTGATCCTCTACCGCGACGAAGACGTCGCCGCCCGGGTGTCGGAGATCACCGGCGGACAGGGCGTGGCCGTGGTCTATGACGGCGTCGGCAAGGATACGTTCGACGCCAGTCTCAAGAGCCTGGCGCGACGCGGCGTTCTGGCCACCTTCGGCAATGCTTCAGGGGCCGTACCGCCCTTCTCGCCGTTGGATCTGGGCCCCAAGTCCCTGTTCGTGACCCGCCCCCGACTATTCGACTACATCGTCACGACCGAGGAACTGGACGAAAGCGCCCAGGCGTTGTTCGCGGTTCTGGCGTCCGGCGCGGTGAAGATCGATATCGGCCAGACCTTCCCGCTCGCCGAGGCCCGGGCCGCGCATGAAGCGCTCGAAGGCCGGCGTACGACCGGCGCTACCCTGCTTTTGCCGTAGGACCTGACCGGTCCGTCCAAGAAAAAAGCGCCGGGGTATGACCCCGGCGCTTTGCATTTCAGCCCTACCGTGACCGGTCAGGTGTTCATCGACTGGAAGAAGTCGCCATTGGTCTTGGACTGGCGCATCTTCTCAAGCAGGAACTCGATGGCGTCCGAGGCGCCCATCGGGTTGAGGATGCGGCGCAGGACATAGGTCTTCTGCAGCTGATCGCGTGGGGTGATCAGTTCTTCCTTGCGGGTGCCGGACTTCAGCACATCGATGGCCGGGAAGATCCGCTTGTCGGCGACCTTGCGGTCCAGGATGATTTCCGAATTGCCGGTGCCCTTGAACTCTTCGAAGATCACTTCGTCCATGCGGCTGCCGGTGTCGATCAGGGCGGTGGCGATGATCGACAGGCTGCCGCCCTCCTCCACATTCCGCGCCGCGCCGAAGAAGCGCTTGGGCCGTTGCAGAGCGTTGGCGTCGACGCCGCCGGTCAGCACCTTGCCCGACGACGGGACGGTGGTGTTGTAGGCCCGGCCCAGACGCGTCACCGAGTCCAGCAGGATGACGACGTCGCGCTTGTGCTCGACCAGGCGCTTGGCCTTTTCGATGACCATCTCGGCCACCTGAACGTGGCGGGTGGCCGGTTCGTCGAAGGTCGAGGCGATCACCTCGCCCTTCACGGTGCGCTGCATGTCGGTGACTTCTTCCGGGCGCTCATCGATCAGCAGGACGATCAGATAGCACTCGGGGTGATTGGTCTCGATCGACTTGGCGATGTTCTGCAGCATCACCGTCTTGCCGACCCGCGGCGGGGCGACGATCAGGCAGCGCTGACCCTTGCCCAGGGGCGCAACGATATCGATGATCCGGCCCGAGCGATCCTTCACGGTCGGATCGGGCAGCTCCATGTTCAGACGCTCTTCAGGATAGAGCGGCGTCAGGTTGTCGAAGTGGATCTTGTGCTTGACGTTGTCGGGGCTCTCGAAATTGATCAGGCCGACGCCGGTCAGGGCGAAATAGCGCTCGCCTTCGCGCGGGGCTCGAATGGCGCCGTCGACCGTGTCGCCGGTGCGCAGGCCATACTTGCGGATCTGCGAGGGCGAGACATAGATATCGTCAGGACCCGGAAGGTAGTTGGCCTCAGGCGAGCGCAGGAAGCCGAAACCGTCCTGCAGGACTTCCATGGTGCCCGAGCCCGAGATCTCCACGCCTTCCTCGGCGAGGGTCTTGAGGATCGCGAACATCATGTCCTGCTTGCGCATGGAATTGGCGTTCTCGACCTCGAAGGTCTCGGCGAAGGCCAGCAGGTCGGCCGGGGATTTCTCCTTCAGCTCCTGCAGCGACATGGTCTTCAGGCCCAGGGCGGCGATGGCGTCACTGACGCCCGAGCTGTCGTCGTCGCCGCCGTCCTCGGACTCGGCGCCGGGCGCTTCGGCCAGGGTGGTGGTGTCGACGGGCGTTTCCACAGTCTCGGAAACTTCGTTTTCGGTGTTCTCGGTCATGGTCAGACTCAAACGGG
The DNA here is from genome assembly GCF_058681035.1 of Caulobacter sp. FV2ps19. Lineage (NCBI taxonomy): Bacteria > Pseudomonadati > Pseudomonadota > Alphaproteobacteria > Caulobacterales > Caulobacteraceae > Caulobacter > Caulobacter sp. FV2ps19. The sequence continues at coordinate 695,377 of NZ_CM178729.1, read as the reverse complement.
GGCGCGAACCGCGCGAGACACGGTCCGGCCGAAAAGGATTTCATTCTCACGCCAAACCCTAAAGCTCGGCGAGCGCGTCATGACGACGACGCGGATCGATTGGGGAACGGACCTTCGGAGCCAGGCTCCAGGGGGCGCGCCAGGACGGGCGCCAGTCCGTGAAAGACATCAGACCAAACGCGTGCCGTCAGGTCCGACGGTGATGGGAACCACAAGCCAGAGGTCGGGTCAAGCGGCGCCCGCTGTTCCCCGTCCTGAACGCTAATGGTTCAGGAACTTGGTCGTCACCGACAACACGATGATGATCGCCGCGATAAAGGGCAGTTCATTGGTCATCCGCCAGAACTTTTCCGTGCGGGTGTTCTGGTCATTGGCGAACTTGCGGCGCGCGCCGGCCATGAAGCCGTGCCAGCCGAACAGAAACAGCAGGGCGGCGATCTTGGTCAGCATCCAGGGCTGGAGCAGGAAACCCCAGCCGCGAATGGCGCTATCGGCGAAGATCAGGCCCAGCCCGAACAGCAGGGACAGGATCATGGCGGGATTGATGATGATCCGCAGGATCCGCCGTTCCGCTTCCTTGAACACCGTGTCCATCTTCGTGCCGGGCTCGACGCTCATGTGGTAGACGAAGATCCGGGGCAGCATCAGCATACCGGCCATCCAGGCGATGACCGAGATGATATGCAGGCCGCGCACCAGGTTGAAATGCTGGACCAGAAAATCGATCACGCCGTGGCTCCAGTCTTGCGAGGGCATTTCGTCAAATCGGCGCTGCAGCGCCAGGCGCAGGCCGGCTGTACGCCGTCCCGGGGCAGGGCTTCGACCACCGCCCTGGCCAGACCCGCGACAAAGCCGGGCTCAACGCCCAGGGCCGGGACCCGGATATAGGCGGGGCAACCGTCCTTGATCGCCAGTTCGCGATACTCGTGATCCAGTTCGACCAGGGTCTCAATATGCTCGGAGACGAAGGCGATAGGCGTCACCACCAGGGCCAGACCCTGCTGGCTCGCGGCGCGGATCTCGTCATCGGTCGAGGGGCCGATCCATTTCAGCGGCCCGACCCGACTCTGATAGCTGACCTTCCAGTCCCAGCCCTCGCCCAAACGAGCGGCGACCGCAGCTGCGGTGGCCTCGATCTGCTTTTGATAGGGATCGCCGCCCTCGATCACCTTCTCCGGCAAGCCATGGGCCGAAAACAGCAGTCGAGCGGGCTTGGGGCTGCCCGCCTTTTCATAGGTTTCGCGGATCAGCCGGGCATGGGCCTCGATCAGCGCCTCATCGGTGGGATAGCAGCACACCACATGGGTCTGGCCGGGACCCCGATAGGCCTTGTTCCACGCCTTCAAGGACGAGCCCGTCGTGGTGGTGGAAAACTGCGGATAGAGCGGCAGGATCACCACCTCGTCTGGCGCCCAGGCCTTCACCGCCTTGGCCGTCTCTTCGGTAAACGGCTTCCAGTAGCGCATGGCGATGAAGCACTGGGTCTCGGCGTCCGGCAGGACCTTGGCCAGGTCCGCCTGAAGCGCGGCCGCCTGCTTCTGCGTTTCCGGCAGCAAGGGCGAAGCGCCGCCCATGATCGCGTAATTGGCCTTGGCCGACTTTTCCCGGGTCGTCGAGATCAGGGCGGCGATCGGATAGCGGATGATCGCTGGCGCACCGATGATCGCCGGATCGCGAAACAGGTTGAACAGGAAAGGCCGCACCGCATCCGGTCCGTCTGGTCCGCCCAGATTGAACAGGACGACGGCGATCTTGCGGCGCGGGCTCATCGGCCGGTCACCCGGGCCAGGACATGCTCGACATGGGCGATGGGCGTATCGGGCAGGATGCCGTGACCCAGATTGAAGATATAGGGGCCCTGCCCCCACTGCTCGATCATCTGATCCACCCGGCGCAGCAGCTGGTCGCCGCCGGCCCGCAGCAGCAGCGGATCCAGGGCGCCCTGGATCGGCTTGATCTTCTGGATTCTCTGACCCATGGCCGCGCTGATTTGGGTGTCCAGCGCCACGCCCTGAACCGGCACGATCTCGGCATAGGCCTCGACCAGAGCGCCGGCCCCGCGCGGGAAGCCGATGACCGGAACCATGATCCCGCGATCGCGCAGACCCCTGAGGATCGCGGTATGCGGCTGGATGACCAAACGCTCGAACTGGGGTTCGGAAAGACCTTCGGCCCAGCTTTCGAACAGCTTCAGCACCTGAGCCCCAGCCGCTACCTGCATGGCCAGATAGTCGATGGTCGCCTCGACCAGGATGGCGATCAGCCGATCCAGCGCCTCGGGGTGTTGATAGGCATAGGTCCGCGCGCCGGTCCGGTCGCTGGATCCGCCCTCGATCATGTAGGTGGCCACCGTCCAGGGCGCGCCGGCGAAACCGATCAGGGCCCGCTCGGGCTCCAGGGCCGCGCGAACCCGGGTCAGGGTCTCGCCTACCCTGGACAAGGCGGCGCCGGCGTTACCCGCCAGATCGGCCATCGACTCGAGGGAAGGGAGCTCGCCCAGCTTGGGGCCTTCGCCCGGCTCGAACCACACCTTCTGGCCCAGGGCGCCGGGGATCAGCAGGATGTCGGCGAAGACAATGGCCGCGTCATAAGGAAAGCGCCGCATCGGCTGCAGCGTCACCTCGGCGGCCTTTTCCGGATCGAAACAGAAGCTGATGAAATCCGGCGCGGTGGCCCGCACGGCCCGGTACTCCGGCAGATAGCGACCCGCCTGGCGCATGAACCAGACGGGCGGGTGCTCGAAGGACTGGCCCGAGAGGACCGACAACAGCTTGGGTGTTACGGAGAGCGTCATGCAGGGCGTTAAATCCCGTCCCGCGCTTGGGCTCAAGCCCGAAGGCCAATCTTCATTTCTTAATAAGATCTTAAGTTTGGAAGCAGGAGAGGCTGGGCAAGTGCGAACTGGGGAAAACCCGCTGTCGGCGGCGGACTCGCACACCCCATCCCGCCTTTTGCCCACGATCCCCCACAAGGGGATCAAGCCCTGTGAAGTCCGGGGATGGATGGCTACGGCCTTGCGTTTCTTAATGAATGATTAATGACACCGAGGCCGATTAGGGTCTCGTTAACCTTTTTTCCCGTGACGCGGGATCACGTCGATCCAAGATCGAGGGATGCGGCCTGGGCTTGGGGATGTTACGCGGTCAAAACGGCCGTTGATCACAGCGGCGACAGGACATGACGCCCAGGGACGGTTTTGGCGCCCGGGTGTCCCCAGAGGCAGGCCAAGTGGTTAAGCAACCGTTAACGGATGATCCACAGGAAGGTGCGAGCGCCGGAGCCGAGGGCGACAGTCCCACGCCCCGTTTCGCGACCTATTTCCATATTCACCTGGTCTCGGACTCCACCGGCGAGACCCTCAACGCCATGGCTCGCGCGGTCTGCGCGCGGTTTACCGATATCCTGCCCATCGAGCACATCTACGCCCTGGTGCGCTCCACCCGGCAGCTTGACCGGGCGCTCGAGGAGATCGCCGGCGCGCCCGGCGTGGTGATGCACACCATCATCGATCCGGGCCTGCGCACCGCGCTGGAGGAAGGCTGCCGCCGGCTTGAGATGCCCTGTATCGCGGCGCTGGACCCGGTGGTCAGCGCCATGTCGCGCTATCTGGGCGCGCGGATCTCCACGCGGGTCGGCGCGCAGCACACGCTGAACAACGACTATTTCGACCGGATCGACGCCCTCGACTACGCCATCGCCCATGATGACGGCCAGGGCGGTCAGGACCTGACCCGAGCCGATGTCATTCTGGTGGGGGTGTCGCGCACCTCCAAGACCCCGACCTGCATCTATCTGGCCCATCGCGGGGTGCGGGCCGCCAATGTGCCGCTGGTGCCCGGCCGGCCGCCGCCCAGCGAGCTGTTCGAGCTGAAAAACACCCTGATCGTCGGCCTGATGACCACGCCAGACCGGCTGATCCAGATCCGGCGCAACCGGCTTCTGTCCCTGAAGGAAGATCGCGAGAGCGACTATATCGACACCGACTCGGTGCGCGCCGAGATCATCGCCGCCCGACGCCTGTTCGAGAAGATGGGCTGGCCGATCATCGACGTCACCCGCCGTTCGGTCGAGGAGACCGCCGCGGCGATCATCAACCTGTTGTCGGGCGGTCGCGGCCAGGTCGAGGTGCTGGGATGAGCCGCACGGCCGTCACCCTGGCGTCCAGGAGCGCCGCGCGGCAGGCGATCCTGCGCAATGCCGGCGTCGAATTCGAGGCGGTCGTCGCTGGCGTCGACGAAGACGCCGCCAAGGCCGGGCTGCTGGCCGAGGGCGGCAGTCCGCGCGAGGTCGCCGACGCCCTGGCCGAGATGAAGGCGGTCAAGGTCTCGACCAAGCGACCGGGCCTGGTGATCGGCGCCGACCAGACCCTGGATTTCGCCGGGCGGTTGATCGACAAGGTCGAAACCCTGGATCAGGCTCGCGCCCTGCTTCAGGAGCTGCGCGGCCAGACCCACAAGCTGCACTCGGCCGTGGTCGTGGCCCAGGGCGGCCGGCCGATCTGGCGGGTGGTGCAGAGCGCCAAGCTGTCGGTGCGGCCGTTCAGCGACGCCTGGCTCGACGGCTATCTGGCGCGGCGCGGCGAACACATCCTGCACTGCGTCGGCTGCTACGAGCTGGAAAGCGAAGGCGTGCAGCTGTTTGACGCCATCGACGGCGACTATTTCACCATACTGGGTCTGCCTCTGGTGGGCCTGCTGGATTTCCTGCGTCTTCATGGAGCCCTCGAGACATGAGTTCGTCCCCTGGGGCCGCGATCGACAGACCCGCGATCACTAGACCCGCGATCACTGGCGCGGCGACCGTCGCTGGAGTGTGCGGCGCGCCGATCCGCCATTCGATGAGCCCGCTGATCCACAATGCCTGGATCGCCGCCGCCGGCCTGGACGCGGTCTATGCGCCTTTCGCGCCGACGCCGGATCGTTTCGAGACCTTCATCGAGGGTTTGCGCGGCGGGGCGGTGCGCGGACTGAACGTCACCATCCCCTTCAAGGAACGCGCCCTGGCCGTGGCCGACACCGCCAGCGACCTGGCCCGGATGGCCGGCGCGGCCAATCTGCTGATCTTCGAGGCCGACGGAACGATCCGCGCCGACAATACCGACGGTCCCGGCCTGCTGGGGGCGATCGAGGCCCAGGCCTCCGGCTATGATGTCGCCTCGGCGCCGGTGGTGGTGCTGGGGGCCGGCGGCGCGGCGCGCGGCGCCATCGCGGCCCTGCTGCTGGCCGGCGCGCCCCAGGTCAGCCTGATCAATCGCACCCTGGCCCGGGCCCACGCGCTGGTGGAAACCTTCGGCTCGCGGGTCGTGGCCGTGCCGGAAGAGGACCTGGCCGATCACCTGACGCAGGCGGGGCTGGTGATCAACGCCACGTCCCTGGGCCTGGGCGGCGGCGATGGCCCAGCGGCTCAGCTGGACCTGACCCCCATCGAGGCGGTGATCGTCGACATGGTCTATAAGCCCCTGCGCACCGAGTTCCTGCATCGCGCGGCCGCCGCCGGTCGTCGCACGGTGGATGGCTTGGAGATGCTGTTGCGCCAGGCGGTCCCCTCTTTTGAGGCCTTTTACGGTCAGGCCCCGCCGGCTTCGGTCGATGTCCGGGCGATGGCCCTGCGCCATCTGGGCGAGGTCTAGGCCATGATCATCCTGGGTCTCACCGGCTCGATCGGCATGGGCAAGTCGACCACCTCGGCGATGTTCGAGGCCCTGGGCGTTCCGGTCTATGATTCCGACGCCGCCGTGCATGCGCTCTATGCCGAAGGGGGCGCGGCGGTCGGACCGGTCGAGGCGGCCTTTCCCGGGGTCGTGGTCGACGGGGCCATTGACCGGGCCCGGCTCAGCGCGGCGGTGGTCGGCGATCCCGAGGCGCTGGCCAAGCTGGAGGCCATCGTCCATCCGCTGGTCGGGGCCCATCGCCTGGGCTTTTTCGAACACGCCAAGACCGACGGCCACGATATCGTCGTGCTCGATGTGCCGCTGCTCTATGAGACCGGCGGCGACAAGAAGGTCGACAAGGTGGTGGTGGTCTCGGCCCCCGCCGAGGTGCAGCGAGCCCGGGTCCTGGCCCGGCCGGGCATGGACGCCGCCAAGTTCGAGGCCATCCTGGCCCGCCAGACGCCGGACGCTGAAAAGCGGGCCCGTGCCGATTTCGTCATCGACACCAGCCAGGGCCTGGAGTCCGCCCGTAAACAGGTTGTGGCGATCCTCCACAGCCTGCGACATCCTGGGTGACTTGATGGGGCCGCCGAACCGGCCCATTGAATCGCCATGGCCCGGGAAATCATCCTCGACACCGAAACCACCGGCTTTGATCCGAAGACGGGCGACCGTCTGGTCGAAATCGGCTGTATCGAGGTCCTCGACTTCATGCCCACGGGCAAGTCGTTCCACGAATATTGCGATCCCCTGCGCGACATGCCGGCCGAGGCCGAGAAGGTCCACGGCCTGTCCAGCGCCTTCCTGACCGGCAAGCCGAAGTTTGAGGCGATCGCCGACAGGTTCCTGGAGTTCGTCGGTGACTCCGTCGTGGTCGCGCACAACGCCGCCTTCGACCGCAGCTTCGTCAATTTCGAGCTGCAGAAATGCGGACGCGGCATTCTGCCCGAGAGCCAGTGGGTCGACACCCTGGCCATGGCCAAGAAGCGTTTTCCGGGCATGTACAATTCCCTCGACGCCCTCTGTAAGCGCTACAAGATCAGCCTGGACAGCCGCGACAAGCACGGGGCCCTGATCGACGCCCACCTGCTGGCCGAGGTCTATCTGGAGCTGCAGGGCGGCAAGGAACGCGCCCTGGAACTGACCGCCGTCGTCACCGCCGAGATGACCGCCCAGCTGACGGCCGGCGCCTACGGCGCCCGCCCCCGGCCCCTGGCGGCTCGGTCCACCGAGGCGGAGCGCGAGATCCATGTCGAATGGATCCAGTCCACCCTGAAGGACAAGGCCGTCTGGGTGAAGCTGGGTTTGGTCAACCTGCCGCACTGATCGTGGGCTCCTGAAGGTCGTCGTCTGGCGCAATCCGTCCTCTTGCCCCCTCCGCGCCTGCGGCGCTCCTCCCCTGAAGGGGGAGCGCTATCGCCTATGACCACAACGTTTGTCATCCCGGACGAGCGCGCAGCGCGAAGATCCGGGACCGACGCCTGAACTCAGCGCTTCCGGCGGTCCCGGATCGGCGCCCGGCTTCGCCCGGCTTGTCCGGGATGACAGCTGTCTTCGCAGTCAGACCTTAGGCCGCCGCCGGCGTCGCCACGCCCTTGGTCGGACGATATTGCGCGGCGTCGGTGGTGAATTCGGCGTGGCCGTAGCGCGCCAGATTGCGGCGCAGCTGGCGCACCAGATCGCGGTCGGCCAGATCTCTCAGGCCGGGGATCTTCAGCGCCAGGCCATAGGCGGCCATGCGGCTGGTGATGATCGCGGCGACGAGCAGGAACAGGGCGCGGTCAGCGAGCGTGATCCGCACGCCCATCCGGGCGGCCGCCTGCACGTCGCCCCCCAGGAAATGGCGCAGGAAGAAGGCCTTGGCGAAACCCCGCTCGACGGTGTCGAACAGGCGATTGCGCCAGGACCGGTCGGGCGGCAGATAGGCCGCCAGGGTGGCGCGCACCAGGGCGCCGCAGGTTTCGTCATCAAAGCCCCGGCGCAGGGTCTGGTTGCGGGCGGTCATGGTCTGGACGACGCCCACCGGCGTGTCGGCCAGCAGGTCCTCGGGCAGGCCCAGCAGATAGCAGCGATAGCGGCTCAGCTCGACCTTGGCGCGTTCGGCCGGGGTGAAGGTGGTTCGGCCCTGACGCAGCAGCTTGTAGCTGAGCAGGAAGATCGGGATCAGCCCGGCCGGCATCTGGTCGACCTGCGGGATCGGCACGCCATAGACCTTCGAATCCCAGGCGCCGGGCCGGCGCAGGGCGTTGAAGCGCACCATCGAATGCATCAGCCGCACCATGGCGGCGGCCTTGAAGCCTTCACCGTGCCGCTCCAGCGCGTCCGGCAGCAGGGTGGTGGTGAAGAAGCTGGCGGTTTCATTGACCCGCCGGGCGGCCGTTTCGGCCCCCAGGGTTCCGGTCAGGGCCATGGGCAGGGCCGCATACTTGTTCATGAAGGTGGCGACGAACGCGCCGCGAATGGCGAAGGGCGAGAGATTGGCGGCGGCGTTGCGGTCCAGCCGGGCGCCTTCGCGCACCAGGTCCATGTCCACCCAGTCGGGCACGTGCTCCAGGTCGCGGAGGAAGGCGATCAGCTCCGGCGGCGCGTCGGCAACCGCCTCAATCCCCTTGTCGCAGGCCAGGGTCAGCATGCCGATCAGGCCGCGAAAGCCGTATTGCGGCATCAGGCCGGCATAGGCGTCGGCCACCCGGTCGCCCAGCAGGGTATAGGCGGCGACCAGGGCGATCTGGTCGGGCGTCGGCTCGGCCCCGGCCACGCCCCTGGGCGCGACGCTGTCGGCCGGATCGTCGGTATAGCGCTCGGGCGTGTGGTCGAAATCGATATCGCCATAGAGCTCGGGCTGGCGGGTCTTCTGGTCCGCGATCCTGGCCCGGACCTGCGCGATCGTGCCGTTCATGCTCGAAATCCTCTCGATGAAAGACGGTCCCTCGCCTTGATTCCGAGCTTATGTAAGCATTGCTCATGTTTCTACTCGCCTTGACGGGCGAGCGCGTTTCGCGGGAAGGCCTTGATCAAGTGACTGAAAAATATAGACGAACGCCGAGACAGGCGCGCGCCGAAGCCACGGTCGAGGCGATTTTCGACGCGACCTTTCAACTTCTGGAGGCCGGCGGGGTCGAGGCCCTGACCACCAACCACATCGCCCAGCGGGCCGGGGTGAGCATCGGCACGCTCTACCAATATTTCGGCGACAAGCAGCAGATCCTGACGGCCATGGCCCAGCGTCGGGCCGAGGCGGCGCGGGGCAAGATCGCCCAGACCCTGATCGCCGCGCCGCAGCTGGGCAGCGTCCGGCCGATCGTCCAGGCCCTGATGACCACGTTCGAGGGCTCCCCCGAGACCCGCAAGGCTCTGCTGGACGCGCTGTTCCATCGCGGCGGCGAGACGGTGATGCTGCAGCACCACCAGGCCTTTCTGGCGGCGATCGGCGGCAAGGCGCAGCTCAATCTGGATCTGTCGCCGGAGTCCTTGTTTGTCCTGACCCACGCCGTGGCCAGCCTGCTGCGGGCGGCGGCGGCGGAACCCGACCTGGCCCTGTCGCCGGCCGTCCTGGAGGACGAGTTCGTGCTGTTGATGGAGAGCTATCTGTCCGCGCTGATCGCGCGAGGGCGGCGTTAGATATCTCAGCCGCCTTGCGTCCTTCGAGGCCCGCCCCAAGCAAGAAGGGGCGGGCGCCTCAGGATGAGGTCCGTTCTCTGAAGTCCTCATCCTGAGGTGCGAGGCGCAGCCGAGCCTCGAAGGACGCAGCGCGTCTAAAGCTTCAGATCCGCCGTCACCGGCGCATGGTCGCTGGGCCGCTCCCATTCGCGCACCGTGTCATGCACCTTCGACGACACCTTGCCGTCGACAAAGGCCGCGTCGCGCAGGCCGGGGCTGGCCAGGATGTGGTCCAGGCGCAGGCCGCGGTTGGACTTGCGGAAGTCGGCGGCGCGATAGCTCCACCACGAAAACAGCTTTTCCGGCTCGGGCGTGGCCAGGCGGGGCAGGTCCAGCAGGTTCATCGACTGGATCATCGCGTCGAAGGCCTCAAGCTCGACCGGCGTGTGGCTGACCACCTTCAACATCTGGCGGTGGCTCCAGACGTCGTTCTCGCCCGGGGCGATATTGAGGTCGCCGGTGACGATCAGCGGATCCCGGGGATCACGCTTTTTCAGGGCGGCGGTCAGGGTCTCGTAGAAGTCCAGCTTGTGGTCGAACTTGGGATTGCCGATCCGGTCGGGCGTGTCGCCGCCGGCCGGGATGTAGAAGTTCTGGATGTCGACGCCGGCCACCTTGACCGCCACGCAGCGGGCATGGCCCTCGCGGCAGTTCATCAGGGTCGGGACGTCCTCGAACGGCAGGCGCGAGGCGATGGCCACCCCATGCCAGCCCTTTTGCCCGGCGATCTTCAGGTGCGGCAGGCCGGCGGCGATGAAGGCTTCGCGCGGAAACTCGGCCTCCTGGCACTTGATCTCCTGCAGGCACAGAACGTCGGGGGCCTGTTCGTCGACGAAGCGGGCCACCTGCTCGGCGCGCAGGCGGACGGAGTTCACATTCCAGGTGGCGAGACGCAGGCGCATGGTCTGGCTCTAGAGCGCGACCGGCCAAAGGGAAAGCCGGTTTTCGCGGTCGCCGGGCGCTGAACACAAAAACGCCCGGACGCGTCAGGCGTCCGGGCGAAAGTGGGGTCTCTCATGCCGCGGCCGGGAGGGGATAGTATCCGGCACGGTTTGCGAAGAGCGGGTCGGGCGCTCGTCGCCATGCGTGTTAAATATGCCACGGCCTAATTTTTAGTCAAGTGAAAAGCGCGTTGATTCTTGCATGTTGTGAGAATGTCACATTTTACCCCTTGTAGGGGCGGCGGCGAGGATCGGTCAGGACGAAGAGCTTGGGATCCAGGGCGCCGGTCTTTTCGAGATCCACCAGACGCACGCGGATCTGGCCGCCCTTGACGTCATTGATGGTCCAGCCGATCAGCGAGACCGGCCCGTTGCTGAAATCCAGACTGATCTTGCCCAGGGTCTGGCGCTTGGCGTCCTGGGCCACGATCGTGAAGCCGTCGGCCAGCTTGCGCACATCGGTGATGATCACGCCGCGATCCAGCCGCACCTCGCGGGCCAGCAGCAGGGCCAGGGGCGTGCGGCTGAGCGGATAGCTCTCGAAGGTCTTCAGGCGGCTGTCGAAGATGTTGACGTTATTGCCGTTGCTAACCACCAGCAGGCCGGACGCGCCTTCATAGTCAAAGCGCGCCTTGCCGGGACGCTGCAGATAGAGCGTGCCCTGGGTGACCGTGCCGCGCTGGTCTGTCTGAATGAACCGGCCCTTGGCCGACGATAGGCCCTGGATATAGTCGGTGGCCTTCTGGACCAGCGCGTTCTGTTCGGCCGTCAGGGTCGCGGGCTTGGGGGCGCCAGACTGGGCGAGCACTGGCGCGCCGAACGCGGCGGCGGCCAGGCTGGCGCCGGCGGCGGCGATCAGGGCGCGGCGGGTGGTCGGGGTGTCGGTCATGCGATCTCCTTGAACGTGAACCTTTGCCCTGACGCGGTGACGAGCGAAAGACTGATCCGGGGCCATTTGACGGCGGTGCGATGAAGCGCCGTTCAGGTTGGGGTCGGTGAGGAACGCAGGAGCGGGGCCGTGGGTTGCCAGCCTTCAGCGCTTGGGTTCGACCTTGATACCTATAGGTCCGCAACGTTCAGATTGGGATCGGCGTTCAGTCGAAGGCGCCGGATCGCCAATCACCAGGTGAGTGTTGTCCCGCCACCGGAGGGATAAAGGCCACTCACCGTGGACGGTGAAGGCGGTGCACTCCGAGAAGGGAACGTCGACACGCCGAACAACTACGTCCCGGCTAAGTGAACAGCCTGCGCCACAGTCGCTAAACTCGATGCGCGCCTCATAGCGCCCGTTTGGCGATTGAGATCGTTCGAAAACGGTGGTGCTGGATCCCACCCAAATTTCAAGCACAATCACCGCGACCGCAATGAGGGGCAGCGCGGCGGCCGCCACGATCAAAGGTGAGGCCGCGATCCAACCCACAGCCAGTAGAATACGGCGCGCATGCATACCGATTAGATCTCTAGAAGCTCGTGCTGATTGTGACTGGCCTGATCAGCATCTGTAACGGTTTCCAAGCCGACCCTCGCGGTCGGTGCGATCCTTAAATCTCTTGGAGGCTGCAGCGTGCAGGGCGGATCAGGTCAGTCAAGGCCCGGTCTGCGACCGGCCGCTTCGCGGCGACGCGAAGCGTCGGCCTTGAGTGACCTGATCCGCCCTGCGATCGTCTCGCCGTGAGATTTAAGGATGGCTCCGTCCTAGGGACGGAAGCCGGCAACGCGTCCCGGAGGGTCGACATGCCCCGCTTCGCAACCTTGCTGTTCGATCTTGGCGGCGTTCTGGTCGAGAACACCCACCTCGACGACCTGCCGAGCCTTGTTCCCGATCATCTCCCCCGGAACGATCTGCATGACCTCTGGCTCAGCTCTCCGGCGGTGCGGCAGTTCGAGAGGGGCCAGATTGACGCCGTGACGTTCTCCGCACGGTTCGTGAGCGAGTGGAACCTGGCGCTCACGCCCAGCGCCTTCCTGGACCGGGTGGCCGCGTGGCCCAAAGGCCTCTATCCGGGCGCCGCCGATCTCCTGACCGCGCTGCGACGCAGGCATCAGGTCGCCTATCTCAGCAATTCCAACGCCCTGCACTGGGCTGGATTTTCAACGATCCTCCCGTACGCCGATCGGGCCTTTTCGTCCCACCTCTGTGGCCTGGTAAAGCCCGACCCAGACGTCTTCGACTTCGTGATCTCCGAACTGGATGTCGAGCCGGGCGCGATCTGCTTTTTCGACGACTCGCCGAGCAATGTTCAGGCGGCGCGAAGAGCGGGCATGGAGGCGCACCTCACCAAGGGTTTTGGCGAGCTGACGTCCAGACTGGGAATACTCGGGCTCGTTTGAGCGCCGTGCCTACTTCTTCGCGTCCTTGACCGCGTCCTTCAGCTCGCCCTGCTTCACATTGCCGACGACCTGATCGGTCTTGCCCTGTTTCTTCAGGTCCTTGTCGCCGATCACCGTGCCGACGCCGGACTCGATCTTGCCGACCGTCTCCTGCTTGCGGCCGGCGTCGCGGTCGCAGGCGCCCAAGCCGGCCATCGTGAGAGTCAGAGTCAGGGCGAGGAACGGATTGCGCAGGGGGGTCATGGTCGAAACTCCGCTTGAGGCTTGATCAGAGCTGTCAAACGCAAGCGGAGCCATAATGATCCGTGGCTAAAGCCCCGGCGGCGGCGGCGCCAGGATCTCGCGCTTGCCGGCGTGGTTGGCGGCGCCGACCACGCCTTCCTTTTCCATCCGCTCCATCAGGGACGCGGCGCGGTTGTAGCCGATCTGCAGACGGCGCTGGATGTAGCTGGTCGAGGCCTTGCGGTCGCGGGTGACCACGGCGACGGCGTTGTCATAGAGGTCATTGGCCCCGCCCTCCCCGGCGAAGGCGCCCTCGATGGCCTCTTCCTGCTCTTCGTCGCCGCCGGCGGTGACCTCTTCCAGATAGTTGGGCGTGCCCTGGTCGCGCAGGAACTTGGCCACCGCCTCGACCTCGCCGTCGCTGACGAACGGGCCATGCAGACGAGTGACCCGCCCGCCGCCGGCCATGTAGAGCATGTCGCCCTGGCCCAGCAGTTGCTCGGCGCCCTGCTCGCCCAGGATGGTGCGGGCGTCGATCTTGCTGGTCACCTGGAAGCTGATCCGGGTGGGGAAGTTGGCCTTGATGGTGCCGGTGATCACGTCGACCGACGGGCGCTGGGTGGCCATGATCAGGTGGATGCCGGCGGCGCGGGCCATCTGGGCCAGACGCTGCACGGCGCCTTCGATATCCTTGCCCGCCACCATCATCAGGTCGGCGACCTCGTCGATGACGACAACCAGATACGGCATGGGCTCGGGACGGATCTGCTCGGTCTCGTAGATCGGCCGGCCGGCGTCGTCGAAACCCGTCTGCACGGTGCGTTCAAAGTGCTCGCCTTTGGCCAGGGCCTCGTTGGCCTTGTCGTTGAAGCCCGCGACATTGCGCACGCCGATCTTGGACATCCGCCGATAGCGGTCCTCCATTTCGCGCACGGTCCATTTCAGGGCGACGATGGCCTTCTTGGGATCGGTGACGACCGGGGCCAGCAGGTGCGGGATGCCGTCATAGACCGACAGTTCCAGCATCTTGGGGTCGATCATGATGAAGCGGCACTTGTCCGGCGGCAGCTTGTAGAGGATCGACAGGATGATGGCGTTGACCCCGACCGACTTGCCCGAGCCGGTGGTGCCGGCGATCAGCAGGTGGGGCATCTTGGCCAGGTCGGCGATATAGGGCTCCCCGCCGATGGTCTCGCCCAGGGCCATGGGCAGGATCGAGGTGGACTTGTCGTAGTCGTTGCTGGACAGCAGGTCGCGCAGATAGACGGTCTCGCGCTTGGAATTGGGCATTTCGATGCCGATGGCGTTGCGGCCCTGGGCCACGGCCACGCGGCACGAGATGACGCTCATCGAGCGGGCGATGTCGTCGGCCAGGGCCACGACCCGGGCGGTCTTGACGCCGGGGGCCGGCACCAGCTCGTACATGGTGACCACGGGGCCGGGGCGGATCTGGTCGATCTGGCCCTTGACCCCGAACTCGGCCAGCACGCTTTCCAGCAGGCGGGCGTTCTGGCGCAGGGCGGCGGCGTCGACCTCGGACGAGCGCGGCTTGGCCTTGGCCAGCATGGCCAGTTCCGGCAGCTGGAAGCCGCCGTCGTCGTTGAAATTGAAGGCCTTTTGCTGTTCGCGCTGTTCGCGGCCGCTGTCCTTGGGCAAGGTCTTGGGCTTGGCGATGGCCAGGGGCCGGGCCGAGATGGCGTCGATATCGTCGTCGTCATCGTGATCATCAGAGACGACCGGCGGCGGGGTATAGGCCTGTTCCGGGGGTTCGGCCTGCGGTCGGGCGGGACGGCGCGGCGGCGCCGGCGTTTCGACGCTCTTGCGGGCGCGAGCGGGCTTGGGGGCCGGAGCGGGCTCGGGCTCGGGCCGCAGACGCGGCTGCAGGGCGCCGCCCACGGCCTGGACGATGGCTTCGGGATCAAAGCGACGGAAGCCGATGGCGTAGCCCAGGGCGACCGCGGCGGCGATGGCCAGCACGAGGGCGGCGAATACGGTGGCGCCCGGTATGCGGGCGAAGTGGAAGACGCCGGCCAGCATGTGCAGCAGACCATCCCCCCAGAATCCGCCCAGACCCTTTTCCAGAGGCCAGGCTGCGGGGGGGCGGGGCGCCGATAGCAGACCGGCCAGGGCCATCAGGCCCAGGACGCCGATCCCGGCCCGAAGGCGAAGGTCGCGACGGGCGCCGGCCGGATCGGCCTGCGACACCCGGGTGACGCCAAACACCAGCATCAGCAGGGCGGCGCCCCAGCCGGCCAGACCCATGGACTGGATCATGACGTCGGCGATGGCGGCGCCCGTTCCGCCCAGGGCGTTGGTGGCGTCGGCGCCGGTCGAGGCGTTCAGGCTGGGATCAGCGGGATTATAGGTGGCGACGGCCAGCAGCAGGCCGCCGCCGACCACGGTGACCAGGCCCCCCCGGAAACGCGCCGACCAGGGCTGATCCCAGCCATAGCGGACCGCATCCCAGAAGAGCTCCGTCGTTGTACGCCGCGCCGCTCGCGCCATGAAATGCCCCAGGTACCAAGTCCAAACGCGGATGTTATGCGCCAAGAGGGTTAAGGGGCGTTTACGGCGTTCGTTTGCGGGCGATTCAGAAAATCGCCGATCACGGCTTCGAACAACGCCGACGTCACGCCCTTGGACCGCAAGCCTTCAGGTTCCCGAGCGCAAACACGGCCCTGGCGATGCGGTGGTGTGTACGTCGAGTCTGTGGGCCCTCGGCCGCGATATTTCACCCGGATGATATTGACGGCCGTTTTTATCCGGGTAAATAAATTCACATCCCTGTGAGCGGTCACGGGACTTCAGGAGAAGCCAGCGATGAAGCGCTTGGAAACCAATGGCGTCGAACTGGCTTGCGACGCGTTCGGAACGCCGTCCGACGAGACCATTCTGCTGATTGCGGGATTGGGCACGCAAATGATCCGATGGACCGCGCCCTTCTGTCTCGAACTCGCGGCGCGCGGTTACCATGTGATCCGCTTCGACAATCGCGACGCCGGCGGCTCGACGCATATCAGCGGCCGGGCCCCGCCGGATTTTGGTGATCTGGCGGCCGCGCTCAGGGCCGGACGACTACCGGACGTCCCCTACACGCTCCACGATATGGCGGCGGATGCGGTCGGGCTGCTTGACGCCCTGGCCATCGGCCGAGCCCACCTCGTCGGTCGATCCATGGGCGGCATGATTGCGCAGATCATGGCGTGTGAGTATCCCGACCGCGTCCTTTCTCTGACCTCGATCATGTCGAGCACCGGCAATCCAGCGCTTCCGCAGCCCGCGCCGGATGTCATGGCGATGATGGCGGGCCCGACCCCGGACCCCATCTTGGACGAAGCGGGATACGTGGCCCATGGCCTCGCCTTCGCGCGCCGCATCGCCGGCGGCGGCTACCCGTTCGATGAGGCCGCCGCCGGCCGTCTCCTTCTCGAGGAGCTGCGTCGCGCCGGCGATCGCCAGGGCTTCGGGCGGCAGATCGCGGCGATCGCCGTGGCCGGCGACCGCCGGCCGCAACTCGCGACGGTGACCGCGCCGACGCTGGTCATTCACGGGAGCGATGATCCGCTTTTTCCGCCAGCCTGCGGCAAGGATACGGCCGCGTCGATTCCCGGCGCGGAGCTTATGCTCATCGGAGGCATGGGGCACGACCTTCCGGCCCAACTGTATGCCGCGGTCGCCGGGGCCATCGACCGGACAGCGAGAACCTGTCGGTAGGCCGCTTCGGCGGCCTTCCCGCCTGAAAAGCCCTGGCGCAGGCCGCCCCTAAGCCGCCTCCAGCCTTAGCGGGCCGCCCCAGAAGCTCTCGACCAGGCCGTTCTGCGGGCCCGGGGTTCCGGTGGTGAGGAAGGTCCGCGAGCCGCCGGTTCCGGGATCAAACTCCGGATGGCGCGACAGATAGAGCTCCAGCGCGTCGGCCGTGGCGGCGGGCTGCTGGATCAGCGGGGTGCCGGCCGGCAGGGCGGCGCGGAAGATGTCGGCGATGATCTCATAGTGGGTGCAGCCCAGCACCACGCGGTCAGGATAGCGGCCGATGCGGCTCTTCAGCGTCTCGACATGGGCCTCGACGGCCTTGGCCAGGTCGACCACGCCGGCGTCGGCCTCGATCATCGGGACGAGGTCGGGGCAAGGCTGGGAAAACACCGCCAGGTCCTGTTTGCGCTTGTCGATCTCGATCTCATAGACCCGCGAGCGCGTGGTGGCCGGGGTCGAGAACACGCCCAGCACGTCCAGCTGCTCGACCTTGTCGCCGCGTCGTTCGGCCTCGTGCTCCCAGGGCAGGCCGGTGGCCGCCTCGATGGTCGGCACGATGATGCCCAGGATATTGGCCGGGCGGCCGAGGGTCTTGCGATAGCCGGGCAGCCAGGTCTGCTGCAGCCGGCGCAGGGCGATGGCGCTGGCGGTGTTGCAGGCCAGGACCACCAGGCTGGCGCCGGTGTCGAACAGGCGCTCGCAACCCGCGCGGGTGAGATCGACGATCTCCTCGCCGGACCGGCCGCCATAGGGCGCATTGGCCTGGTCGGCCAGATAGGTGAAGTCCGCCTGCGGGAGGCGTTGCACGAGGGCGCGGTGGACGGACAGCCCGCCTACGCCAGAGTCAAAAACACCGATGGACATGCCCGTGCTTTAGACCGACCCGGGATTTTCGTCCACGGCCCCGCCGGTTTTGCGCAAAGGTTACGGTCCTGTCATGTGACGCGCGCCCGGGGCTGGCCTAGGGTCTGGGCCAACATCCACCGGAGATCCTCCGTGCAACGTCGTACCTTTCTCGCCTCGGCCGCCGCCACCGGCGTCGCCGCGACCCTCAACCCCGGCCTGACCCTGGCCGCGGAGACCAACCCGATGCTCGCCAAGTGGACCGGTCCCTATGGCGGCGTGCCCGCTTTCGACAAGGTCAAGGTGTCCGACTTCAAACCGGCCGCCGAGGCGGCGATGGCCATGAACCTTGCCGAGGTGGACGCCATCGCGGCCAATCCCGCGCCGCCGACCTTTGAAAACACCATCGCCGCCCTGGAAGACAGCGGCCGGGCCCTGTCGGACTTCTATTGTTTCTACGGCATCTGGGGCGGAAACCTGAGCTCGCCCGAGTTTCAGGTCGTTGAGGAAGAACTCGACACCAAACTGGCCAGCCTGGGCGACAAGATCACCCAGAACGCCGCGCTCTTCAAACGCATCGAGGCGGTCTACAATTCGCCGGACAAGGCCAAGCTCACGCCCGAACAGCAGCGGGTTCTGTGGATCTACTACACCAATTTCGTGCGGGCCGGCGCCAAGCTGGATCCGGCCGCCAAGGCCCGGGTCGCGGCGATCAACACCGAGATGGCCGGCTATTTCACCAGGTTCAGCCAGAACCTGCTGGCCGATGAGAACACCTTCATCGAGCTGACCGCCGCCGACCTTGTCGGCCTGCCGGAGTCGCTCAAGGCCAACGCCGCCTCCAGCGCCGCCCAGCGCAAGCTCCCGGGCAAGTCGATCATCGTCAACACCCGCTCCAGCGTGGATCCTTACCTGACCTATTCGCCGGTGCGCGCCACCCGCGAAAAGGTCTGGAAGGCCTTCGTCAATCGCGGCGACAATGGCGGGGCCACCGACAACAACGCCCTGATCGCCAAGATCCTGAAGCTGCGCGTCGAGCGCGCCAAGCTGCTGGGCTACAAGACCCACGCCCACTGGCGCCTGGAAAACGCCATGGCCAAGACGCCTGAAAGCGCCATGGGCCTGATGGAGGCGGTGTGGACGCCGGCCATCGCCCAGGTGGCGATCGACGTGGCGGCCATGCAGGCCATCGTCGACCAG
Organism: Caulobacter sp. FV2ps19; assembly: GCF_058681035.1. Lineage (NCBI taxonomy): Bacteria > Pseudomonadati > Pseudomonadota > Alphaproteobacteria > Caulobacterales > Caulobacteraceae > Caulobacter > Caulobacter sp. FV2ps19. Next base: position 676,780 of record NZ_CM178729.1, on the reverse strand, counting down.
GAAGGCGGCGGCTTCAAGATCGAGCCGTGGGACTATCGCTACTATGCCGAGAAGGTCCGCAAGGCCAAGTACGATCTCGATATGAACGAGGTGAAGCCGTACATGCAGCTGGACAAGCTGCGCGAGGCGATGTTCTGGGCCTCGGGCGAGGTCTATGGCTTCCAGTACAGCAAGGTCGAAGGCCTGCCAGTCTATCACGAGGACATCACCGTCTATGAGGTGACCCGTGGCGGCAAGCATGTGGGCCTGTGGTACTTCGATCCCTATGCCCGCGAGGGCAAGCGTTCGGGCGCCTGGATGAACGCCTATCGCACCCAGGAACGGTTCCGGGGCGAGATCACCACGATCGTCTCGAACAATTCCAACTTCATCAAGGGCGCGCCCGGCGAGCCGGTGCTGATCTCGTGGGATGACGCCACCACCCTGTTCCACGAATTTGGCCACGCCATCCATGGCCTCAACGCCAACGCCACCTATCCGACGGTGTCGGGCACCAACGTGGCGCGCGACTATGTGGAGTTCCCAAGCCAGCTGAACGAGCACTGGCTGCCCACGCCGCAGGTGCTGAGCAAGTTCTGCGTTCACTACAAGACCGGCGAGCCGATCCCCCAGGCCCTGGTCGACAAGATCAAGGCGGCGGGCACGTTCAACCAGGGCTTCGACACCACCGAATATCTGGCCAGCGCCCTGATCGACATGAAGCTGCACCTGGCCGGCGATGTCGATATCGATCCGGACGCGTTCGAACGCGAGGAACTGGCCAAGCTCAATATGCCCAAGGAGATCGTCATGCGGCACCGCACGCCGCAGTTTGGTCACGTGTTCTCCGGCGACGGCTATTCGGCCGGCTATTACAGCTATCTGTGGGCCGACACCCTGACGGCCGATGTCGCCGAAGCCTTCCAGGAGGCGCCGGGCGGTTTCTATGACAAGCCGGCCGGCCAGCGGCTGATCGAAACGATCATGTCGAAGGGCAATTCGGTCGATCCGGTCGATCAGTTCAAGGCCTTCCGCGGCCGCGATGTGAAGATCGGCGCCCTGATGCGCGATCGGGGCTTTCCGGTTCCGCAGGGGGCTTAGGCGCCGGGGCCCTCTCCCCTTGCGGGAGAGGGAGGCCCCGGCCAAGCCGGGGTCGGGTGAGGGGTTTCTCGGCCTGTCCGGCGCGACCCCTCATCGATCATCCTTCGGATGACACCTTCTCCCGCAAGAGGAGAAGGACCCTTGAAGGCTGCGAGGAGTCGCCATGGCCGCTTTGAAGACCCTCTTGCCGGTTCTGGCGATGGCCCTGGCATTCTCCGCCGGCGCGTCACGGGCCCAGACCGTCGATCTGATCTCGCAAGACCCCGGCAGCGCGGTGGTCGAGGAACTAACGGTGGTGGCCCGCGCGCCCGGGCCGGCGATCTGGCTGGTCGAGAAGAACGGCGCCAAACTCTACGTCATCGGCTCGGCCATTCCCCTGCCTCACCAGCTGGCCTGGAAGAGCCCGCGCCTGGAGCGGGCCCTGGATCAGGCCGACGTGCTGCTGATCCCGCCCAAGGCCTCGGTCGGCCCGGCCCAGATCGCCGGTTTCGTGCTGCGCGGCGGCGCGGGTCTGCGCCAGGGTCTCGGCGACAAGCTGGATGATGATCTGCCGCCGGATCTGAAGGCGCGTTTCGCCGCCGCCCGAAGCCGGGCCGGCAAGGACGCCAAGGCCTATCAGAACTGGACGCCGGCCGTCGCCGGCTTCTTGCTACTGTCGGATTTCCGCCAGGCGGCCGGCCTGTCCGAAGCCAAGCCCGTCAGCACGCTGGAGCGGATGGCCAAGGCCCGCAAGCTGAAGATCAGGGCGGTGGGCCAGTACCGGATGAGCGCGGTGGTCAAGGCCGCCGGCAAGCTCGACAGGGCCGCCCAGCTGGCCTGCCTGACTGACGCCCTCGATGAACTGGACTATGAGGGCGGACGCCCCAGAACGATCGGCTCGGACTGGGCGCAGGGCGATCTGGCCAGCGTCCGCGCCCGCTATTCGGCCAGCGCCGCCCAGCGCTGCCTGCTGCGTTCGCCCGGCGGGGCCAGGCTGCTGGACCAGCAGATCGCCCAGTCGGCCGACGCTCTTTCGGACGTTCTGAACAAGCCCGGCGTCGCGGTGGCGGTGGTCGACCTGGCCTATCTGCTACCGGCCAACGGCGTGCTCGACCGCCTGAAGGCGGGCGGGGCCACGGTGACCTCGCCGTCGGATTGACGTGGGACCAGCCTTGCGTCCTTCGAGGCTCACCTTCGGCTCGCATCTCAGGATGAGGACGCTTTTGTTGAATTCCTCATCCTGAGGCGCCCTCCGTAGGAGGGCCTCGAAGGACGCACGGACCCTACCCCATCCGCCCGATCAACCGGGCCAGGCGCGCCACGCCGTCTTCGATCTGGGCGTCGGTCGGCAGGGAATAGCTCAGCCGCAGGGCGTTGGCGGCCGGAACCTCGGCGAAGAACGGCTCGCCGGGCACGAAGGCGACGCGCTCCTCCGCCAGGGCCCGTTCCAGCAAGACCCTGCCGTCCATGCCTTCGGGCAGCTGGATCCAGACGAACATGCCGCCCTGCGGCCGCGACCAGGTGACACCGGCGGGCATGTGGCGTTCCAGCGCCGCCAGGATGGTGCGGGCATTGGCGCCATAGGCGGCGCGCAGCATGCCCAGATGCTGCTCATAGCCTTCGGACACGGCGCGGTGGGCGACCATCTGGTTGATGGTCGAGACGTGCAGATCCGCGCCCTGTTTGAGCAGGACCAGCTTCTCGATCACCGCGCGCGGGCCGCAGACCCAGCCGATGCGCAGGGCCGGTGACAGGGTCTTGGACAGGGTGCCGCAGAACAGGGTGCGGGCCGCCTCGATCGAGCCCGAGCGGGCGATGTCCAGTGACAGCAGGGTCGGCAGGGCCTCGCCCGAGAAGCGCAGCTCGCGATAGGCGGCGTCCTCGATCAGGGTCATCTCCAGGTCGCCGACCAGGTCCAGCAACGCCTCGCGGTCGGCGAGGGTCAGGCTCTGGCCGGTGGGATTGGCGAAGTCGGGGACGAAATAGCCCAGGGCGCCGGTGGCCCGTTCGCGCGCCGCCGCATCGAGGCCGGCGCCGGACAGGGCGCCGTCGGGCAGGTCCAGATAGGCTGGCTGGTAGCCGTTGAAGGCCTGCAGCGCGCCCAGATAGGTCGGCCGCGCCACCATCACCGTATCGCCGGGGGAGATGAACAGCTTGCCCAGCAGGTCGAGGGCCTGCTGCGAACCGGCGGTCAGCATGATGTTGTCGGGGCCGCAGGCCATACCGTCGCGGGTCATCCGCTCGGCGATCCACTGGCGCAGCGGCAGATAGCCTTCGCTGACCGAATATTGCAGCGCCTGGGCGGCCAGTTTGGGATCGGCCAGGATGGCGTCATAGGCCGCCTGGATCCGCTCACCGGGAAACAGCCCCGGATTGGGGATGCCGCCCGCGAAGGACAGGATGTCGGGCTGATCCAGAAGCTTGAGCAGTTCGCGGATCTCGCTGGCGCGGACCCGGTCCATACGCTCGCTGAAACGCGCAGCCCAGTCAGGTGTGGTGGTGGTCATCACGTGTCTATCCGTAAGTTCGCCGACGGCCTGGCCGCCCTTGAGCCACGCCTCGGCGCGGCTCCCTGATCAGGTCAGGAGCGTCATACGGAGCGGATAAGGTCCTGCGCGCGACGGAGCCCAAAGCCCCGACGACCGCCTTGGGTCGTGTTCATGGCCAAGTCGTAGCGCGATCGGGGGACGAAGGGAACTCCCTTGGGGCTGACGGGCGCTAGAGGCGCGGGCCAACAAAAAAGGGCGGCCACGAGGGCCGCCCTTTTCCGGACTTTGGTCGGGGGAAACAGAGGATCTATCAGCCGGCTTCGGCCAGGTCGCCATCAGTGGCGCCCAGCAGGGCCATCTGCAGACGCGACCGGTCGCGGCGGGCCGCTTCCAGGGCGCCTTCGGACAGGGCGGCTTCGGAGGTGAGACGTTCGATCTGGGCCTGCAGTTCGCCGACTTTTTCTTCGTGCTGGCGACGCGCGAGGTCCTGGTTTTCCTGCAGGGCCTCGAAACGCGTGCGCAGTTGGGTGGCGCGTTCTTCGGCCCGCTTGAGGGTCTTTTCGTGGGTGACGGCGGCCTTGGCCAGCTGGTCGGCGCGTTCGATGGCCGCGGCGCGGGCCGTGTCGACGCCGGCATGACGCTGGCGCAGGGTCTCGCTTTCGTCTTCCAGCGACCGGATCCGGTCCAGGGCGCGTTCGAGGGCGACGTTCAGGTCGCCGGCCCGGCGTTCAACGGCCTGTTGCTGGGCGCTGGATTCGGCCAGGCGCTGCGCGATCTGGCCGTTCATTTCTTCCAGCTTGTCGGCGCGGCCGTTTGCGGTTTCCAGGCGGGTCTGCAGGGCGGAGATCTCGGCGCGGCCGGCCTCGACCTGATTTTCCAGGCCCCGGATGGTGCGGCCGGCATCGGCCTGATGGACGGCCAGGGCGTTTTCGGTGGCCTGGATGCGCGCCCGTTCGGCGGCGATCTGGGCTTCGAGATCGGTCTCGATGCGCGACAGCCGGGCGATATCCAGACCGGCCTGGTCGATACGCTTCTTCAGGGTCGCGACTTCCTCGACCAGGAGGGCGTTGTCCTGGTTGGCGCGGGCCAGAGCCGCTTCGGCTTCGCCGCGACGGGTGTCGATGTCCTGGCTCTGGGTGCGCAGGGTTTCGACATCCTGCACCAGATGCTCGATGCGGGCCGTGGAGTCGCGCAGCGAGGCGTCGAGATTGCCGACCCGCAGGTCGGACTGCAGCAGGCCGTTGCGCAGGCGATCGATCTCCAGCGCATTGTCTTCCAGCGCCGATTCCTGCGCCTGACGGCTGGCGTCGGATTCGCTGAGCGCCGTTTCGGTCGTGGCCAGCCTGGCGGAGAGTTCGCGCTCTTCGGTCTGGGCCAGGGCCACCTGGCGCAAGGCCTGCTCATAGTTGGCGCGCAGGGCGATCAGTTCGGCGTGCTCGGCGCGGCGGGCTTCGAATTCCTCGGCCACCGGCTGACGGATCTCGGACAGCAGCGGCTCGATGGCCCGAAGGTGCTCGACGACGCGGCTGATGCTGTCGAGGCCGCCGTGAATGGTTTCGTAGCGGACGCCGATGGCCTGGGTCGATTCGATCAGGCGTTCGGAAAACTCCGACCGTCCGGAATCTTCGACCAGCATGGCGGGCTTGGGCGGTTGCTTGCCGTCACGGACGTTCTTGGACAGTAGTCGCATCTCGCCCACCCTCGCTTGGTCGCAGGTCTCATTAAGCCGACGCGGCTTATCGACCGCTGACCGCGAATCCCCATTAATAGAGATTAACAGGGTAGTCGAACGTCAAGTTGAATGTCGAGTGCGCAGTCGTCGCACCCCCGATATTGCGCCAACGCCGCGCCGGGCCTTCAAACCCGACGCGGCGGCGCCCGAAAATTCGCCTTTGGCGGGTCCTCAGGCGGCGGCCTGCTCCGCCGTTTGCACCGGATCCAGGCGGATCAGATAGTCGAAGGCCGAGAGCGAAGCCTTGGAGCCCTCGCCCATGGCGATGATGATCTGCTTGTAGGGCGTGGTGGTGGCGTCGCCGGCCGCGAACACCCCCGGGATTGACGTCTCGCCGCGATAATCCACCTCGATCTCGCCGCGATTGCTCAGGGCCACGCCGCTGTCCTTCAGCCACTCGGTGTTGGGCACCAGGCCGATCTGCACGAACACGCCTTCCAGATCGACGCGATGCACGGCGTCGCTGTTGCGGTCCTTGTAGGTCAGGCCGTTGACCTTGGCGCCGTCGCCCAGGATCTCGGTGGTCATGGCCGAGGTGACGATGGCCACATTGGGCAGGCTGGCCAGCTTGCGCTGCAGCACCGCGTCGGCCCGCAACTGGCTGTCGAACTCGATCAGGGTGACGTGGGCGACGATGCCGGCCAGGTCGATGGCCGCCTCGACGCCGCTGTTGCCGCCGCCGATCACCGCCACGCGCTTGCCCTTGTAGAGCGGCCCGTCGCAGTGCGGGCAGTAGGCCACGCCGCGGTTCTTGTACTCGGCTTCACCGGGGACGTTGACGTTCCTCCAGCGGGCGCCGGTCGACAGGATGACGCTGCGCGACTTCAGGCTGGCGCCGTTCTCGAGCTTGATCTCGATCAGACCGCCGGGAACCCTGGCCGGAACCAGGCCGACGGCCTTTTGCAGGTTCATGATGTCGACGTCGTAGTCCTTGACGTGCTGTTCCAGCGCCGAGGCCAGTTTGGGGCCTTCGGTGTGCGAGACCGAGATGAAGTTCTCGATGGCCATGGTGTCCAGCACCTGGCCGCCGAAACGTTCCGCCGCCACGCCGGTGCGGATGCCCTTGCGGGCGGCGTAGATCGCCGCCGCCGCGCCGGCCGGGCCGCCGCCGATCACCAGAACCTCGAAGGCGGCCTTGGCCTTGATCTTTTCGGCCATGCGGGCTTCGGCCCCGGTGTCCATCTTGGCCAGGATCTGCTCCAGCTCCATGCGGCCCTGGCCGAAGGGCTGGCCGTTCAGCAGGACGGTGGGCACGGCCATGACCTGGCGCGCCTCGACTTCCTGCTGGAACAGCGCGCCGTCGATGGCGACATGGGTGATGCGCGGGTTCAGGGCGCTCATGGTGTTGAGGGCCTGCACCACGTCCGGGCAGTTCTGGCAGGACTGCGAGAAATAGGTTTCGAAGTGATAGTCGCCGTCCAGGGCGCGGACGCGGTCCAGCACTTCGGCGTCAACCTTGGGCGGGTGGCCGCCCACATGCAGCAGGGCCAGGACCAGCGAGGTGAATTCATGGCCCAGCGGCAGGCCGGCGAAGCGCACCGAAGCGTCTCCCGCCGCGCGGGTGATGGCGAACGACGGCTTGCGGGCGTCCTCGCCGGCCAGGTTCAGGGTGACCTTGTCGGACGTCGAGGTGATGTCCTCGAGCAGAGCCAGCATGTCCTTGGAGCCCGCGCCGTCGCCCAGCGAGGCGACCAGTTCGACCGGCTCGCGCAGGTTCTGCAGATAGGCTTTCAGCTGGGTCTTCAGGCTGTCGTCCAACATGGCGGGCTCCGAATGCGAGGCGCAGGTCTCCCGTGAGGAGACACGCGCGAAATTTTGGGAAGGGGGCGCCGCCGCCGGCTCCGAGGGAGATGGGCGGGCGGCGGCGCCGGATCGCGACCGATCAGGTCGCGGGTCGTCTTTAGGCTTTAGATCTTGCCGACCAGGTCGAGCGACGGCGCGAGGGTCTTTTCACCCTCTTCCCACTTGGCCGGGCAGACTTCGCCCGGGTGCGAGGCGACGTACTGGGCGGCCTTGATCTTGCGCAGCAGTTCTGTGGCGTTACGGCCGATGCCTTCGGCGGTGATTTCCATGAACTGGATGACGCCTTCCGGGTCGATCAGGAAGGTGCCCCGGTCGGCCAGGCCCACGCCTTCGCGCATGACCTCGAAGTTGTTGGTCACCAGGCCCGACGGGTCGCCGATCATCGTGTACTGGATCTTGCCGATCGCCGGCGAGCTGTCGTGCCAGGCCTTGTGCGAGAAGTGTGTATCGGTCGAGACCGAATAGACCTCCACGCCCATCTTCTGCAGCTCGGGGTAGTTGTCGGCCAGGTCTTCAAGCTCCGTCGGGCAGACGAAGGTGAAGTCGGCGGGGTAGAAGAACACGACGGACCACTTGCCCTTCAGGTCGGCGTCGCTGACCTCGATGAACTTGCCGGCTTTGAAGGCCTGGGCGGTGAAGGGTTTGATGGTGGTGTTGATCAAGGCCATGGAGTGCTCCCGTAAATGGTGAGATGTTTCTACGCCCTCGGACGGCATAGGTCCAATCGATTAATTCAGTCCTGTCGATAGGGCGGGTCTATGAACAGGCGTTCGGATCGGCTATGAACAGGGGATGCTCCCGACCCTGCGCCAACTGCAATATCTGAAACTGCTCTCCGAGCACGGCTCGTTCAGCCGGGCCGCCGAGAGCGCCCATGTCACCCAGCCCACGCTTTCAGCCGGCATCCAGGAACTGGAAAAGATCCTGGGCGCGGCGGTGGTCGATCGTGCGCGCTCGGGGGTGATCCTCACCGCCGCCGGACAGGAGGCTGTGCGCCGGGCCCAGGACATCCTCACCCGGACCGAAGATCTGGTTCAGGCCGCGCGAGGCGCGGGCCTGCCGCTGGCCGGCCGGTTCAGGCTGGGCGTCATTCCGACCATCGCCCCCTATCTGCTGCCGCGCGCCCTGCCCGTGTTGCGCGATCATTTTCCCAAGCTGCGCCTGTTCCTGCGCGAAGACCTGACCCAGCGGCTCATCGCCAGCCTCAAGGCCGGAGCCCTGGACGCGGCCCTGATCGCCCTGCCCTACGACATGCAGGGCCTGGACTGGGCTCATGTCGAGGATGACGAGCTGCTGGCGGCGGCGCCGGCCAACCATCCGATGGCCGCCTTCGCGCGCGTCGATCCTGAAAGCCTGCGCGGCGACGACCTGATCCTGCTGGAGGACGGCCACTGCCTGCGCGACCACGCCCTGACCGCCTGCGGCCTGGACGCGCCCAAGGGCTTTGGCGACGAGGAAAGTTTCGCGGCCACGTCCCTGCCGACCCTGGTGCAGATGATCGGTTCGGGCCTGGGGGTCTCGTTCCTGCCGGCCATGGCGGTGGAGGCGGGCCTGACCGACAAGGCCGCGGTCACCGTCCGTCCGCTGGATCACGCCAATTCCAGCCGCGAGATCGTCGTGGCCTGGCGGGCCGGATCCACCCGGGCGGCCGAAGGCCGGTTGCTGGCCGAAACCCTGCGGGCGGCTTGACGGCCCATCAGCCGCTCTAAAATGACCCAGCGCTCGCAACGAACCTGGGGTCGATAATCAGATATATCTAAATACGCTCTTGACGCCGATCCGATTCGATATATCTATAATTCCGATATAACGAAATAGGATCTAAATCACATGTTTGGACGACACCATCACCACCACGGCGGCCATGGCGGCCACCACAGCCGGCATCCTTTCGGGTTCCATGGTCATGATCATGAGGGCCGCGGCCATCACGGTCGCGGCGGACGCATGGGCCGGTTCTTCGACCACGGCGACCTGCGCTTCGTGGTCCTCAAGCTGATCGCCGAGAAGCCCAGCCACGGCTATGAGCTGATCAAGGCGGTCGAGACGGCGGCCGGCGGCGCCTATACGCCCAGCCCCGGCGTGATCTATCCGACCCTGACCCTGCTGGAAGAGCTGGGCTACATCACCGTCAGCGAGGCCGGCGGCGGCAAGAAGCTGCACACCATCACCCCCGAGGGCGAAGCCTTTCTCGAAGCCAACGCCCAGCCGGTCAAAGGCCTGTTCACGCGGATGGCCGAGGCCGCCGCCCGCAGCGCCGCCTTCTCGCCGCAGATCCTGCGGGCCCGCGAGAACCTCAAGACCGCCCTGCGCCTGAAGCTCACGGCCGGCCAGCTGTCGGCCGAACAGGTCGAGGGCATCGCCAAGGCCCTGGACGACGCGGCCGGCGTCATCGAACGCCTTTGAGGAGCCGGCCCATGCAGAGCCACGCCCGCCTGACGACCGACAAGGCCGCCCGCTACATGACCCAGTTGGCCAAGCACTGGAGTCACAAGTTCGAGGTCGTCCTTGATGACACCACCGCCCGCATTCCGCTGCCGATCGGAACGTGCCGGATGGTCGCCGACGAGGCGGGTCTGGACATCACCGTCGAGACCGACGACCTCGACGGTCTTGCCCGACTGGAGGACGTGGTCGCCGAACACCTGCTGCGCTTCGCCTTCCGCGAGGGGGTGACGAAACTGGCCTGGACCCGCGCCTGGGCGGCGGGTCGCATTGACCCGCCGGCGTTTCGGGTGGGCGTCGGGCGCGCGGATCCGGGTCCGGCCTGAGCGATGGCGGATCACCGGCTCGCGCGGTAGAGTTGGGGCGCTCCTCAGAGTGCGTGGATAGAGGTCGGTGATGAACAGCGCAGGGATTGGACGTCGAAGCCTGTTGGGCGCAGCGGGTCTGCTGGTGGCGGGACCGCTTCAGGCCCGGGCGGCGGCCAAGCCCCGCGTGGCGATCCACACCGCCCACGGTTTGATCGTGGTGGCGCTGGAGTCCGAGAAGGCGCCGATCACCTCGGCCAACTTCCTGCGCTATGTCGACGCTCGCAAATATGACGGCGGCGACTTCTATCGGGCGTCACGCACCAAGGGCGCGCCCAGATCAGGCTCCATTCAGGGCGGCCCGTCGATCCGGGCCCGCCGCTATGCGCCGATCGCCCACGAAAGCACCCGCAAGACGGGGCTCAGGCACCTGGCCGGGACGATCTCGATGGCCCGCAACGAGCCCGGTTCAGCGACGGCGGACTTCTTCATCTGCGCCAGCGCCCTGCCCTATCTGGACGCTCATCCCGGCGCGGCCGGCGACAACCAGGGCTTCGCGGCCTTCGGCGCGGTGGTTCGAGGCCTGGACGTCGTCAAAAAGATCCTCGCCCTGCCGACGCCCGGCGACGGCGCCACGCCCGGCATGAAGGGGCAGATGCTGGATCCGAGGGTGCCGATTCTCAGCATGAAGCGCGTGGTCTAGGACAAGACAAGCGGCCTTGCGGTCAGTGCAGACCGCGAAGCAGATCCAGCCGTCGCATGGCCTTGCCGGGCAGTTCCGACATCCGGCCCAGCGGCAGGGACTCGGCCATCTGGCGCACGCCATAGGCGGCGTGGCGGATGAACGCGGCGGGGGAGGGCGCGCCCAGAAAGCCGAACACCACGGTCTGTTGGGCGTTGGACAGTTCGCGCTTGAAACGATAGTCGCCGGCCCCCAGGTCGAGCCGCTGATAGGGCCCGCCGTCCATACCCTTCAGGATATCCTGGAACAGCATCAGGCCGGGCGAATAGCGCTCGAACTTGGGATTGTGGCCGATCAGCCAGCCGTGAATCGTGTGGGCGCCGCGCAGATGCAGGTGCGCCGCCGCCAGTTCGCCGCCCAGATGCAGGGTGTAGAGCCCGCCGCCGAAGGCCTCGTCGCGGGTTTCGAACAGGGCTTTGACCAGGTCCCTGACCCAGGGCGTCTTGAAATAGTCGGTCTGGCGGGTGGCCGTCAGCTGGCCGCGCTTCCAGGCGATCAATTGTTCGAAATCGGCGTGATCATCCGACATCGCCGTGAACACGGCGGGGCCGACCTCGCGCTCGGCCTTGCGGCGCTTCTTGTCGATATCCTTGAGCACGCCTGAACCGGCCGCGCGGCGCTCGGCCTCATAGGCGGCGTAGCCGTTCGGGACCTCGACGATCCAGGAGCTGGTCTGGCCGCGACCATGGCGGGCCAGGGTCTCGTCGTCGGCCTGCATGTGGCAGAAATCCAGACGGCTGACGCTCAGGGCTGACAGCAGGCGGCGCGGATCGATCGCGACCCCGGGCGCCGAGACCAGGGCCTGATAGTCGCACATCGGCGCGCCCACCGGCATGCCGACATGGGAGCGCACCCGGGTCGGCAGGAAGCCGATGGCCTGGCCGTCGCCCCCGCGCAGGATCGCCACCTTGACCGCCTTGCCGGCCGCGCCCTGGGCCCGGGCCACGGCCTGGGTCCAATGCGGCGACAGGAATGGCGAGTCCAGGCGCGCCTGGCCCGCCTGCAACAGCGACCAGCGGTCGATGTCGGCGGGCTGCAGATCCATCGCGGAAACGACGTCGATCTTCAAGGGAATGGGCTCTTGGCGACTCGCGACCGGAGCTGGTCTGGCGGGAGTCTGCTCCAGATAGATTTCCCCAATGTTGACGCGCGCCTACGTTGTGCGATGCGCGTCAAACGATCTCAGTCCATCAGCTTGCGCGAGAGATAGACATATTCCAGGGCCTGGCGACGGGCGGTCTCGGCCAGGTTGGCGCTGGCCGCGTGGCCGCCGTCGATGTTTTCGTAATAGAGCACCGGATAGCCCAGTTCCTCCAGCCGCGCCGCCGCCTTGCGGGCGTGGGCGGGATGGACGCGATCGTCCTTGGTCGAGGTCTCGATGAACACCTCGGGATAGGGCTTTGCGGCCTTCAGATTGGAATAGGGGTCATACTTGGCGATAACGGCCTTTTCCGACGGGATGGCCGGGTCGCCATACTCGCCCACCCACGAGGCGCCGGCCCCGATCTGGCTGTAGCGGATCATGTCGAACAGCGGCACCTGCACGACGATGGCGTTATAGAGCTCTGGCCGCTGGGTCAGGGCCACGCCCATCAGCAGGCCGCCATTGCTGCCGCCCATGATCCCCAACCGACGCGGTGAGGTGAGCTTGCGGTCGATCAGGTCCTGGGAGACGGCGAAGAAGTCGTCGTAGACCTTCTGGCGGTTTTCTTTCAGACCGGCCGTGTGCCAGGCGGGGCCAAACTCGCCGCCGCCGCGGATATTGGCCACCACGTATGTGCCGCCGCGCTCCAGCCACAGCTTGCCCATCACGCCCGAATAGCCCGGTGTCATCGACACCTGGAAGCCGCCATAGGCGTAGAGCAGGGTGGGGTTGGTCCCGTCATATTTCACGTCCCTGGGCCGCACGACGAAATAGGGGATCTTTGTGCCGTCGCTGCTGGTGGCCTCGAACTGCTCGACCACATGGGTGGAGGCGTCAAAGCGGGCCGGCGAGGCCTTGACCTGCTCCAGCTTCAGCGACCCGGCGTCGGCCAGCCAGTAGGTCGAGGGCGCCAGATAGCCGGTGACGGTGACGAACAGCCGCTCGTCCTTCTCGGCGCTGGAGCCCAGGCCGATCGAGGAGTTGGCCGGCAGGTCCAGAGCCTTTGCCGCCCAGCCCTCGGGACCATGGCTGAACACCTTGGCTGCGCCCTTGACGTTGTCGAGCAGACCCACGACCAGCTTGGTGCGGGTGGTGGTCACCTGTTCCACCGACTGGCGGGCCGTCGGGCGCAGAACGAGGACGGCCTTGGCCGTCGTCGGCGCGGCTTTCAGGGCGGCGAGGTCAAAGCTGATCAGGTCGCCGGTCCTGAAACCCTTTTCCGGCCAGTCCTGCTCCATCAGCACGACCATCTGGCCGTCGACATAGCCCTGGATCGAGCTTTTCAGCGGCAGGTCCAGCTTCACCGGCGCGGCGCCCTCGATCAGATAGACCTCGCTTTCAAAGAAGGTCACGCCGCGATGGGCCATGACGGCGACCGCCTTGCCGTCTGCGTCCCGCAGCACGAACGGGCTGACCGAGACGTCGGTCTCGACGCCGCGATAGACTTCCCGGGCCTCGCTCAGCGCCTGACCACGCTTGAGCGTCTTCAGCACATAGGCGTAGCCGGACTTGGTGACCTGACCCGGTTCCCATTCGCGACCGACCAGCAGGGTGTCGGCGTCCAGCCAGGTGTAGTTCTGCTTGCCCTCGGGCAGATGAAAACCGCCCGCCACGAAGCTCTTGGTCGCCGTATCGAACTCGCGGACGCTCACCGCGTCCTTGCCGCCGTCCGACAGGGTGATCAGGCAGCGGGTGTCCTCAGGCGGCAGGCAGCTGGCGCCCTTGAACACCCAGTTGGCGCTTTCGGCCTTTGAGAGGGCGTCGATGTCGAGGATCGTCTCCCAGACCGGCGCGGCGGTGCGATAGCTGTCCAGGGTAGTCTTGCGCCATAGACCGCGCACATGGTCGGCGTCCTGCCAGAAATTGCGCAAGCCGCCGTCGCCGGCGAACGATACGCCGGGCACCCGGTCCTTGGCGTTGAGGATGGCCAGGGCCTGGCTTTCCAGCGGGGCGTAGCGGGGATCGCCCTGCAGCACCGGCAGGGTCCTGGCGTTCTGGGCCTTGGCCCAGTCCATGGCCCGCGTCCCCTCGATCTCCTCCATCCACAGATAGGGATCGTCCTTGCCCAGATCGGTCAGCGGCGTGCGCGCCGGCGTCGGGTTGGCGGGCTCGGCGGCGTGTGATGCGGTCATGAGGCTCGTGGAGGCGAGGAGGGCAAGGACAAGGCGCTTCATCTAGGGATCCATCGGGTGGCGCGACAGGGGGCATGACGCGAGGTCGGGCCGGGACGGTATCGGAAAAATTCACCCGCGCCAGAGCCCCGAGGCGAGGATCAATCCCTGTGATTGGGAATGTTCAGAATGATCCCGCACGCCTTGCAGTGCACGGCGTCGGGATCATGCCGCTGCAGTCCGCAGGACGGGCAGGGGTGGACCACCTTGTGCGGCCGCAGGATCGACTGGATCAGGCCGATGAACAGCGACACTCCGCCCAGCATCACCGCCATCGACAGCAGCTTGCCCCAGACGCCGGGCAGGGTGATGTCGCCATAGCCGGTGGTGGTCAGGCTGGTGACGGTGAAATAGAGGGCGTCGACATAGCCGCTGACGCCCTCATAGCGGCCGACGAAGCTGGAATAGACAAAGCCGGTGGTCACAAACACGAAGGTGACCAGGGTGGCGGCCGCCTTGGTGATGTCCTCGACCCGGGTGTCGTCATAGCGCCGACCGATGGTGCGCCAGAAGAAATCGCTGTGCACCAGGGTCAGCAGCCGCACCACGCGCAGGAAGCCCAGGTTCAGTAGCCAGGCGGGGAACAGCAGGGTGGCCAGCACGAACAGGTCCACCCAGACGATCGGCTTTTTCAGCCAGGCCAGGGTGTCGCCGTGGGCATAGGCCCGCGCGGCCAGATCCAGGGCCAGGAAGGCGGCCACCGCATAGTCCAGCACATAGAAGGTCAGGCCGTAGCCGCGCATGGCCGGCGCGGCGATGAAGAAGGCGATGATCAGGAAATCAACGACGATGATCCCATAGCGGAACCGCACCGCCGTCGGCGACGCGCCGTGATAGAGGGCGCGTAGCCGGGCGCGGAGGCGCAGATCTTGGGGCGCGGGGATGCTCAAACCTCGTCCTTCTGGCTCGCCGAAATCAAGGGCTGCCGCACGTCCGGGCGCGACGTCACGTGTGACCCTCTGACTCGCCGCGACTTTTCCACTATATAGCCCCTACCATGAGCCGCAGTTTCCTCAAGATGAACGGCCTCGGCAACGACTTCGTCGTGATCGAGACCGCCACCCAAGCCTTCAATCCGACGGCGGAGGAGATCCGCGCCATCGCCAAACGCCCAGATGCCAAGGGTAATGGGGGCGGCATCGGCTGCGACCAGGTGATCGCCATCGACCCGCCGCGCGCGCCGGGCGCCAGCGCCTATGTGCGGTTCTGGAATTCCGACGGCGACGAGATCGGCGCCTGCGGCAACGGCACGCGCTGCGTGGCCTGGCTGCTGATGCAGTCGGCCGGCAAGGACAGCGTCGCCTTCGACACTGACGGCGGGCGCCTGTCGGGCCAGATGGCCGGCGACAAGCGCGTGACCGTCGATATGGGCCCGCCGGGCCTGGACTGGACCCAGATCCCGCTGGCCGAAGAGATGAACACCGAGCGGGTCGAGCTGCAGGTCGGTCCGATCGACGCGCCGCTGGTCCATACGCCGGGCTGCGTTTCGATGGGCAATCCGCATGTGGTGTTCTTCGTCGACGCGCCGGTCAGCGATGAGTTCGCCAAGGGCACGGGCAGCCTGGTCGAGCACCACCCGCTGTTTCCGCAGGGCGTCAATGTCGGCTTCGCCCACATCGCCGCCCGCGATCACATCAATCTGAAAGTCTGGGAGCGCGGCGCGGGCCTGACGGCCGCCTGCGGCACCGGGGCCTGCGCCGCCCAGGTCGCCGCCGTGCGTCGGGGCCTGACCGATCGCGTCGCCACCATTGAATTCGAGAGCGGCTCGCTGGTCATCGAATGGCGCGAGGCCGACGGCCACGTGATCATGACCGGTCCGGTGACGATGGAATACGCCGGCAAGCTGCCGGAAAAGGTCGCCGCATGAGCCTGCATCCCGCGCTTTCTCATCCCGCCTTGGCGCCCGGCAAGACGGCCGTGATCACCGGCGCCGCCGACGGCATCGGTCTGGCCGCCGCGAAGATTTTCCGCGAACTGGGCCTCAACGTGGTCATGGCCGACGTCACCGGCCGCAAGCTGAAGAAAGAGGCCGAGGCCATCGGCGCGATCGCCGTGCCGACCGACGTCGCCGACCGCGCCGCCGTCGAGGCCCTCAAGACCGTCGCCCTCGAAACGTTCGGCGCGGTCGATGTGCTGATGAACAATGCCGGGGTCGGCGGCGGCGGCGACGCCTTCGCCGGCGATGACGCCTGGTCGCGCATCCTCGACGTCAATCTGTGGGGCGTGATCAACGGCGTGCAGGTGTTCGGCGAGACGATGGCCCTGTCGGGTCGTTCTGGCCTGATCATCAACACCGGCAGCAAGCAGGGCATCACCCAGCCGCCCGGCGACACGGCCTATAATGTCTCGAAATCGGCGGTGAAGGCCCTCACCGAGGGCCTGGCCCACACCCTGCGCCAGACCGAAGACTGTCAGGTCACCGCCCACCTGCTGATCCCCGGCTACACCTTCACCGGCATGACCAAGCGCGGTCCGGGCGGCAAGCCCAACGCGGCCTGGACGCCCGAGCAGGTGGTTCACTTCATGCTGGCCCGCATCGAGGCCGGCGACTTCTACATCCTGTGCCCCGACAATGATGTGTCACGCGCGGTCGACGAGAAGCGCATGGCCTGGGCCATGGGCGACATCATCGAAAACCGCCCGGCCCTGTCGCGCTGGCATCCCGACTGGAAGGACGCCTTCGCGGCGTTTGTAGAGTCGTGACCACCTACACCGTCGTCTCGCGGCCGCCGTCGCCCAAGCCCGCCGCTGGCGAAGAGGGCGGTCCGGTCACGACGATGTCCGGTCCCGACGGCGTCGACGTCGTCACGTTCGGCTGCCGGCTGAACGCCTATGAGTCCGAGGCCATCCGGGCTCGCGCTTCGGCCGACGGCCTGTCGGACGCGGTGGTGTTCAACACCTGCGCGGTGACCAACGAGGCCGTGCGCCAGGCCCGTCAGGCGATCCGCAAGGCCCGTCGCGAGCGCCCCGACGCCCGGCTGATCGTCACCGGCTGCGCGGCCCAGATCGACCCCGCCGCTTTCGCCGCCATGCCGGAAGTGGATCTGGTGCTGGGCAATGCCGAAAAGGCCGCGCCGGGCGCCCTGCTCGACACCTCCACCCGCGTGCGGGTCAATGACATCATGTCGATCAGGGAGACCGCCGGTCACCTGATCTCCGGCCTCAAGGACCGCGCCCGGGCCTATGTCGAGGTCCAGAACGGCTGCGACCACCGTTGCACCTTCTGCATCATCCCGTTCGGACGCGGCAATTCGCGCTCGGCCCCGGCCGGCGAGGTGGTCGAGCAGATCCGCCGCCTGGCCGCCGAGGGCTACAATGAGGTGGTCCTGACCGGCGTCGACGTCACCTCCTGGGGAACCGACCTGCCGGGCCAGCCCACCCTGGGCCAGCTGGTCGGCCGCATCCTGAAACTGGTCCCGGACCTGCCCCGCCTGCGCCTGTCGTCGATCGACGCGGCCGAGATCGATCCGGACCTGTTCAAGCTGCTCGAGACCGAGCCGCGGCTGATGCCTTATCTGCATCTGAGCCTGCAGGCGGGCGACAACATGATCCTCAAGCGCATGAAGCGACGGCACAGCCGTGAGGACGCCCTGAAACTGGTGTCCGAGGTGCGCCGCGTGCGGCCTGACACCGCCTTCGGCGCCGACCTGATCGCCGGCTTCCCCACCGAGACCGAAGAGGCTTTCGAAAACACGCTGAAGCTGGTGGAAGACGCCGGTCTGGCCTTCCTGCATGTCTTCCCCTACAGCGCGCGCCCCGGCACCCCGGCCGCGCGGATGCCGCCGGTCAAGGGCGGCGTGATCAAGGACCGCGCCCGCCGCCTGCGTGAAGCCGGTCAGGCCGGGCTGGAACGCCATCTCCAGCGTCAGGTCGGCCGGGTGCTGTCGGGCCTGGTCGAGCGCGACGGCGTGGCCCGGGCCGAGGACTTCACCGAGATCACCTTTGCCGGCGAGGCTGTCCACGGTCAGATCGTCGCCTTCAGGGTGACCGGTCATGATGGAAGCCGGGTGATCGCGGAGCTGGCGGCCTAGGGTGGTCGCTCGCCGTGCGATCTGCGCCCTGGCGGGCGTCCTCCTGTTTTGCGGTCTGTCCCCCGCTCGGGCCCAGGTCGCGGAAGAAGTCCCTGGATCCGTCGTCAAGACCGAGGACACGCCGCCGGCCGCCTTCAGGCCGCAGGGACCGGCCAGGCCGATCGCCTTCAGTGTGATGACCTATAATATCGAGGGTCTGCCCTGGCCGATCCGGTCGGGGCGCGGCCCGGCGCTGGAAGCCATCGGTCGGCAGCTGGCCGCGATGCGCGCCCGGGGGACCGAGCCCGACGTCGTGCTGTTGCAGGAGGGCTTTCGCGAAGAGACGGCCGACCTGATCGCGCTCAGCGGCTATCCGCATGTGGCGCGGGGGCCGCGCAAGAAGCAGCGCGACGCCAGCCTGATCGTTCGCGAGGATCGGCCGCGCTTCAAGCGGGTAAAGTATCGTCGCAAGGGCGAGGGCTGGGGCAAGTGGGGGTCCAGCGGCCTGTGGGTGCTGAGCAATCACCCGATCAACTGGGTCAAGTCGCATGCCTATCACTACTGCGCGGGCCTCGATTGCCTGGCCAACAAGGGGGTGATGCTGGTCAGTCTCGATGTGCCGGGTCTTCCCGCGCCGGTCGAGATCGCCGACACCCATCTCAATTCCAAGGGCGCCTCGGGCGTGCCGCGCAAGCGGGCGACCGCCGCCCATCACCTGCAGGCTGATGAGCTCAAGCGGTTCATGCTGCAGGATCGCACGCCCGGCGCGCCGCTGATCGTGGGCGGTGATTTCAACGTCATGCATTCGCCCGCCCGCTTCGACCATGTGATGGCCGACTATCCGTTCGAGGTGGTCAGCCGCTGGTGTCATGATCGGCCGCGCGCCTGCGACACCCAGATTTCCTATGACGGCGACGCGCCCTGGCTAAACACCCAGGACCTGATCGGCTTTCTGGACGGAGATCAGGTGGTGGTGACGCCCTTGGCGGTCGAGGCGACGTTCGACGGTGGAACCGAGCCGGTGCTATCGGATCATGACGGCTATCGGGTGACGTTCCGCCTGACGCCGCGATAGGCGCCTCAGGAGGGCGATGCAATGACGCTAAGCGGCGGCTGCCAGTGCGGGGCGGTGCGGTTCCGGGTTGAAGGCCCGCCGGGCCGGGCCTCCATCTGCCATTGCCGCATGTGCCAGAAGGCCTTCGCGGGGCCGTTCGGGGCGCTGGTGACGGTGAACTTCGCCGACCTGACCTGGACGCGCGGCGCGCCGACCCATTTTCGGAGCTCGGATCAGGTGAAGCGCGGCTTCTGCGCCGCCTGCGGCACGCCGCTCACCTTCGACTACAGCGACACGGTCATCGACCTGGCGGTGTTCGCGTTCGACGATCCGTCGGCGGTGGTTCCCGTGGTCCAGCTGGCGCGGGAGAGCCGCGCGCCGTGGATCGACCATGTGGCGGACCTGCCGGTGCGACCCTCGACCGGTCCGCCGAGCCAGATCACGTGCCGCCAGCATCCGGACCGGGATAGCTGACGGTTAGACCGCGTCCCCGCCTATCGCGCGGATTTGCCGGAGCTGGCGCAGAAGATCGGCGGCCTCATTCCGGCTGAGACCCAGGACTCGAAGCGGGACCCGGATTCGATGCAATCCGAGGGGATTGGCCAAGGACCAAACGCGTCTGGTCGTGACAATCCTGACGTCTGGCATTCGGCCTCTGGCCCCGCCAAACGCGGAGTTCTTCACCGCGATGGATTTCACTTCGGACCAGGGTAGCGGCCTTGGCATCAGGCTTGGGTGAAACCGCAAACCGTCTTGATCGGCGCGGAAGGCCGGTTGACGATCTCGGAGTCTCCAGCCGGCGCCAATCAGCAGCCAGACGAGGTAGATCGAAAGGGGTGGGATCGTCAGGCGCAGTCCGGGGACGGTTGAGGCCGGGTTTCCCCATGCATCGAATGCCGCCCAAATGTTGAGCGCCAAGGCGATGATTACGATGACGCACATTACGACGTCTTCAGCTCGGCGCCCGATGATTTCGATTGTTGGTTGGTTCGCGAATTTAGGTTTTCGCGGGCTCACGGCTTGTCTTCGCCCCCGACAAACCCCGGCAGGCTCCAGCCCAGCTTGATCGCGCAGGCCCGCAGGCCGAAGGCCGCGACAAAGCCTGCGATCCCCGCCGGCCAGAACGGCGCGCCCAGCAGTTTCAGCACCGCGAACACCGACGCGCCCAGCAGGGCGGCGGTGATGTAGATCTCGCGGCGCAGCAGCAGGTTGGGCTCTTCGGCCAGCACGTCGCGGATCACCCCGCCAAAGGCGGTGGTCAAAACGCCCATGACCACGGCGGTGATCGGATGGACGCCCAGGCTCAGGGCCTTGGCGGTGCCGACCACGGCATAGGCGGCCATGCCCAGGGCGTCGAGCCATAGCAGGGCCCGGAACCGCCAGCCCCGCTTGCCCAACAGCCAGACCAACGTGGCGGCGGCCAGGCAGGCCAGGATGTAGCCGGGCCGCTGGATCCAGAACACCGGCGCGCCGATCAGCAGGTCGCGCAGGGTGCCGCCGCCCACCCCGGTGATCGCCGCGAAGAACCCAAACGTGATGATGTCGTGTTTGCGCCGGGCGGCGGCCAGGGCGCCGGTCGCCCCAAACACAGCCACAGCGGCGTAGTCGAGCCAGAACAGGGTGGTCGAGAGGGGGTCCAGAAGCGGGTCCATGGGCGTTCATGCCATGCTCTGGCCGCCCGCGGAAACCATGGGCCGGTAATATCTGATTTACACTTTCGCCCGTTCCCCTAAAGGAGCGCGGATGAGCGATAAGCCCGAGCAGAAAAAAGGCTGGTTCCAGCGCCTGACCTCCGGCCTGGCCCGGTCGTCCCAGGCGATGACCGAGCAGGTCAGCGGGAGCTTCACCAAGAAGCCCCTGGACCAGGAGCAGCTGGACGCCCTCGAAGAGATGCTGATCGAGGCCGATCTGGGCCCGCAAATCGCCGCGCGCATCACCGAGGCCTTCGGCAAGGCGCGGTTTGGCAAGTCCTCGACCGAAAACGAGGTCAAGGAAGCCCTGGCCGAGCTGGTCGCCGCCGAGCTGGCCGACCGCGAAGGGCGCTTCGATCCGCTGGGGGGGCCTCGGCCCTATGTGGTGCTGTTCATCGGCGTCAACGGCTCGGGCAAGACCACCACCCTGGGCAAGGTCGCCGCCGACCTCACCGAGCGCGGCGCCCGCGTCCTGATCGCCGCCGGCGACACGTTCCGCGCCGCCGCCGTCGAGCAGCTCAAGGTCTGGGCCGATCGGTCCGGAGCCGATTTCATGAGCAAGCCCACGGGCTCTGACGCCGCCGCCCTGGCCTATGAGGCCGTCGAGCGCGCCAAGGCCGAGCACTATGACGTCGTGCTGATCGACACCGCCGGCCGGCTGCAGAACAAGCAGGGCCTGATGGACGAGCTGCTGAAGGTCATCCGTGTGGTGAAGAAGGTCGATCCCGACTATCCGCACGAGACCCTTCTGGTTCTGGACGCCACGGTCGGCCGCAACGCCCTGGCCCAGGAAAAGATCTTCGGCAACCAGGTCGGGGTTTCGGGGATTGTGATGACCAAGCTGGACGGCACCGCGCGCGGCGGGGTGCTGGTGCCGGTGGCCCGGGCCAGCGACAGTCCGATCAAGCTGATCGGCGTGGGCGAGGGGGTCGAGGACCTGCAACCCTTCGACGCCCGCGCCTTCTCGCGCTCGCTGGTCGGGCTGGAGGACTAGGCCGTGGACGAACAGAAGACCGAGAAAAAGAACGCCGCCTGGGTGCGGACGGCCGTCGACTATGGCGCGCCCCTGGCCTTCGCCATCGCCTATTTCAGCACCAAGAACTTCCAGACCGCCACCTGGGTTCTGGTCGCCGCCTCGGCCGTGGCCCTGGCCCTGGGCTATCTGGTCGAGCGCCGCCTGGCCCTGCTGCCGCTGTTTTCCGGGGTCATGGCCCTGATCTTCGGAACCCTGGGCCTGGTGTTTCACAGCGACGTCTTCGTCAAGATCAAGGTCACGGTCGTCAACGGCGCCCTGGCGGCGGCGATGATCGGCGGCGTGTGGCTCAAGCGCCAGCCGCTCAAGGCGCTGATGGGCGAGGCCATGCAGTTGCCCGACGCCGCCTGGCGCACCCTGACCCTGCGCTACGGCGCCTATTTCGCCTCGGCCGCCGTGCTCAACGAAGTCGTCCGCCTGACCCAGGACACGCCGACCTGGGTGAAGTTCCGCGTGGCCCTGCTGCCGCTGGCCATCGTCTTTTCCCTCACCCAGGTGCCCTTCATGATGAAGCACATGGCCAAGGGCGAAGAGCCCGCCGCGCCTGAGCCGCCAGACGCGGGCTTCTAAGACGCGGGCGTCTGGAAGCGCTTCCCCCGGCGGCTTCCGCCGACCACGGAGTATTGTCGTCAAATCGACGTGTAACGATGATATGGCTCTGTCCGTCGGCTGAAAAGACGAAGGCGAACCCATGTCCAAGATCAAGGTTGAGAAAACCAGCGGTTTGCTGGCGCGATCGCCCAGTCACCTGCTGCACCGGGTGCTGCAACTGGCGCTCGACATCTATGCCGAGGAATGCGGCTCGGCCGGAATCACTCAACGGCAGTTCGCCGTGCTTTCGGCGGTGGCGCAGAACGAGGGCGTCACCCAGACGGCCCTGGTCAAGGCCACCGGCATCGACCGCTCGACCCTGGCCGACATGGTCGCCCGGATGATCGCCAAGGGCCATCTGGAGCGTCAGCGCTCGGATCAGGACGCCCGCGCCAACAGCGTGCGTCTGGCCCCCGCCGGCCGCGTGGTGCTGGACGAGATCGCGCCGATGGTGGCCATGGCCGACGCGCGGATCATGGCCCTGCTCAAGCCCGGCAAGCGCGAAGGCTTCCTGGACCTGCTGGCCGACATGGCCGGCGCCGATCTGCATCCGGCGACCGACGCGGCGGCCCCCAAGGCCAAGAAGGCCAAGGCCGACAAGCCGAAAAAAGACAAGAAGCCCAAGAAGGACAAGGCCGCCAAGAAGGCGGCCTAAGGTGCTCGGCCTAGTAGCTGACCATCGGTAAGGCCCTTGCAAGGCAGGCGCGGGTCAATGCTTTCGAACGTGTCCGGGTGAATAGAACGCTGGCGGCGCCGTCCGTGTGTTCCTGATAGGTTGCATGTTTGCCGCCGCATTGCCGGACTGCGGCGATGACGACGGCTGATCCTCCCGGCACATAGTCCGAAGACAGGGTTCCTGGCGGACTGAGAGGCAGGTAACGGGTCAGGCCGAAATCGACCTTGTCACTTGGCGTCGTCGTAGCCAGAGGTCCGGCGAGCAAGGCAGCGACCAAGAAGACTTGGATCATGCGCCGCAGCGGTCTTTCAGACCACGATGTTCAGCAGCGAGCCTGGACGCAGGATTTTCTGCGGCTGGGCGTCCGGCTGCACGAACGGCCGCGCGGGGGCCTGGCGCTGCGGTTGGGCCTGGGTCTGAGCCTGCATCTGCACCGACGCCGCGGACTGGACCGGCCGCGTGGGGGCTGCTTCGCCGAGCGCCGCCTGGAAGAAGGCCGAACGCGTTGCGGCGCCGCTCGACGGGGATGTCGAGGCGGACCTGGCGGGGACGGACGGCAAGCCGGCGGGACGGACGGTGCTCATGACTCGATGTCTAGCATGGTTAACCGAAAGTCTGCGAGCATGGTTAGCAGTCGGTTAACGCCGGAGCCCGCGACGTGTCAGCGCAGGCGTGGGGCGGGTTTTCGCCTTGCGTCCTTCGAGGCCCTCCGTCGGAGGGCGCCTCAGGATGAGGGCATCCCTATCTATTCCTCATCCTGAGGCGCGAGCCGCAGGCGAGCCTCGAAGGACGCAGAGAGACTCCTTCAGAGTCCTGAGTATTCAACGCGCCTTGGACAGCAGCTCTTCGGCCGCATCCGGCGTCAGGGGGCCGGTGTGCTTGGCCAGGATCATGCCGTCCGAGCCGATTAGATAGGTCTCGGGGACACCGGTGACGCCAAATTCCAGCCCCGCGCGGCCGTCGCGATCGACCAGCCGGGCGGCGAACGGGTCGCCCAGGCGGTTGAGGAAGGCGTAGGTATTGGGCGGGGCGTCCTTGTAGGCGATGCCGACAATGCGCACGCCCTGGGCTTTCAGGGCCATCAGTTGCGGATGCTCCACCTCGCAGGGCGCGCACCACGAGGCGAAGAAATTGACCAGCATCGGGCCCTTGGCGGCCACCCGCAGCGGAATGCGCTGCTCGCTGGACAGGGCCGGCAGGGACAGGCCCGGCATGGGCTTGCCGACCATGGCGTGGGGCGAGACCTTGGGATCGCGCTTGAGGGCGTAGCCGGCGAACAGCACCGCCAGGGCGGCCAGCACGATCAGCGGCGTAAAAGCCAGCCAGCGCTTCATGCCGTGGGCGTCCTGGCGGCGTCGCGGGCCCGCAGCTCGGCCTCGCGGCGCTGAACCTCGGCCTTCCAGCGCCGGGCGCCCAGCAGGCTGTCGGCGATCATCCAGACGAAGGCGAGCACGCTGAGGGCGAAGGCGGGCCAGACATAGACGGCATATTTGCCGGCGTCGAAATCGAACGGCATTTTCAGCTCTCCGCCACGCGCAGGGCCAGGGCCCGGGCCCGGCGGCGCCAGACCAGGGCGCGGATGCGCACCAGCCACAGCGATCCGAAGGCCGCCAAATAGGCCAGGCTCATGACCAGCATCGGCCAGGCATAGACCGCCGGCAGGCCGTTGCCGGGCTTGGCCAGCAGGGTGGAGGAGCCTTGGTGCAGGCTGTTCCACCAGTCGACGGAAAACTTGACGATCGGCAGGTTGATCAGGCCGATCAGGGCCAGGATCGCCGCCGCGCGGGCGCCCTTCTGCTCGTCTTCGAGCGCGCCGCGCAGGGCCAGATAGCCCAGATAGAACAGCAGCAGCACCAGCACCGAGGTCAGGCGCGCGTCCCACACCCACCAGGTTCCCCACATCGGCTTGCCCCACAGGGAGCCAGTGACCAGGGCCAGGGCGGTGAAGGCCGCGCCCAGCGGGGCGCAGGCCTGAGCGGCCGCGTCGGCTAGAACGTGGCGAAACACCAGGGACAGGAAGCTGGCGATCCCGAGACACAGATAGACGAACATCGACAGCGAGGCCGCCGGCACATGGATGAACATCATCCGCACCGTGTCGCCCTGCTGATAGTCTTCCGGCGCGGCGAAGGTCAGGGCCAGGCCGATCGCGGCCAGCAGGGCGGCGATGACGCCAAACATCGGCGCCGCCCACCGCGAGAAGGCCATGAACCGCTCGGGGTTGGTCAGGAAATCAAAGACGTGCAGCGGATGACGGGCGTCCATGGGGTGCTGATTAAAGCGCCCGACGAACGCCCGCAATGCGTATCGGCGTTATTGGCCGGACTTGTCCTTGTCGGCAGGCGGACGCTTGGGCCCGGGTCCGCCCATCGGCGGGCCGTCCTGGCCGGTCTTGTCATGGTCCATCATCATGCGCGGACCGCCCCGACCCTGACCCGGGCCCATGGCGTCAAAGGCCTTTTGCTGGCTGGGGGTCAGGACCGCATAGAAGGTCTTGGTGGCCGCCGCCTGTTTCTGGAAACCGTCGGCCATTCTGGCCATGTGCGCGGCCTGGCGGTCGAGGCGCTCGGGCGTGGTCATCGGCTTGTCGGCCTTGTCCAGGTCGTCCGGCTCCATCGGACCCCTCATCGCCTTGCGAGCGGTGGCGTCGAGATAGGTCTTCAGGGCGGCGTCCTGGTCGGGGCGCAGCTGCAGCAGGTCGCGCAGGCGCTGGGCGTGGGCGGCCGGATCGCCGTGGGGGCCGTGACCCCGCATCCCGTCCATGGGCGGCGGCCCCTCGCCGGGGGCGGGCGACGGGGCTGGAGAGGGTTGCGCCATGGCGACGCCGCCCGAGAGGGCGAGAAGGACGCTGGCCGTCAAGGCCAGCCGGCGCGTGGAAGTCCGCATGATCAAGTTTCCTGATAACGAAATCTGCCGGCAGCATGCTCATCGCGGTATGGCGACAGGATGTCAGTCTGGGAGAACAATGTTACAGGGCTGAAGCGGGCCGGACGGCTCCTGTCTCAATCCAGGGCGTTGCGACACGCTGCGGCCATGGCCAGGGGACTGAGCGCGATCGCCGCCGCGCAATAGGCCAGCAGCAGATAAAGGCCGCCGGTCCAGGCCAGGCCGCTGGCCAGGGCGTCCAGGGCCCCGGCTCCGAAGATCACCGGCGGCACATAGAGCGGCAGGACAATCACCGCCACCAGCAGACCGCCGCGCCGGCTGCCCAGGGCCAGACTGGCGCCCAGTCCGCCCAGGAAGGCGAAGGCCAGACCGCCGGCCAGACCGCACAGCACCAGAAGCGGGATGATCTTCGGATCGGCCCCCAGGGCCAGGGCGGCGATCGGGGCGGCCAGGGCCAGGGGCGCGCCCGAGGCCAGCCACTGGGCCAGGCACTTGGCGACGGCCACGGCCTCCAGCGAAGCTGGGCCCAGGGCCAGCAGGTCCAGGGCTCCATCCTCGAAATCGCGTTCGAACAGACGCTCCAGCGACAGCAGGGCCGCCAGGGCCAGGGCCAGCCAGGCGATGCCCGGCGCGATCACGGCCAGCCGCTCGGGCCCGCGGCCGGCGGCCAGGGGCAGAAGGGTGACGACGCACGCATAGAACGACAGGGCCAGCAGCGGTCCGCCGCCCTTGCCCCAGGCCAGGGTCAGTTCGCGGCGCAGCAGGATCAGGAAGGCGCTCATGCGCCGACCCTGACATCACGGGCCGGGACGGGCAGGGGATCATGTACGGCCGCCAGGATCATGCCGCCGCCGTTCAGGTGCTCGGCCATCACGGCCCCGAAGACCTGGCGGTGGCCGGCGTCCAGCGGCGCCATCGGCTCATCCAGCAGCCACAGGGTTCGCGGACTGGCGACCAGCCGCGCCAGGGCCAGGCGACGTCTCTGACCGGCCGACAGCCGGCGCACCTCCAGCTCCAGCAGGCGATTGAGGTCAAACCGCTCGGCCGCCGCCCGGGCCCCGGCCTCGTCGCCGCCGGTCCACAGGGTCTGGAAGCGCAGTTCCTCCCAGGCCGAGCGGCTGGATTTCAGGCCGTCATGGTGGCCGACCATGTGCAGTTGCTCGGCGCGGGCGGCCTCAGCGTCGAGACCCTCGAAGGTGATCTGCCCGGCCTCGGGCCGCAGCAGGCCGGCCACGGCGCGCAGCAGGCTGGTCTTGCCGGCGCCGTTGCGGCCGGTCAGGGCCACGGCCTCCCCCGATCCGAGGGACAGATCCAGGCCCGAGAACAGCCGCCGCTCGCCGCGCGCGATCGCCAAATCCTTAATGAGAACAGCTCTCAACATGCCATGTCCCTGACCGGCGCATGGACGTTCCGCGCGAGCAGCGCTAAGAAGCCCTCGGCCGTCACCCTCCAAATAGTCAGGGGCGTACGCGGCGCGGGGATGGACGCTGTGGGTCCGCCTCGATCGCGCGATCCCGGGAGTGGTTTTCTGACGGCCGTGGACAGAGAAGGGATCCCCCGAAATGGCGTCTGTAGACAGCCTTAAAGCCCGCCGCGAACTTGTCGTCGGCGGCAAGACCTACGTCTATTACAGCCTTCGCGCCGCCGAGGAAGCCGGTCTGACCGGTGTTTCTTCGCTGCCGGTCTCGATGAAGGTGCTGCTGGAAAACCTGCTGCGCAACGAAGACGGCGTCTCGGTCAGCGAACCGGACCTGTCGGCCGTGGCCGCGTGGCTGCAGAACAAGGGCGCGGTGGAGCACGAAATCAGCTTCCGCCCGGCCCGCGTGCTGATGCAGGACTTCACCGGCGTTCCCGCCGTCGTCGACCTGGCCGCCATGCGCGACGCCATGGTCGCCCTGGGCGCCGATGCGGCCAAGATCAACCCGCTCAACCCCGTCGACCTGGTCATCGACCACTCGGTGATGGTCGACAATTTCGGCGACGCCAAGGCCTATGACGCCAATGTCGCCCGCGAATATGAGCGCAATATCGAGCGTTACCGCTTCCTGCGCTGGGGCTCGTCGGCCTTCAACAACTTCCGCGTCGTTCCCCCGGGCACCGGCATCTGCCACCAGGTGAACCTGGAATATCTGGCCAAGACGGTCTGGACCAACGAAGTCGACGGCGAAACCTTCGCCTATCCCGACACCGTGGTCGGCACCGACAGCCACACCACCATGGTCAATGGCCTGTCGGTCCTGGGCTGGGGCGTGGGCGGCATCGAGGCTGAAGCCGCGATGCTGGGCCAGCCGATCCCGATGCTGATCCCCGAGGTCATCGGCTTCAAGCTGACCGGCGCCATGCCGGAAGGCGCGACCGCCACCGACCTGGTGCTCACCGTCACCCAGATGCTGCGCAAGAAGAGCGTGGTCGGCAAGTTCGTCGAATTCTACGGCGACGCCCTGGCCAACCTGACTCTGGAAGACCAGGCCACCATCGCCAACATGGCGCCGGAATACGGCGCAACCTGCGGCTTCTTCCCGATCAGCGCCGCCACCATCGCCTATCTGAAGGGCACCGGCCGCGAAGCCGATCGCGTCGCCCTGGTCGAGGCCTATGCCAAGGAGCAGGGTCTGTGGTGGGAGCCGGGCACGCCCGAGCCGACCTTCACCGACAATCTGGAGCTGGATCTGTCGGCGGTTCTGCCGTCGCTGGCCGGCCCCAAGCGTCCCCAGGACCGCGTTCTGCTGACCGAAGCCGCCAGCAAGTTCGCCGAGTCTCTGGTCGGTGAATTCGGCAAGGCCGACAGCCCTGGGCTGCGTGCGCCGGTGGCGGGCGAAAACTTCGACGTCGGTCACGGCGACGTGGTCATCGCCGCCATCACCTCGTGCACCAACACCTCCAACCCCTCGGTGCTGATCGCCGCCGGCCTGCTGGCCAAGAACGCGGTCGCCAAGGGTCTGAAGGTCAAGCCGTGGGTGAAGACCTCGCTGGCCCCCGGCTCGCAGGTGGTCACCGACTATCTGCTGAAGGCCGGCCTGACCAAGCATCTGGACGCTCTGGGCTTCAACCTGGTCGGCTACGGCTGCACCACCTGCATCGGCAATTCGGGTCCGCTGCCGGAAGCCATCAGCAAGACCATCAGCGACAATGATCTGGTCGCCTGCTCGGTCCTGTCGGGCAACCGCAACTTCGAAGGCCGCGTGAACCCCGACGTCCGCGCCAACTACCTGGCCTCGCCGCCTCTGGTGGTGGCCTACGCCTTGGCCGGCACGATGAAGATCGACCTGACCACCGAGCCCCTCGGCGAAGGCAAGGGCGGCAAGCCCGTCTATCTGAAGGACATCTGGCCTTCGAACGAGGACATCGCCGCCCTGCAGCGCAAGTCGGTCACCGAGAAGATGTTCGCCACCCGCTATGGCGACGTCTTCAAGGGCGACAAGAACTGGCAGGGGATCAAGATCACCGGCGGCCAGACCTATGCCTGGGAAGGCGACTCCACCTACGTCCAGAACCCGCCCTACTTCCCGAACATGTCGATGACCCCGACTCCGGTCACCGACATCGTGGAAGCCCGCGTCCTGGCCGTGTTCGGCGACTCGATCACCACCGACCACATCAGCCCGGCCGGTTCGATCAAGGCCTCGAGCCCTGCTGGTCAGTACCTGATCGACAACGGCGTCCAGCCCATCGACTTCAACGGTTACGGCGCCCGTCGCGGCAACCACCAGGTCATGATGCGCGGCACCTTCGCCAATATCCGCATCCGCAACCGCATCACCCCGGACATCGAAGGGGGCGTTACCAAGCACTTCCCGTCGGGCCAGGTGATGTCGATCTACGACGCGGCCATGAAGTACCAGGAAGAGGGTCGCCCCTCGGTGGTCTTCGCCGGCAAGGAATACGGCACCGGCTCGTCGCGGGACTGGGCCGCCAAGGGCACCAAGCTCCTGGGCGTCCGCGCGGTGATCACCGAAAGCTTCGAACGCATCCACCGTTCGAACCTGGTCGGCATGGGCGTTCTGCCGCTGCAGTTCATCCAGGACGGCTGGCAGAAGCTGGAACTGACGGGCGAGGAAATCGTCTCGATCCGCGGCCTGCAGGACCTGGCGCCGCGCAAGCAGCTGATCGTCGAGCTTTACCGCCCGACCGACGGCCGCATCGCCCGCTTCCCGGTGCGTTGCCGTATCGATACCCCGACCGAGCTTGAGTACTTCAAGAACGGCGGCGTGTTGAACTACGTGCTGCGCAATCTGGCGCGCGCCGACTAAGGCGACGCGTCAGCGTTGAATGCGATCAAGCCGGGTCCTTTGGGGCCCGGCTTTTTCGTTTAGCGCCCTGCGTCCTTCGAGGCCCGCTTCGCGGGCGCCTCAGGATGAGGGTTTCAGGGGCGCAAACGTCCCCATCCTGGGGTGCGAGCCAGCGGCGAGCCTCGAAGGACGCACGACCCCTTTGCAAAAGAAGCCCACTTCACGGTCTCGTGAACGGCCTTCCGGGGTGATCTTGGCTTAAGTGCCACGCAATGCGTAAGGTCGCCCTTTCCCTGATCTGTCTGGCTCTCTCGGGCCTTGTTGCGACCGCCGCCTGGGCCAAGCCTCCGGTCGTCGTCGAGCTGTTCACGGCTCAAGGCTGCTCGTCTTGCGGCAAGGCCAACCAGTTGGCCGCCGACCTGGCCGATCGCGACGGCGTTCTGGCCCTGACTTATGCGGTCGATTACTGGGATTATCTGGGCTGGAAGGACACCTTCGCCAAGCCCGACTTCGCCGACCGCCAGCGCGCCTACGCCAAGAAGTTTTCCCTCCGCGACGTGCCGACGCCCCAGATGGTGGTGGATGGCCGCGTCCAGGCCTCCGGCGCCAAGGCCGAGGCCGTCGAGGATCTGGTCGAGACCGCGGCCAACGCGCCGTCCAACCCGCCCGACATGCTGTTCATCGGCAAGGCCCGCGTCGCGGTCGGCTCGGGCCCCGCACCGCGCGGCGGGGGCGAGGTGTGGATGGTGCGGTTCGATCCGCGCGAACAGCAGATCGCCGTCCGCCGCGGCGACAACAAGGGCCAGACCCTGGTGCAGCGTAACGTGGTGCGCGAACTGGTCCGGCTGGGTCCCTGGTCGGGCCGACCCAAGCTCTATCGTCTGCCCAAGGCGACGGAAGACGATCTGGAGACCGTGGTGATCGTTCAGGGCGCCAAGGGCGGCCGGATTCTCGGGGTTCTGGACACCGCCGAGCGTTAGGCCCTTTCCGTCCTGACGACGTCAGGACGGCTCTCCCCTCCACACGCAAAAAACCCGCGCGGTGAGAGGGGACACACCGCGCGGGCTCTTGGGGTTCTTGTCGTCAACGGACCGGTTTCGATGCCGGAGAGGGCTGGGGGGCTGTTCAGGGCCCCGGCGCCGAACCGGTCGGCTGACCCTTGGTTTATGCGGGGTCATCCCGGCGCTGAAACGGTCAAACAAAGGTCGTTTCAGGGCGGGACGTGGCGAACGCAAGGCAGGGCCGGATCGGGTGTCCAGACACGGAAAAGCCCGCGCGATAGGGGGGAATATCGCGCGGGCTCATCGGGGAGGGGTATGTCTGTCGGCTGACCGGCCCGCGATCGAGGGGGGGCTGGGGGGGCTGTTCAGGGTCCAGGACCGTAGGACGTCCGATCAGCCGACACTGAATTTATGGCGACGCAAACAGGCGGCCGAAGGTCCAAAATAAGGTTCTTTCGCGGCGCCCCGTGACGGGTCTGTTGCATTTTACCTCGGCGTGGCCGCGATGACACGCTCGCCAGATCCCGTGATTTGGGCTTAGGATTCGTCCGATGGCGCTGGATTCCCAATCCCCGTCCGCTCCCTCGCCCGGTGGCGTGACCTTTTTCGAGCGGCGCGAGCTGGACCAGCTGATGCGTCTGTATGGCCGGATGGTCGCTGCGGGCGAATGGCGCGACTACGGCATCGCCGGATTGTCGGACTGCGCGGTGTTCTCGATCTTTCGCCATGCCGCCGAGGCGCCGCTCTATCGCGTCGAAAAGCGCCCGGCCCTGGCCCGCAAGCAGGGGGCCTGGGCCGTGATCGGCCAGGGCGGCATGATCCTCAAGCGCGGCCACGAACTGGCCCAGGTGCTGAAGCTGTTCGAGAAGGGCAAGTTCTCGGTGGTGGATTAGGGGCTTAGAACGCAAACGCCAGCTTGGCGCCTACGAACCGACCGTCATTGTCATAGCCCCGCGCCGTGCCCATGCCGCTGTCGTCGGCGCTCGGCTTGAGGCCGCACAGCACGCCGGCCGAGGCCACGGGGCCGTTGCCGGCGATCCGGCTTTCCACCGAGGTCTTGGCGATCCCGCGCGGCCGTTGCACGGGGGCGTTGGCGTTGCGCACGGGCACGGAGAGGTCCGGCCTGGAGCTCTGCATCGCCGCGTCCGGCGTCAGCGACATCATCGGGGCCTTGGCCGGGATCGCATAGGGCCTCAGGCTCATCGTCTCGGCGTGAGCGGTTCCAGCGACGACGACCAGAACAAGGCCGGCCAGAAAGGTCAGGGCGCGGGTCATGAAATCCTCGAAGCGGCTGTTCGTGTCCCCGCCCCCAAGGTGGCGCCAGCGCATGGTCTCGTCGAGTCCCACCCACGAAAAAGCCCCGGCGGTTTCCCGCCGGGGCCCATCGTTTTCGGTCCGATCAGGATCTAGCGGCGCGAGCCGAAGATGCTGAGCAGGAACTGGAACAGGTTGATGAAGTTCAGATACAGGTTCAGCGCGCCGTAATTGGTGGCCACCGCCATCGAGTTCTGGTCGCCGCCCATTTGGTAATAGGCCATCTTCAGCTTCTGGGTGTCGTAGGCGATCAGGCCCGCGAAGATGAACACGCCCAGGATGCTGATGATGAAGCTCAGGCCCGGCAGGCGGAAGAACATCTGGGCCAGCGAGGCCAGCACCAGGCCGATCAGGCCCATGATCAGGAAGCTGCCAAAGCCGGTCAGGTCCTTCTTGGTGGTGTAACCAAACAGGCTGAGGCCGCCAAAAGCGATGGCGGTGATCATGAAGGTCGAGGCCACCGAGGCGCCGGTATAGGCCAGCAGCCAGACGCCCGAACCCGCGCCGATCGAGGCGACCAGCGCCCAGTACAGCGCGCCGGACGATTTGGCGGTGGGGTTCTTCATGGCGAACATCGCCACCAGCATCATCGCCAGGGGCGCGAAGCGGATGATCGTGCCGGCCATGGTGAAGCCGGCCAGGCGGCCATCGGGGGTCAGGACATACAGCAGGCTGGCCACCGGCTGATAGGCGCTGGTCAGATAGGCGAGGCCGGCGGACAGCAGGAGCCCCAGGGCCACCTTGTTGTAGACGCCGAGCATGAAGCTGCGCAGGCCGGCGTCAACCGACATATCGGCGCGATCCGCCGGGATCGAGCGCGCATAGCCGCGGTTGAGGTCGTTCATCGAGGGAAAACCCTTTGATTGCATCGCGCCCGACATGGACGCCTGACGAATATCGGCATCCTTGGCCTTTCGCGCAAGGTATGGCTGTTGAGACGGACGCCGGAGCGCTTAAATAGGTCCCAACAGAAATCAAAAACGGGCGGGCGCGCATGGACTATTCGGAACTGGGACGAACCGGCGTGAAGGTCTCGCGCTGCTGCCTGGGCACCATGACCTGGGGCTCGCAGAACAGCGAAGCGGAGGCTCACGCCCAGATGGACTACGCGCTCGAGCGCGGGGTCAATTTCTGGGACACCGCCGAGATGTATTCCAGTCCGCCCGACCCCAGCACCCAGGGCAATACCGAGCGTCATATCGGTTCGTGGCTGCAAAAGACCGGCAAGCGAAACGAGATCATCCTGGCCTCGAAGGTCGCCGGTCGCGGCAGCGCCTTTGGCGGCCTGACCTGGATGCGGTCGGACGGCTCGCCGACGCGGCATACCCGGGCCCAGATCGACGAGGCCGTGGAAAACTCGCTCAAGCGCCTGAACACCGACTATCTGGATCTCTATCAGCTGCACTGGCCCGACCGGCCGGTGCGGGTGTTCGGCGGCCAGACCTTCAAGGACTATGAGCAGGACTACGAGACCTTCGGCGACATTCTCGAGGCGCTCGACGCCCATGTGAAGAAGGGAACCCTGCGGGCCATCGGCGTGTCCAACGAGTTTCCCTGGGGCGTGATGCGTTTCCTGGCCGAGAGCGAGACCCGCAACCTGCCGCGCATCGCCTCGATCCAGAACGCCTATCACCTGGCCAACCGCACGTTCGAATATGGCCTGGCCGAGATCGCGATGCGCGAACAGGTCGGGCTGCTGGCCTATTCGCCGCTGGCTCAAGGGGCCCTGACCGGCAAATATCTGGATGGCGCCCTGCCCGAGGGCTCGCGCAAGGCGCTCTATAACCGCATGCAGCGCTATGAAGGTCCGGGCGCCGAGGCCGCGATCCGCGCCTATGTCGACCTGGCCGGCAAGTTCGGCATGGATCCGGCGACGCTGGCCCTGAAGTTCTGCGACGCCCGCCCGTTCGTGACCTCGACGATCATCGGCGCGACGTCGATGGACCAGTTGAAGATCGCGATCGACGCCTTCGACCTGACCTGGACCGACGAGCTGGAAAAGGCCGTCAACGCCATCCACGCGGCCCAGCCCAATCCTTGTCCTTAATGCTCCGACTCTTTACCGCCATCGCCGTGCCGCCTGAAATCGGTCAGGGCCTTCTGTCCCGCCAGCACGGCATCGAGGGCGCGCGGTGGCGGCCGCAAGCGGCGTTTCACATCACCCTGAAGTTCATCGGCGACGTGCAGGAGCCGGTGGCGGCCGAACTGGACGAGGCCCTGGCCCAGATCGAAGCGTCGGCCTTTGACCTCGACCTGGCCGGTGTCGGGTCTTTCGGGGAAGGCGCCGACATCCATGCGGTCTGGGCCGGGGTGGGCGAAAGCCCCGCCCTGCGGCGCCTGGCCAAGGCCAACGAACGGGCCGCCCGCGGAGTGGGCCTCAAGCCCGAGGCGCGGCTCTATACGCCGCACGTCACCCTGGCCTATCTGAAACGCCCATCCGTTCCCGAGGTCGGCGCCTGGGTGCAGGCCAACAACCTGCTGCGCTCACCGCCCTTCCGGGTGGACCGATTTGGCCTCTATTCCAGCTGGCGAACCAGCGAGGGCTCGGCCTACCGGCTCGAGCGGGAGTATGGGCTGGGCTAGACCGCCGCGTGGTCTTTCAGCACCCCCAGCGGGACGATGGCCAGAAGCTCCTCATGCGAGGCCTCCAGCACCACCTGCGGGGCCATGCCGGCGTCGAGGGCGTCCTTCCAGCGACCGGCGCACAGGCACCAGCGATCGCCGGCCTTCAGGCCGGCAAAGGCGAATTCCGGACGCGGCGTGGACAGGTCATTCCCCGCAGCCTTGGAGAAGGCCAGGAAGTCGTCGGTCATCACCGCGCAGACCGTGTGCAGGCCCAGATCATGCGGACCGGTCTCGCAGCAGCCGTTGCGATAGAAGCCCGTCACCGGGTCCAGCGAGCAGGGGATCAGCTCTCCGCCCAGGACGTTGCGAGCGGTCTCGTCATAGCGCGTGGTCATGTCTCGATCCTAACCCGGTTCGCGCGATCCTTGACCAAGATTAGCGCAACGGGCGCATGATGGCTTTTGCGGATGTACGCCGATGCTTAAGAAGGGTCTTTAGAACAAGATCGCAGGGGAGTTTGAATGTCCGACGTCGCCAGGCCGCGCCGCAGCGCCCTCTATATGCCCGCCTCCAACGCCAAGGCCGTTGAGAAGGCGCGCACTCTGGACGCCGATGTCATCATCCTCGACCTGGAAGACGCCGTGGCGCCGGAGATGAAGGACGCCGCGCGCGAGGCGGCGGTGGCGGCGGTCAGGGCCGGCGGGTTCGGCGGTCGCGAGGTGGTGATCCGCACCAATGGTCTCGACACCCCCTGGGGGGTCGACGACCTGAGGGCGGCGGCGCAGGCCGGCCCGGACGCCGTGCTGGTGCCCAAGATCAATGACGCCGCCGATGTGCGCGTCTATGACGGCGCCCTGCACGCCGCGCCCAGCACGACGCGGCTGTGGACCATGATCGAGACCGGCAAGGCCGCCTTCCATCTGTGGGACATCGCCGACGCCCGCCGGTCCACGCGGCTTTCGGCCTTCGTGATGGGCGTCAACGATTTCGCCAAGGAGATGCGGGCGCGTCAGACGCCGGGCCGCGAGCCCTTCCTGCCGCTGCTGACCCTGTCGGTGGCCGCCGCCCGGGCCCACGGCCTGACCATCCTGGACGGCGTGCACAACGACATCGAGGATCTGGCGGCGCTGGAAGCGGTCTGCGTCCAGGGCGTGGACTTCGGCTTCGACGGCAAGACCCTGATCCATCCCAAGCATCTGGAGATCTGCAACCGGGTGTTTTCGCCGTCCGCCGAGGAGATCGCCTGGAGCCAGGCGGTGATCGCCGCCTTCAAGGCGCCTGAAAACGCCGGCAAGGGTGCGCTGCGGGTGGACGGCAAGATGGCCGAGCGCCTGCATCTGGCCCAGGCCGAGCGTCTGGTGGCGGTGGCCGCCGCCATCTCGGCCAAGGCCGACTAGAGGTGTTCATGCGGGTTCTCGTCCTTTCCCTGATCCTGGTTGCGGGCCCGGTCCTGGCCCAGGAGGCGCCGGTCGCCACCGCGCCCCAGGTCCCCGCGCCCCAGGCGGCGCCGGAGGCGATTGATCCGCTGGGTGATCTGATCGCCCAGACCGGCACGACAGAAGAAGACGACGAGGCCTCGCCGACGGCGCCGGTTCCCCGGCACAAGCCGACCGTGCTGCCGATCCCCGAGCCCGAGCCGCCCGCTCTGGCGTTTCCGCCGGAGGGCGAACATGCCGTCCCGCAGGGGACCTATATTCCCAGCGAGCAGGCCTATGAACTGCGGGTCAAGGGCTCGATCGTCGCCGCCCAGGGTCTGCAGGGCCCGCTCGACGGCGGCTGGAAGGTGTCGGGGTCCGACGGATCAGTGCTCTACGCCCTGCAGATCGTCGACCCGGCCGGCGGCTCAGGGCCAGTGGAAGGCGCCTGGCGCGATGTTCGTCGCGCTGGCGCGACGGGTTCGACGGGTTTGATCGAGACCGTTGAACGCGCGGGTCAGAGCCTGATCTTTCGGTTCAATGCCAGACCGGATCAATCGACGGTGCTGACCCTGACCCCCGGCACCGGACCCCGCTGGAGCGGCAGTCTGGAGGAGGCCGGGGTCAGCCAGGCGGTGGTCGCCCAGCGCGAAGCCCCGCCCAGCCTGCCGCCCGGCTATGTGATCCAGGGCCGTGGGCCCGTGATCTGGGGCGCGCCGCGCGCCGCTCCGAGCCGCGCGCCGGCCAAGGCCGCGGCCTGTTCGACCAAGGGCAAGACCGGCAAGGCCCTGAAGGCCGCCAAGGCCAAGTGCGCCGCGGCCGTCAAGAAGAAGGGCGGCTCGAAGGGCAAGGCGACGGCCAAGGGCAAGTCCGGCTCCAAGGCCAAGGCGACGACCAGCAAGAAGAAGGCGTCGGCCAAGAAGAAGCCGAACCTGCGTTAATCCCCCATCCCCGTTCATCCCCGCTTCCGCGGGGGCGTGCGCGTTTATAGGGCTAGAGGCCCAGACTCCCTCGCGCCGCCGTGATCGCCGCCTCAAGGGCTTCGGCTGCGAACGCCTCGGCTGGGCTGTGGCCCCACACCGGACCCGGCCAGGCGGGATCGTCGGCGCGGCGGCCCAGGACATGGACGTGAAGCTGCGGCGTCACATTGCCCAGGGCGCCGACATTGAGCTTGTCGACCGCCAGGCCCAGCGCCCCTGCGACCGCCCGCGTCGCCGTTCCCGCCCGCACGATCTCGTCCATTAGGGCGACGCGATCGGCTGGCGAGAGGTCCTCGATCTCCCGAAGACCGCCCTGTCGCGGGATCAGCACGATCCACGGATAGCGGGCGTCCAGCTGCAGGCGGGCCTGGCACAGGGGAAGATCGCCCAGCGCGGCCGAGGTGGCCACGAAGGCCGGGTCCAGGACAAACTCAGCCACGCGCCGCCCCCCTTTGGGGGACCGCCGCCCAATAGTCGAAATCGAGAATGACGTGCTCGTTATAGACACCGGCCTCGTCCTGGCCGGGGAAGTCGTCGCAGGGCCGGTCTCGCGTCGCCACCAGTCGCAGGCGCAGGGCCCCGACGCCGTCGCCCAGATCGGCCTTGTCCAGCACCTGGCTCCAGGCGAACACCGTGCCGCCGGCGAAATAGGGGCTGACATGGCGGCCGCCATTGATCGCCAGGATCAGGCCGGCGTTCTGCAGGCCGTTGAACGACAGGGCCTTGGCGGTGGAGATCACCACCCCGCCATAGACCAGGCGCCGCCCTGACGGGTCCTTTGATCGTTCGAACTGATTGAAGTGGACCTTGGCGGTGTTTTGCCACAGCCGGGTGGCCATGGCGTGCTCGGCCTCCTCGATGGCCATGCCGTCGACATGGTCGATCGTCTCGCCGATCTCGTAGTCCTCGAAGGCATGCGGCGCGCCGCCCAGGGCGTAGTCGTATTTCGAGAAGTCGAGGGTGGCGGGGAGGATCAGGTCCTGGGCGGCCACGGCCTGGGCCAGGGTCGGCGTCGCCTGCTCGGCGACCACCGCCTCGGGCGAGCGCTTGCGCACCATCACCCAGCGCACATAGCGCAGCACCGGCCGGCCGTGCTGGTTGGTCCCGGTGGTGCGGACATAGACGACGCCGGTCTTCCTGTTGGAGTTCTCCTTCAGGCCGATCACCTCGGACTGCGACATCAGGGTGTCGCCCGGATAGACCGGGGCCAGGAACAGGCCTTCGGCATAGCCCAGATTGGCCACGGCGTTCAGGCTGATGTCGGGCACGCTCTTGCCGAACACGATGTGAAACGCGACCAGCGGATCGACGGGCGCGGCGGGCAGGCCGCTGTTGCGGGCGAATTCGTCGGACGAGAACAGGGCGAAACGCGGGCCGTACAAGGCCGTGTACAGCGCCACATCCCCCGCCGTCACCGTGCGCGGCGTGGCGTGGACCAGCACCTGGCCCAGCCTGAAGTCCTCGAAATAGTTTCCCGGATCGGTCTTGCTCATCCCTGCGCGTCCTTCTTGTTGTTCAGACTGTTTTGCCGCAGTGCAGCGAAACGGGGAAGGGGGCTTGAGGCTTAAGCCTCATGGGTCTAGACCGCCGCGAGAATTTCCATCCACAGTCCTGACGGAGACCCTATGGCTCGCGCGAAGATCGCCCTTATCGGCGCCGGCATGATCGGCGGCACCCTGGCTCACATCGCGGCTCGCGAAGAGTTGGGTGATATCGTTCTGTTCGACATCAGCGAAGGCACCCCGCAGGGCAAGGCCCTCGACCTGGCCGAAGCCTCGGCCGTGTTCGGCAAGGACATCGCCCTGAAGGGCGCCAATGACTATGCCGACATCGCCGGCGCCGACGTCTGCATCGTCACCGCCGGCGTGCCGCGCAAGCCGGGCATGAGCCGCGATGATCTGCTGGGCATCAATCTGAAGGTCATGAAGGCCGTCGGCGAAGGCATCAAGCAGCACGCCCCCAACGCCTTCGTCATCTGCATCACCAACCCGCTCGACGCCATGGTCTGGGCGCTGCAGCAGTTCTCGGGCCTGCCCAAGGAAAAGGTCATCGGCATGGCCGGCGTCCTGGACTCGGCGCGCTTCGCCTACTTCCTGGCCGAAAAGACCGGCGTGTCGGTGGAAGACATCCACGCCTGGACCCTGGGCGGTCACGGCGACGACATGGTGCCGATGGTCCGTCACTCGACGGTCGGCGGCCTGCCGCTGCCGGAACTGGTCAAGCAAGGCTGGATGACCCAGGACGAGCTCGACGGCATCGTCAAGCGCACCCGCGGCGGCGGCGGCGAGATCGTCGCCCTGCTGAAGACCGGCTCGGCCTTCTACGCCCCGGCGGAATCGGCCATCGCCATGGCCACCAGCTATCTGAAGGACAAGAAGCGCGTTCTGCCGTGCGCCACCTTCCTGACCGGCCAATACGGCCTGAAGGATCTGTATGTCGGCGTGCCGGTCGTGATCGGCGCCGGCGGCGCGGAACGCGTCATCGAGTTCGAAACCAATGACGACGAAAAGGCGATGTTCGCCAAGTCCGTCGAGTCGGTTCAGGGCCTGATGGAAGCCTGCAAGGCCATCGACCCCTCGCTGGTCTAGGCTTTCCAGACTGTCTGACATGATGAAGGGCGGCTCCTCGCAGGGCCGCCCTTTTTCTTGATCTCTACTGGCCCCCTCCGCGTCCTCATCTTCCCCCTCTGGGGGAGGAGGATGCGCAGCATCCGGAGGGGGCCAGTGTCGGCCGCTAGTGCGCGGCCTCGCCGGCTTCTTCCGAAATATCCTCCAGCGTCTTGCCGACCTGCTTGGCGCCGTAGTCCTTGGCCACGTCGCCCAGCGACAGGATGCCCGTCAGTTGGCCGGCGTCGTCCAGGACGACGAGGCGGCGGATCTGGTGATGGGCCATCTTGGCGCTGGCGTCGGCCAGGCTGTCCTCGGCGGTGATGCTCTGGACATCGCCTTCGCTCATGGCGTCGGAGACCGGCGAGTCGAAGCTGCGGCCTTCGGCGACCACGCGCAGGACGATGTCGCGGTCGGTGACCAGGCCCACCACCTTGCCGTTCTCGACCACCGGCACCGCGCCGCTGTCGATATGGGCCATGGTCTGGGCGACCTTGCGGATGGAATCGGTCGGGGCGGCGGTGATGACCTGCTTGGTCATGACGTCGGAGACTTTCATGGGGAAACCTCGGGGGTTGAACTCAAGTCTCCTAAACCCTCGCCGAGCTTCGAGCGTTCCGCGCTTTCGCTCGGGGCGCGGCCGCCCTATCTGTGCGCCACACCTTCAAGCGGAGCTTTCATGTCGATTTCCATGCACCAGGCCAGCGTCCCCGTCTTCGTTCAAGGGCTCAAGGGCCTGAAGGGCGTGCTGACCAAGGCCGCCGCCCAGGTCGAGGCCAAGAGCTGGGATCCTGAAGCCCTGCTGAAGGCGCGGCTCTATCCCGACATGTTCCCACTGATCCGCCAGGTCCAGATCGCCACCGACTTCGCCAAGGGCTGCACCGCCCGCCTGGCCGGTGAAGAGGTCCCGGCCTGGGACGACACCGAAACCAGCTTCGCCGCGCTGATCGCCCGCGTCGATCGCGCCATCGCCTATGTCGAGGGTCTGGACGCGGCCGCCTTCGCCGGCGCCGAGGATCGCGACATCACCCTGGTGCGTCGCGGTGAGACCAGCGTGGTCAAGGGTTTGGCCTATCTGCAGACCCAAGCCCAGCCCAACTTCTTCTTCCACCTGACCGCCGCCTACGCGATCCTGCGCAAGAACGGCGTCGAGGTCGGCAAGCGCGACTTCCTCGGCGCGGCCTGAGGCCAGGCCCCTGAGACAAGGGCGGCGGCCTCAGGGCCGCCGCCGCCACGCCCATACCAGGGCGGCCAGGGCCGTTACGACCCCTCCAACCGCCGTCAGCACGACCGCGACTGCGCTCAAGACTTGCGGATCCATCTCCCACCATTGACCTGTTCGGGTTCTCGACAAGGGATCAGGATGACTCTGTGGGACGACGAGTCCGGACGTAGCGCGCGGCCCGAGCGCGCCTAGATTCGAAATCCTTGCATTTTCCACAGGGTCCAAGCATAAGACCCGCCTTCCGGCGCTTCATCAGCAGCGCCTCTACCGTCACGACCCCGGCCTGCTAGCGCAGGACCCATCCGGACGAGGACGGCGAGGACCCCCATCGACGTGATCGTCCATGGGGGCTGATTGCGTTTGGTCTTTGGTTTGGGTTTGAAGGTTCGACATGTTCGACGGCCTTACAGAGCGGCTCTCCGGCGTATTCGACCGCCTCGGCGGTCGCGGCGTGCTGTCCGAAAAGGATATCGACGAGGCGCTGCGCGAGGTTCGCGTCGCCCTGCTGGAAGCCGATGTCGCCCTGCCGGTGGTCAAGGACTTCATCAGCAAGGCCAAGGAACTGGCCTCGGGCGAAGCGGTCATCCGTTCGGTCAAGCCGGCCGATCAGGTGGTCAAGATCGTCTATGACGGCCTGGTCGACATGCTGGGCGGCGAGGAGCCGACCGGCCTGAACCTGGCCCTGAATCCGCCGTCGGTGATCCTGATGACCGGCCTGCAGGGCTCGGGCAAGACCACCACCACCGGCAAGCTGGCCCTGCGCCTGAGCAAGAACGAGCGCAAGAAGGTGCTGGTCGCCTCGCTCGACACCCGCCGTCCCGCCGCCATGGAACAGCTGGCCATTCTGGCCCAGCAGGTCGGGGTCGAGAGCCTGCCCATCGTCGCCGGCCAGAGCGCCGTCGATATCGCCAGGCGGGCGATGAGCGCCGCCAAGCTGGGCGGCTATGACGTCCTGATCCTCGACACTGCCGGCCGCACCACCCTGGACGAGGCGATGATGAGCGAGGCGGCGGAAATCGCCCGCATCGCCACGCCGACCGAGACCCTGCTGGTCGCCGACAGCCTGACCGGTCAGGACGCGGTGCGCACCGCCAAGGCGTTCCACGAACGTCTGCCGCTGACCGGCCTGATCCTGACCCGCGCCGATGGCGACGGCCGCGGCGGCGCGGCCCTGTCGATGCGCCACGTCACCGGCCTGCCGATCAAGTTCCTCGGGGCCGGCGAGAAGATCGACGCCCTGGACGTGTTCGACGCCCGCCGCGTCGCCGGCCGCATCCTGGGGCAAGGCGACGTCGTCGCCCTGGTCGAACGCGCCGCCCAGGACCTCGACCAGGCCGAAGCCGAGCGCATGGCCAAGAAGCTGGCCAAGGGCCAGTTCGACCTGAACGACCTGTCGTCGCAGCTGTCGCAGATGCAGAAGATGGGCGGCATGCAGGGCATCATGGGCCTGCTGCCTGGTGTCCAGAAGGCCAAGAAACAGATCGCCGAGAGCGGCATCGACGACAAGGTCTTCCTGCGCCAGCAGGCGATCATCAGCTCGATGACCAAGCTGGAACGCAAGAAGCCCGACATTCTGGCCGCCTCGCGCAAGCGCCGCATCGCGGCCGGCGCCGGGGTCGACGTGGCCGAGGTCAACCGCCTGCTCAAGCAGCACCGGCAGATGGCCGACATGTTCAAGGCCATGTCCAAGGACGGCGGCAAGAGCCTGGCCCGCATGGCCGGCATGATGGGCGGCGGCGACATGTCGCGCCTGAAGGCCATGGGCGGCGGCAAGGTCGCCCAGCCCGAACAGAATTCCGCGGGAGGCCTGCCGGGTCTTCCCGGTCTCGGCGCTGGCGGCGACGCCAAGCCGAACCTCCTTTCCGGCCTGGGCGGCGGTCTGCCGCCCGGTTTCAATCCCTTCAAGAAATAAAACCCGAACTCAAGGACTACCGAAATGCTGAAGATCCGTCTCGCCCGTGGCGGCGCCAAGAAGCGCCCGTACTACTCGATCGTCGTTGCTGACAGCCACTCGCCGCGCGATGGCCGTTTCATCGAGAAGGTCGGCACCTACAACCCGCTCCTCAAGAAGGACGACGCCGCTCGCGTCACCCTGAAGGTCGAGTCGATCCAGGCCTGGATCGCCAAGGGCGCCCAGCCGACCGACCGCGTCGCCCGCTTCCTGGCCGCTCAAGGCATCGGCGCCTGGACCCACGGCAACAACCCTGAAAAGGGCGCGCCGGGCAAGAAGGCCCAGGAACGCATCGCCGAACGCGCTCAACGCGACGAAGACCGCAAGGCCGCCGACGTGAAGGCCGCTGAAGACGCCGCCGCCGCCGCCGCCCAGGCCAAGGAAGACGCCAAGGCCGCCGCTGAAGCCGAAGCCGCCGCCGCGGCTGAAGCCGCCGCCGCCCCGGCTCCGGAACCGGTT
The DNA here is from genome assembly GCF_058681035.1 of Caulobacter sp. FV2ps19. Taxonomy (NCBI): domain Bacteria; kingdom Pseudomonadati; phylum Pseudomonadota; class Alphaproteobacteria; order Caulobacterales; family Caulobacteraceae; genus Caulobacter; species Caulobacter sp. FV2ps19. The sequence goes on along the minus strand of NZ_CM178729.1, from coordinate 633,204 downwards.
GCTGAAGAAGCGCCCGCTGAAGAAGCCCCGGCCGAAGCCGCCGCTGAAGAGGCTCCGGCCGCCGAAGAAGAAAAGACCGAAGGCTAAGGCCTTTCGCGCCGCCGCCCCGGTCTTCGGATCGGGGCGGCGATGCTTTTCTCGATGAGCAACTCGCCCTCCGCAAACCTGATCATGGTCGGCCGCGTCGCCGGCGGCTTTGGCGTGCGCGGCGAGGTGAAGATCGCCACCTATACCGAAAACCCCAAGAGCCTGGCCGACTTCAAGGCGCTGCTGCGCCAGGACGGCTCGCCGGCCCTGACCATCGTCTCGGCCCGCGTGGCCAAGGACGGCCTCGTCACCCGCTGCCAGGGGATCGAGACCAAGGACGCCGCCGACGCCCTGCGCGGGCTGCGCCTCTATGTTCCTCGCGAAGCCCTGCCCGAGCCGGACGAAGACGAATTCTATCTGACCGATCTGGTAGGCCTGCCCGTGCGCCACATCGGCGACAACACCCTGCTGGGCTCGGTGAAGAGCGTGCAGAACTTCGGGGCCGGCGACCTGCTCGAGATCCAGCCGGCCCTGGGCGGCCAGACCTGGTACCTGCCCTTCACCCGCGAGGCCGTGCCCGAGGTGAAGATCGCCGAACGCCTGATCCTGGCCGACCCGCCCGCCCTGGTCGGCGAGCCGGAGGGCCCGGCGCAAGAGGATGAGGACGCGGACGGCGTCGAGCGCAACTACGACTGACGACGTCACTTCAGGAGTTCGAGGACATGGCGACCGACGGGAAATGGCGGGTCACCGCCTCGCGCTATGTCCACAAGGATCGCTGGATCAGCGTTCGCGCTGACGATTGCGTCACCGATGAGGGCGCGGTGATCGCCCCCTATTACGTTCTCGACTATCCCGACTGGGTCGAAGTCGTCGCCCTGGACGCCGACGACAACGTCCTGCTGGTCAAGCAGTACCGCCACGGCCTGGGCGACCTGTCGATCGAACTGCCCGCCGGCGGCATGGAGCCGACTGACACGGATCCCTGCGCCGCCGCCGCTCGCGAGCTGCTGGAAGAGACCGGTTGCGCCGGGGTTCTGACCCTGGTCGGCGAAACCCGGGCCAACGCCGGCACCCATTCAAACCGTACACACATCGTCCTGGCGCGTCAGGTGGCGAAGGTCGCCGAGCCTAAGGATGACCCGACCGAAAGGATCGAGAGGCTCTGGGTCTCGGCCGCCGAGGCGCTGCGCATGGCCCTGGCCGGCGAGCTGACCGTCGGGATGCAGGTGGCCTCGCTGCTGCGCGGCCTGACCCTGGCCGGCGTGGCGTCGATCCGCCTGGCGAACCGTCCTGCAGCCTGATCCGCATCAGGCAATCCTGGGCCACCTATAACGACGGCCAGGCCGAAGAGGATTGATCTCGAAATCAATCAAAGAGAGTGTGACGAAGTCACCACCCTCAATGCGATGTCGAGCCCTATGCCTGTCGATCTCCCGGCCGCCGACAGGGCGTTTGCCCATATCCATCAGATCCGAGGCCAGAGTGTCGTGCTTGACGACGCCATCGCCGCTCTCTTCGGGGTCGAGACCCGGCGTCTCAACGAACAGGTCCGCCGCAATACCGCACGGTTCGAGGGCTATGCCTTCCAACTGACCGCAGGTGAAATCGCCAACTTGATATCGCAAAATGCGACATCAAGTTCCTGGGGCGGTCGGCGCAAGCATCCCTGGGCTTTTACGGAACACGGCGTGGTCATGGCCGCCACCGTTCTAAAGTCCGATTCAGCCATCGCCGCGATGAAGATGGTGGTCGAGGTCTTCGTTAGCGCGCGTCGAAGACCGGATACCTCACGGCAAATCGCCAATGATGTGAGTGTCGCCAACGGCCTGATCCCCAGGCTGACCCAGGCCATGGCGGCGGTGCTGGATTCGGTGGTGAACCAGCATCACGGAACCTCCGTTCGGGAGGAGGCCCAGGACCTGCTGGACCGCTCCATCGCCCATCTCAAGGATCGGCTATCGCGCGCCGGTCTTGAGAATGAGGAACTGGCGGCGCGGGCGACCAAGCTTCTGGCGGAAGCCGAGGCCAGCAAGGCGACCGCCGCCAAGACCCAAGCCGAGGCCGGCGAGATCGAATTGCGGGTCCTGGCGCGCAAACTGCAGCTGGTGATCGAGGCCGAGCGGGCGATGACCGGGGGCGATATCGACCGGTTCGTCGGTGTTCTGGAACGGCTGGGCGGCTAGAGGCCCTATTTCTTGATCCGCATCAGGCATTCCTGGGCCACGGAGGCCAGCAGGGTTCCGTCCTGACCGAACATCTGCCCGCGCACCATGCCGCGGCCCTGGGAGGCGCTGGGGCTGTCCTGGGCGAACAGGGTCCAGTCGTTGAAATTGAACGGGCGGTGGAACCACATGGCGTGGTCCAGGCTGGCCGACTGCAGGCCGGGCGTGGTCCAAACCAGCCCATGGGGCCGCAGGGCGCTTTCCATGAAGGCCATGTCCGAGGCGTAGGCCAGGGCGGCCTGTTGCATCTTGACGTCGTCGCCCAAGGGGGCGCGAGCCCGCATCCAGACTTCCTTGGCGCCGGACTTCTTCTCGGGCTTGACCGGGTTTTGCGGATCGACCCAGCGGATGTCGATCGGGCGGGGCTTGTCGAGGAAGGCCAGCATCTTGGGATGGACCTGGTCGCCCAGGCTGCGCAGGAACTCGCCTTCGGTCGGCACGGTCTCGGGATCGGGCGCGGCGGGCATAGGCGACTGGTGCTCGAAGCCCTCTTCGGGCGTCTGGAACGAGCAGGCCAGGTTGAAGATCTGTTCGCCGTGCTGGATGGCCGCCACCCGCCGGGTGGTGAAGGTGCCGCCGTCGCGGGCCCGCTCGACCTCGTAGAGCACCGGGGCGTTCACATCGCCCGGGCGGATGAAATAGGCGTGCAGCGAATGGCAGATGCGGTCCGGCACGGTCTTGTAGGCCGCCAACAGGGCCTGGGCGATGACCAGGCCGCCGAAGATGCGCGGAAAGCCGTCATTGGGGCTGACGCCCCGGAACAGGTTCACCTCGATGGCTTCGAGGTCGAGAATGTCGGCGAGGTTTTCGGGCGTCTGCATGGTGCAGTGCGATATTCCCCTCGGGGCGCTTGGGCAAGTCGTCACCTTGCGTCAGGTCGCCGCGATCGCCATCGTTGAGTGATGTTTTCGCCGATTGTCCACCACCCCGCCTTTCGCGCCGAGATGCCGGCGGGGCACCGGTTTCCGATGGACAAGTTCTCCCGGCTCGCCGCCCTGCTGGAGGCCGAGGGGCTGGCGGGGCCGTCTGGGTTCCATCTTCCCGAGCTGATCGACGTCGAGAGCCTGCGTCTGGTCCATACCGAAGACTATGTGCGCGGCGTGCTGGAGCAGTCCCTGCCCGCCGATGTCGTGCGCCGCATCGGCATGCCCAACAGCGAGTCGGTCGCCACGCGGGCCTGCGCCGCGACGGGAGGGACTTTGCTGGCGGCCAGGCTGGCCCTGGCGCACGGGATCGCCTGCAACACCGCCGGCGGCAGCCATCACGCCGGCGCCGAGAGCGGGGCGGGGTTCTGTGTGTTCAATGATGTGGCCGTGGCCGCGCGGCGTCTGCTGGCCGAGGGCGCGATCGGCCAGGCCCTGGTGGTGGACCTGGATGTCCATCAGGGCGACGGCACGGCGCGGATCTTTGAGGACGACCCGTCGGTCTTCACCGTCTCGATGCATGCCGAAAGGAACTATCCGGCCCGCAAGGCCGTCAGCGATCTGGATATCGACCTGGCCGACGGGACGGAGGACGCGGCCTATCTGGAGAAACTGGCGGAGATCCTGCCGGCGCTGCTGGATCGGGTGAAGCCGGACCTGGTGTTCTTCAATGCCGGGGTCGATCCGCACGCGGACGACAAGCTGGGCCGGCTGTCCCTGAGCGACGCGGGGCTCGCGCAACGCGAGGCGTTCGTCCTGAGCTCATGTCTTGAAGCGGGCATCCCCGTCACGGGGGTAATCGGCGGCGGATATGACGCCGACATCGATCGATTGGCGCGTCGTCACGCCCTTCTCCACCGGGCGGCCTCGCAAGCCTTGAAGGCCTGAGGACGCGAACCCGGTGGAGCTACGCGGCGATCACTCAGAAGCTCTTGGCGATCGAACCGATGATGATGGCCAGCGGCAGAACCGCGAGAACCAGGGTGGCGAAGCCGGCGAAAGCATTGGTGTTGATGGTCATGGTCTTGATCCCTTTTTTTGGCCGCCGCGGTTGTTCGCGTCCGGTGAAAAGGGGTATAGGCGCGGCGCTTCGTAAACACCCGTTACCTTTGCGTCATGAAGGCTTTTTAAGAAACGCTACCGGCGGCAAACGGCATTACAGAGGTTTAATATTCTGGTTTCTGCATCGGTCAGAGCAATATTTGACTTCTTCCCACACGCGCTCCCAGGCCTTGCGCCACGCGAACGGTCGACCGCAGGTCAGACAGGTCTTGGCGGGCAGATCACCCTTGCGGACGGCCTTGCCGCCGCCCTTTCCGCCGCGCGAAGCCCGGCCGATCGTCAGTCCTCCGACGGGGCGACCAGGAAGATCCCGCGCAGCGTCGCGATCGGCGCGGCGCGGGTGTCCTGCCAGGCCTCGACATGGACATTGGCGACCCGGCGACCGAGCTTCTTGATGGTGGCGCGGGCATAGGTGGTCACCGGCCGGCCCGAGCGCAGATATTCGATCGAGACGTCCACCGTCCGCGGCTGGCGCTTCAGCGGCGCGGCCACCGACAGCTGGGCCAGGGCCGCCATCTCCATGAAGGCCCCCAGCACCCCGCCATGAATGGCCGGCAGCATCGGATTGCCGACGATGTGGTCGGAGAACGGCAGGATGGCGGTCATCTCGTCGCCGGCCAGCTCGGCGGTGACGCCCAGAAACTTGGCGTAGGGGATCGAGCCCAGAACAGCGACCAGGCGGTTGTTGGCGTCGCTCATGCGGCGGTCCCTCCCGTCTTGGACGGCTTGAGATTGGCCCCGGCCTTCTTGCCGGCGCTGCTGTCGAGCATGAAGGTCGCCTGGGCGGTGGCCACCGGATCCTCGGGATCGTCCTCATAGGCGACCGCCCGCACAAAGGCGACCGACCGGGTGACCTTGTAGCAATGGGCGCGCGCCAGGACGTCGCGGCCCGGCTGGGCGGGGCGCATATAGTCTATGCGCAGGTCGAGGGTGGCGATCGAGGTCCAGGTTTCCAGCGCCGCATGCACGGCCTGGCCGCTGGCGTGGTCCAGCAGGGTGGTCATCACCCCGCCGGCGATGACGCCGGTTTCGGGATCGCCGACGATCTCGGGGCGATAGGGCACCTTGAGAATCGCCACCCCGTCTCCGATCTGCAGGGTGGAAAAACCCAGGGCCCGCGCTTGCGGGCTGCCCTCGTTCATCGCCGTGGCGATCAGGCGGCTCTGTTCGTTGTCATCGCTCATGGGGATATGATTAGCAGTCCGCGCATTGTCATATCCACTGTGATCAAGCCTGAAGATCTTCTCTGTCCCCGGCCGGACGGGCTGTATTGCCCGCCAGGGGATTTCTATATCGATCCGGTCCGCTCCGTGGACCGGGCGGTGATCACCCACGGCCATGCCGACCATGCCCGCGCCGGTCACGGCGTGGTGGCGGCGACGCCGGAAACCCTGGCGATCATGGCCGTCCGCTATGGCGAGGATTTCGCCGGTCGCCAGCAGGCCGTGCCCTACGGCGGATCCTTCACCCACAACGGCGTCGAGGTCTCTCTGGTCCCGGCCGGCCACGTTCTGGGCTCGGCCCAGGCGGTGGTGCGCTGGAAGGGCCTGACCCTGGTGGTCTCGGGAGACTACAAGCGCCGCCGCGATCCGACCTGCGCGCGGTTCGAGCCCGTGCCCTGCGACGTGTTCATCACCGAGGCCACCTTTGGCCTGCCGGTGTTCCGCCACCCCGACGACGCCGGCGAGATCCGCAATCTGCTGGCCAGCGTCGCCCAGTTTCCCGAGCGGACCCATCTGGTCGGGGCCTATGCCCTGGGCAAGGCCCAGCGGGTGATCCGGCTGCTGCGCGAGGGGGGCTGGGACCAGCCGATCTATGTGCATGGCGCGCTGGAGCGGCTCAATGGGCTGTACGAGGCCTACGGCGTCGATCTTGGGCCGTTGCTGCCCGCCACCACCGATCAGGCCAAGGCGGCCTTCGCGGGTCAGATCGTCATCGCCCCGCCTTCGGCCATCGCCGACCGCTGGTCGCGGCGCTTTGCCGATCCGGTCGACTGTTTCGCTTCGGGCTGGATGCGGGTGCGGGCCCGGGCCCGGCAGAGGGGCGTCGAGCTGCCGCTGATCCTGTCCGACCATGCCGACTGGGACGAGCTGACCGCCACTCTGGCCGAGCTGCATCCCGGCGAGGTGTGGATCACCCATGGCCGGGAGGAGGCGCTGCTGCGCTGGTGCGAGTTGGAGGGTCTGCCGGCCCGCGCCCTGCGGCTGGTCGGGTATGACGAGGAGGAGGGGGAGTAGACGCCAGGACGACCTCTGCGACCTAGGCCGCCTCGACCACCTTGAACGTCGCATGGGCCCGCGCCACCGGCTTGCCGTCGGCCCGCACCGTGGCGTCGGCGTAGCACAGGCTCTTGCCGGGCTTGATGAAGTCGGTGTCGAAGGTCAGCCACTGGCCCAGCCGGGCCGCGCCCAGATAGTCCAGGCTCAGCGACACCGTGACCAGCCCGCCGGAGGGGATCCCGACCGAACCCAGCATCACGCCGCACGACAGCCCCATGGCGTTGTCTGCCAGGGCGGCGATCAGGCCGCCATGCGGCGCCCTGCGGGAATTGGTGTGGGGCTCGCGGATCTCTATCCCCAGCACCCAGCGGTCCGCGCGGATGTCGGCATAGATCGGTTCCCACGGGGTCGTCAGCGGGCTGTGGCGGGTGTGAAGCCCAAACGGTTCGGGCGGCTGGAAGGTCATGAGGCGGTCTCCTGACCTGCAATTCAAACAGTTGTTTGACGTTGCCGCAAGGGAGGTTGGCCGTGCTAGGCTTTTGGGCCTGAACCGGGGACGGGGCCGAGACGTTCGATGTCCATGCGCGCCTTCGCCCACCTGCTGGACCGCCTGTCCCTGACCGGCTCGCGCAACGCCAAGCTGACCCTGATCGAGGATTTTCTCAGGGGACAACCCGATCCTGATCGGGGGTTTGCGCTGGCCGCCCTGACGGGGGCCCTGTCGTTTTCCGCCGCCAAGCCGGCCTTCATCCGCAAGGCGGTCGAGGCGCGGATGGACCCTCAACTGTTCGCCTGGTCCTACGACTATGTCGGCGACCTGGCCGAGACGGTCGCCCTGGTCTGGCCGGCCCCCTCTTCCGGAAAATGGCCGGGGGCCAATCGCGAGCCTGAACTCTCGGAAGTGATCGAGGCCCTGCGCACGGCCTCGCGGTCGGAGGTTCAGCGCCTGATCGAGGGCTGGCTGGACGCCCTCGACCCTGATGGCCGCTGGGCGCTCCTGAAGCTGATGACCGGCGGCCTGCGGGTCGGGGTTTCGGCGCGGCTGGCCAAGCAGGCCTGCGCCCAGTTCGGCCAGGTCGAGATCGGCGAGATCGAGGAGGTCTGGCACGCGCTGGAACCGCCCTATGGCGATCTGTTCGCCTGGCTGGAGGGGCGTTCCGAGCGGCCGTCGGCCGACGCGCCGGGCCGCTTCAGGCCGGTGATGCTGGCCCAGGCGATCGACGAGGCCGTCGATTTCGCAAGGCTCGACCCGGCCGACTATGTGGCCGAGTGGAAGTGGGACGGCATCCGCGTGCAGGCCGTCAGCGAGCGCGGCCAACGGCGGCTCTATACCCGCACGGGCGATGACATCTCGGCGACCTTTCCCGACGTGCTGGCGGCGCTGGACTTCGACGGGGCGATCGACGGCGAGCTGGTGGTGATCCGCGACGGGGCCCTGGCGTCGTTCGGCGACCTGCAACAGCGGCTGAACCGCAAGACCGTCGACGCCAAGCAACTGGCGGCCTTTCCGGCCGGCATCCGCGCCTATGACCTGCTGCTGGACGGCGAGACCGACGTGCGCGGTATGACCTTTATCGAACGCCGGGCGCGGCTGGAGGCGTTCGTCGCCAGGATCGAGAGCCCGCGCATCGACCTGTCGCCGCTGCAGCCCTTCGAGACCTGGGAGGGCCTGGCCGCCCTGCGCGCCGATCCGCCCGAGGGCGACGCCCGGCTCTCGGAAGGCCTGATGCTGAAACGCCGCGACAGCGTCTATGAGCCGGGTCGGCCCAAGGGACCCTGGTTCAAGTGGAAGCGCGACCCCCGGCTGATCGACGCGGTGCTGATGTACGCCCAGCGCGGCCACGGCAAGCGGTCCAGCTTCTATTCCGACTATACCTTCGGGGTCTGGCGCGAGGATGAGCGCGGCGAGCGGTCGCTGACTCCGGTGGGCAAGGCCTATTTCGGCTTCACCGACGAGGAGTTGAAACAGATCGACAGGTTCGTCCGCGACAATACGGTCGAGCGGTTCGGGCCGGTGCGCTCGGTGCGGGCCGATCTGGATTTTGGTCTGGTGTTCGAGGTCGCCTTCGAGGGCCTGCAGCGCTCGACCCGGCACAAGTCGGGCGTGGCCATGCGGTTTCCGCGCATCAGCCGCATCCGCTGGGACAAGCCGTCACGCGAGGCCGACGTCCTGGAGACGCTGGAGACGATGCTGGATTAAGCGCGCGCCTTAAGCCGCGCTCGCCTGGCCGGTCTGGAACAGTCGGCCCCGCTCGGTGATGATCACGGCGATCAGGCCGGCCACGCCAAAGCCGGTGAAGCCCAGGGTCAGGGGTACGACGGTGCCGTTGAACTGCTGGCCGATCCAGAAGCCGAACAGCGCCCCGCCAATGGTGGTGATGAAGCCCTGCACCGAGGCCGCCGTGCCGGCCAGATGGCCCAGGGGCTCCATGGCCATGGAGCCGAAGTTCGACATGGTCAGGCCAAAACAGAACATCATCCCCGCCTGCATGACGGCGAACACCCAAAGGCTCTCGTGGCCGGACAGGGCGATCAGGGCGTGGACGCCGGCAAAGGCGATGTAGCCGCACAGGGCCACATGCGAGACGAGCCGCATGCCCAGCTTGCCGACGATGCGGGAATTGACCAGCGAGGCGATGGCGATGCCCGCCGCGATGCCGGCAAAGATGATCGGGAACAGCTTGCCCGCCCCCAGGACGTCGACAAACACCTGCTGGGCCGAGTTGAGAAAGCCAAACAATCCGCCCAGAACCAGGGCCGAGGCCAGGGTATAGCCCACCGCGATGCGGTTGGTCAGACAGGCCTTGAAGGCGGCCAGCACCGGGCCAGGGGTCAGGGGCGAGCGATCTTCCGGATGCAGGGTTTCGGGCAGCTTGATCCCCGCCCAGACGATGACCAGCAGGCCGAAAATCGCCAGCACGCCGAAGATCCAGGGCCAGGGCGCGACCAGCACGATGGCCTGGCCGACGGACGGGGCGATGATCGGCACAGCCAGGAAGACGATGAAGGACAGCGACATCACCTTGGCCATCTGCCGGCCGCTATAGCAGTCGCGAACGATCGACACCGACAGCACCCGGGTGGCCGCCGCCCCGACGCCGCACAGGGCCCGGGCGATCAGCAGCATCTCGAACGAGGTGGAGAAGGCGCACAACGCCGCGAACAGCACATAGAGGGTCAGACCGACCATCAGCACCGGCTTGCGGCCGAAATGATCCGCCAGGGAGCCATAGGCCAGCTGCGCGACGCCAAAGCCCAGCAGATAGGCGGTGACGATCCACTGGTGCTGGTTGGCGCTGGCCACGCCCAGGGCGTTGCCGATCTGCGGCAGGGCCGGCAGCATCGAGTCGATGGCCAGGGCGTTGGTGGCCATCATCGCCGCGATCAGGGCGACGAACTGCTTGAAACCCATGCCGGGATGCGGCGGGGCGGGCTGCTCGGTCTTCGGCATCGGGAACCTCGGGATGGACGACGTCCAACCGGAAGGCGCGACGCTACGCGCGTCCTATAACCGGCCTGTGTAACAGCCGCCAACCCTGGTTGGTTCGAGCCTAGCCGTTGAACGACCGGATGGCGGCGATGATCGTCTGCTGATCAGCCTCGCCCAGGTAAGGGTGCATCGGCAGGGCCAGCACGGTTTCCGCCTTGGCCTCGGTGACCGGCAGGCCGCCGACGCCGCGCGGGAAGGCGGCATAGGGCGCCTGAACGTGCATCGGCACCGGATAATAGACCGCGGTCGGTACGCCCTGGGTCTTCAGGTGGGCGGCCAGGCCGTCGCGGTTCTTGTGCTCGATCACATACTGGGCCCAGACCGAGACGCCGCCGTCGATGACCTTGGGCGTCGCCAGCACCGCGCCCTTCAGGCCCTCGGCGTAACGGTCGGCCACGACCTGACGCAGCTGGATCTCTTCGGCGAAGATCGCCAGCTTCTCGATCAGGATCGCCGCCTGGATCGTATCGAGGCGCGAGTTCATGCCGATGCGGGTGTTGAGATACTTGGTGTCGTGCTCGAAGGTGCGGCCGACCAGGTCGGGGGGCACCGCCTTGCCGTGCACCCGATAGCTGTCCATCAGGTCCCACAGCACCGGGTCGTTGGTCAGCACCGCGCCGCCGTCGCCGTAGCAGCCCAGCGGCTTGGCCGGGAAGAAGCTGGTGGTGGCCACGTCAGCCCAGTGCAGCGGGTGATGGCCGTTCAGGGTGCAGCCAAAGCCCTGGGCGCTGTCGGCGATCAGCTTCATCCCCTCGCGGTCGCAGATCGCCTTGATGGCCGGATAGTCGGCGGGCTGGCCGAACAGATCCACCGCGATCACCACCCTGGGGGTCAGCTTGCCGTCGGCCTTCACGCCGGCGATGGCGGCTTCCAGCTTGGCGGGGTCGAGATTGAAGGTGTCTTCCAGCACGTCGACGAACACCGGCGTCGCCCCGACCCACGGCACGACTTCGGGCGTGGCGGCGAAGGTGAAGGACGGGCAGAACACCGCGTCGCCGGGGCCGATGCCCCAGGCCATCAGCGGCAGGGCGATGGCGTCGGTGCCGTTGGCGCAGGACAGGGCCAGCTTGGCCTGGCCGAAGGCGGCGAGTTGACTTTCGAACGCGCGGACCTGCGGACCCATCACATAGGCGCCGCTGTCGAGAACACTGGCGATGGCCGCGTCGATCCTGTCGCGGATCCGGCGCTGCTGCGCGGCGAGGTCGATGAAGGGCATGCTCATGGGCGGCGCTCTTAGCAGGGGGATCGAACCAAGTTCGAGCCAATTGATGTAACCGACTGTTTCGCCATGACGAAGCGCGCGTCTCGTCCTGCGTCAAACAGGGGCCGGCAGGCGACGGGCGAGCGCGTCAAGCGACCTCCGCGTTGACCGGCTCGAGCCGCGGCGCCATCGAGAGATCCATGATCCTGACCAAGCTCACTTCCCCCGACTCCAAGCTTCCCGTCCTGGCCATGGCGAAGGCCGACGAAACCATGCTGGGACACTTCCTCGACTGGCTGGGCCAGGCGGCGGTGAACCTGGTGGTGGCGGGGGTCATCCTGGCCCTGACCTTCTGGCTGGCCGGATGGCTGGCCGGAATCGTGCGGCGCGCCCTGGGTCGTCTGCACCGGACCAATCCCGACCCGACCCTGCAGACCTTTGGCTCGTCGCTGGTGCGCTATGTGGTGATCGCCGTGGGCCTGGTGGCCGTTCTGCAGCGGCTGGGCGTGCAGGCGACCTCGATCATCGCGGTGCTGGGGGCGGCGTCCCTGGCCATCGGCCTGGCCCTGCAGGGCGCCCTGTCGAACGTGGCGGCCGGCGTGATGATCCTGATGTTCCGGCCCTACAAGGTGGGCGACGTCATCGAGACCGCCACCCGCATCGGCACGGTCAAGTCGCTGGATCTGCTGTTCACCGAGATCGCGACGCCCGACAACGTCAAGATGATGATCCCCAACAGCAAGGTGTTCGGCGATGTCATCCTCAACTACTCGGCCCACCATACGCGGCGGGTGGACGTGCTGTTCAAGGCGCCGCTGAAGACCGATCTGGTGGCGGTGCTCAAGCGCCTGCGCGAGCGAGCCGAGGCCGACCCGCGCATCCGCAAGGAGCCTGCGGTGCAGATCGAGGTCACCGACCTGTCGGAGGCCTTCGCCCAGGCGGCGATCCGCGCCTGGACGGCCAGGGAGGATTTCGCCTCGGTCAAGACCGACCTGATGCTGAGCGCCCACCTGCTGTCGGAAGATCCGGCGCGACAGGACCTTGAGCCGCCGCGCCCCACCAAGGCCAAGGACCCTTCGCCGGTCATGCCGGGCGAGGGCGAGCATCACCTGTTCAAGCTGCGCGCGCCGCGTCGGCCGCGAAAGCCGAACGCGCCCTCCAGGTCGGATTGAGCTTAAGCCGGCGGTCTCAGGCCTGGCCGAGCGTTCCGCGCAGCCGTCCCCATTCGTGGGTGAACTTGGCGCTGACCTGGGCGTCTTCGAACACCACCCGGCGTCGGCGGCCGGCCAGTTCGGGCGCGTCGTGAATGATCACGAACGGAAAACCGTTGGCCGACAGGAAGCCCTGCACGAACTGAGAGAAGGTTTCGGCCTCTGCGGTGTCGGCGAGGCGGAACTCGGCGGTGGCGTCGGTCGGGACCATGGCGGTCTCCCCTGTGGCTGTTGCGACCCTAACGCACGAGTTCGCGTTTGCGAACCACCTTCGCGCCTGCGAAATGAACTTTGATCAGTTGCGAGGCGCCTGGGCGACGATTCTCGCCGCCCAGGCCGTTGAAATGCCTACAGGATCGACTGGCCGGTGCCGGCCCAGTCCTTCATGAACTGTTCCAGGCCCTTGTCCGTCAACGGATGCTTGAACAGGTCGCTGAACACCGCAGGCGGGATGGTGACGACGTCGGCGCCGACGATGGCCGCGTCCCTGACGTGGGCGACATTGCGCACCGAGGCCGCCAGGATCTCGGTCTCATAGCCGAAATTGTCATAGATCGTGCGGATGTCGCGGATCAGGTCCATGCCGTCAAAACCGTAATCGTCCAGGCGGCCGATGAACGGCGAGACGAAGGTGGCGCCGGCCTTGGCGGCCAGCAGGGCCTGGGTCGGCGAGAAGCACAGGGTGACATTGGTCGAGATGCCTTCATTGGCGAAGGCGGCGCAGGCGATCAGGCCATCGCGGGTCAGCGGGATCTTGACCACGACATTGGGGGCGATGGCGGCCAGCTTCTGGCCCTCGGCGATCATGGCGTCGGCGGTGGTGGCGGCGACTTCGGCGCTGATCGGGCCGGGCACCAGGTCGCAGATCTCGGCGATCACTTCCAGCATCGGACGGCCCGACTTGGCGATCAGGGTCGGGTTGGTGGTCACGCCGTCCACCAGGCCGGTGGCGTTGAGGTCGGCGATGACCTTGGTGTCGGTGCTGTCGAGGAAGATCTGCATGGGACTCTTGCGCTGAATTTTATGGGGTTTGGGCCGGTTTATCGCGGCGGGGCCTGGCGCGCCAGTCCAAGCTGGTCGGGCTGGCTGCGCGTCGCGATTTCAGGCTTGCCCCAAACCCGGAACCCGCTCGCCCAGCGTCTGGACCACGAAGGCGTGCAGGTCGCCGCCGCGGAACAGATAGCCGGGCATGCCCGCCCGGCGTCCGGCTTCGACGTCGCTGGACCGGTCGCCGATGATCACCGCTTCGGCGGGGGTCAGGTCGTGGTCGGCCAGGCCGCGCAACAGCATGCCCGGATTGGGCTTGCGGTCGGGATGGTCGATGACCCGATAGCCCTCGACCGCGTCTTCATGGTGGGGCGCGAAATAGAAGGCGTCGATGCGGCCGCCCTGCGGCTCAAGCTGGGCCTGCATCGCCGCGTGGAAGGCGTGCATGGCCTCTTCCTTGAAATAGCCCCGACCGATCCCCGACTGGTTGGTGACCACCATCACCTTCAGCCCGGCTCGGGTCATGGCCGCCACGGCCTCGCGGGCGCCGTCGATCCACTCCAGCCGGGCCGGGTCGGAGACATAGCCGTGGTCGATATTCAGAACGCCGTCCCTGTCGAGGAAAACGGCGCGAAGCGGGGGCAAGGTGTCCATCCGAAGAACTTTATCGCCTGTCGGCCCCGGACAACAAGTCGGCGACTTGGCGGGCGGCGCCGAACTCGCCTAGAAAACAGCCGCACCTGGAGAGTTCCCGATGACCGACGCCCTGGCCGACGCCGTTCGACTTCGCGACCTGCTGAAGAGCTGGGCGCTGGGCGCGGCCTTTCCGCTGTGGTGGACGGTCGGCGCCGATCACCGGACGGGCGCGGGGGCCGGCGGCTTTTTCGAGACCATCGACCAGTCGGGCGAGGCCCAGGATTCGCCGCGCCGCGGCCGGGTGCTGCCGCGCCAGATCTACGCCTTCGCCGCCGCCAGCGATCTGGGCTGGAGCGGGCCGTGGCGGCAGGCCGTGGACCATGGCCTGTCCTACTATCTGGAGGTCTATCGTCGGCCCGACGGTCTGTTTCGCGCCCTGGTGGGTCCGGGCGGGGTCAGTCTGGACGACACCGCAGCCCTTTATGATCAGGCCTTCGCGATGTTCGCTTTGGCCAATGCCTGCGCGGTGACCGGGCGGGATGACCTGCGGGCGGTGGCGGTTTCGGTGCGCGAGACGCTGTTTTCCACCCTGAAGAACCCGCTGGGCGGTTTCAGCGAGTCGACTCCCACCGATCCGCCCCTGCATTCCAATCCGCACATGCACCTGTTCGAGGCTTGCCTGGCTTGGCAAGCTATCGACGCTGATCCGGTCTGGCGGTCGCTGGCCGACGAGATCGCCAACCTGGCCCTGACCCGGTTCATTGATCCCGCGACCGGCGCCCTGCGCGAGTTCTTCGACGCCGACTGGAATCCCGCGCCGGGCGTGGCGGGCCGCATCTGGGAGCCGGGCCACCAGTATGAGTGGGCCTGGCTGCTGCTGCGCTGGGGCCGGCTGGCGGCGCGACCCGACGCCACGGCCGCCGCCCTGCGGATGATCGACCTGGCCGAGACGGCCGGCTGCGACGCCGAGCGCGGCGTGGCGATCAACGCCCTGCTCGACGACATGAGCGCCCACGACGCCGGCGCCCGCCTGTGGCCGCAGACCGAGCGCATCAAGGCCGGGGTGCTGGCCGCCGAGGTCACCGGCGATCCGCGCTGGTGGAGCATGGTGGTCGAGGGGGCCGAGGGGCTGCTGCAATATCTGCGCACCCCCGTGCCGGGCCTGTGGCGCGACAAGCTCAAGCCCGACGGGTCGTTCGTCGAGGAAGCCGCGCCAGCCAGTTCCTTCTACCACATCGTCTGCGCCATCGGTGAGCTGGACCGGGTGGTGACCGCCCAGACCGCCGAGCTCTAGGCGGCATTCCTTAGGGCCTTCAGCGGGCCCGCCTCGTCCTTCGACAAGCTCAGGATGAGGGCTATTTCACTGCCGATTCATTCGAAAACCTCATCCTGAGCTTGTCGAAGGACGGGGTTTTCGGACCACGGCGATACTAGCCCTTAGGGCCTCTAGGCCGGCGTGTTGTCCCGCAGTTCGGCCAGCCAGATGTCGGCCGAGGCGTCTGACGGCATCCGCCAGTCGCCCCGCGGCGACAGGGCCCCGCCCGACGAGATCTTGGGGCCGTTGGGCATGGCCGAGCGCTTGAACTGGTTGGCGAAGAACCGCTTCAGGAAAAGCTCCAGCCAGCGCTTGATCTCCGGCAGGTCATAGGCCTTGCGCTGAGCGTCGGGCGTGCCGACCGGCCAGCCGCCGAACGCCGCGTCATGCCAGGCGCTCCAGGCCAGGAAGGCGATCTTCGACGGGCTCATGCCGTAACGGGTCAGGTAATAGAGATTGAAGTCCTGCAGGGCGTAGGGGCCCACGAAGCTCTCGGTGGCCTGCACCTGTTCGCCCGGCACCAGTTCGGGCGAGATCTCGGTATTGAGGATGTCTTCCAGCAGATCGGCGGTGGCGCCGTCGACATCGCGCGAGGCCGCCACGAAGCGGATCAGGTGCTGGATCAGGGTCTTGGCCACGCCGGAATTGGGATTGTAGTGGCTCATCTGGTCGCCGACGCCATAGGTGCACCAGCCCAGGGCCAGTTCCGACAGGTCGCCGGTGCCCACCACCATGCCGTGGTTGTGGTTGGCCAGGCGGAACAGATAGTCGGTGCGCAGGCCCGCCTGGATGTTCTCGAACGTCACATCATAGACCGGCTCACCCCGTGAATAGGGGTGGTCCATATCCTTCAGCATCTGCTCGGCGGCCGGGCGGATGTCGATCTCATCGGCGCTGACGCCCATGGCCTTCATCAGCTTCCAGGCATTGGACCTGGTGCGGTCGGAGGTGGCGAAGCCGGGCAGGGTGTAGGCCAGGATGTTGGCGCGCGGCAGGTCCAGCTGGTCCATGGCCCTGGCGGCGACGATCAGGGCGTGGGTCGAGTCCAGCCCGCCCGAAATCCCGATCACCAGCTTTTTCAGGCCCGAGGCCTCGACCCGGCGGGCCAGACCCTGAACCTGGATATTGTAGGCCTCGTAGCAGTTCTCGGCCAGCTTGGCGGGGTCGGACGGCGTGAACGGGAAGCGCTCCACCGTGCGGGCCAGGGCCAGCTCGCCGGCCGGCGGCGTGAAGTCGAACGGGACGATCCGGAACGGCGTCGCCGGCGGAGCCTGCCTGGCCGCGTCGCTGAAACTGACCACCCGCATCCGCTCCTGACGGATCCGGTCGACATCGACATCGGCCATGGCCATCACGGCGGTGGTCGAGAAGCGCGGGGTCTGGGCCAGCAGGGCGCCCATCTCGTGGATGTCGGCGTGACCGTCCCAGGCCAGGTCGGTCGAGCTTTCGCCCGCCCCGGCCGCCGAATAGACATAGGCGGCGATGGCCCGCGACGACTGGCTGGCGCACAGCAGGCGGCGGGTCTCGGACTTGCCGATGGTGATGTTGCTGGCCGACAGGTTCAGCAGGATCTCGGCCCCAGCCAGGGCCTGGGCGGTGCTGGGCGGGGTCGGCGTCCAGACGTCCTCGCAGATCTCCACGCCCACCGTGAACGGCGAGGCGCCCTCGGACCGGAGCAGAATGTCGGTCCCGAACGGAACGGCCTTGCCGGCCAGGGTCACGGTCTTGCCGACCACCCCCGCGCCCGGCGTGAACCAGCGGCGCTCATAGAATTCGCGATAGTTGGGCAGGAAGCTCTTGGGGATCACGCCCCGCACCTTGCCGCCCTGGATGGCGACCGCGGTGTTGTAGAGCCGGCCGTCGACGCGCAGCGGCGCGCCGACCACGAACAGCGGCGCCAGGGCGGCGCTGGCCCGGGCCAGGGTCGCGATCGCCGCCTCGACGGCGTCCAGCAGGGCGTCCTGCTGCAGCAGATCGTCGATCGAATAGCCGGTCAGGCCCAGTTCGGGGAACACCAGCACCGCTACGCCGGCCGCGTCGGCCTGGCCCACCAGGTCCAGCACGCTGGCGGCATTGGCGGCCGGATCGACCAGCTTGACCTTTGGCACGGCGGTGGCGACACGGACGAAACCGTGGCGGTAGGGCGTGAAGAACGGGAGGCTCGTCAACCGATCGACCTTTCGAGGTTATGCTGAAAATGAGCATAAGTCTGTGTCCAGCTATAACGCGTCCGGAGGATGTTGCATAGCGCCGCAAACCTTGACCCAAACGGGTCATCGTGCGACCTCGCGCCTCGCGCAGCCCTGCAAAACATAACGAACAAGATCAACGCCCATGCCCGTTTCGCCCATCAAAATGGCCGACGCGATCCGCGTCCTTTCCATGGATGCGGTCCACAAGGCCAAGTCCGGACACCAAGGCATGCCGATGGGCATGGCCGATGTGGCGACGGTGCTGTGGAGCAAGTTCCTCAAGTTTGACGCCTCCAAGCCCGACTGGGCCGATCGCGACCGCTTCGTGCTGTCGGCCGGCCACGGCTCGATGCTGATCTATTCCCTGCTTCACCTGACCGGCTTCAAGGCCATGACGATGAAGGAGATCGAGAATTTCCGACAGTGGGGTTCGCTGACCCCCGGCCACCCCGAAGTGCACCATACCCCCGGCGTCGAGACCACCACCGGTCCGCTGGGTCAGGGCCTGGCCACCGCCGTCGGCATGGCCATGGCCGAGGCTCACCTGGCGTCGCGTTTCGGCAAGGACATCGTGGATCACCGCACCTGGGTGATCGCCGGCGACGGCTGCCTGATGGAAGGCGTCAGCCATGAAGCCATCAGCATCGCCGGCCGCCTGAAGCTGAACAAGCTGACCGTGCTGTTCGACGACAACAACACCACCATCGACGGCGTCGCCACCATCTCCGAGACCGGCGACCAGGTCGCGCGCTTCAAGGCCGCCGGCTGGGCGGTCAAGGTCGTCGACGGCCACGACCACGGCAAGATCGCCGCCGCCCTGCGCTGGGCTGTCAAGCAGGACCGCCCGACCATGATCGCGTGCAAGACGCTGATCTCCAAGGGCGCAGGTCCGAAAGAAGGCGACCCCCACAGCCACGGCTACACCCTGTTCGACGGCGAGATCGCCGCCTCGCGCGTCGCCATGGGCTGGGACGCCGCGCCGTTCACCGTGCCTGACGACATCGCCAAGGCCTGGAAGAGCGTGGGCCGTCGCGGCGCCAAGGTCCGCAAGGCCTGGGAGGCCACGCTCAACACCTCGGCCCAGGCCGGCGAGTTCAAGCGCGCCATGTCGGGCGCCCTGCCGGACGGCGCCTTCTCGGCCGTCAACGCTCATATCGAGGCCATGGCGGCCAGCAAGCCGGCCAACGCCACCCGCGTCCATTCCGGCGCGGCGCTGGATCACCTGATCCCGTCGATCCCGGACATGATCGGCGGCTCGGCTGACCTCACCGGCTCCAACAACACCTTCGTTAAGGGCATGACGGCGTTCGACACGCCCGACTATGCCGGCCGCTATGTCCACTATGGCGTGCGCGAGTTTGGCATGGCCGCGGCGATGAACGGCATGGCCCTGCACGGCGGCGTCATCCCCTATTCGGGCACCTTCCTGGCCTTTGCCGACTACAGCCGCGCGGCCATTCGCCTGGGCGCGCTGATGGGGGCCAAGGTCATTCACGTGATGACCCACGACTCCATCGGTCTGGGCGAGGACGGCCCGACCCACCAGCCGGTGGAACAGGTCGCCTCCCTGCGCGCCATTCCCAACCTGCTGGTCTTCCGCCCCTGTGACGCGGTGGAAGCCGCCGAGTGCTGGAAGATCGCCCTGGAACAGACCTCGACCCCCTCGGTCATGGCCCTGTCGCGCCAGAAGACGCCCGGCGTGCGCGCCTCCGGCGCCGAGAACCTGTCGGCCAAGGGCGCCTATGAACTGCTGGCCGCCGAGGGCGGCGAGGCTGCGGTGACGCTGTTCGCCACGGGCACCGAAGTGGCTCTGGCCGTGGCGGCGCGGGACATCCTGCAAGGCCAGGGCAAGCCGACCCGCGTGGTCTCGGTTCCCTGCTGGGAGCTGTTCGAGCAGCAGCCGGCCGCCTATCGCAAGGCCGTGATCGGCACGGCCGCCCGGCGCGTCGCGGTCGAGGCGGGCATCCGTCAGGGTTGGGATCGCTTCATCGGCGAGGACGGCGGTTTTGTCGGCATGACCGGCTTTGGCGCCAGCGCCCCGTTCGAGCGGCTCTACAAGGAATTCGGCATCACCGCCGAGGCCGTGGCGCAAGCGGCTCAATAGGGGCGGCGACGTCGAAAAGACAAAAGGCCCTCGCGGTTCGCGGGGGCCTTTTTTGTGTCAGATCCTGGCGTCCAGGAAGTCCAGGAAGGCCGGCAGCGGCGTCATCCACTGGAAGGACGTGCCGGGCCGGATCGTCCCGCCGATATAGATCTCGCGCTCCTTCAGCGGCGAGGGCGCGAAGAAGCCGTGCCAGTCGGCCCCGACGAAATGGCAGACGCCGCGCACCCAGATTCCGACGAAATTGCTGGGCTGGATTTCGAACACCTTGGCGTCGGGCTTGCAGAACAGCGTGTTGGCCAAGGCCGCGCCCGTTGGGGCGACGATCACGTCGGCGTCGCGGAACAGGGCGATCTGCCGTGCGACCGACAGGGTTTCAGGCAAGACGACGGTGAAGCCGCGCGCCACCAGTTCCGCCTCGAGCTGGGCCTCGTTGACCATCAGCCGCTTGTCGTCGCCGCGTCGGCTGACATAGAGGCGGCGCACCCCGGTGTCGGCCTGGTCGACATGCGAGAGCATCTGCTCCCGGACCCAGTCCAGCGGCTTGTTGGGACCATGCAGGAAGTGGTCCATGGTGTTGGCGAAGGCCACGTCGTCGATGGCGATCAGCGGCTCGGCGATTTCCAGCGGCCGCGACTTGGGCCCAGGTCCCATCATCAGCCGGACGCCCTCGCGCTGCCAGTCGGTCAGGGGCGGCGCGATGGGGCGCAGCTCTTCCAGCAGCCCGGTCTGTTCCAGCACCGCCAGGCTGGGCAGGCAGTCGAGCAGGAAGTGGCCGTAGTTGAACCGGCCGCCCCAGGCCATGAACACCGCGCCGGTCTCCAGACGGGGCAATCTGTCGGGCACCCGCATCGTCGTTTCGCCGTCGGCGACCGTGACGTTCGGCAGCACGGCCAGGTCGGGCGACAGATACAGCGCCTCACCGACCGAGGCCTTCATCACCAGGCCACGACGGTCGATCACCGCGCCAAATTCGGGCGTGTGCAGGGCGTTGCGGATGCGGCTGACCGTGACGGCGTTGGCCGGCGCGCCGCCCGAGCCGTCATGCCAGTCGGGACACTCCTCGCCGGCGGTGCGGCCCGCCAGACGCGCCCGCATGACGTCCTCGGTGAACCGTTCGCCGGGGGTGATGGCGGCGATGGCGTCCTGAATATCGGTGTGGGCGAAGCTGTAGGTGATGCTCTCGACATGGGTCAGGGCCCGCAGGTCGTGCTCGACCCGCAAGGTCAGACTCTGGCCGCTTAGGGGCGTCGGCTTGGCGCGCAGGCGCCGCATGGCGCTGGTCAGGCGGTTGGAGAGGCGGCGCATGGGCTTCAGAGATCCCACTGAAGTCCGTGGCCGCCGGCCTCGACGATCGCGCCCATGGCCCGCTCGAAGGCGTGGGCCAGGGCGCCGTCGATCCGGCCCAGTTCAGGCTCGAACGGATAGTCTGCGACGGCAAGGGCATGGAGCGCCCTGAACGCCGCCACCCGGCCCCAGAACATCGAACCGGCCGCAAATTCGCTGTCGACGCCATGCTTGAAGCGCAGTTGTCGGGCCAGAAAGGCCATGCCGGGGCCGTTGTTGAACATCACCGCGTGATCGCCCAGGCGCATGCGGGCGCGGGCCGGGGCCAGCAGGCCCAGGCGCGGGTCGAGCGCGAATTTCTGCAGGGCCGTCGCGGCCGCCTCGGGCGCGATGAGGGCGTCCAGCAGGGCGTCGCGCCATTCTGCGCCATGGGTCAGGTGCGGCGACTTCTTCGAGTGGACCTTGCAGAAGACCGTATAGCCCTGATCCGTCGCGATCTTCAGCGCGGTCAGAAACGGCGCGATGTCGCGACCGCGGTTCGGGGTCGGAACCAGACGCGCCCGCGGGATCGCCTTGGCCAGGGCCTTCAGCTCGGCTTCGGACCACAGATCGGGGAAGGTGACGATGACATCGGCCCTGTCGCGCAGCCGCGCGATGCGCTTGGCGAAGACCGGGATCAGGTCGGCATAGAAGATGTGGACCAGGAGAACGGCGTCATGGCCGCGCTCGACGGGGGTTGCGGCCGCGACCAGCGGGTGGTCGGCCGGGATGCTTGGCGCGCGGGCCTCGATCGCTGCGCGCAGGGCCTGGGCCGAGCCGTGGCCAAACCAGCGGTCAGGTTCCAGATAGGCGCCCTCGCCCCATTCGTTCCAGGCGTTGACGAAGACCAGCCGCTCCTGCGGCGGGGCCAGGCGCGCCGTGCAGTCCAGGGCGGCTTCCGCCCACTGATGAAAAAGGTCCGGCGCGGCGTTGTGAAAGACGTGGCCGGCGCCGGGCTTGCGGGCTTCGTTGTCCCAGGAGGGCATGACGCCCGGATAGCGGCGCGGATCCTCCCGGCTGGCCAGGCTTTCCAACCGGTCGGCCACCACGGCTTCATAGTCATAGACCCGCCCGGCGAACTGCGGGTTCAGGCGCTGCACGTCTTCGGTAATCTCGCCGACCGCCAGGGCGTGCGGCGGAAACTCGACCAGGCCGTCGAAGCCCGCGGCGCGATAGTCCGAGAAGCCGAAGGCGTTGGTGCACAGCAGGAAGAGCTCGCCGATTCCGGCCTTGCGGGCGCGCTCGCGCCAGCGTTTGGCCGTGGCCGCGGCGTCGGGCAGGATATCGGGGCGATAGACGACGATCAGCGGCTTGCCGTCGACGCGAACATAGCGCGGCGAGGCGATATAGCGCGCCAGGTCGTCGAACAGCGCGATGTCGTCTTTGGGCGAATGGTTCTGCGCCATCAGGATGTCGGATTCCTGACCGTCCCAGCGCCGCGTCCAGTTCTCGTTGGCCCAGCACAGGGCGAACGGCAGGTCGATGCTCTCGTCGGCGACAAAGGCGTCCAGCGGACGCTCCAGCAGCCTGTGGCCGCCGAACCAGTAATAGTGGAAGCAGAAGGCGTCGACGCCGGCGATCCTGGCCAGGGCGGCCTGGTCGCGCAGGGTCTCGGGCGTGCGCAGGTCGTAGAACCCCAGCTCCCCGGGCAGGCGCGGCTGCAGATGGCCGGCGAACTGCGGCGTGGCCTTGCTGACATTGGTCCATTCGGTGAAGCCCTTGCCCCACCAGCGGTCGTTTTCCGGGAACGGATGGAACTGCGGCAGGTAGAAGGCCAGCACCTTGGGCGCGTCAGCCTCGCGGCGGGGCGGGGTCAGGGCCGGGGCCGCGAATTGCGGACTGCGCAGGTTCTTGGCGATCTCGAAGCTGCGGACATAGGCGTCGCGCCAGAGGCCCCGTCCGCCGGAGACAGACTGTGTCAGTCGCCTGAAGGCGCGGCGGGGATCGCGCATCGTCGATATGAGATCACGCAGGACATGCTGAACCGGCCCTGGAAACAGCCGGGTCACGGCGCGGATCGCCCGCTTGGGCGCCGAGAGACGGCGGATGGTGATGGAATGCCCGGCTGATGGCTGGACGATGAACTCCGAGATTTCGAACAGACAGGGCTCGCTGGAGGGGTCCACGCGCAGCTGTCGAAGAGCGCCAGCGTTGGACAGGGCGACGCCAGTATAGAGGTCATCGGCGACGTGGGTCAGCGCCTTGCGGGATTCTTCGCTGAAGCCGTCGCCCCAGTCGCCATAGACGCACGGAACGCTGATCTTGCCTTCAAGCGCCTTCAGCCGAACCGTGACCCGCACGGCGCCGACGCCGTCGAAGCGCGCGCGATCGGCCTTTTCGACTCGCCACAGCATCTGGGGATCGTCGGTCAGGGCCCGGTATCGCCCCTCAGGTCCCGCGGGCGCGACGCCTCTCAGCGCGGTGGGGAGTCGGTCGCTCACGCGCGATTGCTTTTCTCGACCCACTCAGCCGTGGTTCCCAGGAAGGTCGGGACGCCGGCTTCCATGGTCATCACCCTGTTGGACACGGCCGCCGCGAGCTGGAGATCATGTGTCGCGAGGACGACGATCTTGGCCTTGTCGACCATGCTGGTCAGCCGGGCGGCGGCTTTTTTCTGGAACTCGGCGTCGCCGGCGCTGATCCACTCGTCCATGATCAGGATGTCGGCGTCCATCTGGGTGGCCACCGAGAAGGTCAGGCGCGCCATCATGCCGGCCGAATAGGTCTTGAACGGCATGTGGACGAAGGCGCCCAGTTCGGAGAACTCGACGATGTCGGGCAGGCGGCGCTTGATCTCGCGATCGGGCATCATCTGCATCATGGCCAGGTTGCGGATGTTCTGCAGGCCGGACGCCTCGGCGTCGAGGCCGATGCTCATCGAGATCATCGAGCTGATCTTGCCGCGGACATCGACCACCCCGGCTGTGGGCTCATAGATCCCGGCCAGCACCTTGAGAAGCGAGGTCTTGCCCGAGCCGTTATGGCCCACCAGGGCCAGGCGATCGCCCTCCTTGATGTGGAGGTTGATGCTCGACAGGGCGCGGATGACGCTGACGTCCTTGCCCGACTGCATCAGACGGCCGCCGACAGCCATGTTGAGCACGGCGTTGCGCAGCGACTGGGCGCGCACGCTGTAGAGATTGTAGTCGAGCGTGACGTCTTTGAGGTCGATGGAGGTTGTCATCTTGCCCTACAGCCAGAACACGACGCGACGGCGGAAGAAGGTCAGGCTGCCCACCGCCATCAGGGCGGCGAAGATCATGAACGCCAGGGAGGCGATCAGGTCGCCCATCGGCGCAGGGTGACCCTGCATCGGCTGACGGATGATTTCCAGAAGATGCGCGAAGGGGTTGAGGTCCACGACCCAGTGCAGGCGGCCGGGCATGTCGGTGCGACGCCAGAACACCGGGGTCAGCATGAACATCGCCTGGGCGACAAAGCTGACCATGTAGTTGATATCGCGGAACCGCAGCGACAGCATGCCTAACGGGATGGCCAGGAAGAAGCCCGCCATCAGCACGATGGGCAGGGTCAGCAGCAGGTTCCAGTGCGGCACGACCGCCAGACCCATGACCAGCAAGACGAGCCAGAGGCCCACGATCTGGTGAGCGAAATTGATCAGGGCGCGGCTGATCTGCAGATAGGCGTGGAAACTGACTGGCAGCTTCTGGACCTGCATGATCCCGGCGCCGCTGACAAAGGTGTTGGCCGAATCGGGCAGCAGACCGCCCGTCATCGACCAGGACACCACGCCGATCATGATGAACGGCATGCTTTCGCGGAAATCGCGTCCGAAGATCGAGCCGAAGACGACGGACAGGGAAAAGGCGGTCGCCAGGGTGGTGCTGGCCAGCCAGAACGGACCCAGCAGGGTCCGGCGGTAGCGTGTGACGGTCTGTTCAATGGCGACCCGCCACCACAGGGGCATCAGGGCGGCGCCGTCATACAGATCCTGCAGGGCGGCTTTCAAACTTCTGACAAGGCTCATTCAGAAGCCATTCCTGCTGACGGCGAACACATCTGGTAACCACTCGAACGGGTCTGGCGTCGAGCAGAACTCCCAAACACCCCAAGACCGAAGCGGCGCCTTCTTAGCAGGCCTCTCGGGCGGGGGAAACAGGTCATCGGATGGGTTGAATCACTGAATCTGCTCAAGGAATGGGTCGATTCAACCCTCGCGGACGGGCGTCGTTCAACCGTTAGGCGGTGGGCTGCCCCGCGCGCGGCTGCGCGGGTCAGCCCTCGGCCAGCGACCGCAGATAGGCGCCATAGGGCGACTTCTGCAGACCATGCGCCAGCGCCAGCAGCTGATCGGTGTTGATCCAGCGGTTCTGGTAGGCCACCTCTTCGCAGCAGCCGATCTTCAGGCCCTGGCGATGTTCGATGGCCCGCACGAACTCCGACGCTTCCA
Source organism: Caulobacter sp. FV2ps19 (assembly GCF_058681035.1). Lineage (NCBI taxonomy): Bacteria > Pseudomonadati > Pseudomonadota > Alphaproteobacteria > Caulobacterales > Caulobacteraceae > Caulobacter > Caulobacter sp. FV2ps19. The sequence goes on along the minus strand of NZ_CM178729.1, from coordinate 607,878 downwards.
GCAGGCTGTCGTGGGTGCCGGTGTCGAGCCAGGCGAAGCCCCGGCCCATGCGCTCCACCGACAGGGCGCCGTTCTCGAGATAGAGGCGGTTAATGTCGGTGATCTCGAGCTCGCCGCGCGGCGAGGGCTTCAGGTCGCGGGCGTAGTCGACGACCTTGTTGTCGTACATGTAGAGCCCCGTGACCGCCCAGTTGGAGCGCGGCTGAACGGGTTTTTCCTCGATGCTGATGGCGCGGTTGTCGTCGTCGAACTCGACGACGCCGTAGCGCTCGGGGTCCTTGACCAGATAGGCGAAGACCGATGCGCCGTTCTGGGCGCGGGTCGCCGCGCCTTCCAGCATGCGGCCCATGCCGGCCCCATAGAACAGGTTGTCGCCCAGGATCAGGGTCGAGGGACCACTGCCGACGAACTCGGCGCCGATGCGATAGGCGTCGGCCAGGCCGGTGGGTTCGGCCTGTTCGGCATAGACGAAGTTGACGCCCCAGCCCGAGCCGTCGCCCAGCAGGCCCTGGAACAGGGGCAGGTCGCGCGGCGTGCTGATGATCATGATGTCGCGGATGCCGGCCATCATCAGGATCGAGATCGGATAATAGATCATCGGCTTGTCGAAGACCGGCAGCAGCTGCTTGCTGACGCCCAGAGTCACCGGATGCAGGCGGGTGCCCGATCCTCCCGCGAGGATGATGCCCTTCATGGAAATAGTACCTCTAATGCCCCGTACGGACGGGCCGCTCTAGCGGTGGCCCTTGGCCGTTAAATATCTGTCCAGAGCGTCTTGCCACGGCGGCATGGATCGGCCCAGCGCCTTTTCGACCTTGGCGTTGGCCAGCACGCTATAGGGCGGGCGGCGCGCGGGGGTCGGGAACTCGGAGGTCGGGATCGGCGAGACGGTCGCCTCCACCCCCGCGCGGTCGATGATGGCGCCGGCGAAGTCATGCCAGCTGGCCGCGCCCGAATTGACCACGTGATAGACGCCCGGATCGGCCTCGACCCTGATCAGGTCGAGGATCGCCTCGGCCGCGTCCCAGGAACTGGTCGGCGACATCACCTGGTCGGCCACCACCTTCAGCGCCCCGCGCTCGCGGCCGAACTTGATCATGGTCTCGACGAAATTGCCGCCCTTGCCGCTGGCCCCGGCCACGCCGAACAGTGAGGCGACGCGGGCGATGATGACGTCGTCGCTTTCCTGGCGGGCGAGGTTTTCGCCCAGGGCCTTGGTTGCGCCATAGACATTGACCGGGGCCGGGCCGGCGTCCTCGTCCAGCGGCGTCCGCTGGGCCTGGCCGCCGAACACATAGTCGGTCGAGACCTGGACGAGGCGAGCCGTCTTCGCCGCGCAGACTCTAGCCAGAGCCTCGGCGAAATGGGCGTTGATGGCCACGGCCGGGCCTGCGTCCTTCTCGCAGTCGTCGACGCGGGTGACGGCGACGCTGTTGATGGCGATGTCGAAGTCCAGATCGGCCAGGGCGGCGTCGAGGCCGGCGCGGTCGGCGGCGTCGAACATTGGGCGCCGCAGGGCGATCAGGGTCAGGCCGCGCGTCGCCGCGATGGCCGACAGGTCCTGGCCTAGCTGGCCGTTGGCCCCGAACAGGGCGATGCGCGGTCCATCCTGGCGGGGCGACGACATCAGGCGGTCTTCAGGCCCAGGCGCTGGCCGTCATAGCGCTCGCGCAGCGGCCGCCACCAGTCTTCGCGGGCCAGATACCATTCGACGGTCTTGCGCAGGCCGGTGTCGAAATTTTCCTGCGCCGTCCAGCCCAGCTCGGTTTCCAGCTTGGTGGCGTCGATGGCGTAGCGGGCGTCGTGGCCGGGCCGGTCATGGACGAACTGGATCAGGTCGCGGCGCTTGAGGCCCGCCTGCGGGCGCAGCTCGTCGAGCAGATCGCAGATCGCCTCGACGACCTCCAGATTGGTCCGCTCGTTGCGGCCGCCGACATTGTAGCTCTCGCCGACCTTGCCCTGGGTGGCGATCAGCACCAGGGCCTTGGCGTGGTCGTCGACATAGAGCCAGTCACGGATGTTGTCGCCCTTGCCATAGACCGGCAGCGGCTTCCCCTCAAGGGCATTGAGCGTGACCAGCGGGATCAGCTTCTCGGGGAAGTGATAGGGGCCGTAATTGTTGGAGCAGTTGGAGACCACCACCGGCAGGCCATAGGTGTGATGCCAGGCGCGGACCATGTGGTCGGACGAGGCCTTGGAGGCCGAATAGGGCGAGCGCGGATCATAGGGCGTGGTCTCGGAGAACAGCCCCTCGGCCCCCAGGCTGCCAAACACCTCGTCGGTCGAGATATGGTGGAAGCGGAAGGCCTGCGCCGCTTCGCTGTCCAGGGTGCGCCAATAGTCCAGCGCCGCCTGCAGCATCACGTATGTGCCGATGACATTGGTCTGGATGAAGGCCCCGGGACCCGTGATCGAACGGTCGACATGCGACTCGGCGGCCAGGTGCATGATGTGGGTCGGGCGGAAATCGGCGATGGCCTGCGCCACCGCGCTCGTGTCGGCCACATCGCCCTTCACGAACGTATAGCTGTTGTGGCCGCGCAGATCGGCGAGGCTGGCCTCGGACGCCGCATAGGTCATGGCGTCGAAATTGAGGATCGCCGCGTCGCCCAGACTGGCCAGATAGCGGCAGACCGCCGAGCCGATGAAGCCGCAGCCGCCGGTGACCAGGATACGGAGGTTGCGCGACATCAGGGGGCCCTTCCGGAAACGTAAGCCCGCCCCGTAACTCAGAAATCGCGGCAAGGGCAAGCCAGACCCTCGGATTGAAGCCTCGACGGAGGAGCCGAAACCTCGTCCTTCGACAGGCTCAGGATGAGGTTTTCCACCGCAGAGCCTGCAAAATGGACCTCATCCTGAGCTTGTCGAAGGACGAGGTCGCGCACGGCATGAACCCTAGTCGGTGAACACCACCGTCTTGCGGGCGTTGAGCAGCACGCGGTCTTCGAGGCGATAGCGCAGGGCGCGGGCCAGCACGCGGCGCTCGATGTCGCGGCCCTTGCGGATCAGGTCTTCGGGCGTATCGCGATGGCTGATGCGCTCGACGTCCTGCTCGATGATCGGGCCCTCATCCAGATCGCCGGTGACATAGTGGGCCGAGGCCCCGATCACCTTCACGCCGCGCGCATGGGCCTGGTGATAGGGCTTGGCGCCCTTGAAGCCGGGCAGGAACGAGTGGTGGATATTGATGCACCGCCCCGACAGCTTGGCCGACAGACCTTCCGACAGCACCTGCATGTAGCGGGCCAGCACGACGATGTCGGTCCGGGTGTCCTGGATCAGCCTCCACAGCTCGGCTTCCTGCTCGAGCTTGGTCTCCCGGGTCACCGGCAGATGGTGGAAGGGCAGGCCCGACAGATCGACATTGGCGTAGGTTTCGATCGGGTGGTTGGAGACGATGCCGGCGATGTCCATCGGCAGCTCGCCGATCCGCCAGCGATAAACCAGGTCGGCCAGGCAGTGGTCGAACTTGCTGGCCAGGATCATCACCCGGTAGCGGCTGGCGCGGTCGCGCAGGGTCCACTTCATCGACAGGGCCTGCGCCACCACCGTGAACTCGGCGCGCAGGGCGTCGTGATCGGCGGCGTCGGCGTCGAACACCACGCGCATGAAGAACTGACCGGTCTCCTGGTCGTCGAACTGCTGGGCGTCCAGGATGTTGCAGGCGCGCTCGAACAGGAAGGCGGACACCTTGGCGACGATGCCGCGCTGGTCGGGACAGGAGAGGGTCAGGATCATGGTCCGCTCCCTCTAGAGGCTTGGCGCGCCGAAGAAAAGCGCCTCACCGCGCGGGGCGAGGATGAAATCGCTCGTCGCGGGAGGAAATCGGCCAGGTTTGGGCACGGGCATGCCTCGCGCTCGACCAATGACTGCGATCTTGCCGCGCCCGGCTAGGCAGCGGTTGGCGGACGGGTCTAGGCTCGGGCCATGGCATCCTCTTCCGAAGCGCTCTCCGTCCGCGCGATCGACGTTCTGGCCAAGCTGGTCGCGTTCGACACCACCTCGCGCCTGTCCAACCTGGCCCTGATCGAATGGGTCGAGGCCTATCTGTCCGACCTGGGTGTGGCCTCGCGGCGGGTGCCCAACAGCGACGGGACCAAGTCCAACCTGATGGCCACGATCGGGCCGGCGGTCGAGGGCGGCGTCGTTTTGTCGGGCCATACCGATGTGGTGCCGGTCGACGGCCAGCCCTGGTCGACCGACCCGTTCGTGCTGACGGAAAAGGACGGCCGGCTCTATGGCCGGGGAACCTGCGACATGAAGGGCTTCCTGGCCCTGGCCCTGGCCGCCGCGCCCGACCTGGCGACGGCGACGCTCTCCCGGCCCGTGCACCTGGCCTTCTCCTATGACGAGGAAGTCGGCTGCCTGGGCGCGCCCGACATGATCGCGGTGATCGCGCGTGATGTGCCCAAACCCGCCCTGGTGGTGGTCGGCGAGCCCACCGACATGGTCGCCGTCAGCGGCCACAAGGGCATCGCGTCGTTTCGCGTCACGGTTAGCGGCCGCGAGGCCCATTCCAGCCTGACCCATCTGGGCGTCTCGGCCAATATGGCGGCGATCAAGCTGATGGCGGGTCTGGTCGAGCTGTCCGAGCGACTGGCGCGCGAGGCCGATCCCGCTTCGCCGTTCACGCCCAAGGGCGCCAGCCTGACCATCGGCCAGGTCAATGGCGGCACGGCGGTCAATATCCTGGCCCGCGAATGCGTGTTCATCTTCGACCTGCGCACCCCGCCGGGGATGGAGCCGATGGCGATCCTGGCCGAGTTCTTCGCGCGGGCCGAGGCGATGGACGCCGCGCTGAAGGCCCGCGCGCCGGAGGCCGGGGTCAAGGTCGAGCGCCGCTCGCTGACGCCGTCCTTCGCGCCAGAGGTCGACGGCGTCGCCGAGGCCTTCGCCCGCCGGATGGCCGGCGACAACGGCCCGGGGCGCGTCGTGCCCTATGCCGCCGAGGCCGGGCAGTTCCAGGGGGCGGGGTTTTCCACGGTGATCTGCGGCCCCGGCTCGATCGACCAGGCCCACCAGCCGGACGAATTTGTCGAGATCAGCCAGATGCAACGCGGGGCGGCGTTCATGGCGCGGTTGATCGAGGATCTTGCCATCTAAATCTCCGTCATCCCGCGACTTGTTCGCGGGACCCATCTGTCCGCCGCAAGTGCGGAGCAGGACGAACTTTCACCTAGAAGCTGAACCATGGGTCCCGCGAACGAGTCGCGGGATGACGGGGAAATTTAGAGCTTCATCTTCCGGATCACAAACCGCCGCCCGATGAACGCCGCTGGGTCGATCGACATCACCCGCAGGATGGCGCCAGAGCCGGCCTTGCGCCGGGCCTGAACCGCCTTGCGGTCGGCGAGCACCGCCTCGAAATCGGCTTTCTTCAAAGCTGCCCGGATCCCGCGCACCGCCGGCCCTGCGTCGCCGCGGCGCAGGTGCAGCAGCAGCAGGGCCGCCGTCACCGCCACGTGCAGCGGCGTGGTCAGCCACAGCAGCAGCGGCGGGGTGTTTTTGAGGAAGGTCCAGACCCGGTTGCGCGAGCCGTGGAAGATCGCGAAGTCCGAGCGCACCCCGGTGCTGGCCGAGCCCACATGGGCCACGCGCGCGTCGGGCAGCAGCAATGTGTTCCGGCCGGTCAGGCGCAGGCGATAGCCCAGGTCGACGTCCTCGCAATAGCAGAAGAACCGCTCGTCAAAGCCGCCCAGGTCTTCGAACAGCGCCTTGTCGATCAGCATGGCCGCGCCGCAGGCCGAGAACACTTCGCCCTCCCGCAGACCGGCGGGAAGCTTGCGGCCATAGCCGCCCCGGAACGGGATGCCGGCCGAGGTCATGTTGTCGCCGGCCCCGTCCAGTACGGCGGGATTGTCGGCCGAGGTCTGCAGCGAGGCGAAGCTCTCGACGCCCGGATGCCGCGCCGCGCCGTCCATCAGGGCGGCCAGCCAGCCGGGCTCGGGATAGGCGTCGGGATTGAGCAGGGCCAGCCAGCGGCCCCGCGCCTGTGCGATCGCCAGATTGTTGCCGGCCGCGAAGCCCAGATTGGCGCCCGGCTCCAGGAAGCGGATCGAAGGATCGGCGGCTCTCGCCGCCTGGGGCGCGCCGTCGGTCGAGGCGTTGTCGACCAGCAGGATCTCGAAATCGGTGAAGGTCTGGGCCGCCAGACCGGCCAGGCAGCGCGCCAGGGTCGGACCGCTCTCATACGAGACGATGATCACGCTGACGGCGGGCGCGCTCTTGTCATCGGCGGTTCCAGACGGCATCGGTGGCGCACTTGTCCCTGAAGAGTTCCGGTCATGAAAATCACCCCCCTGGCGATTCCCGAGGTCCTGCTTATCACGCCCGCCCGTCATGGCGACGAGCGCGGCTGGTTTTCCGAGACCTTCCGCCAGTCGGCCCTGGAAGAGGCCGGCTTCACCCGGCCGTTCGTGCAGGACAATCACGTGCGCTCGACCAAGCGCGGCATCCAGCGCGGCCTGCACTTCCAGAAGCCGCCGCACGCCCAGGACAAGCTGCTGCGCTGCGTGGTCGGCTCGATCTTCGATGTCGCCGTCGACATCCGCAAGGGCTCGCCGACCTATGGCCACTGGGTGGGGGCCGAGCTGTCGGCGGAGAACCGCCAGCAACTGCTGGTGCCGCAGGGCTTCGCCCACGGATACTGCACCCTCAGCGATGACTGCGAAGTGCTCTACAAGTGCACCGACTACTACACGCCCTCGGCCGAGGGGGCCGTGCGCTGGAACGATCCGGCGATCGGCATCGACTGGACGATCGCCAATGCCCAGATCGGGGCCAATGCGCGCGACGAGGCGGCGCCGCTGCTGAGCGACGTAGATTCGCCGTTCGTTTACGGGGCCTAGTCACTCGCCCCCTCCGCGCTGACGCGCTCCTCCCCCGGAGGGGGAAGACGATCTCATCTTCCCCCTCCGGGGGAGGAGGGTCGCGAAGCGGCCCGGAGGGGGCAAGTGTTCGACAAGGATACAAACATGACCGCCTTCACCGACCTGTTCTGGACGTCCGGCGAAGGCCTGCCGCTGCACGCCCGCGACTATGCTCCGGTTGGCGAAGCGACCGGCCTGCCGGTGATCTGCATCCACGGCCTGACCCGCAACGCCCGCGATTTTGAGGACCTGGCCCCGCAGATCGCCGCCAGGGGCCGCCGCGTGCTGGCGGTGGACGTACGCGGCCGGGGCCTGTCGGCCTGGGACCCGCAGCCGCTGAACTATCACCCCGGAACCTATGCCGGCGACATCGTCGCCCTGCTGGCGGCGACGGGGATCGAGCGGGCGGTGTTCATCGGCACCAGCATGGGCGGGCTGATCACGATGGTGCTGGCGGCGTTCAAGCCCGAGGCCATCGCGGCGGTGGTGCTCAACGACGTGGGGCCCGAGCTGTCGCCCGTCGGTCTGGCCCGCATCGCCGGCTATGCGGGCGGGGCCAGCCGGTTTGCGACCTGGGCCGAGGCGGTGGCCTATATCCGGTCGATCAATGCGGCAGCCTTCCCGGCCTATGGCGACGCCGACTGGGACCGTTTCGCCCTCCGCTGCTTCGACGACAAGGACGGCGCCTTCGTGCTGGCCTGCGACCCGGACATCTCGGCCCCGATCAAGGCGGCGGCCGCCGCCGGTCAGGACGGCGCAGCGGCCCTGGCGTCGGACATGTATCCGCTGTTCCGGGCCCTGACCCAGGGCCGGGACGTGCTGCTGGTGCGCGGCGGCATATCCGACCTGATCGACCCGCCGATCGTGGAACGCCTGTGCGCCGCTGCGCCCGATATGGCGGTGGTCGAGGTCCCTGGCGTCGGTCACGCGCCAATGCTTACCGAGCCGCAGGCCTGGGCGGCGATCGCCGATCTGCTGAACCGGGCCCCTTAAGGCCCTGCCAGGGCGTGCGGAACGCGGCTCGACTGTGCTAGACGCCCCCGGACGCTGTTGTTCCGCGTCCAGATAGGTTGCTCATGACTCTCGACCTCGCCGCCATCCAGGCCGCCGCCGGCCGCCTCAAGGGCCATATCGAGCGCACGCCGTGCCGCTATTCCAAGACCCTGTCGAAGATTACCGGCGCCGAGGTGTGGGTGAAGTTCGAGAACCTGCAGTTCACGGCCGCCTACAAGGAGCGCGGGGCGCTCAACAAGCTGATGCTGCTCTCCGACGCCGAGAAGGCCCGGGGCGTCATCGCCGCCAGCGCCGGCAACCATGCCCAAGGCCTAGCCTATCACGGCGCGCGGCTGGGCGTGCCGGTGACTATCGTCATGCCCAAGACCACGCCGTTCGTGAAGGTGCAGCACACCCGCGACTTCGGCGCGACCGTGATCATCGAGGGCGAAAGCTATGACGACGCCAATGCGCACGCCCTGAAGCTGCGCGAAGACCAGGGTCTGACCTTCGTCCACCCGTTCGACGACTACGACATCATGGCCGGCCAGGGCACGATCGCCCTGGAAATGCTGGAAGACGCGCCCGATCTGGAGGTCCTGCCGGTGCCGATCGGCGGCGGCGGGCTGATCAGCGGCGTCGCCACGGCGGCCAAGGCCCTCAAGTCCGACATCCGCATCATCGGCTGCGAGCCGGCGATGTATCCGTCCTTCACCGCCAAGATGCGCGGCATCACCGCCCATTGCGGCGGCCAGACCATCGCCGAGGGCGTGGCGGTCAAGACGGTCGGCGAGCTGACCTATGGCGTGGCCCGTCCGTTGATCGACGATGTCTTGCTGCTGGAAGAGCCCTATATCGAGCAGGCCGTGGCGCTGTACTGCAATGTCGAGAAGACCATCGCCGAGGGCGCCGGGGCGGCGTCGCTGGCGGCGCTGCTGGCCTATCCGGAACGCTTCCGGGGCAAGAAGTGCGGCCTGATCCTGTGCGGCGGCAATATCGACACCCGCCTGCTGGCCTCGGTGCTGACCCGTGAACTGGTCCGCGCCCAGCGCCTGGTGTCCCTGCGCATCGTCGGCGACGATCGCCCGGGCCTGCTGTCGACCGTGGCCCACCTGATCGGTTCCATGGGGGCCAATATCATCGAGGTGAACCACAACCGCCTGGCCCTGGACGTGCCCGCCAAGGGCGCCGAGTTCGACATCACCATCGAGACCCGCGACGCCCAGCATACCCAGGAGATCATCGACGCCCTGCGCGAGGCGGGTTACCCGCCGCGGGCGGTTTAATCAAAGTCCTCCCCCCCATAGGCAGGGCTATCGCATATGGCCGAGTAGGGAGAAGAGGAAGGTGTCGTCCCAGCCGGCGCGCTTGATCTTTCCCTTTATGGAGCCCTTGTCGGGGTGCTGCCTGAGGGTGTTGAGAGCGAGTTTTCGCAGGAGGGCGAGGTTCTGGGGGGCATGGTCCTTTCGGCTTCGGGAGGCGTCTTCATCGAGGGCGACATCGAGGACCCAGTGGAGTTGGTTCTCGATGGTCCAGTGGGCTCGGGCGACCTGCAGCACCCTTTGGGGGGACAGTGGAGTCGAGAGCAGGAACCAGCGCACGATGGTATCCTGAGGCTGATCAGTTGGCTTTCGGCGGGTCTCGACGCGAGCGACGGCGGCCAGGCCAGGAAAGTCCATATCTGTCGCCGCAACGACGATGGCGGTGCGGCCCTCAAGCCGGTCGTGGGCGCGTTCAGGCCCATCGACGGCGCCGCAAGCGGCGTCGGCGGCCTGGGTCAGGACTTGAGCCTGGGCCAGCAGCTTGGGCTGGTTGGCCTTCAGCGCCAGGGCATAGTCGGCGCCAGCGTCGAGGATGGCCTGAGCGGTGTCCCTGCGGCAATGCAGGGCGTCGGCGGTGACGATGCAGCCCTGAAGATCCAACAGGGCCAGGGCCTGCTGGGCTCCCAGCACCTCGTTACGGCCCGGCGCCAGGCGCTGGCCGATGACCAGTCGAGCTTCGACGGCCCAGACATTGACCAGATGCAGTGGCGTGGCCTTGCGCCCGCGCTCATAGGCCCCGCGCAGCGCCTTGCCGTCGATGGCCACCACGCCCTTCAGAGCCCCGGCGAAGGCGGCCGTGAACTTGGCGAAGGCCGCCTCGAAGGGTTCGGGCTCAAGGTGGCGGAACACCCGACTGAAGGTGTCGTGGCTGGGCGGACCATGCTCCAGCTTCAGAACCTGACGCAGGCAATCAAGCTTGGCGCGCGCGAACAAGGCCATGTCGGTGCAGTCCTCGGCTCCGCACAGCAGCGCCGCCAGCGACACGAACATCAGCTCCAGCAGATCGTGCCGGGCATTGCCCGCCCGAGGATCTTCAACTTCCGAAAAAAAGCTCGAAAACGTCTCCACCGCGCCGTCTCCACACAACAGAAGACGCCCTTCAGAATCCGCTTCGACCTAAAAAATCGACTCCAAATCCATATGCGATAGCCCTGCCCTGAAGGGGGAGGCGACCGAAGGTCGGAGGGGGAAGACCGCAATGAGTCGGCGGTCACGTCCCCCTCCGTCGGCTTCGCCGACACCTCCCCCTTCAGGGGGAGGACGACAGAATCCCTACTCCTTCACCGTCCCCTTGGGCGACTTCAGCACGTCGATCAGTTCGATGCGGAAGATCATCACGCTGTTGCCGGGGATCGGGCCCTTGTCCTGGGCGCCGTAGCCCAGCGACGGCGGCACATACAGGATCCACTCGTCGCCGGCCTTCATGCGCTGCAGGGCGATGACCCACGCCTGCACTAGGCCGTCCAGCGGGAACGAGGCGGGCACGCCGCGCTCATAGCTGCTGTCGAACACCGTGCCGTCGACCAGCTTGCCTTCGTAGTGCACCTTCACCTCATCGGCGCGGGTGGGATGCATGCCGCCATTGGGGCCCGAGCGGACCACCTTGTACTGCAGGCCCTCGGGCAGGGTGACCACGCCGGGCTGCTTGGCGTTGTCGGCCATGAAGGCGTCGGCGGCGGCCAGGCTTTCCTGGGCCTTCTGGCTGGGGCCGCAGCCGGCCAGGGACGCGGCGGTTGCGGCGATCAGAAGGGTGACAAGGGCGCGGCGATGCATGGGAGGCCTCCGGTAGCAATCTGGCGGTTCAGCTAGCAGTCTGCGCGCGAAGATCAATCGTCTGCGTGCGGGAACCCCCGCACCGGCGATGATTTCATCGAACGGTGATGGCGTTTCCCGTGAGCGCCCCCTAGAAACCTCCGGCAATCCCCTATGAGGCGCTCATGAAACCCGTTCGTAAGGCTGTCCTTCCCGTCGCCGGCTTTGGCACCCGTGTCCTGCCCGGCACCAAGACCACGCCGAAGGAACTGCTGAACGTCGTGGACCGGCCGATCCTGTCCTATGTGGTGGCCGAGGCCCGCGCCGCCGGCATCGAGCACTTCGTCTTCGTCACCGGCCGCAACAAGGGCGCGATTGAGGACTATTTCGACCATCAGGTCGAGCTGGAGGCGGCCCTGGCCGCCAAGGGCAAGGCGGCCATGCTGGATGAGCTGCTGGCCGAACTGCCCAAGCCCGGCGAGATGAGCTTCGTGCGCCAGATGGCCCCGCTGGGCCTGGGCCACGCCGTGTGGTGCGCCCGCGACATCATCGGCGACGAGCCCTTCGCCGTGCTGCTGCCCGACATGGTCATGCACGCCCAGACCTCGGCCCTGGCCCAGGCCATCGAGGCCTATGACCAGGTCGGCGGCAATATCGTCGTGGTCGAGCCCTGCCCCGAAGGCCAGGCCCACCAGTACGGCGTCGTGGCGCTGGACGGCCAGAACGGCCGCCTGAACAGGATGACCGGTATGGTCGAAAAGCCCGCCAAGGGGACCGAGCCCTCGAACCTGCTGATCAGTGGCCGCTACATCCTGCAGCCGGAGATCTTCGATCTGCTGGCCAGCCAGGAAAAGGGCGCCGGCAACGAGATCCAGCTGACCGACTCGATGCTCAAGCTGATGGCCAAGCAGGACTTCCACGCCCTGGAATATGACGGCGTCACCTATGACTGCGGCGACAAGATCGGCCTGCTGCGAGCCAATGTGGCGCTGGCCCTGGCCCATCCCGAGCTGGGTTCGGCGGCGCGGTCGGCGATCGAGGATCTGCTGAAGCTGTAGGACTCGCCCCCTCCGGGCCGCTTCGCGACCCTCCTCCCCCGGAGGGGGAAGATGAGGTCAGCGCGCTTCATCTTCCCCCTCCGGGGGAGGAGCGCGTCAGCGCGGAGGGGGCAAGTGTCCACTCCGCCAGGACCTCGGGATGGTCCTCGGCCAGACCCGCCAGCAGCCCCGCCGCCCGCTCCGGCGCCAGCCGCCGCGCCGCCCAAACTGCCGCCCCGCGCACCACGGGCGCCGGATCGCGCAGCAGCGGCTCGACCACCGCCATCAGCGCCGCATCGCCGCTGTTGCCGATCGCATAGAGCACATTGCGCACGAAGCGGTCGCGACCGATCCGCTTGATCGGGTTTTTCGAGAACAGCGCCCGAAACGCCGGGTCATCCAGAACCGCCAGCTCGGCCAGCCCCGGCGCCTTCAGCGTCTCGCGGGCCTGGAACGCCGCCTCGCTGGAGACCTGGGCGAACTTGTTCCACGGGCACACCGCCAGGCAGTCATCGCAGCCATAGATACGGTTGCCCAGGGCCGGCCGGAACTCCGCCGGGATCGGGCCGGCCAGTTCGATGGTCAGGTAGGAGATGCAGCGGCGGGCATCGAGGCGATGGGGGGCCGGGAAGGCCTTTGTCGGGCAGACATCCAGGCAGGCGGTACACGAGCCGCAGTGGTCGACCTCGGGCGGGTCGGGCGGCAGGTCCAGGGTGGTCAGCACCGAGCCCAGGAACAGCCACGAGCCGAACGGCCGCGACACCAGGTTGGTGTGCTTGCCCTGCCAGCCCAGGCCGGCGCGCTGGGCCAGGGGCTTTTCCATCAGCGGGGCGGTGTCGACAAACACCTTCACTTCATTGCCAAACCGCCGGTGCATCCAGCCGGCCAGCTGCTTGAGGCGCTTCTTGACCACCTCGTGATAGTCGTCGCCCTGGGCATAGACCGAGATCGCCGCGCGATCGGGGTGGTCCAGGACGGTCAGCGGATCGTGCTCGGGGCCGTAGTTCAGGCCCAGCACCACGGCCGATTTCGCGTCGGTCCACATGGCGGTGGGGTGGCTGCGCCGTTCCAGCGTCTCTTCCATCCAACCCATCTCGCCATGGAAGCCTTCGGCGACGAAGTCGGCCAGCCATTCGCCATTGGGCCAGGCCGCCGCGGCATCGGCGAAGCCACAGGCATGGAAACCCAGCCGAAGGGCCTCGGCGCGGATCTCGTCCTTTACCACCCCATTGGGCAGGATCTGGTTCGGGTGACTAGAAGTCGAGGTCGTCATAATGCGCGGCCGGCGCGAGGCCGGGCCAGCGATCGGCCAGGATGGGCCTGAAGCAGGGCCTCGATTTGAGCTTCATGTACCAGGTCTTGGCGGCCGGGAAGTCCTGCCAGGGCACATCGCCGAAATAGTCGATCACCGACAGGTGGGCGGCGGCGGCGAAATCGGCCAGGCTCATGCGGCGACCGGCCAGCCAGTCGCGGGTCTGCAACAGGCCGTCGACATAGCCCATATGGGCTCGCAGGGCCTCGCGGCCCCGACGCAGGGCCGAAAGATCCGGCGCGCCCAGCCGCAGCAGGCGCTTTTCCATCTTCTCGTGCAGCAGGAAGCCGTTGACCTCGTTGTCGAACTTGCGGTCGAACCATTGCAGCAGGCGGCGGGCCTCGGCGCGCTCGCCGGCGTCGCGGCCCAGCAAGGCGGGCTCGGGCTCCTGCTCCTCGATATGTTCGAGGATGGCGCGGGTCTCGCAGACCACGGTCTTGCGCTCATGGCGGATCTCGACCAGCACCGGGGTCACGCCCGAGGGGTTCAGCGCCAGGAAATCAGGCGCGCCTTCCCAATAGCGGACCTGGACCTCGCTGAAGACCAGGCGCTTCTCGCCCAGCACGAGACGCACCTGTCGGGAGGCGGGGTCGAGAGGGAAATGGTGAAGGGTGCGATCGACGCTCATGCCCACACGGGTTCAGGCTGCATCAAAAGAGCGATGCGCCGGTTTGCTTAACAACAGATTGCCGAACACTGTTAACCCAAGCAAAGCTTGGGTTTTGGCGACAATTTGTTCTGGTTAAGCTCAGGTTTGCGCGTTCATTCGGCCGATCAGGGCGGTGGTGCTCTGACCCGCCTTGAGGTCGGCCAGCACCACCCTGCCGCCATAACCCAGCACCACGTCCGAGCCGACCACCGTCTCGACCGTATAGTCGGCGCCCTTGACCAGCACGTCGGGGCGGAAGGCCTGGATCAGGTCCAGCGGGGTGTCCTGATCAAACAGCACCACCAGGTCCACCGACGACAGCGAGGCCAGCACCGTGGCGCGGCCATGCTCCTTCTGCACGGGCCGGGTGGGGCCCTTCAGCTTGGAGACCGAGGCGTCGGTGTTGAGGCCGACGATCAGCCGGTCGCAGGTCGCCTTGGCCTGGGTCAGCAGCGAGATGTGGCCGGGGTGCAGCAGGTCAAAACAGCCATTGGTGAAGCCCACGGTCTGGCCGCGCGCCCGCCAGCCGGCGACGATGTCGCGCGCCTCGTTGAGGTCGGCGATCTTGATCTCGGCCGGTTCGCCGGCGGCCGAGCGGGCCAGGGCGGTCAGTTCGGCGGCGGTGACCACGTCGGTGCCCAGCTTGGCCACCACCAGACCGGCGGCCAGATTGGCCAGGCGGGCGGCGTCGGTGAGGTTCGCGCCCGCCGCCACGGCCAGGGCCAGGGTGGCGGCCACGGTGTCGCCGGCCCCGGAGACGTCGAACACCTCGACGGCGGTGGCCGGCAGGTGCACGGGGGGCTGGCCGCGCTGGCTGAGGGTCATGCCCGCCCCGCCCCGGGTGATCAGGGCGGCGTCCAGACCGGGCGCCAGGGCCAGGATCGCTGCGCCGGCCGCTTCGGAGGCCTCGTCGCTGCCGTCGGTGACCCCGGTGGCCTCGGCGGCCTCCTTGCGGTTGGGCTTGACCAGGGTGGCGCCGTCATAGCGGGCCAGGTCGCGGCTTTTGGGATCGACGATCACCGGCTTGCCGGCCGCCCGGGCCGCGTCGATGGCGCCGCGCACCACGGCGTCGGTCAGCACGCCCTTGGCGTAGTCGGACAGCACCACGACATCGGCGCTGGCCAGACCCTGACGGAAGGCGGCCAGCAGCACCTCGGCCTCGGCCGGCCCGCGATCCTCGCGGTCGACCCGCAGCATCTGATGCGAGCCGGAGATGTAGCGGACCTTTTCCGTGGTGCGGCGATCGGCGGCGGTGACCAGCTGCGCTTGCAGGCCGGGCTCGCCCGCCAGCAGGGCGGTCAGGGCGCGGCCGGCGTCATCGTCGCCGATCAGGCCGATCAGCACGGCGTTTCCGCCCAGGGCCGCGACATTGCGGGCGACATTGCCGGCCCCGCCCAGCATGGCGGTCTCGCGCTCGACGGCGATCACCGGCACCGGCGCCTCGGGCGAGATGCGGTCGACCGCGCCATAGATGAAGCGGTCCAGCATCACGTCGCCCAGCACCAGAACGGTCTTGCCGGCAAAGGCGTGGGGCAGTTGGGCCAGGGTGTCGTTCATGCGGCTCGTCTTCAGCGCGGAGGGAGTTGAGCCGCTATTGGCCTGCTCGTGGGGCTCTGAGCAAGCCCCTCAGCCGTGATGGCTTTCCGCGAACAGCCCGCCATGGCGCTCGGCCTCGCCCCGGGGATCGGGGTGGATGATGATGTCGGCGGCGGGAAAGGCGGCCAGCAGACGGTTCTCGGCGGCCACCATGATGGCGTGGGCTTCGGCCAGGGAGATGCCGGCCTCCAGATCGGCGTGCATCTGCATGTGGACATAGGGGCCCGAGGCGCGGGTGCGCAGCTGGTGCACGCCCAGCAGGCGCGGATCCTCGCTGGCCAGGGCGACGATGCGCTTGCGATCCTCGTCGGGCAGTTCGCGGTCCATCAGCTGGTGCGAGGCCTCGCGGAACACCCCGATCGCCCCCCAGATCAGCCACAGGGCGACGATCAGGCCGGCGACCGCGTCGATCCAGCCGATGCCCAGCAGGGACGCGGCGCCGATGCCCAGCAGAGCCACGGCGTTGGAGCCCAGGTCGGCGGCATAGTGGGCCCGGTCGCCCGACACGGCGATCGAGCCGGTGGATTTCAGCACCTTCGACTGGGCGAGGATCAGGCCCAGGGTCATGATGATCGAGACGACCATCACCGCCATGGCGATCAGGCCCTGCTCGACCGGGCGCGGATGCAGCATGGCGCGAATGGCTTCCTGGCCGATCAGGGCGCCTGAGGCGAACACCAGTCCCGCCTGCGTCAGGCTCGAAAACGCCTCGGCCTTGCCGTGTCCGAAGCGGTGCTCGGCGTCCGGCGGCTCGGCCGCATAGCGCACGGCGAAGAAGGTGATCAGCGAGGCGATCAGGTCCAGGCCCGAATCCGACAGCGAGGCCAGCATGGCCACCGAGCCGCTGGCCAGCCAGGCCAGGGCCTTGACGACGATCAGCACCGTCGCGACCGCCACCGACAGGGCGGTGACGCGGCGGGTTAGGGCCAGGGTTTCGGGCGACAGGGACGAGAGCGACGACATGTCGCTTCCATACCAAGCCATGCGGCCGCGCCCCAGCGAGAACGACTCGCGCGAATCGTTCTCGCCTTGTGACGTTTAGGCCAATCGACATTCAGCTATTCGCTACACGCTTCACCGTCTTCCCCGCGAAGGCGGGGACCCAAGCGGACTTGCGGGTTCCACAACGGCGCAGACTGTCCTGAAGCTCAGCTTGGGTCCCCGCCTTCGCGGGGATAGCCGGTGGTTGGGGCCTTCTGCGCCAAGACCCCGAATGAATGTCGATCAGGCTTAGGCCGCTTGCCGCACGCCGGGGCCTACATAGACCGACTGCGGCCGGATCAGCTTGCCGCCGGCCAGCTGCTCGCGGGCGTGAGCGATCCAGCCGGCCGTGCGGCCCATGGCGAACACGCAGGTGAAACTGGCCGGCGGCAGGCCCAGGGCCTCCAGCAACAGCGCCGTATAGAACTCGACATTGGTGTCCAGCGGCCGGTCGGGCTTGTGCTCGCGCAGGATGGCCAGGGCGGCGGTCTCGACGGCCTCGGCCAGGGCGACGCGGCCGGGCAGGGCCTTGGCGCCGGCCGCCAGCTGGCGCACGGCGCTCTTCATGGCGTCGGCGCGCGGGTCGCGGACCCGATAGATGCGGTGGCCAAAGCCCATCAGCCGGTCGCCGCGCTTCAGGGCCGCCTCGATCCACGGCCGGGCGTTGTCGGGCGTACCGATGGCGTCGAGCATGTCGATCACCGGACCCGGCGCGCCGCCGTGCAGCGGCCCCTTCAGGGCCGAGAGCCCGCCCAGCACCGCCGAGGTCAGGCCCGCGCGGGTCGAGGCGATGACCCGGGCCGCGAAGGTCGAGGCGTTGAGGCCATGGTCGCACACCGTGACCAGATAGGCGTCCAGGGCCCGGGTCTCGGCGTCGGTCGCGGGCTGGCCGCGAGTCATCCGAAGGATGTCGGCGGCGTGCGACAGGGCCGGATCGGGCGCCACAGGGGCCTGGCCCGCCGCGACGCGCAGCACGGCCGGGGTGAAGACGGCCGGCGCGGCCAGCAACAGCAGGGCGGTGGCCAGATCGTCGCCGTCGGGCAGGCGGGCCAGCAGGGCGCGCAGGGCCTCGACGGGATCGCGCTTGGCCAGGGCCTCATCCAGAGCCCCGACCTCGGTGAAGGCCCTGACCCGGGCGGCGCCCAGGGCCGGGGCCAGATCGGCCGGCAGGTCGTCGAAAAAGCCGTCGAACAGCAGGTGCGCCGCCTGTTCGAACGGGGTTTGGCCGGCCAGATCCTCGACGGCGTAGCCGCGAATGACCAGGCGGCCATGGGCCCCGTCGACGTCGGAGAGCACGGTGTGGGCGGCGATCACGCCTTCAAGCCCTTGGGCAAGACCTTGCGACATGGGAGGTCTCCTTTCGGGCGGCAATTCGCGCCCGCCGACCTTGATCGTCAATCTTGATCAATATAATCAATATCTATGGCGAATGACTGGCTGGACGCGGAACAGGTGCTGCAGCGGCTGGGGATCCGGCCGCAGACCCTGTACGCCTATGTCAGCCGGGGCCGGATCGAGGCCGCCGCCCATCCGGACGATCCCCGCCGCAGCCTCTATCGCGCCTCTGATGTCACGGCCCTGCAGGCCCGCAAGGCGCGAGGGCGACGGGCGGCCGATGTGGCGGCGGAGGCCATCGCCTGGGGCGAGCCGGTGCTGGCCTCGGCGATCACCACGGTGGCGGGCGGCAGGCTCTACTACCGGGGCCGCGACGCGGCGATCCTGGCCCAGGACCACACCCTGGAACAGACCGCGCGGCTGCTGCGCGGCGGCCATGGCGCGGCCCTGAAGGCGCCGCGCGGCGCAGGGGCCGTCGCCGGCGACACGGCCCGCGCCCGGCTGTTCAACGCCCTGGCGCAACGGGCGGGAACCGAGGCCCCGGCCCGGGGCCGCGCGCCCCTGGCCCTGGCCATGGAAGCCGCCGGCCTGCTCGACGCGGTGGTCGACGCGGCGGCGGGCGAGGTGACCGAAGGTCCGGCCCATCAGCGCTTGGCGCGCGCCTGGGGCGTGGATGCGGCGGGGGCGGAGCTGCTGCGCATGGCCCTGGTGCTGCTGGCTGATCATGAGCTGAACGCCTCGACCTTCGCGGCCCGGGTCGCGGCCTCGACCGGGGCCTCGCTGTCGGCCGCCGCCCTGGCCGGGCTGTGCGCCCTGTCGGGGCCCCTGCACGGCGGCATGGCCGCCCGGGTCGAGGCCTTCGTCGCCGAGGCCGAACGCACCGGCGCCGCCCAGGCGGTGGACGCGCGGCTGGCCCAGGGATCGTCCATGCCGGGCTTTGGCCATCCGCTCTATGCGGACGGTGATCCCCGGGCCCGGGCCCTGCTGGCGGCGTTTGACCCGCCCGCCGGGCTGGCTGAGCTGCGCCGCGAGACCGAGGCCGCTACTGGCCAGTGGCCCAATATCGACTTCGCCCTGGTGGGCCTGGCGCGAGCCCTGACCCTGCCGCCCGGCGCGCCGTTCATCCTGTTCGCCGTGGGGCGCACGGCGGGCTGGCTGGCCCACGCCATCGAGCAGCTCCAGAGCGGGCGGCTCATCCGGCCGAGGGCGCGGTACGTGGGCGAGGCGCTGGTGGCGGGGGGCGCTTAACCGGCCGACGCCGCGGGCCCCCTCCTGACCTGCTTCGCAGGTCGTCCTCCCCCTGAAGGGGGAAGATGAGATCCGCGCCCTTCATCTTCCCCCTCCGGGGGAAGACGGTCGCGCAGCGACCCGTAGGGGGCAAGTATGGGGATTGAGCGCAGTTTATCCCCGTCCAAATTCACAAAAACATTAATCCAATCAACGCCCAAAAAAATAATCGATCGCGCCAATCCTCCGCGTTCAAACCGCCCGCATAATCAATCTCACCTGACAGCACGGGAAGGGCGCTCGGCCGGCGACCGTTGCGGCTGTCAGGGGTGGTCGAGCGGGGAGCGCCCGCCGTGGTCTTGGATGACAACCCGCGTGACGGACTGGACGGGTTCCCTGAAACATCGGGACGAAAACCCAGCGGCGAGGGATCGGCAGACGCAACAGGCATGGGCTGAAATCGCCTATGCGGTCTGGACGGGGTCGCTATCCCCTCCACCCGTCGGGGGCCTAGCTACCGGAGCGGGTTAAAACCCCGCCAGCCCGGCGATGCTCCCGAATAACGATCACGCGGAGCGTTCGTCTTCGTCGAAACGGTACTTAAAGCTCACTCATTCCGGGCGAGGCCCGGACGCTCCGCAGCCCTTCCCACACCCATCGCAGCGAAAGCGCGAGGTTGCAAAGTCGTGTGACAAATCCAACCCAAACAAAGCCGCCTTCCTCGCCTCGATGGCGAGGACCCATGGGTCCGCCTTCGCTGAAGACCCCGATCAGACTCAGGGCCGGCGGAACGCTGGATCCCGGGCACAGGGCCCGGGAAGGCGGGTTCTGGAATAGGCGGGACTTTACGCCGTCGCGTTGGCCGGCGCTTCCGCCGTCAGGGGCTGGGGCAGGCGGGTGATCATTTCCTTGGGGCAGACCTGCCAGAACAGGTCGCGCACCCGGTCCCAGTCGCGCAGCAGCGACGCGGCGAAGGCCGAGTCGGTCTCGCGGGCGTGTTCGGCCACCAGGGCCCGCAGCACGCCTTCCCAATAGGGCGAGGCCAGCCGCTGGACGACGATGCTTTCGGGGTTGGTCTTGGCCTCGAAGCGGTCGTGCTGGTCGAGCACGAAGGCCATGCCGCCGGTCATGCCGGCCCCGAAATTGCCGCCCGTCGGACCCAGGATCACCACCTGGCCGCCGGTCATGTATTCGCAGCCATTGGCCCCGCAACCTTCGACCACCGTGGTGGCGCCCGAGTTGCGGACCGCGAAGCGCTCGCCCGCCTGGCCCGCCGCGAACAGCCGGCCCGAGGTGGCGCCGAACAGCACGGTATTGCCCAGCAGGGTGTTGCTCTCGGGCGAGGCCAGATGGCGCGAGGGCTTGATGACGATGGTGGCGCCCGACAGGCCCTTGCCGACATAGTCATTGGCCTCGCCGGTCAGCTCGATGCGCAGGCCCTGGACCGCGAAGGCCCCCAGGCTCTGGCCGGCCGAGCCCTTGAGCTGGACGGTCAGGTGGCCGGCGGGCAGGCCCTTCATGCCGAACTTGCGCACGATGTGGCTGGAGGTGCGCGAGCCGATCGAGCGGGCGGTGCTGCGGACCGTATAGGTCAGCTGCATCTTCTCGCCGCGCTCCAGCAGGGGGGCGGCGTCGCGGACGATCTGGGCGTCGAGGGTGTCGGGCACTTCGTTGCGGCCGACCACCGTATTGTAGGGCTTGTTCTGGCCGGGATCGGCGCGAACCAGCAGCGGATTGAGGTCCAGATCGTCGAGGTGCTCGCCGCCGCGGCTGACCTGGGCCAAGAGGTCGGTGCGGCCGATGATGTCCTGCAGCGACCTGAAGCCCAGGCCGGCCAGGATCTCGCGGACCTCTTCAGCGATGAAGCTGAACAGGTTGATGACCTTTTCCGGCGTGCCGGTGAACTTGGCGCGCAGGGCCTCGTCCTGGGTGCAGACCCCGACCGGGCAGGTGTTGGAATGGCACTGGCGCACCATGATGCAGCCCATGGCCACCAGGGAGGCGGTGCCGATGCCGAACTCTTCGGCGCCCAGCATGGCGGCGATGACGATGTCGCGACCGGTGCGCATGCCGCCGTCGGCCCGCAGCACCACCGAGTGGCGCAGGTTGTTCAGCGTCAGCACCTGGTTGGCTTCCGACAGGCCCATCTCCCACGGACCGCCGGCATATTTCACCGAGGTCTGGGGCGAGGCGCCGGTGCCGCCGACGCCGCCGGCCACCAGAATGACGTCGGCCTTGGCCTTGGCCACCCCGGCCGCGATGGCCCCGATGCCGGTCATGGCCACCAGCTTGACCGTGACCCGGGCGACCGGGTTGATCTGCTTGAGGTCATAGATCAGCTGGGCCAGGTCTTCGATCGAGTAGATATCGTGGTGCGGCGGCGGGCTGATCAGCATGACGCCGGGCGTGGCGTGGCGCAGCCTTGCGATCATCTCGGTGACCTTGAAGCCGGGCAGCTGGCCGCCCTCGCCGGGCTTGGCGCCCTGGGCGACCTTGATCTCGATCTCGCGGCACTCGTTGAGATATTCGGCGGTGACGCCGAACCGGCCCGAGGCCACCTGCTTGATGGCGCTGTTGGGATTGTCGCCATTGGGCAGGGGCTTGTAGCGGGCCGAGTCTTCGCCGCCCTCGCCCGAGACCGACTTGGCCCCGATGCGGTTCATGGCGATGTTGAGCATGCCGTGGGCCTCGGGGCCCAGGGCGCCCAGGCTCATGCCCGGCGTGACGAAGCGCTTGCGGATCTCGTTGACGCTCTCGACATCGTCGGTGGAGATCGGGTTGCGGTCCGAGCGCCAGTCCAGCAGGTCGCGCAGCTGGATCGGCTTGTGGGTGCGCAGGCCGTTGGACCAGCGGCGATACAGCTCATAGTCGCCGGTGTCGCAGGCGCTTTGCAGGGTGTGGATCAGCCGCGCCTCGAAGGCGTGGGCCTCGCCCGAGCGGCGCAGCTTGTAGAGCCCGCCGACCGGCAGGGTGACGGCCGCCGCGCCCCAGGCCTTGCGGTGCAGCTCGACCGCCTTGCTCTCCAGACCGGCCAGGCCGATGCCGGAAATGCGCGAGGGCATGCCGGGGAAGAATTCGGCGGCCAGGGCGCGCGACAGGCCGACGGCTTCGAAATTATAGCCGCCGCGATAGGACGAGATGACGCTGATGCCCATCTTGGAGATGATCTTCAGCAGGCCCGCCTCGATGGCGCCCTTGAAGTTCAGGCACACGTCGCGCAGCGTCTTGTCGCCGATCAGGCCGCGCTCGAGGCGGTCCTGGAAGCTTTCCTGGGCCAGATAGGCGTTGACCGCCGTGGCCCCGACCCCGACCAGCACCGCGAAATAGTGCGTATCCAGGCACTCGGCCGAGCGGACGATGATCGAGATGTACGAACGCAGACCCTTGCCCACCAGGTGAGCGTGGACGCCGCCGGTGGCCAGGATCATCGGCAGGGCGACGCGTTCGGCGTTGGAGCCCTCGTCGGTCAGGACGATGGCGCCGCAGCCGCGCAGGACGGCGTCCTCGGCCTCGGCCCGAATGCGGTCGAGATTGGCGCGCAGGGCGTCGCCGGGACGCGCCTCGTCGACGGGCAGGGGCATGGTGCAGTCGATGACCGCGACGTTCTTCTCGCCCAGCAGCTCATGGATGCGGACATACATGCCGGTGGTCAGGACCGGGCTCTGCAGCACATAGACATCGGCCTGGGCGGCGTCTTGAGCGAGAATGTTGCCCAGGTTCTTGAATCGGGTCTTCAGGCTCATGACGCCGGTTTCCCGCAGGGGATCGATCGGCGGGTTGGTGACCTGGCTGAAGTTTTGGCGGAAGAAATGGCTCAGCGGCCGGTACTTTTCCGACAGCACGGCCAGGGGCGTGTCGTCGCCCATCGAGCCGATGGCTTCCTTGCCGTCCTCGACCATCGGGGCCAGGACCATTTCAAGGTCTTCCAGGCTGTAGCCGGCGGCGGCCTGGCGGCGGGTCAGTTCCTCGCGGCCATAGCTGCGCGGCTCGGGGCCCGGCGCGATCTCCTGCTCCAGATCGACCATGTTGCCCAGCCACTCGGTATAGGGGTGGCGGCCGGCCAGTTCGTCGATGATCTCGTCCTCGCCATAGAGCCGGCCTTCCAGCAGGTCGATGGCGATCATTCGGCCGGGCGAGATGGCCAGCTTGCGGGTGATGCGGGCCTCGTCGACGCTGCACATGCCGGCTTCCGAGCCCATGATCACCAGACCATCGTCGGTATAGGCCACGCGCAGCGGACGCAGGCCCGAGCGGTCCTTGCCGGCCACGACCCAGCGGCCGTCGGTGGCGCACAGGGCGGCCGGACCGTCCCACGGCTCCATCACCGCGTTGCAGTACGAATAGAGCGCGGTGTGGCTGGGCTTGAGGTTCGGGTTGGCGGCTTCCGGCACCAGCAGGGTCTTGGCCATCGGCGCATCGCGACCGGCGCGGACCAGCACCTCGAAGGTGTTGTCGAGGCTGGCCGAGTCCGAGCCGCCCGGCTGGATCACCGGCTTGACGTCGTCGCCGAAGGCCCCGAAGGCGTCGGCCGCCATCCGGATCTCGTGCGACTTCATCCAGTTGATGTTGCCCTTGATGGTGTTGATCTCACCATTGTGGGCCAGCATCCGGAACGGCTGGGCCAGCCGCCATTCGGGGAAGGTGTTGGTCGAATAGCGCTGGTGGAAGATCGCCACATTGGCGGCGAAGCGCTCGTCCTTCAGGTCGGGATAGAACTCGTCGATCGCCTCAGCCAGGAACATGCCCTTGTAGATCAGCGACTTGGCCGACAGCGAGCAGATGTAGAAGCCCGACAGATTCTGGGCCTGGACCTGCTTTTCGATGCGCTTGCGGCACAGGAACAGGGCCCGCTCCAGCGCCTCGGCGTCCATGTCGCCGGGCGCGGCCAGCATGATCTGCTCGATCTCGGGCCGGGTGGCGTTGGCCTTCTCGCCGATCACCGAGGTGTCGACGGGCACCTGGCGCCAGCCATAGATGTAGAAGCCAAAGCGCAGGGCCTCGGCCTCGACGATGGTGCGGCAGGCTTCCTGGGCGCCCAGATCAGTGCGGGGCAGGAAGATCTGGCCTACGGCGATCGGGCCGGGGCGCAGCGCGTGGCCGGTGTGACGCACCTGGTCGGTGAAGAAGTCCTGCGGCACGGACAGCAGGATGCCGGCGCCGTCGCCGGTCTTGCCGTCGGCGTCGACCGCGCCCCGGTGCCACAGGGCCTTGAGGGCCTTGATGGCCAGTTCAACCACTTCGCGGCGTGGCTGGCCGTCGATGGCGCAGACCAGGCCGACGCCGCAGGCGTCGCGCTCGGTGGTCGGGTCATAGGCGTGACCGTCGATCAGGGCCTGGCGGTTGGCCAGATAGTGCTGGATCTGATGGCTCATGGTCGTCACTCCGCCGCGATCAGCGCAGACGCGCCGAGCTTGGCTTGCAGATAGCGGTGCATGGCGTCGGCGGCGTCGCGGCCGTCCTTGATGGCCCAGACCACCAGGGAGGCGCCGCGCACGATGTCGCCGGCGGCGAAAACCCCGTCCAGATTGGTCATCTGGTGGCGGACATCGGCCTTGACCGTGCCCCAGCGGGTGGTCTTCAGGTCGGGGGCCGAGAACTTTTCGGGCAGGTTTTCCGGCTCGAAGCCCAGGGCCTTGACGACCAGCTGGGCCGGGCGCTCGAAATCGCCGCCCTCGATCTCTTCGGGCGACTGGCGGCCCGAGGCGTCCGGGGCGCCCAGACGCATGCGGATAGCGCGAACCCCGGTGACGCCGCCGGCTTCGCCGAGCACCGAGCGTGGCGCGGCCAGCCATTCGAAGGTGACGCCTTCTTCCTCGGCGTTGGACACTTCGCGCAGGGAGCCGGGCATGTTGGCCTTGTCGCGACGATAGAGGCAGGTGACCGAGGTCGCGCCCTGGCGGATGGCGGTGCGCACGCAGTCCATGGCGGTGTCGCCGCCGCCGACCACGACCACGTCCTTGCCGTCGGCGTTCAGCTCACCGGACTCGTAGGCCGCGACGGTGTCGCCCAGGCCCACGCGGTTGGAGGCGATCAGATAGTCGAGGGCCGGAACCACGCCCTGGCTGCCGGCGCCCGGCGCGACCAGATCGCGGGCCGCATAGACGCCGGTGGCGATCAGCACGGCGTCATGCTTCTCGCGCAGATCGCCCAGCGAAGCGTCGCGGCCGACCTCGAAGTTCATCCGGAACGCGACGCCGCCGTCGGCCAGGCGCTGGGTGCGACGCGCGACGACGTCCTTTTCCAGCTTGAATCCGGGGATGCCGTAGATCAGCAGGCCGCCGGCCCGGTCGTGGCGGTCATAGACGGTGACGGCATAGCCCTGTTCGCGCAGCAGCTCGGCGGCGGCCAGGCCCGCGGGGCCCGCGCCGATGATCCCGACCGACTGGCCGCGCGCCTGGCCGGCGACCAGGGGCTTCACCCAGCCCATCTCCCAGGCCTTGTCGGTCAGGTAGCGTTCGACCGAGCCGATCGTCACGGTGCCGTGACCCGACTGCTCTATGACGCAGTTGCCTTCGCACAGCCGGTCCTGGGGGCAGATTCTACCACAGACCTCCGGCATGGAATTGGTCGCCTGCGACAGCTGGTAGGCTTCCTCCAGCCGGCCTTCGGCGGTCATCCGCAGCCAGTCAGGGATGTTGTTGTGCAACGGGCAGTGGGTTTGGCAGAACGGCACGCCACATTGCGAGCAACGCGAGGCCTGCTCATTGGCCTTGGCGTCGATGAAGTCGGCATAGATCTCGTGGAAGTCGCCGCTACGGGCGTCCGCCGCCCGCTTTTCGGGCGTCTTGCGAGCCACCGTGGTGAATTTCAGCATGCGCTCGGCCATGCGACTTCCCTCGTCCCCGCTTCCGGGGAAAAATTTGCGTATGGCGGGCTAATACGGACTCTTTTCCGCAAGAAGAATGCGGTGGTCTATAAAGTGGACAAATATCTGGGGTGTATGGGGGTGGCTCTTGCGAAACGCTCGCACATTGCGCCCAATATGGTCCAATTTGTGGATTAACGACGTCTTTACCGTGTCGGGCGCAGGTCGGCAACAAGGTTGGAGGACCATCAATGGCCGATTGGCTGAGCGCGATTATCCTGGGTCTGATCGAGGGCCTGACCGAATTCATCCCCGTCTCCTCGACGGGTCATCTGCTGCTGGCCAAGACCGCCATGGGCCTGACCGATCCGTCCTGGGACACCTTCATTGTGCTGATCCAACTGGGCGCGATCCTGGCGGTGGTGGCCCTCTATTTCCAGCGCCTGTGGGCAGTTGTGATCGGTCTGCCGACCAAGCCCGAAGCGCGACGCTTCGCGCTGTCGATCCTGATCGCCTTCCTGCCGGCCGTGGTGCTGGGCCTGCTGCTGCACGACTTCATCAAGGAAGTCCTGTTCGAAAGCCCCGCCGTGATCTGCTGGTCCCTGCTGATCGGCGGCGTCGTCCTTCTGGCCATTGATCGCTGGACTCCGACGCCGCACCATGGCGACGCGATGAAATATCCGCTGCTGACCTCGCTGGGCATCGGCGTCTTTCAGTGTCTGGCCATGGTGCCGGGCGTGTCGCGCTCGGGGGCGACCATCGTCGGGGCCCTGCTGCTGCGGGGCGACAAGCGCTCGGCGGCCGAGTTCAGCTTCTTTCTGGCCATCCCGACCATGATCGGGGCCTTTGCCTACGATCTCTACAAGAACCGCGACGCCATCGACGCCAGCCAGGCCGGCCTGATCGGCATCGGTTTTGTCACCGCCTTCATCT
This sequence comes from Caulobacter sp. FV2ps19, assembly GCF_058681035.1. Lineage (NCBI taxonomy): Bacteria > Pseudomonadati > Pseudomonadota > Alphaproteobacteria > Caulobacterales > Caulobacteraceae > Caulobacter > Caulobacter sp. FV2ps19. Next base: position 581,067 of record NZ_CM178729.1, on the reverse strand, counting down.
CGGGCCTGGTGGTGATCAAGGTCATGCTGGATTTCGTCGCCAAGCGCGGCTTCGCCCCGTTCGCCTGGTGGCGGATCGTGGTGGGCGTGGTTGGGCTGGGACTGATCTACATCCCGCACTGAGGACGGGCGCTTTCCGGGCCTTCTCCCCTGGCGGGAGAAGATCGCCCCGGCGCAGTCCGGGGTCGGATGAGGGGTCTAAGAACGCAAAAGCCGCGCCTGGTCCTTTGACCGGGCGCGGCTATGATATTTTAGAAACCCTCATCCGGCGCTGCGCGCCACCTTCTCCCACAAGCGGAGAAGGGCAAGACCCTAGAACGCCCCCGCCGGCGTCGGGGCGTACTGGCCGCCCTTGCGATAGCGGTAGAGGTAGGACGGCACGATCGCCTCGACGCTGGTCGGAACGATCCCTGCCTCGGCCAGGCCCGGCAGGCCATGATCAGCGACATTGTCGGACTTCAGCAGTTCGACCTGGTCGCTGGTGACGGGCGGCGCGATCGGCAGGATCCCGGCCATCAGGTCGCCGACCTTGCCCAGCAGCCCGGCGATCGGCCAGGGCAGGGGCAAAAGAGCGCGCTCGCGGCCGGTCTCGGTCAGGATCAGCTCGAGAATCTCGCGCATCGTATAGACGCCCGGCCCGCCCAGCTCGTAGGTCCGGCCAAGAGCCGCCGGGCTGGTCACCGCCTGGGCGATCACCGCGGCGACGTCGCCGACGAACACGGGCTGGAAGCGGGTCTCGCCGCCGACCAGTGGCAGGGCCGGACTGATCGCGGCCATCTGGGCGAATCGATTGAAGAAGCTGTCCTCGGGGCCGAACACCACCGAGGGGCGGACGATCACCGCGCCAGGGAAGACGGCGCGCACGGCGGCCTCGCCCTCGGCCTTGGTGCGGGCGTACTTGGAGTCCGACTCCGCGTCGGCGCCGATGGCGCTCATCTGCACGAAGCGCTTGACGCCGGCGGCCTTGGCGCGTTCGGCGACGGTCTTGGCGCCCATCACATGGACGGCCTGGAATTTCTGGCGACCCGATTCCCAAAGCAGGCCCACCAGATTGACGCAGGCCTCAGCGCCGTCCAGCGCCCGGTCGACCGAGGCGACATTGCGGACATTGGCCTGCACGACCTCGATCTGGCCGACATCCCCCAGCATGCGCATGCGGTAGGCCAGGTTGGGTTGGCGAACCGCCACCCGGACCCTGCAGCCCGCTTTCGCCAGCGCCCGCACGACCTGGCTGCCAACGAAGCCGGAGCCGCCGAACACCGTGACCAGACCTTGCATCTTCAACCCTCGTCCAAAGCTCTAGAGGGCGGGGATAGACGAGCCGGAGACCAATCGCAACGAAATGCGCAACTTGGCGATTGACGAGCCCAGAACCTTTCCCTAAACGTCCCGGCCTCGCGGCGATCCAGCGGATTGTCTTGCGGGCCCAGGTGGCGGAATTGGTAGACGCGCTGGCTTCAGGTGCCAGTGACTGAAAGGTCGTGGAGGTTCGAGTCCTCTCCTGGGCACCACCCCTTACCAACCCTCGAAAGAGGTGCGGGGTGGCGCCGATCGATCCTTGCGATAGATATTTCGTAGTTCGTGCCTATATCTCGTACATCGTAACTGTATGTGTCGCGCCTCTGAAGGGTGCGCGCGCCCCGGGCGACGCCTGTCGTTCACGCGGCCCCGTCGGAGAGTTCTGAAGCCTTGGCCAATTTTGTTCATCAGGGCGACTTGCCCGACGGCGCCTTCGAAGGCGCGACGGCGATCGCGATTGATTCGGAAACCATGGGCCTGCGCTTAGGGCGCGATCCTCTGTGCGTCGTGCAACTGTCGTCGGGCGACGGTGACGCCCATCTGGTGCGGCTGGACCGCGCCACCTATGACGCTCCCAATCTGAAGCGCGTGTTGACCGATCCGTCGATCCTGAAGCTCTTTCACTTCGGCCGCTTTGATATCGCCATGTTCCTGCTGCATCTGGGCGTGGTGACCGCGCCCGTCTACTGCACAAAGATCGCCTCCAAGATCGCCCGCACCTATACCGACCGCCACGGCCTGAAGGACGTGACGCGCGAACTGATGGGTGTGGAGCTGTCCAAGGCCCAGCAGAGTTCGGACTGGGGCGCGGACAGCCTCAGCCCCGAGCAGGTGGCCTATGCGGCTTCCGACGTGCTGTATCTGCATGGCCTGCGCGACAAGCTCAACGCCATGCTTGTTCGCGAGGGCCGCATGGCGCTTGCCCAGGCTTCCTTCGATTTCCTGCCCCACCGCGCCGCGCTTGATCTGGCCGGATGGGAGGACGTCGACATCTTCGCGCATACCTAGGAGGCGGCATGACGGCGGCTGCGGCCATGACGGACCGGTCGATCTCCCGAGACCTCGGGCGATGGCGCCGACGGTCGCGCATGGTCCGCCTGCTGCGTCGGGTGTTGCCGGCTGCGATCGTCGTGATCCTGGTGGCCGTCGCCAGTCAGGTCGCCTGGCGCACGCTCCATGCCGCCGCGCGTCCTCCGGCCGAGGCCAAGACGCAGATCCGCATGATCGCGCCCCGATTCTACGGCCAGTCCAACGATGGCCGCAGCTTCATGATCACCGCACGTTCAGCCTTGCGCGATGATCTTGACATGATGAACGTACGTCTGGATTCCCCGACCCTGACCCTGGGTTTCGACGAGCCTCAGCCCAGCCGGGTCACGGCCAAGTCGGGCCTCTATCGTGAAGACACCATGAAGCTGACGCTGTCGGGCGATGTTCGTATCGACGACGGCGCGGGTTATCGCTTCGCTTCGGAGCAAGCCGTGGTGGATACCAAGAGCGGAACGATCACCGGTGAAACGGCGATGTTGGGCGAAGGTCCGACCGGTCAGGTGAAATCCAACGCCTACACTGTATATGACAAGGGCGACCGGGTGGTTTTCAGGGGTGGGGTTCGCACCCGGCTCGAACGGAAGTAAGTAGTGGGCGCGCGGCGCGGCCACGCTTCGGCAAATGAGGACTGTGACTTGATCCAGCGTTGGATGACGGCAGCGGCGGCGACCGCACTGGTCCTGGCGAGCGGCTCGGCCTTCGCCCAGACCGCCAGCGACTCCAGCGCGCCCGTGGATATTTCCGCGGACGAGCAGGAGAACATCAATAGCCAGTGCCGGACGATCTTCCGCGGCAATGTGGAGATGCTGCAGGACAAGAGCCGGCTGCGCGCCAACGTGGTCAACGCCTACTCGAACCGCAAGGCCGGCCAGACCGGGTCAAATGCTTGTGGTGACGTGGATCGTGTTGAGGCGGACGGGGACGTCTATTTCGTCAACCAGGACCAGACGGTCCATGGCGATCACGCCGTTTTCACCTACTCGAACGACACGATCGTGATCACCGGCGATGTCATCGTCGTGCGCGGCCAGGACGTGGCGCGGGGCGATCGGATGACGTTCAACACCAAGACCAATGACGTAAAGCTTGAATCCAACACCAAGGGCCGGAGCAAGACCGGGCGCGTGCGGGCGGTGATCTATCCCGACAGCGCCGCCAAGCCCGCCGCCGACAAGCGCTAGGGCCGTACGGATGAAGATGACGACCCAGGGCGGCCTCGCTCGCGTGGACACGGACGGCCTGTTCGTCGACGCCATCGGCAAGTCTTTCGGCGACCGACCGGTGGTCAAGAGCGTCTCCCTGCGCCTGAAGCGCGGCGAGGTCGTGGGCCTGCTGGGGCCGAACGGAGCGGGCAAGACCACCTGCTTTTACATGATCACGGGCCTGATCGCCGCCGACTACGGTTCAATCTATCTGGACGGCGAGGACATTACCGCCCAGCCGATGTTCCAGCGCGCACGCTTGGGGGTCGGCTATCTGCCGCAGGAAGCCTCGATCTTCCGGGGCATGACGGTCGAGCAGAACGTCATGGCTGTGGTCGAGATGCGCGAAAAGAACCCGCGCGCCGCCGCCGAGACGGTGACCAGCATCCTGGAAGAGCTGCGGATCACCCACATTCGCAAGTCGCCGGCCGTGGCCCTGTCGGGCGGTGAGCGCCGCCGGGTGGAAATCGCCCGGGCCCTGGCCAGCGAACCTTCGTTCATGCTGCTGGACGAGCCTTTCGCCGGCATCGACCCACTGGCCATCGCCGACATCCGCGAAGTCATTGGCTATCTGAAGCAGCGCGGCATCGGCATTCTGATTACCGACCACAATGTGCGCGAGACGCTCGATATCATCGACCGGGCGTCAATCATTCACGCGGGCGAGGTGCTGTTCGAAGGCTCGCCGAAGGAAATCGTCGACGATCCGGAGGTCAGACGCGTTTATCTCGGCGATAATTTCGCTGAACGCGCCTAGAAAATCCTTTTTCAATAGAACGACTTATCGCGCGCAGTGAGATCGCTGCGCGCGATTTTCGTTTTCCGGCCACGGGTCGGAAGGTCGCACCGGCCCGAATATTGCAGGCGTTGGCGACCCGTTAACCTCCATGGCCCTTCAATGGCGATCGAAACGTCTTTCGATTTGCCCAGGAGGGCGCATTGGCTCTCAGCCACAGACTGGAGCTCCGGCAAGGCCAGGGCCTCGTCATCACCCCGCAGCTGCAGCAGGCGATCAAGCTGCTGCAGTTGTCGAACATCGAACTCGACGCCTTCGTCGAGGCGGAGCTGGAGCGCAATCCGCTCCTGCAGCGCGATGAGGGCGAGAGCGAAGCCGTGTCCGAAGTCGAGCGCGAGCCGGCGGCCAGTGACCTTGGCGTCGATGTGGTGGCCGAAGGCTCGGCCAATGCCGAAATGGACGCTACCCCCGACGATGTCTCGCCGGGCGAACGCGCTTCGGGCGATGGTGAGCAGGCCGAACAGGCCGGGGGCCAGATCGACTGGTCGCGGGCCGGCGGCGGTGGTTCGTTCGACCATGACGAGGGCTATGAGGGCGCCCTGACGGCCGTCCCCACCCTGAGTGAGCACCTTCAGGGTCAGCTGGCCCAGGCGGGCCTTTCGACCAGCGAGCAACTGGTCGCCAATGTGCTGATCGACGGGATCGACGAGGGCGGCTATCTGCGCCTGGACCTGGTCGAGACGGCCGAGCGACTGGGCTGTGCGCAAACCCTCGTCGAGCGCGTCCTGACGGTCGTGCAGGGCTTTGAGCCGACTGGCGTCGGGGCCCGCGATGTCCGCGAATGCCTGGCCCTGCAGTTGAAGGACCAGAACCGCTACGATCCGGCCATGGCCGCCCTGCTCGACAATCTCGACATGTTGGCCCGCCGCGACATGGCCGGCCTGCGTCGCGTCTGCGGCGTCGATGACGAGGATCTGCGCGAGATGGTCGCGGAGATCCGCGCCCTCACCCCGCGACCCGGCGCGGCCTATAACAGCGACACCGCCGAAACCCTGGTGCCCGACGTTCATGTCCGCGAGGGCCTGGGCGGCATGTGGCATGTCGAGCTCAACACTGACACCCTGCCCCGGGTTCTGGTCGACCAGCGCTATCACGCCCGGGTGTCAAAGGGCGCGCGCACCGACCAGGAAAAGACCTTCGTCTCAGACTGCATGGCTACCGCCAACTGGCTGGTGAAAAGCCTGGACCAGCGCGCCAAGACCATCCTCAAGGTTTCCAGCGAGATCGTGCGTCAGCAGGACGGTTTTCTGGCCTTCGGCGTCGAGCATCTGCGTCCGCTGAACCTGAAGACGGTCGCCGACGCCATCGGCATGCACGAGAGCACGGTCAGCCGCGTCACCTCCAACAAGTACATCGCCACGCCGCGCGGGGTGTTTGAGTTGAAGTTCTTCTTCACCTCGGCGATCCAGTCGTCCGAAGGCGGAGAAGCGCACTCGGCCGCCAGCGTCCGCCATAAGATCAAGGGTCTGGTCGAGGCCGAGCGTCGCGAGACCGATGTCCATTCCGACGACGCCATTGTCGAGATCCTGAAATCCGCCGGCGTCGATATCGCCCGGCGAACCGTGGCCAAATATCGCGAGGCCATGCGTATCCCCTCCTCGGTCGAACGCCGGCGCCTGATGAAGGAAGCCTGCTGATCCGTCACAAGGCGCTGTTTTTCTTGGGTCCCGCAGGCCGGGCTTGGCGTTATAGGATCGTCAAGCAGGAGCGCGAATGACAACCAAGAGCCTGTCGGCCGTCATTGAGGGGTTTGGCGAGGATGTCCGCCCCACCATAACCGTCGGGGAGATGCTTGACGCCTTCGACAGCCGGGCCAGCGGCGCGATGTTGTTTGTCTTCGGCGCGTTGAACTGTCTGCCGCTGCCGCCAGGGTCGTCGACGCTTTTGAGCCTGCCGATCCTGCTTCTGGCGCCGCAACTGGCCTGGGGCGCCGGCGCGCCGTGGCTGCCGCGCCGCATGGTCCAGCGGCCGCTAAGGCGAGATGATCTGCGCGGCCTGTTTCGCAAGCTCTGGCCGGTGGTCAAGAGGATGGAACTGGTCACCCGGCCACGTCTGCACTGGATGATCGGCACGACGGGCGAGCGCCTGATCGGCGTCCTGTGCACCCTGCTGGCTCTGGTGCTGATTCTGCCCATTCCCTTAGGCAATCTGGCCCCCGGCGCGACGGTGGCCGTGCTTGCCCTGGCCCTGCTGCAAAGAGACGGTCTATTGGCCCTTTTGGGCTATCTGATGGCCACCTTCAGTGCGGGTTTGCTGTTCCTCAGCGCGGGTGTGGTGACCGCCGGCGTGCGCGCCTTGGTCGGAGGCGTGTCAGGCCTTTTTTGACGCATGCGGCGCCGCTTGACACCGGCCTGCGACAGGCGCGTTGTTAGGGCATGCAAGTCCAAATCTCCGGCAAGCATGTCGACGTTGGCGAGGCTCTGCGAGCGCGAGTCTCCGACGAAATCACCCTGAGCATCGGCAAGTATTTTGACCGCGGCGGCGCCGCCGACGTGGTCATCAGCAAGGAGGGCTACGCCTTCCGGGCCGATTGTTCGGTAAAGCTGGCTTCGGGCCAGCAGCTTTTGAGCCACGGAGCGGGCGGTGACGCCCATGCGGCGTTTGACGCCGCCCTGGCCAAGATCGAGACGAGGATCAGGCGCTATAAGCGACGACTGAAGAGCCACTCGGTTGCAGCCTCGGCCAAGCAGGCCGAGAACGCCGCGATGTATGTGCTGCGAGCGCCGGTCGATGACGACCATGAGGACGACAACTGGGACGGCGACCAGGACCATCCCGGCGGCGCGCCGTCCGGCATGATCATCGCGGAGAGCCAGGCCGCCCTGAAGACAATGACTGTTTCCATGGCGGTCATGGAACTGGACTTGACCGAGTCCCAGGCAATCGTGTTTAGGAACGCCGCTCACGACGGATTGTCCGTGGTGTACCGTCGGCCAGACGGAAATATCGGCTGGATAGATCCTGAACGCACCCAATCACTGAACGGGAATGGGTCGACCGCGAGCTAAAGGGATCCTGTCAGGATCCTCGGCGTTTCGGTAGGCCCCCGGCGTAGGTGTGGCGGTGGCCGACAACGAGCGAGCGTTAAGTCCATGACTATCGGCGATCTCCTAGACCCCGGGGCCGTGGCGCTACGCGTCAGTGCTCCGGGCAAGCGGCAACTCCTCGGCGTTGTCGCTGATGTCGCGGCCCGTGTTCTGCATGTCGATGCCGTGGCCGTGCTCGATGGCTTGCTTGAGCGCGAGACCGCAGGGTCGACCGGCGTGGGCCATGGCGTTGCGATACCGCATGCGCGCATCGACGGCCTGGACCGCGTGCGGGCTGTTTTTCTGCGCCTGGAAACGCCGGTGGCCTTTGACGCCGTCGATGACAAGCCCGTAGATCTGGTTGTGGCGCTGTTCGCACCGCGCGACGCCAACGCCCAGCATTTGCGGGCGTTGGCCAGGGTGTCGCGATTGATGCGGGAGCCCGAACTGCGCGAGCATCTGCGCCAGGCCCGGTCGGCCGATGCTGTCCATGTCCTCCTGGCGCGCGAAGCGACCAGCACAGCCGCCTGAATCCTTCTGATCCCGCCAACAGGCTTGGCGGTTCTCGAGGGGCGCCGCCGAGTTTATGCGCTGAGCTAGTGCACCGACACCGGCGCCAGTTCGTGGGCCAGGGCGGCGGCGATCGCCGTGTCGCGATCGACCATCACGGCCAAGCGTGCGCCATCGGCGCGACAGACGGCATACAGGGTTTGTTCGGGTGGCAGATCGAAGTCGTCGGCCGCACCGATCGGTGCGTCGGCGAGGATTTCAGCCGCCTTGATCGGACGGACATAGACCAGGTTCGGCGCGCCGAGCGCAGCGAAGGCTTCCGTCGAAACCATGGCGTAGTGATTGTTCGGTGTCATGATGACCACCTCCTTCGAAAAGGGAACGCATCGACCGGGCCCCGGTTCAGCGGCCCGTCGTACTTGAAAACGTTGAAAGGACTGGGCTGGATCAGGCGACCGAGCGGATCGGAATGCGTTTGACCAGCCGTTCAGGCTGGGGCCTGGCCAGGTCGATATGAAGGAGGCCGTGTTCCAGTGTGGCCGCCGTGACCTCTATCCCTTCGGCCAGAACAAAGGTGCGCACAAAGCCTCGTGCGGCGATGCCGCGATGCAGGAAGGCGCGATCGGCCTCGGTTCGGGTATCCGCGTCGCGCTTGCCGGCGACGATCAACTGGCCGCCATCTACCGTCACCTGAAGCTGTTCGGGTGAGAAACCGGCGACGGCCAGAGTGATGCGCACACGCCCGTCTTCGTCCTGTTCGACGTTGTAGGGCGGATAGCTTTCGGACGCGGCCTTGGCGGCGCGTTCGATCAGGTCGCGGGTGTGTTCGAAGCCCAGCAGAAAGGGGCTGTCGAACAGGATGGTCCGTGTCATCGCGAAGTCCTTCGCTTAAGCGACTTCGTTCGTCGCCCCGTCCTGAGATCAGCCACGGGCCGGCGATACAGACTTCAGGTGGAGGGTCTCGGGGCGGGATTCAAGTCAGGCCCGGTCAGAGCCATTCCAGGAAGCCGCATTTGGCCATCCACAGCAGGCTGAGCTGAACCGCCCGCCGGCGCGGCATGGGAAACAGCAGGAGGAGTTCCTCGACGCTCGCGGCGCGACCGTCGGCCAGATGGTCGAGGACCGTCTGGCATTCGTCATACGTCCCGCGCCAGTTGGCGGCGAACATGTCCAGTTCCAGGGCCTGGACGTCCTTAAGCGCATCGGCGTCGACGCCCGTCCTGAGGGTCAGTCGGCTCGTCAGCGACAGGACGTCCGTAGCGAAGCCCGCGAAATCCCTCAGAGGGTCGCCCCGAACAGGGTTTCGGGTCGATGTGGGGCGGGTGTCGACGGCGGCGGCGCGGATTGCGCTCATCTCCTGGGCCAGGGCCGAGAACTGGCGCGCGACGACCGACCAGTCGAAGGTGTCGCGAATCCGCCGGCGACCCGCTTCGCCCATCCGGCGGCGAAGATCGGGAGACTGGATCAGCTCCACCAAGGCCCCGGCGGCGCGGCCCACATGCACCGCGGTATGTTGGGCGATGATCCCCACATATTGCTGGTAGCTCTTCAGGCCGACGGCGTGTCCGGCGATCAGGTCGCTGGGCAGGCTGTTCTCCGGGCCAATGAGCGTGGGAATGAGGAAACCCTCCTCGCCGTCGCGCACGGTGTAGCGGTAGCCGTCCCAATCGCTGATCACCACCGGCAAGCCCGAGGCCATGGCTTCCAGTGGCGTGATGCCGAAGGTTTCCTGGATGTTGTCGACCAGGGACAGGAAGATGTCGGAGGCGGCCCAAAGGGCCCCGAGTTTCTCGCGGTCATTGCCGTCGATGATGTGGAACGTCACCGATGGGGCGTGGGCCTGCGCGGCCTGGCGATACATGCGCTCACCGTCGGCGCCGTTCGGGAACCAGCCGACCATGGCGAAATGCACGCGTTTGCCGGTAGCGCGCGCGGCTTCCTCCACGGCCCGCATCATCGATTGAGGAAAGGCCTTTTCGAAAAACGACAGCCGCCCGACCCAGAGAACCAGAACGCCGTCCTCGTCCAGCCCCAGTTCCTTGCGAGTCGACGCTCGTACGGTGGGACGATCTGCGACAGCGGCCAGAGCCTGGCCATACACGCCCAAGGGGATCAGCGGCAGGTGTGGGCGAACCACGCGCTTGCCGTCGCCAAAGCGGCTCCCGAGATAGTCGCCCCATTCGTCGAACATGGTCTCCATGGCTTGCTGCACGGAGGGGGAGGTGCAGACCAGCGCATCCCAGGGCTGGGTGGGCGCGATCGAGGCCATGGCGATGTCCTGTCGCATCATCGGCGGCGCGATGGTGTGGATCAGGCCGATCAGGCTGTAGGCACGATCCCCGGTTGCGCGGCGGCGCTGCCAGGCCGGCTCTTCCAGCTTGGGACCGCCAAAGAGCAGGGTTCCCGCAGCGGCGGCCACGCCGAGCGCCATCAGGCTGGCGTTGGTGATGCGCGTGGCGCAGGCGCGATCGCCGAGCAGACTCTGCTTCAGGTCTTCCAACGGCACAGCCGATTGGGTCAGAAAATCGACCTGCTCATGGCCGCCGTACAGCACCATGGCGCGGAAAAGTTCCAGATTGGCGACATCCTTGCCGAACACATTGGCGCCAAGGCCGATCCGGCCGGCCGGATGATAGATCGCAAGACGAGACGTCAAGACTGTCGCCCTTCACAGATGAAGACGGTCGGCGCGCCGACGAGGCGGGCCCTGTGGCGGTTTAGGGGTTTGGAGGGCCCATAGTCCAGTGCGACGCCAGAGCACCGGGGGTGACCTTGGACCATTGACGCTCTGCTTCGGTGTGACCAAGAACAGGGACAGGCAGATTCAATGAGGACGACGTGGCCGCCAGCCGAATTCTTTTTGTGCACCAGAACTTCCCGGGTCAGTTCCCGCACATCGCTGACGCTGTCCGTCAGCGCGGCCACAAGGTGGCGGCCATCGGCGGGCCCAGCGTGAAGGGACGGCCAGGCTTTGATGTGCGGCGCTGGACCCTGGCCCGGGGATCAACGCCCGGCATCTTCGACGCCGCTACTCGGGCCGAGGCCGACCTAATGCGCGGCCAGGGCGCCGCCGAAGCCGCTATGAAGCTGAAGGCGGACGGCTTTACGCCCGACTTGATTATCGGCCACCCCGGCTGGGGCGAGACGCTGCAGCTGCGCGAGGTTTTCCCCGAAGCCCGCCAGATCCTCTTTGGCGAATTCTTCTACCGGTCGCATGGGGCCGATGTGAACTTCGATCCCGAGTTCGAGCGATCCGGGCCTCTGTCGGACTTTCGCATCCACGCCAAGAACATGGGCTTGGCCCTGGCCTATGCCGAGGCCGACATGATCGTGTGCCCCACGCCCTTTCAGGCCTCGCTTCTGCCGCGCGGCCTGCAGCACCGGATTCGCATCGTCCACGAAGGGGTCGATCTGGAGAGCGCGCGGCGCATTCCCAATGCGACATTCAAGCTGCCAAGTGGCCGGATCCTGGACGGCTCCAAGCCGGTGATCACCTTCATCAACCGCAATTTCGAACGGCTTCGCGGCTTCCATACCTTCATGCGGGCCCTGCCGTCGTTTCTGGAGCGCTGTCCGGAGGCGGAGGTGCTGCTGATTGGTCGCGACAGCACCGAGGTCTATGGCGGCTCCCTGCCCAACGGGCAGACCTGGAAGGGCAAGATGATGGCCGAGGTGGGCGACCGGTTGGACATGGAGCGGGTGCATTTCACCGGCGCCGTGGACCATGCCGAGATGGTCAAGGCGATGTCGATCTCGACGGCGCACGTCTACTACACCTATCCCTTCGTCCTTTCCTGGTCGCTGGTCGAAGCGATGGCCTGCGAATGCCTGATCGTGGGATCCGACACCGGGCCGTTGCATGACGCGATCACCCCCGACGTCAACGGCCTGCTCCGCGACTTCTTCGACCCTGAGGGTCTAGCCGACACCCTGGTGGAGATCTGTCGGAATCCGGCCGCTTATGCGCCGTTGCGCGCCGCCGCCAGGGTCACCGCCCTGGAGCGTTTCGATCGCGCGACGGTCGGCGTCCCCGCCTGGCTGGAGCTGATCGACGAGGTCATGGCGCGGTAGGCGAGTCCGTCTCGACCTTACTGGCTTCGATCAGCGCTTCGCCCGTCAAGGGTTCGAACGCCAGCGGCTTGATGTCGCCAAGGGCTTCGCGTTCGCGCAGCCGGTCCAGGAAAGCCGCAGGCTCGCGCACGTCGAGCGCTTGCAGGACGTCGGGTCCATAGCGCCACCACTGGCTGGCCTGCAGGTCGGCGATGAGCTGTTCGTCGAAACGGTAGCGGATCAGCCGGGCGGGCGAACCGGCGACGACCGCGTAGGGCGGAACGTCCTTGGTCACCAGGCTGCGCGTCCCGATGACGGCGCCGTCGCCGATCGTCACACCGCGTTTGATCATCACCTCGGCGCCGATCCAGACATCGTTGCCGATGGTGACCTCCAGCGGACCCTGGCCGAAATGCACCAGATGGAAAGGCAAGGCGTCAACTTCGGCTAGATAGGCGCGAATACCTTTCAGGGTTTGGGGGAGGTGCGAGAACGGGTGCGTTGTAGCCCAGTCAGAAGGGTGGTTTGAGCCCATGATCTTCACCTGCCAGGAGATCGAGCAATAGCGCCCAATCGAGGTCAGGGTGTCGAAGGGCGAGTAGGTGTAGGAAAAGGCTCCGAACCGCTTGGGAACGGTTGCGCCCCCCAGAAGGTGCGAATAGGGCTCGATTACCGCCTCAGGATCGACATGGATGAAATCACCCACGGCCCACATGTCGCCGGGGTTGGCCGTAAAGATACAATGCCTCTGCGCCAGCGCGCGGAGCGTTTCGGAGACGCGCAATTTCATGGCCGAGGGTTCTGCAGTCTGAGGAACGGGGGGGGTCTGTGTTTCTAGGTCGTCGCATCGCGCCGTGTCATGATCCGTCGCGCTTCTGGTGATTTTCGTTACGGCCAAACGGCCACCAGACGCGTCTGCGCCTATTCACCAGCATCGCCGGCTCCGGCGCGCCCTCCGACAGTTCGCGCCGCCAGACGATGTTCTCGCGCACGACCCTGGCCGGTACGCCGGCCACGACGGCGTTGGCGGGCGTGGGTCCCGACAGGACCGCACCGGCGGCCACCACCGCTCCGTCGCCGATCGTCGCGCCCTTCAGGACCATGCAGCGCAGGCCCAGCCAGACATGGCGCCCCACCGTCACGGAGGCCGCAGGATTTATCCGGTCGCCTGTGGCGCGGTCATAGATCGGGTGAATGTCGCTCAGCGAGACATAGGTTTGCGAAGAGACCATGCAGTCTTCGCCGAAGGTGATCTCGCCAGGTTCATGCAACTGGATCGAGACCTGGACCATGGTCGTGCCCGCGCCGACGATGAGGGTGGACCCGGTGGGACACAGCAGGCTCACAAATCCATTGATGGCGCAGCCGGCTTCGATACGGATGCGGTTGTCATCGCCGATCACCGTCAGGTTTGCGCCCAGCCGGCAGTTCTCAGCGATCTCGACGGTGTTGCCCGACCCCTGGATCGTCAGGCTCGCCATGACGTCCGGCCTGGGATCCATCAGCGCGCCGCCGCCGCCCGTGGGGGTGAAGCCGGTCACGAAAGAGCCGGCGCCAATGAGGAGGCGGTTTCGGGCGCCGCGGATGATCATCCGGGAGTCGATCTGGGCGCCTTCGCCAACCAGGACGTGGTTGCCGACCCCTTCGACCAGAACCGGATGGCGTGGCGTGGCGCGGAGGTCGAGCTGGTTTTCGATGTCGGTCACCCCTGCGGATTTGCCCGGCATGTCTGGTTCCTGGGGCCGCTCGAGCCCTTCGAATAAGGCCTGGACGGCTTCGCGGCAATGGTTGGATCGTGGCGGACGGGTCGGAAGAGGGTTGTGAAAGGTGTTGACGGTGGCCCGCCGAAACACCGAAGGAAGCTGTCATCTTAGACAAACGCCCGAGGCGGCGGTTCGAGTTCGGCCAAGCCTCGGGAAGGAATGTGATGACGGGGCCAACAGACAGCGACGCGGTCGATCCGGTGCGGGAAGCCTTCGATGCGGCCTTCTATGTGGAGCGCTACGGTGACGTTCGCGACGCGGACATCGATCCGTTCGAGCACTTCATGAACTGGGGCTGGCGCGAGGGTCGCGACCCGGCGCCCTGGTTCGTCATGCATGTCTATCTGGAGGTCAATCCCGACATCCGGTCGGCGGCGGTCAATCCGTTCGAGCACTATGTGGTCACTGGCCGGCTTGAGGGGCGACCGCTGAAGGCGGACTACGGTTTTCGCTACGACATCCTGGCCAACTGGCCGCCGATCGAGGCGCGCGTCGACCTGGCCAAGGCCGAGGCGCGAAAGGTCACGGCGTCGCCGATCGCCGCTCTGGGGGCGGCGCTGGACGCCGCCGGCGCCCTGACGGGGGCCCACATCACAGTCAGCCACGATGACTATACCGCCACCCTGGGCGGGGTTCAGCTGTGCCTGGCGCGGGAAGCGGACGCGATGGCGGGCGCGGGCCGGCCGCGTCTGCATCTGTATCCGGCTTCCCACTCGCCCGTCATCGAGATCGAGACCGCCGATCCGCTGGTCGGCCTCTTGGTCAACGGCCAGAGGGCAGGACTGTTTCCCGCCAGCGCCGTGCGCGCCGCGGTGGCGGACCGGGTCCGCGAGGCGACCTTCGCCGTGCACAGCTTTCTGGGTCACAGCATCCCGGCCGTCACCGCCATTCTGAAGGCGGCGGGCTTGCGGGAGGGCTTCTTCTGGATCCACGATTTCGCCAGCGTCTGCGCCAACTATGCCCTGCTGCGCAATGACGTAGCCTTCTGCGGCGCGCCGTCGCCCGACAGCCAGGCCTGCGGCGTTTGCGTCTATGGCCAACGGCGCTGGATCCATCTTGCGGAGCACGCCGACTTCTTCAACGCGTTCGAGATCACGGCGGTGGCGCCGTCGGAGGCAGCTCTGTCGCTTTGGCTGAAAACCCACCCCAAGGCGGCCAAGGTCGCGCAGGTGCTGCCGCATGCGACGCTCGAGCCGCGCCAGGCCCGGGCGCCCAGGACGCAGGCAGGGCCGCTCCGCGTCGGATTTCTGGGCATGCCTGTGGAGCACAAGGGTTGGCCGGTCTTTGCGCGTCTGGCCGAAAGGCTTCAGGGCGATCCCCGCTATCGGTTCCTGCACCTGGGGCACGCCAAGGCTCCGGTCGCGGGCGTCGAGTTCGTGAAGGTCGGAGGCTCCGGCGGACCCGCCATGGCCGAGGCGGTCGAGGGGCTGGATCTGGACGTGGCCTTGATCTGGTCGCTGTGTCCGGAGACCTTCTGTTTCACCGCCTATGAGGCGGTGGCGGCGGGCGCGGCGGTGGTCACCCTGCCGGACGCCGGCAATGTGCCGCGGTTCGTCGAAGCCGGTGAAGCGGGGGAGCGCGGCCTGGTGGTCGCCGATGAGGATGACCTCCTGGCGCTGTTCCAGGACGGCGGCGTTCTGGCCCTGGCGCGGTCAAAGCGCGAGCCGCGTCTGTTTGACCTGGCCTACAGCCGCATGACCGCTGACCTGCTGGCCGAGGGCGTCCGATGAAAGTCGTCTGCTATTCCAGCTTCACTTTTTCCTATCTCAACCGCGCCCGCGTGCTGTTCAAGACCCTGCGCCAGCACCACCCCGAGTGGGAGCTGGTGGCCCTGATCACTGATCGGCCGCCGGCGGCCTTGAACTGGGACCCGACCCAGGAACAGTTCGACACCCTGGTCTATGCCGACGACCTGGGCATTCCCGATTTCAAGGCCTGGCTGTTCAAGCACGACGTGATCGAGGTTTGCACGGCGGTGAAGGGCCCCTTCATGCACCAGGCCCTGCAGAAGGGCGCCGACATCTGCATCTATCTGGATCCCGATACGGCCCTGCTGGACCGGCTGGATCCGCTGATCGAGATGCTGGAAACCAGCGACATCATTCTGACGCCGCACCTGCTGCAGCCGGAGGCGACGCCGGGCGCGATCCTCGACAACGAGGTCTCGGCCCTGAAGACCGGGATCTACAATCTCGGCTTTGTGGCTGTGCGCGCGCGCGGCGAAGGCCTGCGCTTCGCCCAGTGGTGGAACGATCGTCTGCTGAACTTCTGCTATGACGATATTCCCAACGGCCTGTTCGTCGACCAGCGCTGGTGCGATCACGTGCCGTCCTTTTTCGAGAACGTGAAGATCCTCCGCGACCCCGGCTACAACATCGCCAGCTGGAATATCGCCCATCGCCGGGTGGCCATCGGCCGCGACGGCAGGATCACGGTCAATGGTTCGCCGATCCGCTTCTGGCACTTCACCAAGCTGGGCCCGGTCGGCGACCTGATGACCCGTCGCTACGCCCAGGACAACTATCAGGTCTATGAGATCTGGAACTGGTACAAGCGCCTGATCGCGGACGCCACCGATCCGCGGGTGCCGGCCGGTTACTGGGCCTATGGTCGCTATGATGACGGCCGCGAGGTCGCCAAGGCGCATCGCGAGCTCTACCGGGCGCGGGGTGACCTGCGCGCCGCCTTTGCCGAGCCGCTGGCCACTGGTCCCGGCAGTTACCAGGCCTGGCTGGAGAGCGAGGGCCTGTTCGCGCCCGCAGAAACACCTGAACTTGCGTCCTGACCGCTTATAGGCGATTGGCGACGTAACGACACCCGAGGTTGAGAATAGTATGGCGAGATCGGCCAAGACAGCGAAGACGGCGGCCCGGCGGGCCCTGGTTGTGGCGGGTATGCACCGCAGCGGCACGTCGGCCATGGCCCGCCTGCTTTCGCTGAGCGGCGCGACCTTGCCCGAGCGCATCATGGCCCCGGCCGCCGACAACCCCGCCGGCTTTTGGGAACCCTGGGAGATGGTCGCCCTGAACGACCAGATCCTGACCAGCCTGGGGTCCAGTTGGGATGATGTCTTCGCCCTGGCCGTGGCCGACAAGGCCGAAAGCTTGACGCCGACCTTTCTGAGTGACGCCAAGGCCTTCGTAGCCGCCAATTTCGGCGACGCCGACTTGATGGTGATGAAGGATCCGCGCGTGTCGGTGCTGGCGCCCTTCTGGCGCGAAGCCCTGGCTTCGGGCGGCGTCGACCCTTTCTATGTCATCATGGTCCGCAATCCGCTGGCGGTCTCGCGCTCTCTGAACAAGCGCAACGGCTTCTCGACCCAGAAGTCGCTGCTGCTCTGGGCCAGTTATATGCTGGCGGTCGAACGCGATACGCGGGGCTGCGATCGGGTGTTCATCGACTATGACCTGATGCTCGATGACTGGCGCGGGGCCTTGGCCAAGGTGGAAGCCGGACTGGGCCGGGCCCTGCCGCGATCGCCGGACGACGCGGCGGCCGATATCCAGGGCTTCCTCAACCGATCCCTGCGCCATCACGAAGCCACCGCCAAGGACCTTTCGGCGGGCGTCGAGGTCTGGCCGTCCGCCCGCGCCGTTTTTGACTGGTTCGAGGCGGCGGCCAGCGGCGCCGCGCCCAAGGCAAGTCTGCTTGAGGGGGTGACGGCGGAGATCCTCGCCCTGAATGCCGTCATGGGGGAGGTCTGCGCCGACATGCGGCGAGAGACGGCCGACCTTCGCGCCGCCGCTCAGGCGGCCGGCGACCTGAGGACGGAGCTTGACGCCGCAGGCGCTCACCTGGCGGCGCTGCACGCCCAAGCTGACGCGGCGCGCCAGGAGGTTGAGGCTGTGCGGGGCCAGGCCGAGCGCGAGGTCACCGCCTGGCGCGAGGACTCCGCCTTCTGGCGACAGCGCGCCGAATCCGAGCAGGCCAAGGCGGCGATCTTCCAGCGCAGTCGCGATGGGCTGGAGAGTGAGCGCCATCAGTGGGCGCAGGCGGCCAACGCCCATCAGGCCTTCGCCGCCGCCCAATCGGCTCAGATCGTCGAGCTGCACCAGGCGATCGCCACGCTGCAGGCCAGCACCAGCTGGCGGATCACTGCGCCGCTGCGCCGGGCGATCCTGACGATCCGGCGTCGCTGATCGTCGGATCATCTGGGACCGCCGCGAAGGCGTTCAGTTGCTTGCGCACGCTGTCATAGGGCGTCTTGAACATCCGCTCGTACAGCAGGGGCCCGGCATGCGGCCGTGCTTTGACGCGGTCGGATGTCAGGGTCTGATAGCCGAAGCCGCCCCGTAGCAGGAAGGTTAGGAACATCAACGGCCACAGGCCCAGCCAGCTCTTGGCCTGCGAGGGGAAGAACCGCACCGCCGCAGCATAGGCGACCCACTCGCGCGGGCTGAGGCTCACGTGCTGGACCAGGCCATTTTCGGGGATCGGCGCGCAGGCGCGGAAGAGGCCGCCCGGCAGGCGGCGGCTATTGTAGAGCCCGAACTGATCGATTGGAATCGCGGGGTCCAGGGCGTCGCGAAGGCCGACGGTCAGGAAGGCGCAGGCGTCATGGTCGGCATGGCCGCCCTCCCAGGCTGCGACCACGAAGCGGCCCACGCTGCCGATCGTCGCCAAGGCGGAGGCTGTCGCGGCGTGGGCCGCAGGCAGCGCTTCGAACACCGCCCCGTCCATCACGCCCGTTCCCGCGCCGACATGCACCGCGCGGTCGGGCGGCAGGCCAAGGCTGGACAGCAGGCTTCGGGTCTCGGCGAGTCTGCGGGCGGCGAGTTCGGGTGAGGCATAGTCTGCCACATAGAGCAGCCAGGGCTGCGCCCCGTCCCGGCGATCCCGAAGCAGCAGGGGCAGGGCGGCGTATTCGTCGTCGAAATGAGCCAGGACGTAGACGCTGTTCATGGTCAGTAGGGATCGAAATCGAGGAAGCTAACGGCCACGGTGGCGGGGTCGAGCGCTTGCGGAAGCGACTCGTCCAGGCGTCGCCAGATCATGTTCAGGGGCGAGGGCCGCAAGCGGGTGGGGATTGGCGCAAAACCATGGGCCGCCAATGAAAGACGAGGCTCCAGGCCGATGAACAGAGGCGGAATCCAGGGCGGGGCGTCCGTCGTCTGTGTGTCTTCATGGCCGCCCAGGAACGCGGCGCATCGCAACATTGGCACGGGGGTATCCGCCCAAACGCCCAGCAGCTCGCCTTGCCGCGCCACGCGGTATTTCGCCCCGGGATTGGCCAGTCGCCAGGCGAGGTTCGCCGAAGTTCGCTCAATCTCGAAGTCGACCGGGGTTGAGTCCAGGCGTCTGGGCGGTCGGAGCATCACACCAGCCTCCAGGCTGCGCACCTTCTGGAAGGCCAGCTTGCGCAGGAAGCCTGGCGTACTGTTGGCGTTGGCGAAGCCGACGACGAACTGAAAACCCTGGTCTCGAGCGGCGGCATAGGTCGCTTCGGCCAGAGCCGTGAACAGTCCCTTGCCCTGGAATTCGGGCGCGGTGGCGGTGTTCAGGGACAGCAGGCCCCGCACCGAACGGCCTTGAATTCGGGCGCGGGTCGGCACGGTGACGTAGTGGGCGGCCAGCGTATCGCCTGACCAGGCGTCGGCCCCAACCACTTCGCCGTCGGGATTGTCCCTGTAGAGCCAGGCCAGGGCTTCGCCGGTAAATTTGGGCGCCGGCCCAAACACGCGCCTCAGCAACGCACTGTAGGCGGCAAGTTGCGCCGGGGTTGTCCCGGAGGGCTTTATCTCAACGCCGTCGATCGTCATCGCGCGTACTGACCATGAAACCTCAGGTCTGCCAAGCTGAGGGCTTTTCGCGCTTTGCAGGCTCGCGGACGCACCTTAAAAGCCGAGGGCTACAGGGGGGCGGACACACGCAATGACGAGATTTGGTTTCAGCCTGAGCCCATCGCAGGTGGTGCGTGGCGTCCTGATCGCCGGTCTGCTGTTCATGCTGGGCGCAAACCTGCCGGGGCACCTGTCCTACGATTCCCTGGCGCAACTGGCTGAAGGTCGCTCGGGCGTGCGGGCGACCTGGGGCCCGCCGATGTATGCCTGGTTACTAGGCGTCTTCGACGAAATTGTCCCCGGAACGGGGCTGTATGTCGCTGCAAGCGCCCTTGTGCTGTTCATCAGCCTGTCCTCGCTGCTGGCCTTGCGGTCGCGCGTGACGTGGTGGGCGGCGGGGCTGACGGCGCTCTTTGTCCTTTCGCCCATCGTGCTGATCTATCAGGCGATTGTCTGGAAGGACGTCCTGTTCGCGAACCTCGCCATTGCAGGCTTTGTCTGTTTGGCCCAGCTGCCGGTCCTCTGGACTCGCCCTGGTCCGCGCTGGCTGGCCCTGGCCGGCGCCATGCTGGCCCTGGCCCTGGCGGCCATGGTTCGCCAGAACGGCCTGGTCGTGGTGCTGTTGGCGGCGATCACCCTGGGCGCCCTTCGATTTCGCGACGGCTGGCGTCAGGCCCTGATCTGGGGCTTTGGCGGCCTGATCGCCACGATTGTCCTGATGCAGGTCCTGGGTGTGATCACCCAGCCGAAGGGAGACGGGCCCGGCAAGTCCGGCGATGTGGGCCTTCGCATCCTGCAGCACTACGACATCATCGGCGCCGTGGCGCGCGACCCGAAATATCCGCTCGTCCATATCGAGGCGGCCAGCCCCGCCGCCGCCGCCGCCATTCGCCGCGGCGCCGCCATCTATTCGCCCGAGCGGGTCGACTTCCTCGATCGTGACCCGGAAATGGGCAAGGCGCTCTGGCAAACGCCCAAGGCCGCCATTCGCGCCGAATGGCGTGAACTGATCACCAAGCATACCGGCCTCTACATCGCGGAGCGGGGGGGCGTGTTCCGCTGGCTGGTAATGACGCCTAGGATCGAGGCGTGCCTACCGGACTTCCTGGGGGTCAGCGGGCCCGAAAAACTAGTCGCGGATCTTAATCTGACCAACGCGATCGACCCCGCGGACACTGCGCTGCACAACTACGCCACCTATTTCTACGGCACGCCGGTCTTCTCGCACCTGGCCTATATTTTTGTGGCGCTGGCGGTCTTCGGCTTTCTGGCCTGGCGGCGCGAGGGTTCCGATCTGGCCATAGCGGGCCTGATGCTGAGCGCCCTGGCCTTCACGTCCAGCTTTTTCGTGATCTCGCTCGCCTGCGACTATCGCTATCTTTATTTCTTGGACCTGGCGGCCATGACCGGCCTTTTCTATGTGGTTCTCGATCCCTCGTTCCGCCGCGCCAGCCCCGCGGCCGAGTCCCGGAGTGAACCCGCGTGACCCTTCGTTCGTCTCTGCTTCTGACGACCCTGGCCTGCCTGCTCCTGGCGGCCTGTGACAGACCCAAGGGCGCGCCGCGCGAGGCGCCGCCGCCCGAGCCTGCGGCCGAACCGGCCCGGCCGGCGCCCGTGCGTCCGCCGGAGCTCGTGAAGTGGGACGAGGCCGGCGGCCGCTTCACCCTGAACGGGGTTGTCCTGAAGACGGCTCAGCTCTGGCGGTTTGACGGGTCCCGGGAAGGTTTTTCGTCAGTCGCGGCCGAGATCGATCCGGCCCGTGGCGGCGGACTTCGTGTGGTCGAGCAGGACATCGATCCGATCCTGCGCTCGCCTCAGAATCTTGAGATCGACGGCGCACGCTTCAACGGGGTTCTGGTTCGCGTGACCCGCGAGAAGGAGGCGGGCAAGTGGGACGGCTCGCTGTTCTATTCCACCGCCGCCCATGGCGAGACCGCGGCGTTTTTCGGCAAGCCGCTACGCGGCGCGGATCCTGTCGCCGGCGAGACGACGATCATGGTCTATGACATGGCCAATCTGCGGAAGGGCGGCGAGGACTGGGCCAATTCGACCATCCTGGGTTTGCGCCTGGATCTGGACAACCAACCCGGCGGCCATTTTGTGATCCACCAGATCGCCGTTGTCGCCCTGCCGCCGCCGGCGACGCTTCGACCGCTGTCCTGATGACGGTCAGGCCCCTGGTCAACCATCTCAAGCCCCTGGAGCGGACCGCGGCCCGTGTGGCGGCGATCCTGCCGTGCTATCGCTCGAACGCCCATGTGCTGGAGGTGATCGCCGCCATCGGACCCGAGGTCGACGTCATCATCTGCGTGGATGACGCCTGTCCGGATCACGTCGGCGACCACATCGAAGCCCATGCGAACGATCCACGGGTCATCGTGCTGCGTCATGCCGTCAATCAGGGGGTCGGGGGCGCGGTCTGCACCGGCTATCGTCACGCCCTGGAGCTTGACGTCGATGTGCTGGTGAAGATCGACAGCGACGGCCAGATGGATCCTGCGGAGATCTCCGTCCTGGTCGACCCGATCGTGCGGGGCGACGCCGACTACGCCAAGGGCAACCGGTTTTTCAATATCGAGGATCTGCAGGGCATGCCGTTCCTGCGGCTGTTCGGCAATGCCGGCCTGTCGTTCCTGACCAAGCTGTCGTCCGGCTATTGGAGCGTGTTCGATCCGACCAATGGCTATACCGCCGTGCACGCCCGGATGATCGAACGGGTGCCGCTCGACAAGATCGACAAGCGCTATTTCTTCGAATCCGATCTGCTGTTCCGGCTGGGCACCCTGAGAGCCCGGGTGGCCGACGTGCCGATGACGGCGATCTATGGCGACGAGGTCAGCCAGATGGATGTCGGCCGGATCGTGCTGCCCTTCTTCGGCTACAACGTCGCCAATTTCGCCAAGCGACTCTTCTATACTTATGTGCTGCGCAATTTTTCGGTGGCCTCGCTCTACTTCCTGATCGGTGTGCCGCTGACCCTTTTTGGCGTCGGCTGGGGCGTTGAGCGATGGATGGATGCTGTGTCTGACGGGCATCCTGCGACCTCGGGCCAGGTAATGATCGCCGCCCTGCCGATCTTCATCGGCGTCCAGATGGTGCTCAACTTCATCGCCTATGACGTTGAAAACGAGCCTCGCACCGCGGTCTGGCCCCTGCTGCGTCCCAAGCGTCGCACGACATAAGGCCGTACGATGCCGCTGAAAGACATTCTGCTGTGCTTGATCTTCGCCGTGACCCTGCCGATCGGCCAGATCCTGTTCAAGGTCGCCGCCAACTACAGCCAGTCGATCCCCGGCGGCCTGATCGCCAAAGCCCTGCTTAATCCGCCGCTGATCGGCGCCTTTGCCTGGTACGGCCTGACCGCGCTGTTCTGGTTCTACATTCTCATCCGCATTCCGCTCAGCGCGGCCTATCCCTTCTCGATTCTGGGATCGGCGCTGGTGCCGCTGCTGGCCTGGGTGTTGTTCCGCGAACAGGTGACGGTTCAGGCCGCCCTGGGATTTGCGGTCATGCTGCTGGGCTTCTTCATGATTGTTCGGGCCCGCTAGGCGGGGCGGGCGTTCTTGGCCCGCGGATCATGATGTGTTCGCAGCCCATCGCTATCAGGCATTCGAGCAGGAATGCGGCCGTAAAGGAGCCTCGGCTGATCTTGTTGCGGAGATTGGCTTCACTTTCCGTTACGCCCCGATCCGCCAGCAGGCGCGCCAGATCGGCATAGGTTAGCCCCCGCCGCTTCAGCTCGGCCTTGAGTAAGCCCTTGACCTGATCTGTCGACGTGACTGTGCGCGTTGCAACCATATGCGACGTATACATCATCAAATATGATACGAAAACCGTTGACAGGATCGGGCGTGCGGATCATTTGTCGGCCGCTCGCCCGGGCCGCCGTCCAGCGGGTAGCTGCTATCTTTGGCTTGTATCCGTCTGGATGCTTGTTTGAGGTGCTCGGGGTTACGGCGAGGATGATTTCACGGCCGCCATGAAACGACCAAAACAGACCACCGGCACCAATGATCTGCTTGTCCGTGCCCTGCGCGAGGGCCGTGGCCCGCTGATGGCCGCGGCGGGGTTCACTCTGGTCTCCAGCATGCTGTACATGGCGCTGCCGCTTTTCACCAATCAGGTTTACCAACGCGTTCTCATCAGTCAGAGCGTGCCGACCCTGGTCGTGCTCAGCGTCGGCGTGCTGTTCGTGTTCGCAATTTCGTCTGCGATCGACGTTTTCCGCGCCCGGGTGCTGATCAATTTTGGCTCCGCGTTCGACCAAAGGGTTTCGGGGCAGGTATTCTCGGCGCTGTTTGATGGCATCAGTCGGCGAGAGCGCGCCAGTTCCTCCCAGGCGCTGCGAGATCTGGATACGTTCCGTCAGGCCCTGACCGGCGGGCCGATGCTGGCTCTTTTTGACCTGCCAACCGTGCCCCTGTTCATGGTCGTTCTGTTTATGATCGATCCCTGGGTGGGTGCGCTCACCCTGATCGGCGGCGTGGTCCTGCTTGTCCTGGTGATCATTCAGGATCAGACGACCCGTGTTCCGATGAAGGAAGCCAATGACGCGGCCCTGAAGAGCTACGGCTTCACCGATGCGGGCCTCCGCAACAGCGAGGTTGTCCGCGCCATGGGCATGTTGCCAAGCATCGGTTCATTATGGCTCCGCTTCCGCCGCGACTCCATGAGCCAGAGCGTGTTGGCCAGCGACCATGCGGCGATCTGGTCTAACGCCATCAAGTTTGTGCGGATGGCGATCCAGGTGTTGATCATCGCCCTGGGGGCGTTGCTGATCCTCGAGCACAAGATCGGCCCGGGCCTGCTTTTCGCCAACATGATCCTGTCGTCCCGCGCCCTGGCGCCGATCGACCGGGCCGTCGGCGCGTGGTCTGGCTTGGTTGCGGCGGGTCAGGCCTACGGTCGCCTAGCCGAACTGCTCAGCAGATATCAGCCGCCCGCAGCCGCGACGGCCTTGCCAAGGCCACAGGGGCGCGTGACGGTCGAAGGCGTGAATTTCGCGACGCCCGACGGCTCGCGCCTTTTGCTGCGGGGCCTGGCGTTCTCGATCAACCCCGGCGAGACCGTCGGCGTGATCGGCCCGTCCGGCGCCGGTAAGTCAACCCTGGCGCGTCTCCTGGTCGGGATCTGGAAGCCGAGCGCGGGTACTGTGCGGCTTGACGGGGCGGACGTGTTCGCCTGGGAGCGCGGTGACTTTGGTGAGCATGTGGGCTACCTGCCCCAGGACACCGAGTTGTTTGGCGGCACTGTGCGCAACAATATCGCCCGGTTCTCATCGACCGTGACCGACGAAGAGGTCGTCGCGGCGGCCAAGATGGCGGCGGTGCATGATCTGATTTTGCGGCTTCCCAAGGGCTATGAGACCGATCTGGGTCAAGATGGCGTCGTGCTCTCGGTCGGTCAGCGGCAGCGGGTTGGACTGGCCCGCGCCCTGCTGCGCGACCCCCGACTGGTGGTGTTGGATGAACCCAACGCAAATCTGGACGCCGTCGGCGAGGCGGCGCTGATGTCAGCGCTGGAAACTTTGAAGGCTCGCGGCGCGACAGTGGTGCTGGTGTCGCACAAGCCGACGGTCTTCAAGACCGCGGACAAGATGTTGGTGATGCAGGACGGGATGATCGAGATGTATGGCCCGCGTGAAGCCGTGATGGCCAAGTTGGCCGCCAATGCCAAGCCGGCGCCCTCCGTCAAGGCGATCGAGGCCAAGTCGTGAAGCGTTTTCTCAAGCTCCTGCAGCAGCCCGCAGCGCCGACCGAAACGTCGGCGAGCCAGGTCGGCGGGGCCGAGGCCCCGCTTTCAGATGTCGATAGGCGCCGGATTCGCGCGCCGATCATCGGCGGAAGCGTGGTTATTGGCGTTTTCGTTTTCGGCCTGATTTTCTGGGCGTCCGTGTCGTCGATCTCGGGCGGTGTTGTGGCTCCAGGTCAGGTTCGTGTCGAAAGCAACCGCAAGTCGCTGAAGAACCGCGAGGCCGGTGTTGTTCGCGGCATCTATGTCCGGGACGGTGACAAGGTTGCCGCTGGCCAGGTGCTGATCAAATTTGATGACGTGGTTCCTAAAGCCCAGGTGGCGATTCTCGAGAATCAGTACTTCGCCATGCTGTCTCTGCAGGTGCGCAGCGAGGCCGAAGCCCTGAACCGCAAGTCGGTGGCGTTCCCGGCCGAGTTGACGCAGCGCGCCGCGACCGACCCCTCGGTGGCCATGCTGATCCGCAACGAGCAATTTCTCTTCACCTCGCGCTTTGCGGCGCTGCAGGGCCAGATCGATATCCTCCAGCAACGCATCGTGCAGTTGCGGGAACGGCAGAGCGGCATCCAGGTCCAGATCGACTCGATCGACGAGCAGGCGCGACTCAGCCGCGAGGAGCTCCAAGGCTATCAGACGCTCTATGAAAAGGGCTATGCGCCCAAGACCGTCCTGCTTCGTCTCCAGCGTGCGATCGCTCAAGCTGATGGCCAGAGAGGCTCCCTGGTTTCGGACAAGACCCGGACGCAGGAAGCGATCGGGGAGACGCGGCTGCAACTGAGCGGGCTCTATCAGGCGCGTGCCAGCGAAGCCGGGGAAAACAAGCGCAAGGCCGACGCCTCGCTTGCGGAGATCGGGCCGCGGCTCGGCGCCGCCCGCGAGTCCCTGGCTGCGACCGAAGTTCGCACGCCGGTCGCCGGCTATGTGCTCAATCTGACCCAGCACACGATTGGCGGGGTGGCGGGCAGTGGCGAACCACTGGTGGATATCGTGCCCCTCGACGCACCCCTGGTGATCCTGGCCCATATCCAGCCCCGGGACGTGGATGAGGTCCATGCCGGCATGAAGGCCCAGATCGATCTGGCCGCCTTCAGTTCGCTGAAGGTGCCCAAGGTGGAGGGCTCCGTTATGAATATCTCGGCCGATGTTCTGACGACGGACAAAGGCGAGAGCTTCTATCTCGCTGAGCTGAAGATTGACCCCACGGAGTTCAAGCGCCTGCCCAAGGGGGTGCGCCTCTCGCCAGGCATGCCCGCGAATGTGATGATCGTGACCGGAAAACGGACGGTCATGTCCTATCTGCTGGGTCCGATCGGCGACATCGTCAATCACGCGATGCGGGAGTCCTGAACCCGTCGTGAGCGATCCCCGCGTCGCTTTTCTGATCGCCGGCGTCCAGAAGGGCGGCACGACGGCCCTGTTCGACTATCTGGTCGAGCATCCGGCGCTGGAGCTGCCGGCGATCAAGGAGGCGCACTTCTTTGATGACGAGACGGGCGTGGACTGGGCGGCGCCAGACTACGCACCCTATCACGCGCTGTTCTCGCGTCCCGATCCCATCCTGTGGGGGGAGGCGACGCCGATCTATATCTACTGGCCCCGATGTCTGGAGCGCATCGCCGCCTATAACCCGGCGATGAAGCTGATTCTGCTGGCCCGCGACCCGGTGGAGCGGGCGTGGTCGCACTGGCGGATGGAATATGGGCGTGGCGTGGAAACCCGTTCCTTCGCTTGGTGCATCCGTGAAGGTCGCGCCCGGGTTGCAGGCGATTCCAGTGCGCCGGGCTATCATCGGGAATATAGTTACGTCGAGCGCGGGTTCTACGGGGCGCAGCTTGAGCGGGCGCTGGAGCATTTCCCGCGACCACAGATTCTCGTTCTGGCGTCGGAAGACCTCGACCGCGATCCGACCCGAGCCCTGGGGCGCGTGACCGATTTTCTGGGAGTCGCGGCCTTTTCAGGAAAAATTGAGGCGCGAAGATCGCATGTGGGGCGCGAAATGAGCTCTTCCGATCATCCGACGGCCGAGGACGTTGCTCTGTTGCGCGGCATATATGCCTCCGATCAGGCTCTTTTTCGTGATCTGGCCGACTTCGGTTAAATCAGATCAACCTGGACGATTCGTCCGTACTTGGCCGGATATCGCCCCGAAACGCCGGCGAAGCGCTGCCAGTCGCTTGATTTTGTTGCAAATTTATCACCGACGCGGCCGACGTGAAAACACGCCGCCCCTGCGTGTTTCGGCTGTTGCGCAAATTCCGCCGATTGGATAACTATAGCGCGGGCTTGTTTGACCTTGGTCGTCACCCTCGGGGGAAACGATTAGGTACGGCTAAGGAACGCAGGTTCTCCACCTCCGTGGTGGGGGCGCAGGCGGTCTTGCGGCCCGTTGACACGATTTTGGAGAACAAGAATGACCACTTACGTTTTTGAAACGATGACCGCAGCCCAGGCCGCGGCCTTTACGGGCTCTGACGCCCTGGTGTTCAGCACCACGACGACCAAGGCTTCGTCGGGCACCTATACCGTTGGCGCCGCCACGGCAACGACGCCTGCCACGGTCACCGTGACCTTCGCCGGCAAGTCGCTGACCTTCACGCAATCGGCCCTCACGACCATCACGTTCAACGATGGCTCGAAGTATGCCGTGACGACGGGTAACTACTTGGGTACGGGCTTCGGCGATGCGCTGTTCGGCAGCGGTCTCGCGGCGGGTACGATCGACGGCGGCGTTGGCGATGACGTCATCGTCGGCGCCACCGTGGCCAACACCCTGATCGGCGGCTCCGGCGACGACACCATCACCGGCGGCGCCGGCGCCGACTCGATCACGGCCGGTAGCGGCGACGACTACATCGTGGCTGGCGCTGGCGACGACATGATCCTGCTGGGCACCGGCACCGACTCCGCCTTCGGCGGCGACGGCGACGACACCATCACCTTCGACGCCACCGATGCCGGCTGGGCCCAAGGCAACAAGGGCGACGACAGCATCGCTGGCGGCAATGGCGACGACACCATCTATGGCGGCCAAGGCGCTGACTCGATCACCGCAGGCGGCGGCAATGACTTCGTCCAGGGCAACATCGGCGCCGACGAGCTCTTCGGCCAGGCCGGTAATGACACCATTCGTGGCGGTCAAGACGATGACACCATCGACGGCGGCGCTGACAACGACCTGATCTTCGGCGATCTGGGCGCTGACTCGCTCGTCGGCGGCGCTGGCAATGACACCGTCTACGGTGGCGCTGGCGGCGACTCCATCGAATCCGTCAGCGGTAAGAACCTGCTGGACGGTGGCGATGGCGACGACACCATCACCGGCGGCACGGGCAACGACACCATCCTCGGTGGCGCGGGCAATGACACTGTCACCGACACCGGCGGCAGCAACTCGATCGATGGCGGCGACGGTGCCGACACCATCACCGGCGGCGGCGCGAACGACACCATCCTCGGTGGCGCTGGCGACGACTCGCTGAGCGGCGCTGCAGGCAACGACTCCATCGTTGGCGGCGACGGCGCTGACACCATCACGGGCGGCTTGGGTCAGGACTTCATGACCGGCGGCGCTGGCAACGACCTGTTCGTGTTCGCGGTTACGGACTCGACCATCGCCAACGCCAACGCCTCGATCGCTGACGTGATCACCGACTTCTCGGCCGGCGACAAGATCAGCATCGGCCTGGCTGGTTCGTCGACCAACTACTACGAGTACAGTGGTTCGGAAGTGACCACCTATGCCGAAGCTCTGGCTGCTGCCAACGTCAAGTTCAACGACAGCGCTTCGGTGCAGTATGCGGCCTTCCAGGTCGGCTCCGACGTCTATCTCTTCGTGGATAGCGGCGCTGCCGGTACGACGACCGACAACGTGATCGTCCTGGCTGGCACGACGCTCGCCGCAGTCGACTACACCTCGTTCGTCGCTTAATATCTAAAAATCTGCACTAAAGATTGTGGGGCCATCCTTCGGGGTGGCCCCCTTTTTTTGCCCTTTACTCAATAGGCGGCGCGGTTCGGACCGGAAGACATGTCAAACGCCGTCCTCTATCTGAACCCCGAAGCGTTCGACACCTCGACCAAGGCCCTGATGGGCCGCCACGCGGCGGGAGAGAGCTTCTTGCGGGGCTATTTTCGCCACGCCGAGGTCGAGGACTATCATTTCTGGAACGTCGCCGACCGGCCCATTGAGGCTGTGAAGGCTCTCGTCAACGCGGTCGAACCCCTTCGCAAGGGGAGTGCCTGGTATGGCAGAGGCGCGCGGGGCGAAATTCCCAAAGTCGGCGTGATGAACCTGCCCAGCCCCAGCATCGCTCATGAGGCGTGGGCTCGGCGTCCGTTCGGCGATCGCGCCTACGGCATCTGCCGCTTTACCCACACCACAGCCGAACACCTGGTCATGGACTCCATCGGCAACCTGCTGATCGCGCCGGTGCAGCCCTGGGACGCCGTGATCTGCACGTCGCGCGCGGTTCGCGACGCGGTTGAGGTCCAGCTGGAAGCCACGGCGGACTATCTCGGCTAAGTCCTGGGCGCCTCGAAGCTGCTCAAGCCCCGGATTGAGACCATACCGCTGGGGATCAACACCGACGACTTCGTCACCACGCCGGCCCAGAAGCGGGAATGGCGGGAAAAGCTGGGCATTGATGACGATACGGTCGTCGCCCTCTATGTCGGGCGCTTCAACCCGACCTCTAAAAGGAACCACCTGCCCATGGCGACCGCCTTGGAGCGCGCCGCCGCCCTGTCAGGCCGGAAACTGGCCTGGGTCGTCGCGGGCTGGAGCGGCTCGGATGACTTTACCGAGCGCTATCACCAGGCCGCGCGCGACCGCTGCCCCAGCGTCCAGTATATCCCTCTGGACGGACGGCTGGCTGATGTGCGCTTCTCGATCTGGGCCGTCGGCGACCTCTTCCTGTCGCTCTCCGACAACGTCCAGGAAACCTTCGGCCTGACCCCGGTTGAAGCCATGGCCGCCGGCATGCCCAATGTGGTCTCGGACTGGAATGGCTATCGCGACACCGTGCGCCACGGCGTCGACGGCTTTCGCGTGTCGACCTATGCGCCGCGGCCCGGCACGGGTAAGGATCTAGCTTACCATTATGCCAATAACTGGGCGTCCTACGACGCCTATGTGGCCGGCGCGGGCCAGGCGACCGTGGTCGATATCGACGAGGCGGCCGCCGCGATCGCCAGACTGGCCGACGATCTGGACCTCCGCGTCAGAATGGGCGCTGCGGCCCGTGAACGCGCTGTCGCGCTGTTTGACTGGGCGACGGTCATCAAGACCTATCAGGCCCTCTGGGGTGACATGAACCGCATCCGCCTGGCGGCCAAACCCATCGTCTCCCCGCCGCGAACTGTGGTCAATAATCCCTGGAGAATGGATCCCTACAAGCTCTTCGCCAGCTATCCGACCGAATACATCTCAGCCACCAGCCGGATCAGCCTCAAGGCCGCTGTCGACTGGGAAGACATTCAGGCGCTGATCGACCACCCCATGGCGACCGGCGGGGCCTTCGCCCTGCCAGGGCCGCAGATGCTGAGGGCGCTGCATACGGCGCTCGCCGACATGCGCCAGTGCAGCGTAGGGGACCTGACCGCGCGATTTGAGGAGAGCAAGCGCGTCAAGATGGAGCGCGGACTCCTCTGGCTGGCCAAGTATGGCCTAGTGAACATCATCGGTCGCTCGGACAAGGTCGCCGACGAACACCCTGAGGCGCGCTGACCTCTGGCCGCGTTGGGTTGTTGGCCCGTTTGAATCTAGAGCATCGTGCGGAAAAGTGGACGCCGGCTTTCCGCAAAAACGATGCGAAAACAAAAGCCTAGAGCAAGGCGTGTGAGTCCGATTTGACGCGCCTTGCTCTAGGCTCCAGACTCATTGGGCCCACCATATGATGATGGCGGCGATGAAGACGGCGCTGGCAAAGATGGCGGCGAGCTTGTCGTATCGGGTGGCGACACGCCGCCAGTCCTTGAGCCTGCAGAACATCCGCTCGACCAGATTGCGCTGCTTGTAGGCCTCCGGATCGAAGGGCTGCATGCGTTTTCGGGTCGGGTTGTTGGGGATGACCGGGGTAGTTCCCCGTTCGATCAGGAAATTGCGCAACTTGTCGGCGTCATAGGCGGTGTCGGCCAGGCAGAGGCGCGCACTGGGAAGCGGCTCAAGCAATGACCGGGCGAAGGGGGCGTCGCCGCGCTGCCCGGCGGCTATTTCAAAGGCGATGAGGCGGCCTTTGCCGTCGACGACGGCGTGGATCTTGGTCGTGCGGCCGCCGCGCGAACGGCCGATCGCCTGGATTTCGGCCCCCCTTTTCCGCCACCCGCCGAGCGGTGGGCCTTGGCGCTGGTGGAGTCGATCATGTGCACGTCGTCGGGGCTGAACGCGACCAGGGCCGCGAACAGCCGCCGCCAGACACCCTTGATCGTCCAGCGCCGGAACCGGTTGTAGATGGTCGTTGGCGGGCCATAGACTGCGGGACAGTCTTGCCACCGGCAACCCACCTTCAGCACATGGATGATACCGCTGATGACGCGCCGGTCATCGACCCGATGCGCGCCCGACTGGTTTTTCGGCAGCAACGGATCGATCACCGCCCACTGCCGATCCGACAACCAGAACTCTCCAGCCATGATTCAACCTCCGTTTCGGAGATTGAATCACAACAAGAATATATCATTCAAGTGTTTGATCGGGTTTCGACCTTAGCGTCGAAGCGCCCGGGTTTGGCGGTGAAACCGTGCGTTTCCCCGTGACGCACGCGCGGACTCAGCAGGCCTCGAGCGCGTTCGACGCCTTTGTCAGGCGGCAGCATCTCGCCTTTTCCTTCGCGGAGGCGCGCGACCGTTTACGCCGCTTATCGCCTCGAACGACGCCGTCAAAAGGAATTTATTATTGATTCCATGAGATTGTGACGCGCAGCGCAGACGAGGCGCCCAAAACTCGAACGGCCGAGTCGCAAAACCATAAAGTTTCGCAACCCGGCCGGAGTGACACAGCCGCGCTGGAGAACAAGGCTGAGACCCGAATATGCCATAGAAACGGTTCACCTGAAAGGGGAAACGCCGTTCTAGGTCGGGTCGTCAACACAAGATCGTTAGATCGTGATCGACCAACGAGTATCGATCACCACCACCCCGCCGCTGGTGACCCTGTAGCGACCTTCATAGCGGCCCTTGGGCCAACCGCCCGGCGGCGGCTTCTTGCCGGCGAACAGCAGGCTTTGCGCCTTGGCGGTTGCGAGGGCGGGGAGCTTGTTGTCCCCCAGAAGGGCTCCGTCAGGCCCTTGAAGGGTCAACTGAGCCGAGTTCCCAACCTTGAGGCCAATCGCCCGCACATAGGCCACCAGAGGCGTTGTGGGGGTTGCGCGGGCCAGGGCTCCGGCCTCGACCTGATCCATGGTCAGCCCCCCGGTCGTAAAACCCGTATTGAGGACGGCCTGAGGCTTGTAAGCGAGCCGGCGCGCCGCGTCGGCGGTCCACAGTCCCGCGCCGGAGCCGCAGGCTCCCGCGGCGGCCCGGCCGGGCGCGAAGGGATCCAGCACCTGATTGTCCCGCCGGACCGTGAAATGGAGGTGGGGATACTCCGTCTGCCCCGACAGCCCCACCTGGCCGAGGGGTTGGCCGCGCTTGACCGCCTGGCCGGCCTTCACCACCAGCGAGCCCTGACGCATATGGCAGTACTGGGTGGACAGGCCGCCGCCATGGTCGATCACCAGGCCGTTGCCGCACTCCTGACCCTTCACCGCCTGTAGTCCGCCGACCTTCACCGAGATGTCGGCCACGCCGTCACGCACGCGGGCGACCGTTCCGTCGGCCGCCGCCAGCACCGCGACGCCCGCCCGTTGCGCCGTCAGGTCACGAAGCCGGAAATCAACGCCATTGTGGCCCTCATAGGTCAGCGACCCGCAGCGGAAATCCTTCGCGCCGGGGCCGGGGTCGCGATCGACCAGATTCTGCACCTGACAACTGACGCCGATCTCGCAGGCTATGGGGATCGACAGGCTCGTGTCCGCGTCGCCGCCGACGCCTGGCGCCAGGGCCAAAAGCGGCAGGGCCGCCAGACAGGAAAGCGCTAGCCAGGGCCGCATGAAAGATCTCCGTCTCGAGGGTTCGCGCGGGGCGACCTCGAGAAGCATCGGATGGGCTGAGGGCGGAAGTTTGGCGCGGGGCTGACGATCCAACCGCTGGGCCGATGCGGCCATCTGTCGCCGGGGGGGGGGGCAGACATGGAAACGGCCGCTCCCTTTAGGGAAGCGGCCGTTTTGGTGGAGCTTAGCGGAGTCGAACCGCTGACCTCTTGCATGCCATGCAAGCGCTCTACCAGCTGAGCTAAAGCCCCGAGGTCCTTGGTTTCCCAAGAGAACCCTGGTGTCTCTCTGAAGGTCCGGCGGGGCCGGTCTCCGAAGAGGCGGGGAACCTATGCCGGGAGGATTTTTGGATCAACCCTCCCAGCGAAGTTTTTTTGAAGATTTTTTCGACGGGGTTTTCAGGCCCTAGCGATCGTCGTCGTCCGCGTTGGGAAGACCTTCGATTTCGTCCTCAAGCGCGTCTTCATCCTCGTCTTCGAGGAAGGGCACGTCGTCATTTTCGTCCTCGGCGAGATCCTCGTCCTCGGCGAAATCGACGCCCAGCTCGTCAGCGCCCGAAGCGGGAGTCGCGGCCGGATCAGCGTCGTCGTCATCGGATTCAATGACTTCCGGCTCGACCTTGTCGATTTCCGGGGTCTCATCGACCTCGTCCTCGAAGCCGTCCGGTTCCTCCTTCGGAGCGACCACCGGTTTTTCGTCGTCGGCGTCATAGTCCGGCGTCACGGCGCGGGCGCGAACCCGGCGTGATTTCAGCGCCTCTTCAGGGTCGAAGGACTCGCCGCACTTTGGACAAACGGCCGGGCGGCGGCCCAGATCGTAGAATTTCGATTGGCAGCTGGGGCAAATTTGTTTTGCGCCCAATTCGGGATTGGCCAAGGCAGGCGACCCTTTGATCCAGATGGGAAAAGCGGCCGGTCACTTGCCATGACCAAGGGCCGCTGTCAAAAGCAATCCCCTCGTGAAAACCACCATGATCAGGGAGCCGGTTACGGCATGACGGCGGCTGGACTGAAAAGCGGGCCCGGCGGAGCCCTAAAAGGGACCGTTCGCGCTCCCGGCGACAAGTCGATTTCGCACCGTTCAATGATCCTTGGCGCGCTCGCCAACGGCACCACGACGGTGGACGGTTTGCTGGAGGGCGACGACATCCTGGCCACGGCGAGGGCCATGCGGGCGTTCGGCGCGCGCGTTGAGCAGGAGGGCGTCGGGCGCTGGCGGATCGAGGGTCAGGGCGGCTTTTCCGAGCCGGCGGATGTCGTCGATTGCGGCAATGCCGGCACCGGCGTTCGGCTGATCATGGGCGCCGCGGCGGGATTTCCGATCTGCTCCACCTTCACGGGCGACCAATCGCTGCGCGGCCGGCCGATGGGTCGGGTGCTGGATCCCCTGGCGCGCATGGGCGCCATCTGGCTGGGCCGCGACAAGGGCCGTCTGCCCCTGACCCTGAAGGGCGGCAATCTGCGTGGTCTGTCCTATCGCCTGCCGATGGCCTCGGCCCAGGTGAAGTCGGCCGTGCTGCTGGCCGGCCTGCACGCCGAGGGCGGCGTCGAGGTGATCGAGCCTGAAGCCACCCGCGACCACACCGAACGCATGCTGCGCGCCTTCGGGGCCGAGGTGCTGGTCGAGGACCGCGACGGCGTTCGCCATATCCGCCTGCCCGAGGGACAGACCCTGACCGGGACCCACGTCTCGGTGCCGGGCGATCCGTCTTCGGCCGCATTCCCGCTGGTGGCCGGTCTGATCGTCCCCGGCTCGGAAGTGACCGTGGAAGGGGTGATGCTCAATGTCCTGCGCACCGGCCTGTTCACGACCCTGCAGGAAATGGGCGCGGATCTGGTGATCTCGAACATCCGGATGTCCAGCGGCGAGGAGGTTGGCGACATCACCGCCCGCCATTCGCAGCTGAGGGGCGTGGTCGTGCCGCCCGAACGGGCGCCGGCGATGATCGACGAATATCCCATCCTGGCCGTGGCCGCCGCCTATGCTGAAGGCGAGACGGTGATGCGCGGCGTCGGCGAGATGCGCGTCAAGGAAAGCGATCGCATCAGCCTGACCGCCAATGGCCTGACGGCCTGCGGCGTGCAGGTGGTCGAGGAGCCGGAAGGCTTCATCGTCACCGGAACCGGCCAGCCGCCAAAGGGCGGGGCGACCGTCACCACGCACGGCGATCACCGCATCGCCATGAGCCACCTCGTCCTGGGCCTGGCGGCCCGGCAGGGCGTGGCCGTCGACGAGCCCGGCATGATCGCCACCAGCTTCCCCGGCTTCGCGCAGATGATGCGCGGCCTGGGCGGCGACCTGTCGGAGATCTGAGCCATGGGGTTCGTGATCGCCGTCGACGGTCCCGCCGCGTCCGGCAAGGGCACGGTCGCCAGCCGGCTGGCGGCGCTCTACGGCTATCCGATGCTGGACACCGGTCTGCTCTATCGGGCGGTCGGGGTTCGCCTGCTCAAGGCGAGCGGGGATCTCGATGATCCGATCCTCGCCGAGGCCGCCGCCAAGGGGCTGGACCTAGTCGAACTGGAAAGCGCCGACGTCCGCACGCGGGCGGCCGGCGAGGCCGCCAGCCGGGTCGCGGTGCATCCCGGCGTCCGCGCGGCGCTGTTTGATCTGCAACGCCAGTTCACCACCCGCCAGCCGGGCAGCGTGATCGACGGCCGCGACATCGGTACCGTCATCGCCCCCGAGGCGCCAGCCAAGCTGTATGTGACCGCCCGCTCCGAGGTCCGCGCCGAGCGACGCTGGAAACAGCTGAGCGGCCAGGGCGAACAGGTAAGCTTCGAGGACGTCCTGGCCGACATCCACAAGCGCGACGCCCGCGACGGCGGTCGCGAAAGCGCGCCCATGACCCGGGCCGCCGACGCCGTCTTGCTCGATACGTCAGAAATGACTATAGAGCAGGCCTTCGATGCGGCCCGCCGCATTGTCGAGACGGCGCGCGCCCGGTCGGGAAACCTCCCGGGCTAATCCAACGCCCGCCTCGCCGCCGCTTAGGAAGCCGCGGGTCCGCACCAATCCTTATCACCCGGAATCCCCAGAACCGTCATTCGACGGCCTTCAACAATGGGGCGTCCCTCAACACGAGACTAAACATCAGCATGGCTGACGATATGAGCTTCAACCCGACGCGCGACGATTTCGAAGCGCTGCTGAACGATTCCATGGGCGGCCGCGACTTCGCGGAAGGCACCGTCGTCAAGGGTATCGTTGTCGGTATCGAAAAGGACTTCGCGATCATCGACGTCGGTCTGAAGACCGAAGGTCGCGTTCCCCAGAAGGAATTTGGCGTCGATGACGCCGGCAAGCCCACCATCAAGGTCGGCGACCACGTCGAAGTGTTCCTGGAACGCCTCGAAAACGCCCTGGGCGAAGCGGTCATCAGCCGCGAAAAGGCCAAGCGCGAAGAAGCCTGGACCCGTCTGGAAGGCGTTTACGCCCAGAACGTCCCCGTGCTCGGCGCCATCGTCGGTCGCGTCAAGGGCGGCTTCACCGTCGATCTGGGCGGCGCCTCGGCGTTCCTGCCCGGTTCGCAAGTCGACATCCGCCCGGTGCGCGACGTCGGCCCGCTCATGGGCAAGGAACAGCCCTTCGCCATCCTCAAGATGGACCGTCCGCGCGGCAATATCGTCGTCTCGCGTCGCGCCATCCTGGAAGAAGCCCGCGCCGAGCAGCGCACCGAACTGGTGTCGCAGCTGCAAGAGGGTGAAATCCGCGAAGGCGTCGTCAAGAACATCACCGACTACGGTGCGTTCGTTGACCTGGGCGGCATCGACGGCCTGCTGCACGTCACCGACATGAGCTGGAAGCGCGTCAACCACCCGTCGCAAGTTCTGGCCGTTGGCGACACCGTCAAGGTGCAGATCGTCAAGATCAACCCGGACACCCAGCGCATCAGCCTCGGCATGAAGCAGCTGCAGTCCGATCCGTGGGACGGCGTGGAAGCGAAGTACCCGGTCGGCGCCAAGTTCACGGGCCGCATCACCAACATCACCGACTACGGCGCGTTTGTTGAGCTGGAAGCTGGCGTTGAAGGCCTGGTCCACGTCTCGGAAATGTCCTGGACCAAGAAGAACGTCCACCCCGGCAAGATCGTCTCGACCTCGCAAGAAGTCGACGTGGTCGTGCTGGACGTCGATCCGTCCAAGCGTCGCGTGTCGCTGGGTCTGAAGCAGGCTCTGGCCAACCCGTGGGATTCGTTCCTCGAAACCCACCCGGTCGGCTCGACCGTCGAAGGCGAAGTCAAGAACGCGACCGAGTTTGGTCTGTTCATCGGCCTCGACAACGACATCGACGGCATGGTGCACCTGTCGGACATCGACTGGAGCGCGTCGGGCGAAGAAGCCATGGCCCGCTACAAGAAGGGCGACATGGTCAAGGCGAAGGTTCTCGACGTCGACGTCGAGAAGGAACGCATCTCGCTGGGCATCAAGCAGCTGGGCGGCGATCCGATGTCGGGCGACACCTATCGCAAGAGCCAGACCGTGACCGTCACCGTGACCGAAGTGACCACCGGCGGCATCGAAGTGCGCTTCGGTGAAGACGATGCGATGATGACCGCGTTCATCCGCAAGTCGGACCTGTCGCGCGATCGTCAGGAGCAACGTCCGGAACGCTTCGCCGTCGGCGATCGTATCGACGCTCAGATCACCAACATCGACAAGGCGGCTCGCCGCGTTTCGATGTCGATCAAGTCGCTGGAAATGGCCGAAGAGAAGGAAGCCATCGAGCAATTCGGGTCTTCGGACTCGGGCGCCTCGCTGGGTGACATCCTGGGCGCCGCCCTGCGCGAGCGGGCCACCCCGAAGGAATAGTCTTCGCTCTCACCAGAGACTGAAGTCAGCGGCGGCCGGAGCGATCCGGCCGCCGTTTTTCTTTGCGTGTCGTCCTGCTAAGCCTTTGGATGGTGAAGGGTTTGGTAAAGAGTCCGGTCACCAAGAGCTGTCGCTGAGCCGGAAAAAAGCGGCGTATTCAGCGACCTCAAGGTGATCGAAATAAAATGCCGGCCGCGACGCGGTTTTGAACTCAGAATCGTTCATATCGCCGATAAGGTGGTTGCGCCGGCTCTGTATCGCTTCTCTATCGGTGTTTTGTGCCCGCGCCCGCCGTTGTCTCGACGCACCACGCGCCGTGGAATTGCAATCCCCCTCTTGAAGACTCAACCACCCTTGGGCAAAGGTCCGGTCGCGCCAGTCCTCCCTACGGCGC
Source organism: Caulobacter sp. FV2ps19 (assembly GCF_058681035.1). Lineage (NCBI taxonomy): Bacteria > Pseudomonadati > Pseudomonadota > Alphaproteobacteria > Caulobacterales > Caulobacteraceae > Caulobacter > Caulobacter sp. FV2ps19. The sequence goes on along the minus strand of NZ_CM178729.1, from coordinate 542,549 downwards.
CGGGGATATCGATGATCAAGTCTGAACTCATCGCCAGGCTCGCGAATGAAAATCCGCACCTGACGCAGAAAGACGTCGAGCGCGTCGTTGGAGTGATCCTTGAGCGCATGATCGGCGCCCTGGAAGGTGGCGGTCGCGTCGAGCTTCGGGGCTTTGGCGCCTTGTCGGTGCGTTCGCGTCCGGCCCGGTCCGGCCGCAATCCGCGCACTGGCGAGACAGTCGATGTCCGGGCCAAGCATGTGCCGTTTTTCAAGAGCGGCAAGGAACTGCGGGCCCGCCTCAACGCCGACGAGTAGGCGAACCCAAGTCAGCCGGCCCAAGTCAGCCGGCCCAAGCTTGACCCCGCGGGACGAACCCTGTCAGGCTTGCGTCCCCTGCAAGGCTGATCGGTGAAACCCGGACCATGAGCGTCATCAAGGAATTTCGCGAGTTCATCTCGCGCGGCAACGTCATCGATCTGGCGGTTGGCGTCATTATCGGCGCATCTTTCAACGGCATCGTCAAAAGCCTGGTCGATCAGGTGATCATGCCGCCGATCGGCCTGCTGACCGGCGGCCTGGACTTTTCCAAGCTGGAATGGGTGCTCAAGCCCGAAGACGCCGCCACCACGACAATCGAAAAGGTCTCCATTCAATATGGGGCCTTCATCAACACCCTGATCCAGTTCCTGATCGTGGCCGTGGTGGTGTTCCTGCTGGTCAAGGTGGTCAACAGCATCCGCCGCGCCGACGCGGCGGAGCCCGCCCCGGAAGCCCCGGCCGCGCCGACGGCCCAGGAAGCGCTCCTGATGGAGATCCGCGACCTGCTGTCCAAGGCGCCCGCCCCGGTCGCCAAGGCCGCTGTGGTCGCGCCTCAGGCGGCTGCGAAGGCTCCGGCCAAGACCCCCGCCGCTAAGCCTGCCGCCAAGGCCAAGCCGAAGTCCTGATCAGGCCCCAGGCTCGATACGCTCGCCGGGCCGCAGGCCGCCGGCGAGCAGGGTGGCCCATACGCCCTCGGCGTCATTCGCGAACTGGAAGATCTTGAGATCTTCGGGATCTATCATCCCATGCGTGACCAGGGCGTCGAACTTGATCACTTCTCGCCAATAGGCCTCATCGAACAGGACGATCGGGATGGAGGGCGCCTTGTGGGTCTGGCGCAGGGTCAGGAGTTCGAACAGTTCATCGAAGGTGCCAAACCCGCCGGGAAACACCACCAGGGCGTTGGCCCGCATCGCCAGGTGCATCTTGCGCATGGCGAAATAGTGAAACCGGAATGACAGGGCCGGCGTGGCGTAGGGATTGGGAGCCTGTTCGCGCGGCAGGGTGATGTTGAACCCCACCGACGGCGCCCCGGCGTCGAGCGCTCCGCGGTTGGCGGCCTCCATGGCGCCCGGACCGCCGCCGGTGGCGATGACATTATCGCGAGGGCCGTCCGCTTTCAGAGCGCCGCCGCGTTCGGAGGCCAGTCGTCCAAACGCACGCGCTTGGGCGTACCACAGGGCCTGGCGACCCGGTCCGTCCTCGCGGGTCCGGGCGCTGCCGAACACCACGATCGTTGATCGCACCCCCCAATTGCGCAGGGCCTCTTCGGCCTTGGCATATTCCAGCATGAACCTGACGCCGCGCATTGAATCGCTCAGCAAAAAGTCCTGGTCGAGCGCGGCCAGCCGGTAGGACGGCGAGGCGAGTTGGGCGGAAGCAGGTTCTGTCATGGCGGGTCCGGGACTTGGGAGCAGGCTATTTCGCCCGCGCCGAGCCGCCTGAACAGGACGAACTGGCCCGCGCCGGGATCGGCGTGGGCCAGTTCGCGTCTTTCTACTTCACGCCGGTCAGGCTGGGGCTGTCCAGATCCAGCTCGGCGGCCGGGATGACCGTGGCGTTGGGCACAGCCGCCGCGAGGCTGTCGCCCATGGCCTTGACGTCACCGGCGACGATGACGCTGGACTGGCTGGGATCCAGCACGGCCTTGGCGAAGGCCTGGACGTCGGTGGCGCTGACGGCCTCGACCTTGTCGGCATAGCTCTGGATCTCGTTGAGCGGCACGCCGTAGATCGCCAGATTGCCCAGGATATTGGCCAGGCCTTCGGAGGTGCCAAGGTCACGGCCAAAGCCGCCGACCAGCACCGACTTGCGGGCGGTCAGCTCGGCGTCGGTGGCCGGTTCAGCCGCCAGACGGGTCAGTTCGCCGCGCACCAGGGTCACCACCTCGGCCGCCGACGGGTTCTTGGTCTGCACCCGGGCCGAGAAGCTGCCGAACCGGCCCTGAGGGTTGAGGCTGGAGCCCGCGCCATAGGACAGGCCGCGCTTGATGCGGATCTCCTGGTTGAGGCGCGAGGAATAGCCCACGCCCAGCACCGCATTGGTCACCAGTCCCGAATAGTAGCGCGGATCGGCGCGGGTGATCGCCGGCTGGGCCAGGGTCACGGCCGCCTGACCGGCGCCCGGCAGGTCGATGATGACATTGCGCGGCGTGTAGCCCGTGGGCACGGCCGGGACAGCGGGGGTCGGGGTAGCCGGCGTCTTCCAGCCGCCGAACGCGGTCTGGGCCAGGGCGAAGCCGGCCTCGGGCGTCAGGTTGCCGGTCAGCACCAGGACGGCGTTGTCCGGCCGCCAGGCGGCGGTGTGCATCTTGACCAGGTCCTCGCGCTTGATCTTGGGCAGGGAGCCGGGCGTGCCGCCGGCCACATGGCCATAGGCCGAGCCCGCATAGAGGATCGGGGCGGTGGCGTAGGCCGCCAGGCTGCCGGGCCGTTGATAGGCCACCGACAGGCCATCCAGGGTCTCGGTGCGCACCCGGTCCAGCTCTTCGGCCTTGAACACCGGGTTCTGGGCGACATCGGCCATGATCGTCAGGCCGGCGGCCGCCTTGTCGGCGATGATGCTGAGCGTCAGCGACGCGGCTTCCCAGCCCGAGCCGGCTTCGAGTTTTGCGCCCAGGGCCTCGGTTTCACGCGCGATCTCGACGGCGCCGCGGGTCTTGGTTCCCTCGGTAAGCAGTTCGGAGGTCAGGCTCGAGGCGCCCGCCAGACCGGTCGGATCGGCGCTGGCCCCGCCGCGCACGGTCAGGTCGGCGGTGATCAGCGGCAGGTCGCTGGACTTGGCGACAATGACCCGCAGGCCGTTGGCCAGGGTCTTTTCCACCGGCGACGGCAGGACGGCGGCGATTGGCGCGGCGACAGCGGGAATGGCTTCCCGCTCGGCCTCGGGCGCCAGGGTGGTGACGATCCCGTCGAACTTCACGGAGGCGACCTTGGGCGGCGTCGGCGTCGCATCCGCCTCGCCGGCCGGCCTGTCCGACTCCGGCAGGTAGCGGATCACGGTGCGGCGGTTGTCGGCCAGCCAGGTCCTGGCCACGCGTTGAACGTCGGCGGCGGTCACCGCCTGCAGATCGGCCAGGTTGGTGTTGGCGCGGGCGGCGTCGCCGTCGGTCAGCAGGGCGTAGCCCAGGGCGAAGGCGCGCCCGTCGATCTCCTCGCGTCCGCGTACGGCGTCGGCCAGCAGGCCGGTCTTGGCCTCGGCCAGTTCAGCGGCGCTGGGCGGGGCGTCGCGCAGGCGAGCGACCTGGGCCCGCAGGGCGGCCTCGCCCTGATCCACCGTCCTGCCGCCCGCCATGATGGCGCCGACATAGAACAGGCCGGGCTGGGCGTTGGTGGGGCCCGACGAGAACACCGTCTGGGCGATCTTCTGGTCATAGACCAGGGTGTCATACAGCCGCGACGACTTGCCGGCCGACAGGATGGCGTCCAGCACCGCCAGGGCGGGGGCGTCCTTGTCGGCCGAGGCGGGGGCCAGCCAGGTGATCGCCAGGGCCGGCAGGGGCACGTTGGGGCCGTAGGTGTTGATGGTCTTGGGGCCGGTGCGCGGCGGCTCGACCACGGTGACCTTGGGCAGGGGCGCGGCCGGGGCCTTCAAGGGCGCGAAATACTTGTCGACCAGGGCCGCAAGCTGGGCCTCGTCGAAATTGCCGGCCACGATCAGGGCGGCGTTGTCGGGGCGATAATAGGTGGCGTGGAAGGCGCGCACGTCATCGACGGTGGCGGCGTCCAGTTCCTCGATCGAGCCGATGCCCGGGCGCTTGTAGGGGTGGGTGGTGAACGACTGCTGCGGGATGTCGAGGGCGAAGAAGCGGCCATAGGGGTCGGCCAGCACCCGCTGGCGCAGCTCTTCCTTGACCACGTCGCGTTCGGAGTTGAAGGCGGCCTCGTCAATGACCAACGAGCCCATGCGGTCGGCCTCGGCCCAGATCAGGCGTTCCAGGTGGTTGGCGGGGATGACCTCGTAATAGTTGGTGAAGTCGTCCCAGGTGGAGGCGTTGTTGAAGCCGCCCACGTCTTCGGTCAGGCGATCGAGGGTCTCGTTGGGCATGTTGCGCGTGGCCTTGAACATCATGTGTTCGAACAGGTGCGCAAAGCCCGAGCGGCCGTTGGGGTCGTCCTTGGAGCCGACGCCGTACCAGACCTGCACCGAAACGTTCGGCGTGGTGGTGTCACGGGCGGTGAACACCTTCAGGCCATTGGCCAGCACGCGCTCTTTGTAAACGATCGGCGGCACGCTGATCGACGCGGCCGCCTTGGCCTGGCCCTGGGGCGCAGCGACGGCCAGGGGCGAGAGGGCGGTGGTGGACAGGGCCAGCGCCACGAGGGCGGCCTTGGCGGCGGGACGGATCATTCGGCGAGCTCCAGCGAACAGGTTGGCCGGACCCTATCATTGCGCTGGAAATCCGAAACCTTACCGTCCTGTCATGATAGGGTTCGCTAGGGCAGTGGGGGTTCCAGGATAAAGCGCGCGCGCTGGGCCGGGGTCGGAACCCTGCAGACGGCCCTCTTGCCCATCAGCCGGTAGCGGTTGGCGGCGATCCAATCATAGACGGCGTCCGCCGGCCCTCGGGGCAGTTGATCAACGAAGGCCAGCCAGCGCCAGGGCGCCTTCAGTCGCCGCAGCAGGGCGCCGATGGCGGCGGTCTTCTCCAGCGCGCGGCCGTGGTCGAGAAACAGGAAGCTGGCAGGGTTGTCCGGATCGATGCCGTGCGCCACGGCCAGCTGTCGGCCATAGGGCGACTGGATCGGCGTGAAGCGGATGACGCCCCGGCGATCCAGCTTCAACACCACGGCGACCGATCCAGAACAGAGATTGCAGACCCCGTCGAACAGCCACAGGCCATCGGGCGCGTCGTTCGTCATGGGGCCGTCTCGCACTCGCGGCGCAGGGCCCGCAAGGCGTCGGGCACATCGCGGCGCATCAGGCTGCTGAGGATGGGAAGGGGCAGGGCGAAGGGCGCGCTGGCCCAAAGTTCATAGGTCACCCGGGTGGCCGTCCCGCCGTTCAGCGGCTGTAGCGTCCAGGTTCCCTGGCAGGCGCGGATATCGCCGCCCACGCAGGTGAAGCGGATCGTCCTGTCCGGGTCGAGATCGACCCGCGAGGTCGAATGCAGGGTCGGCAGGAAGAAGCCCCATTTGACAAGATGCTCGCGCAGTTCGGAGCGGCCGTCCGGGGCGCGGGAGATCACCCGGCAGGACTTCACACCCGGGGTCATCCGGCCCGCGCGCTCGCAGTCGAGGATCATGCGCCAGACCACCGCCGGCGGGGCGGAGATGTCGATGGCGGCCTTGACCATGCCGCGACGGCCCTGGGCGTCGGCGTGGGCCTCGATCGGGATGTCGCCGGCCCGCAGGCTGTCGCTCCAGTCGGACGCGGGCCAGGCTGGACCGGCCAGGGCGAGCCACGCGAAAAGGGGGACGAGCCGGCGCATTACCCTGAGGCTAACGCGCCAGCCGCTGCGGCGTCACGCGCCCGCGCGATTTTTTACCAGATCATCGACCACCGACGGGTCGGCCAGGGTCGAGGTGTCGCCCAGACTGCCCAGTTCGTTCTCGGCGATCTTGCGCAGGATGCGCCGCATGATCTTGCCCGAGCGGGTCTTGGGCAGGCCCGGGGCCCACTGGATGATGTCGGGCGCGGCGAACGGCCCGATCTCGTGGCGCACCCACAAGACCAGAGCCTTGCGCAGATCTTCGGTGGGCTCGACCCCCGCATTGAGCGTGACATAGGCATAGACGCCCTGGCCCTTGATGTCGTGCGGATAGCCGACGACGGCGGCCTCGGCGACGCTCTCGTGGGCGACCAGCGCGCTCTCGACCTCGGCGGTGCCCAGGCGGTGGCCCGAGATGTTCATCACGTCATCGACCCGGCCGGTGATCCAGTAATAGCCGTCGGCGTCGCGGCGGCATCCGTCGCCGGTGAAGTACTTGCCGGGATAGGTGCTGAAATAGGTCTCGAAGAAGCGCGTATGGTCGCCATAGACCGTGCGCATCTGGCCCGGCCAGCTGTCGGTGATCACGAGGTTGCCCTCGGTGGCGCCGTCCAGCACCTGGCCCTCGGCGTCGACCAGCTGCGGCTTGACGCCCGGCAGGGGCTTGGAAGCCGAGCCGGGCTTGAGGTCCGTCGCGCCGGGCAGGGGGGTGATCAGCATGCCGCCGGTCTCGGTCTGCCACCAGGTGTCGACGATCGGCAGGCGCTCCTTGCCGACCACGCGGTGGTACCACAGCCAGGCCTCGGGATTGATCGGCTCGCCGACGCTGCCCAGCAGGCGCAGGGATGACAGGTCGTTCCGGGTGACGTGCTCGTCGCCCTCGCGCATCAGGGCCCGCAGGGCGGTGGGGGCGGTGTAGAAGATCTCGACCTTGTGCTTGTCGACCACCTCCCAGAACCGGCTGGGGGTGGGATAGTTGGGCACGCCCTCGAAGATCAGGCTGGTTCCGCCATTGGCCAGGGGGCCATAGACCACATAGCTGTGGCCGGTGACCCAGCCCACATCGGCGGTGCACCAGAACACGTCACCGGGTTTGTAGTCGAACACCGCCCAGAAGGTCCACGACGCCCAGGCCAGATAGCCGCCGGTGGTGTGCAGCACGCCCTTGGGCTTGCCGGTCGAGCCGGAGGTATAGAGGATGAACAGCGGGTCCTCGGCGTTCATCGGCTCGGGCGCGCACTCGGCCGAGACCGCCTCGCGCACATCCTGCCAGACGATGTCGCGGTTCTTGACCAGCGGCACGTCGGCGCCGGTCCAGCGCACCATCAGCACCTTGCCCACCCACGGACAGCTTTTCAGGGCCTCGTCGATATTGGCCTTCAGCGGAATGCGCTTGCCGCCGCGCTTGCCCTCGTCGGCGGTGATCACGAAGTGCGAGGCGCAGTCCTGGATGCGGCCGGCGATGCTGTCGGGCGAGAAGCCGCCGAACACCACCGAATGCACGGCGCCGATCCGGGCGCAGGCCAGCATGGCCACCGCCGCGATCGGGATCATCGGCAGATAGATGGTCACCCGGTCGCCCTTCTGGACGCCCTGCACCTTGAGGACGTTGGCCATGCGGCAAACCTCCTCGTGCAGCTGGCCATAGGTCAGGGTGTCGGAGGTTCCCGGCTCGTCGCCCTCGAAGATCAGGGCGACCTCGTTCTTCTTGTGCGGCAGGTGGCGGTCGATGCAGTTGGCGCTGACGTTCAGCACCCCGTCGGCGTACCAGTGGATACGGAAGTCGTCCTTGTTGAACGAGACGTCCTTGATCTGGGTCGGAGCCTTGATCCAGTCCAGCCGGGCGGCGATGTCGCGCCAATAGCCGTCGGGATCGGTCTCGACGCGGGCCAGCGCGGCCTCATAGGCGGCGGCGTTGATATGGGCCTTGGCCGCCAGGGTCTCTGGCACCGGGAAAACCTGTCCGTCGCTCACGCCGTTTACTCCCTGGATCTTGTTGGGCGGGAGTATGCTCAGGGCGATGCAGGGCGCAAGGAGACCATTGCGGTTTCTTGCCCGATCCGGTCGCGCTATGCCGGAGAGGTGTTGTTTCAAGGAGTGTCCGATGCTGCTCGCGCTTTCAACCTGGTCCGAGATCGAGACCTTCCTGAAGACGTCCAAGACCGTGGTCGTGCCGATCGGCTCCAACGAGCAGCATGGCCCCACAGGGCTGCTGGGCACTGACTGGCTGTGTCCGGAGATCATCGCCCACGAGGCCCAGACACAATCGGACAGCGTGCTGGTGGCCCCGACCTTCAATATCGGCATGGCTCAGCACCACCTGGCCTTTCCGGGCACCATCTTTCTGCGGCCCTCGACCTTCATCGCGGCGATCGGCGACTGGGTGCGATCCTTGGGTGCGCATGGCTTTGAGCGGATCTATTTCCTCAACGGCCACGGCGGCAATGTCGCCTCGATCGAGGCGGCGTTCTCCGAGATCTATGCCGACTACAGCTTCCGCGGCCAGCGGGCGCCGTTCGCGCTGAAACTGAAGAACTGGTGGGATCTGGCCGGGGTGCTCAGCCTGGCCAATCGCCAGTTCCCCACCGGGCACGGCAGTCACGCGACGCCGTCCGAGATCGCCGTCACCCAGTGGGCCTATCCCGAGACCATCAAGACCACGGCCTATGAGCCCAAGATCGCCCCGACCGGACCGATCCGCGAGGCTCTGGATTTCCGGGCCCGCTACGCCGACGGCCGCATGGGCTCCGATCCCGCCCAGGCGAGCCCGGAAAAGGGCGGTGAGCTGGTGGCCATGGCCTCCAAGGCCCTGATCGAGGATCTGGCGGCCTTCTCGGCGGAGACGGTTCCGGACTGAGCCGTCAGGCCGCGACCACGTCGCCGTCCTGAACCTTGACCGGCCAGGGCGTCAGGCTCTGGCCGGGGCAGGGGCCGGCCACGCAGACGCCGTCCTCGATCCGGAACAGGGCCGCATGGCCGCCGCACAGGATCAGGTCGTCATCGCGGGTCAGGAACCGCCCGGCAAAGCCCGCCAGGGGCCAGCCGGCGTGCGGACAGCTGTCGACATAGCCAAACACCGCCTCGCCCTGGCGAACAATGAAGCCCGCGAACAGGGCCTCGTCCTCGCGGAAGCGAAAGCCCTTGGCGCCGGGCGAGGCGACCTCGTCCAGCCCGCAAAGGCGCGTCCCGGCGGCGGGGCGGGCGGGGTTGTCGGGCTGGTCCCGCACGGAAGGCCTAGAGTTCGCCGATCGCCACGCGCCAGGCGCGAACCTCGACGCTCTCGAATACGCCGGCGGCGGTGAACGGGTCGTTGTCGGCCTGGGCCTGGGCGGCGGCCAGATCCTCGGCCTCGACGATCAGCAGCGAGCCGACCGGATTGCCGTCCTCGCCCAGCAGGGCGCCGGCCAGCTTCAGGCCGGTCGAGCTTTTCAGATAGTCCAGGTGGACCGGGCGGGTGGCTAGGCGCGTCTCGAGGGCGCCGGGCTTGTCCTTGCAGGTGATGGCGAAGAGGGGCATCGGGTTTGGGTCCTTGGTTCTGGTGTTTGTCGGTCAGGCCTTGCGTCCTTCGAGGCCCGCGGGCGGGCGCCTCAGGATGAGGACCTCAGAAAACGCGCCTCATCCCGAGGTGCGAGGCGTAGCCGAGCCTCGAAGGACGCACGGTGTCTAGGCTTCGGATTTTAGCGGCCGCGACAGCAGGCCGGCGATGGCGGCGTCGACCTGCGCCTCGCCCGCCAGGATGGCGGCGACGGCCTGGCAGATCGGCATCTCGACGCCCAGGCGCGCGGCCAGGTCGCGGACGGCGGGGGCCGAGGCGACGCCTTCGGCCACCGACAGCTTGCCGGCCAGGGCTTCCGCCAAGGTCATACCGCCGCCCAGGGCCAGGCCGACGCTCATGTTGCGCGACTGCGGGCTGGAACAGGTGAGCACCAGGTCGCCCAGGCCGCACAGGCCGGCGACGGTCTCGGCCTTGGCGCCCAGGGCCAGGGCCAGTCGGGTCAGCTCGGCGAAGCCCCGGGTGATCAGGGCGGCGTGGGCGCTGCGGCCCAGGCCCTTGCCCTCGACAATGCCGCAGGCGATGGCCAGGACGTTCTTGACCGCCCCGCCGGCCTCGGCCCCGATCATGTCGGCGGCGATATAGGGGCGGAAGGTCGGGGTGGCGATGGCCTCGGCGATGGCGCGGCCCAGGGCCTCGTCCTCGCAGGCCAGGGTCACGGCGGTGGGCAGGTTGCGGGCCACCTCGCCGGCGAAGCTGGGGCCTGACAACACCGCCAGGGGCGCGCCGGGCAAGGTCTCGGCGGCGACCTGGGTCATCAGTTTCAGCGTGCCCTGCTCGACGCCCTTGGCGCACAGCACCACGGGCGCGCCGGCGCGCAGATGCGGCGCCAGGGCCTTGAGGGCCGACCGCAGGTGCTGGGCGGGCGCGACGGCCAGGATCAGGTCGCAGGAGGCCAGCGCCGCCATGTCAGCGACGGCGGTGATCTCGGGCTCAAGGGTGACGCCGGGCAGGAACAGGGCGTTCTCGCGTTTGGCCGCGATGCTCTCGACCACCTCGGTCTCGCGGGCCTGCAGGGTGACGCTCAGCCCGGCCCGGGCGCAGACCTGGGCCAGGGCCGTGCCCCAGGCGCCGGCGCCGATGACGCCCACATGTTTGAAGGTCATGCCTTGGCTCCCTTGCGGCCGAAATGGTTGCTTGGATGGGACAGGGCCGCCGCCTCGTCCAGCGGCCAACGCGGACGGGCCACGGCGTCCTGGTCGTCGAAGATCCCCAGGGCCAGCCGTTCGGCCCCGGCCAGGGCGATCATCGCCGCATTGTCGGTGCAATAGGCCAGGGGCGGAGCGTCGAAGCTGAAGCCGTTATCGTCGCAGTTCTTGCGCAAGGCCGTCTTGACCGCGCCATTGGCCGCCACGCCGCCGGCCACGACGAAGCGCAGCGGCTGGTCGGGATGGCTGTCTTTATACAGCTTCATCGCCCGGTCGGTGCGTTCCGACAGCTGACGGGCGATGGCGGCCTGGACGGCGGCGGCCAGATCGGCGCGCGACTGTTCGTCGGTGATCTTTTCCGCCTGCCGGGCGGCGGCGGTCTTCAGGCCCGAGAACGAGAAGTCGCAGTCCTTGCGGCCCAGCAGGGCGCGCGGCAGCTCGAACTTGGAGGGATCTCCGCTCGCCGCCAGCTTTTCCAGGGCCGGACCGCCCGGATAGGGCAGGCCCAACGACTTGGCGATCTTGTCGAAAGCCTCGCCCGCCGCGTCATCGATGGTGGTGCCCAGGCGGGTGCAGGCCCCGACCCCGGCGACCTCCAGCAGCTGGCAATGGCCGCCGGAGACCAGCAGCAGCAGGAAGGGATAGGGAATGTCGGCGCCCAGGCGGGCCGAGACGGCGTGGCCTTCCAGATGGTTGACCGCCACCAGCGGCACGTCGCGGGCCAGGGCCACGGCCTTGCCGAACGCCAGGCCCACCATCACCCCGCCCACCAGGCCCGGCCCGGCGGTGGCGGCGACGCCGTCGATCTGGTCAAAGCCGATCCCGGCCGCCCGCATGGCCTCGGCGGCGATGGCGTCGATGGCCTCGACATGGGCGCGGGCCGCGATCTCGGGCACGACCCCGCCGAAGGGCGCATGCTGCTCGAACTGGGTGCCGACGATCGAGGACAGCACGCTGACCGTCCCGTCCGCCGCGCGGCGGACGACCGAGGCCGCGGTCTCATCGCAGCTGGTCTCCAGGCCAAGGAGGGTCAGGCCGAGGGGCGTGGCGCCGGAGCGCGTAAGGTCTGGCATTGGGTTGCGGGGTTCCCGCCGCTCCTGTAGCAGCGATGGCTTCAATCTTGTCCTCGCAGGTAACGTTCCGACCGTGTCCCGGCAACCTCCCATCCGCATCGGCGCCCGTGGCTCCAAGCTGTCCCTGGCGCAATCGGGTCTCATGCAGGCGCGGATCGCCGCCGCCCTGGGCGCGCCGGAGGGCGCCTCGCAGGAGGAGATCGACTCCTTCGCGCAGTTGATCCCGATCGTCACCAGCGGCGACCGCATCCAGGATCGCCGCCTGATGGAGATCGGCGGCAAGGGGCTGTTCACCAAGGAGATCGAGGAAGCCCTGCTGGATGGCCGCATCGACTGCGCCGTCCATTCCCTGAAAGACATGCCCGCTGAACTGCCGCCCGGCCTGATCCTGGCCGCGACCCCCGAGCGCGAAGATCCGCGCGACGCCTTTATCAGCCATATCTGCGACCGTCTGGAAGACCTGCCGCAAGGCGCGCGGCTGGGCACGGCGTCCCTGCGCCGGCAGGCCCAGGCCCTGCACGTTCGGCCCGATCTCGACGTCGTCATGATCCGCGGCAATGTCGGCACCCGTCTGGACAAGCTGGAGCGCGGCGAGGCCGACGCCATCCTGCTGGCCCAGTCCGGGCTCAACCGTCTCGGCCTGGGCGATCTGCCCAAAAGCTGGCTGGACCCGATCGCGGCCCCGCCGGCCCCGGGCCAGGGCGCGCTGGTCATCGAGACCCGCCTGGAAGACGTCCATGCGCCATGGCTAGAGGCCGTGCGCTGCCAGCCGACCACCATCGCCGTCGCCGCCGAGCGGGGCGCGCTCTTCGCGCTGGAGGGCTCGTGCCGTACGGCGGTCGGGGCCTATGCCATTCTCGACGGCGCCCGCCTGTCGCTGATCGTCGAGGCCCTGACGCCGGATGGCGTGAAGCGCTTCCGGCGTCAGGGCGAGGTGACGCTGGACGGGCGTGACGACATCACGGCCGCGCGTACGCTCGGTCTGTCGCTGGGCGAGGCGGTGCGGGCCGAGGGCGGCGACGCCCTGATCCTGTCGCACTAGGCGATGGCCGCGGCGGGTGGCACGGTCTGGATCACCCGGGCCCGGCCCGGCGCCGAGGCCACGGCGCGCCGTCTCGAGGCGCGAGGCTTTAAGGCTCTGATTGATCCGCTGCTCGAGATCCGCACGCTGGAGCCGACGATCGATCTGACGGGCGTCGCGGCCCTGGCCTTCACCAGCGCCAATGGCGTCAACGCCTTCGCGCGGCTGACCCAGGCCCGCGACCTGCCGGTGTTCGCCGTGGGAGACACGACGGCACGCGCGGCGATGGCGGCCGGGTTTGTCGACCCCGTCAGCGCCGACGGCGATGTCGAGGCTCTGGCCGCATTGATCGCTTCGATCCGCCCTAGCCTGGTGCTGTGCCCCGGCGCCGATCAACCCGCTGCGGATCTCCCGGCCCTGCTGGCCGGGACCGGGACCTCGGCCCGGGCCCTGGCGGTCTACGCCGCCGTCGACCGCGCGCCGTCGGCCGAGACCCTGGCGCAGGGGGCGAGTCTTGAGGCCGTGCTGCTGCATTCGCCGCGCGCGGCGCGCGCCTTGGCCGAGCTTTTGTCGACAGCGCCGGCGCCGGGGCTGCGGGCCCTGTGCCTGTCACCCGCAGTGGCCGAGCCGCTGGCTGCGGCCCACCGGGCGGGGCTGCTGGGTTCTGTGACCTTTGCGCCGCGACCCCGCGAATCTGCCCTGCTTGATCTCCTTGCACGATAGCGGAACATTGCGCAGGCGTGCGGCGTGAGGCACGAATGGACGCATGAACGCCACGCCTGATCCCGCTGAAATCGTCGCGCCCAGTGATCCGGCGCTCTATGCCCGCCGCCGACCCGGCCTGGGCGCGGGTTTGTGGGCGGTCGCGGCGCTCTGCCTTCTGTGTGTGGTTCTGGGCGGCCTGGCCGTTCATTTCAGCGCGCGTTGGTTCTCGACCCCCAGCGAAGGCTCGGCTGAGATCCAGGCCGCCGCCAGCGCGACGCCGCCTTCGGCCCGCCTGCCCGTTGGCTCGCCGCTTTCCGTCGAGACCGCACCGTTACCGGCCGCGACCCAGTCTCCGATCGAGATCGCCAATCTGGAAGCCCGGCTTGCCGCGCTGGAATCGGGGCAGAGGGGCGTTCTGGACGCCGCCGCCGCCGCCCTCGCCGCGGCGTCTCTCGCAGAGGCCGCCCAGACCTCCGGGCCATTTGATGAAGAGCTGGCCAGTCTGGAGCGGGTGCTCCCCAATTCGTCGGACCTTCGGGCCCTGACCCGTCTGGCCCAGGCCGGCGCGCCCACCCGGGCCGGTCTGGCCTCGGATTTCGAGATCCTGGCCGGCCGCGCCGCCACGGCGGCCCGTAATCCTGGCGAGGACGCCGATCTGCTGGCGCGCATCCGCTACGCCCTGTCCAGCATCGTCTCGATCCGCCAGGTCAGCCTGACCCGGGGCACGACCCCGGACGCCAAGCTCGCGCGGGCGCAAGGCCTGCTGAATGAAGGCGACATCGAGGGCGCCATCCGGGCGCTGGACACCCTGCCGGATCCGGCCCGGGTCGTTCTGGCGGCCTGGCTGGCCTCGGCCGAGCGGCGGGTGGAGGTCGATCGGCATGTGGCGGCCATTCGCGCCGACGCCCTGGCCGATCTGGCCCAGGTCTCCCGGGCTGCGCCATGATCCGCGCGGCCTTCATTGTCTTTCTGGTCGCGGCCGTTGCGGTCGCCACCCTGGCGCTGATGGGCGAACCGGGCCGCGCCCACCTGGACTGGATGGGGTGGCGGGTCGAGATGACCGCCGCCGCAGCGGCCCTGCTGACGCTGTTTTCGGCTCTTCTGGCCACCCTGTTTTGGCGCGGCCTGATCTGGGTGATCGAGGCGCCGCGTCGTGCGGCCCGCGCGCGGGCGGAAAGCAGGCGTCAGCAGGGCGTCGAGGCTCTGTCGCGCGGCTTTCTGGCGGTCGCGGCGGGCGACGGGTCCGAAGCGCGCAGGCTTGCCCAGAAGGCGTCCGACCTGGCCGAGGACACGCCGGCCCTGGTTCGGGTCCTGGCCGCCCAGGCCGCCGAGACGGCCGGCGATCACGTCGCCGCCAAGGCCGCCTACACCGCCATGCTGGGCTTTCCCGAGATGCGTCTGGCCGGGCTTCGCGGCCTGATGCAGACCGCGCTGGCCGAGGGGGACAAGGCCTCGGCCGTCCGTCACGCCGAGACGGCCTTTGGCCTGGCGCGCACCGCGCGCTGGGCCTGGCGCGCCCTGCTCGAGTCGCGGCTGGAGGCGGGGGACTGGGCGTCCGCCCTCGATCTGGCCCAGAGCGCTCTGGACCGCAAGATCGTGCCGCCGCTGGTGGCCGAGCGCGCCCGGGCCGCCCTGCTCGCGGCTTCGGCGGCCGGTCTGGAGGGCTCGGACGACGCCCGCCGGCGCGCCCAGGCGCTCGACTTCGCCACCCAGGCCGCCAAGCTGAAGCCGGACTTTGCGCCCGGCGTGGTGATGGCCGCGCGCCTGCTGGCCGCTGAGGGCAAGGTCGCCAAGGCCGGGCATCTGATCGAGGCGGCCTGGAAGAGCGCGCCGCACCCGGCTCTGTGGCTGGCCTATCGCGACCTGAAGACCAATGAGACGCCCAAGGTCCGGGCCGCGCGGCTGGCCGGCCTGGCGGCGATGAATCCGGACGCCCGCGAAAGCCGTATCCTCCGTGTCGAGAGCGGTCTGATCGGCGGCGACCCTGTCGCCGCCCGCGCCGCAGCGCGTCTGCTTGATGAGGAAGCGCCGACGGCCCGCTTCGCCGGCCTGATGGCGCGGGTGGCCTTCGCCAATGGCCAGGCCGACGAGGCGCGGGCCTGGATTGCCCGCGGCGCGGCGGCGCCCCAGGAGCCGGACTGGTCCGACCTCGACCCCGAAGGGCGGGCTTTCGCCTATGGGCGCGAGGATTGGGCCCGTCTCGCGGCCAGTTTCGCCGAGACAGGGGACTTGATTCATCCGCGTCATGAACGCCGTGAACGGACCATGAGCGATTTGCCCGAACTGCCGTCGGCCTATGCGGAATCAACCCCGTTTGTGCGCGCGGCCGAGGTCGGCGGCCCCCTGATGCCCATCCCGGACGATCCCGGAGTGCCTGATGCGCCGGCGGTTTCCGAGCCTCCCGGCGAGGGGCCTGCGCCGCGCCGAAACACGGGCTCACGTAGGCGCTTGGCAAGCGGCCCTCGCGCCGCTAAATAGGCGCCTCTTCGCGTCGGGGCCCCGCCCTGACGACGTGGGCCGCTTTAGCTCAGCTGGTAGAGCACATCATTCGTAATGATGGGGTCAGGTGTTCGAGTCACCTAAGCGGCACCATTCCCAAGTCTTGAAGACGCGATGGGCGTCTTGGCCATGAATTGGCCAATGCGCGCCGGTTTTCCGTTTCGCATGCGCGAACGATAGGCGTTCCCGACAGAATTTTTCGATCCCGCACAGCGCGCTTTGCAATCACGGTTAATTGTCACACACCGATGTTAGCTAGTGCGCAAAAGGGGTTTGAGTTGTGCTGTTGGCTGGACTCGTTATCGCGGGCTTTGTTTTCTTGCTCATCTGGCCAAGCCTTGAGCGGCCGCTTTTTCGCACGCTTCGGCGCCTGAGGCGTCGGGGCTCGTGACCGCCCTGGTAGGCTTAAAGGCTGTAGGTCTGTGGCATTTATGCCGCGAGAGTTTTGAATAATATTCGTAGCGTGGTTAATTCTCGCCCTATGCGCGAATAGTAACGCAGGCCTGACCGCATTTCCGGGCGTTTTCGGTCTCGATGGTCCGGTCCGGCGCCGCAAAGCTGGTCCAAAGTTACGGATTTCGCTCGAAAAATCAGCGTATGTCGTGTGAAACTCGAGTTCTTGAGATGTCTCGCTCTAGGCTTGCAAAATGATGCTGGAGCGTTGTTCGCAGATGCGTTATAGAGTTTCCAAATATTAATTCTTTTTGGAAGGTCGCCATGTCAATGCGTCATATGAGCGCCGTCGTTATGGGCTTGGCTATCGTCGCCGGCCCGATGGGCGCGGTTTCGGCCTGGGCTCAAACGCCGCCTGCCGCCACTGCGGCCTCGCTGCAATCCACCATCTCCGCCGCTGCGCGCGCCGAAGCTGCAAAGCCGGGCTTCGCCAGGCTGTCGGCTCAGGCCAAGCTCACCGCCATCCAGAACGCCGTCGCGGCCGCTCTGTCGGCCACCGGCGCGTCGCCGGAAATGGTTTCGAGCGCCCTGATCCAGGCTGTCGCCTCGGGCACGATCAGCGCCGGCGTCGCCGTTCAGGTCGCCTCGGTGGTTGCTCCGCAGATGGCCGCCACGGTCCTCGCCTCCCCCGCCGTTCAGACGCAGCTGGCCGCAACCGGTCAGACGGTGACCACCACCGCCTCGACCGATGGCGCTGGCGGCGTCAGCGTTCTTGTGAACTTGCAAGGCGCGACCTCGGCGGCCACGGGCGGCGACACTGCCGGCGCCCCGGCCCCGGCTCCGGCGCCGTTCGATCCGTGTGCGGGCGTCACCGCTGGATACTGCGGCTAAGATTTGCACGAGGGGCGGCCGGGCCGCCCTTCGTCGTCTCATTGTGTTTGTGTTGATGTTTGGTCTGACGGACGCCCGTGGGTGCCCTGAGGTGGGGATAAAGCAATGAAAATTCTAACGACAGCCGCCGTGGCGGCGGTTCTTATCGCGACTGTTCCCGCCGTCGGCGTGGCTCAGGATCTCGGTTCGAATTTCAAGCGCGACAAGAATGTCAGCGTTCGTCAGCGCCCGCGTCCGGACTATGAAGCCCTCGGCGTCAAGGCCGGCGGCTTCACCCTGTATCCGCGGGTTACGGCTGAAGTCGTGAACGACGACAACATCTACGCCGTGGCTACGGGCGAGCAGTCCGACACCATCTGGCGCGTGAAGCCGGAAGTCGCGGCGCGTTCCAACTGGTCGCGCAACGCCCTGGGCGCCTTCGCCTCGGCCTCGGTTAACCGCTATTCGGACTTCGACACCGAAAACACCGAGGAATACACCCTCGGCGTCAATGGTCGCCTGGACGTCGAGCGCGGCTCCTATGTTTCGGCGTCGGCCCAATGGCAGAAGCTGACCGAGCCGCGGACCTCGATCGTCGCCGGCACCAGCGCCGGCGCTACGCCCAAGCCCGTCGAATACTATCTTTGGTCGGAAAACGTCACGGCCGTGAAGGAATTCAACCGCCTTCGCCTGACCGGCAAGTTGGACGCCAAGAAGTACGACTATGACGATCAGGGCGGCGCCTTCAATCAGAACAGCCGCGATCGCGACGAGTTCTATTATGGCGGCAAGGCCGAGTACGCTGTCAGCCCCGACACTGCGGTATTCGCGTCGCTGGTCGGCAACAAGAAGTCCTATGACGTCGACACCGTCGCCCTTCGCGCTCGCGATTCGGACGGCTATACTGCGACGGTCGGCTCCGACTTCGATCTGTCCCAGGTCGTGCGCGGTAGCGTCGAAGCGGGTTACATGTCGCAGTCCTACGATCACTACGCTTCGATCGATGGCTTCACCGCCAAGGGTCTGGTCGAGTGGTTCCCGACCGAGCTGACGACGCTGAACGCTGCTGGCTCGCGTTCCATTGAGGAATCGGTGGCGACGGGGTCGCAAGGCTTCATCTCGAACAACGCCTCGGTCGGCATTGATCACGAGTTGATGCGCAATGTCCTGCTCTCGGCCAAGGCCAGCTACGGCAAGGACAACTACGAACTCGTCGATCGCGACGACAAGCGGACGGGCTTCAACGCCTCGGGCACCTATCTGCTGAACCGCAATGTCGGCCTGACCGTCGGCTACGCCTATCTGAAGCAGAAGTCGTCGGGCGTCGCCAAGGGCGCTTCGTTCACCGACAATAAGCTCTCGGCTTCGGTCGCTGTTCAGTTCTAAGTCACTCCTCTGAGTGTAGAGATGACGCTCTAGGTCCGGTTCGGGCCCCCATCGAGAGTACCCATGGACGGCTCTTCCTATGAGACCCAACACGCTCCGGCGCCTAGCGCCGGAGCGATGTCCTTTGATCTGAACCTCGTCATCGCCACCTTCCGTCGACGGCTTCGGCTGTTCGCGGCGGTGGCCCTGGCGGTGTTCGTGGCGGTCCTGCTCTATACGCTGCAGGAAACCCCGCGTTACACGGCGTCCGCCCAGGTCATGCTGGATGTCCGCAAGGAACAGGTCGCCGACATGAGCGCGGTGCTGTCGGGTCTTCCGGCCGATTCCTCGGTGGTCGACACCGAGGTCGAGGTCCTGAAGTCGCGGTCCCTGGCCGCCCGGGTCGTCAAGCAGCTGAAGCTGGACCAGGACCCCTATTTCAATCCCTATGTTGAAGGCGCCAAGGGCGTCGGCTCATGGATTCCCGGGCTCAAGAAGGTCGTCGCGCCGGTCGCGGCGGTCGGATCGGTTGAAGCCCAGCGCCAGAGCGAGAAGGTGGTCGACAACCTTCTTGGTGGTTTGAAGGTGCGCCGTTCCGGCCTGACCTATCTGATCGCCATCGAATATACCCATACCGATCCGCAGGCGGCGGCGAAGATCGCCAATGCCTTCGCGGATCTCTATCTGACCGAACAGCTTGAGGCCAAGTTCGACGCCACGGCCAAGGCCAATGAGTGGCTCAACACCCGGGTGTCTGAACTGCGCGACCAACTGCAGACGGCCGAGGCCGACGTGCAGCAGTACAAGATCGCCAACAATCTGATGAGCGCCGAGGGCGCGACCCTGACCGAGCAGGAAATTTCGGGCCTGAACCAACAACTGGCCAGCGCTCGGGCGCAACAGGCCGAGGCGGACGCCCGCCTCAATATCGCTCGTAGTCAGCTGGCGCGCGGCAGCACCGGGGAAGACGTCGGCGAATCGCTGAATTCTCCGGTCGTGCAGCAACTGCGCAAGCAACGCGCCGAGCAGAGCGCCAAGGTCGCCGACATGAGCGGTCGCTATGGCGATCGCCACCCGGACCTGCTGAAGGCCAAGCGCGAGCTGGCCGATGTCGACGGCCAGATCCAGGCCGAAATTCGCCGGATCATTTCCAACCTGGAAGCCCAGTCCCAGGTGGCGCGTCAGCGCACCGGCTCGATGGCCGGCAGCGTCTCGGCGTCCAAGGGCGCCCTGGCGGGCAACAACCGCGCCAGCATTCGACTGGGCGAACTGGAACGCAAGGCCGAGTCGGTCCGCACCCTGTATGAATCGCTGCTGGCCCGCTTCAAGCAAACCTCCAGCAGCCAGGGCATTGAGCAGGCCGACGCTCGCGTCGTGTCACGCGCCAAGATCCCGACCTCACCCAGCTATCCCAAGCCTTCTCTGAACCTGGCCCTGGGTCTGGTTCTCGCCCTGGGCGCCGGGGCGGCGTCGGTGGTGCTGGCCGAGATCCTGATGGCCGGCATCTTCACCGAGGATGAGGTCGAGCGCCGGATCGGCCTGCCCTATCTGGGCTCGATCCCGCTGCTCAGCTCGGCGATCGAGGACGCCAAGCAGGCTCGTGGCATGAGCCCGCCGGACTATCTGCTGGCCAAGCCGCTTTCGACCTTCGCGGAAAGCTTCCGCAAGCTGCGGGCCGCGATCCTCTATTCCAAGGTCGGCGAAGCGGTGAAGGTGATCGCGGTCACCTCGTCCCTGCCGGGCGAAGGCAAGACCACCACCACCTTCAGTCTGGCGCGCACCCTGGCGACCTCCGGCTCCAATGTCATCATCGTCGACTGCGACCTGCGCCAGAGCGCCATCAACCGGTTCCTGCCCGAGGTTCCCACCAAGGGTCTTCTGGAAGTGCTCAACGGGGTCTGCACCCTGGACGAGGCGCTGATCAACGATCCGAGCGGCGCCAAGGTCCTGGCCCTGACCAAGTCGGCCTATACGCCGCGCGACGTTCTGGGCTCGCCGGCCATGCTCAAACTTCTGGCCGAACTGCGCGAACGTTTCGACGTGGTGCTGCTGGACACCGCGCCGCTGCTGGCCATCGCCGACACCCGCATCCTGGCGCCCCACGCCGACGCGGTTGTGATGCTGGCCCGCTGGAAGAAGACGCCGGTCAAGGCGATCACGGCCGCCATCAACCTGTTGCAAGGCCGCGGCGTGTTCGTCGCCGGCCTGGCCCTGACCCAGGTCGATATGAAGGCGCAGACGCGTTACGGCTACGGCGACGCCAACTACTATTACAAGAGCTATCGCAAGTACTATGCCGACTGACGCCCGGCCGGCGCGGCCCAAGGCCGCGTCGTCCGCGCGGCCCAGTCGCGGCGCCGCTCGGCGGTTGTTGACCTCCGAGCGGGTCGCCATGGGCGTTCTTCTGGCCCTGGTGTTCATGGCGGTGATCGCCTTCGGCGCCAGCGAGATCTCCACCGCCTGTCTGTTTAGCGGCATCTACGCCGCCTTTCTGGTGGGTCTGCTGGCGACCTGCCGCTGGGCTCGTCGGGATCTGGCGCGGCTGCGCGGCGTGACCGTGCAGGCCGGCCTCTTCCTGTTGCTTCTGCTCGCCGTGCTCTGGCCGCTAGGCCCCTGGGGACCGGGCGGGGCCCACCCGGTGTGGAGCTATGTGCCCGGCCCCCTGGGCGCGCTGACGGTCGACCGATCGTCGCTCCTGCTGAATGTGGCGCAATTGCTGGGTCTGGCCTGCCTTTTCGCCGCCGCGCGGGTGATCGGGGCGTCCGAGGCGCGGGGGCGCTGGTTCCTGCGCGCCGCGGTTCTGGCGATCGGCGTCTATGCCGCCCTGGCCTTTCTGGACCATGTGGGCCTGCGCCGCACGTCGCGGCTGGTCGCCACCCTGCTCAGCCCCAACAGCGCCGCCACGGTGTTCGGCGGCGGCCTGCTTCTGACCGTGGCCGCCCTGATCAATCGGGTGCGACGCCAGCGCGGGCTGACCATGCTCAGGCGGGGTGACCCTGAGGCCGTAGGTCTTATGGCCCTGGCCGGGGTGCTGGCGACGACCCTGTTGCTGACGGCTTCCCGCGCCGGGCTCGCCTCCACCCTGGTCGCTCTGGGCCTGATGCTGGTCTGGGAGGCGATCGCCCAGCGTCAACGCCTGCGGGTCGTCGCGGGTCTTGGCGCGATGGCGATGGTCCTCGCCGTCGGGGGCCTGAGCCTGAGGAGCACCGAGCTCGTCGCTGAGCGGCTCAACAATACCGACCAGGACCTTTCCGTGCGGACGGCGATCTTCGCGCCGCACTGGGAAGCCTTTCAGACCTCGCCCTGGTTCGGCTTCGGCCTGGGATCGTTTCCGACGGTCAATCAACTGGTCGCCACCCAGGACAATCTTCGGGTCCTCTACGACATCCGGG
This sequence comes from Caulobacter sp. FV2ps19, assembly GCF_058681035.1. NCBI lineage: Bacteria > Pseudomonadati > Pseudomonadota > Alphaproteobacteria > Caulobacterales > Caulobacteraceae > Caulobacter > Caulobacter sp. FV2ps19. The sequence continues at coordinate 520,800 of NZ_CM178729.1, read as the reverse complement.
CGGTGCATAATCTCTATCTTCAGTGGCTGGAGGAGGGCGGGGTGATCGGCGCCGTGCTCATGGCGCTGCTGTTCGCGGTCCTGATCTGGCCCATCCTGCGCGGCGGTCTGCGCGAAGGCGCGGTCGCCACCTGGGCGCGGGCCACGGTCTGCGCCGCCATTGTCTTCCTGCTGCACGGCATGACCGACTTCGCGCTACAGGCCCCGGCGATCCAGGCCCTGGCGGCGCTGATCCTCGGCGTGGTCGGATCGATGACGGTCGGAAGCGCGCCGCGGCAGGCCGACCCTCGCCTGTCCTGGGCGGCGGGATCAGCCGGCGCCGCCGTCGTTGTGGCGTCTCTGTTGATGGCCGCGCCGCTGCTGGCGTCGCGCGTGGGGGGCGATCTCACCGACTGGCCTACAGCGCCCGCCGAGGCCCTGGCGCGCCGCATAGAAGCCGGCCTTGGCAAGACGCAGCCCGACGCGGCCGAACTGGACCGTCTGGATCGTCTGAGCGCCCGCGAAGTCACGATGAGACCCGGGTCCGGGGCGGCCTGGCTGCGCCGGGCGGCCGTGGAGGCGGCGCTGGGACGGCAAGAGGCCTCCAACCTGGCGCTGGAGCATTCCTTCTCCGTCGCGCCGTTGCAGACCAGCCTCTTCAGGGGGCGGACCCTGTTCGCCTATGATCACTGGGACCAGATCAGTCAGTCGGCGCGTGAAAGCGCCATCTACCAGTTGGGGACGGAGTGGCGTCGTCGCCGCTCGCCGCGGACCTTCATCGCCATGGCCAATGCGGTGCGCAATCCGGCCGGACGGGTGGGCATGGCCCTGCAGATCGCGGTCCTCAGGACGGCGCCGCCGCCGGCGTCCTGACCGTCGGCGCGCAGAGGTTCTTCCTCGCCGACCTCAGGGCGTGGCGCGCCCGGCGCCAAACGTCTATGGCGCACGCCCTTGGAGCGGCGGACGCCGGGAGCATTGCAGCGCGATGGGGAAAGGCGCCGACGATCCGGTCGGCTCGCCGACGTTGCGCCAGATTTTTGTTTTGGCATCGTTTTCGCGGAAAACCGGCGCCCACTTTTCCGCACGATGCCTTAATAGGCGTTTTCAGCCAGCAGCAGATGCGGCACGGTCATCAGCATGATGCGCAGGTCGGACCACAGCGTCCAGGTGTCGATATAGTCGATATCGGCCCTCACGCGGTTGGCCATGTCGTCCACATCGCTGGTCGCGCCGCGGAAACCCTTGATCTGAGCCAGGCCGGTGAGGCCCGGTCGCGCCTGGAAGCGCATCTTGTAGGTCGGGATCAGCGCGCCGTAATAGGCGTCATGCGCCTGGGCGTGCGGACGCGGCCCGACCAGTGACATGTCGCCCTTCAGGACGTTGAGCAGTTGCGGCAGCTCATCGATGCTGGTCGCCCGGATCAGCTTGCCGATCCGGGTGACGCGATCATCGTCGCGCCTGGCCTGGACGACGGCGTCGCCGTTCTCCTCGCAACGCATCGAGCGCAGCTTGTAGATGGTGAAGGTGCGGCCGTTGAGACCACCCCGCGTTTGGCGAAATAAAGCCGGGCCCCGCGATTCCAGACGGATCAACAAGGCTGCGAGCAGCAGAACGGGCGCGAAGAAGGCGATCAATATAGCCGACATAAGAACGTCACAGAGACGCTTCATCGGATCTATCGCCACTCGCGGCAAAAATGTCGCCGGATCTTGATCTAGAACTTCCGTGTTCAAGCTCCCGCTCATCACATGAACCCCGCACGGAATATGCCTTGGCAAAGCCGCCGAGGCCAATACCGAACTATCTATCGCAGGCGGGCGTCGTCGTCACTTCTAAACCACTCATTAATCATAGATGAGGTTAGCGCTGCATAAACGCTGTTCGTTAGCGGGAATTTAGCGCCCACGCCCTAGGCTGCAAGGCACAGGAGCACACCATGTCGATGATCCCCGCCGATCTCTCAACGACCATGACCCCGATGACGATGTCCCGACCGGGCGCGCGGCGAATGTCTCGTGCGCTGGGCCTGTTGTCGGCCGCGATTGTCTCGGGTGGCCTCTGGTACGTTGCAATCGAAGCGGTGCGTCTGGTTCTCTAACCGCCGCACACTCTTTTCGAACAAACGAAAGGCCCCGGAGATCCCTCCGGGGCCTTTCGTTTGTTCGGCGTCCGCCTTGCCGGATCCGCCGGCCCCGGGCTCGGCGCGGGCGGATCCGGATCGGACCTTCAGCCGACCGTCATCCAGGTCGAGGAGCCGGCCACCTGCCGTTGCACCCAGGTGTAGTTGAGCGCCGCCCACGGGGTCGGCCACGGCGTCAGATTATCCAGCACCATGTCGCCGGACTCGAAGGCCACGACCAGGACCGCGTGGCTCTCGCCGCGCCGGGTGACGACCACGGCCATCGACAGGGCCTCGGCGGCCACGCCGGCCTCGATCAGGCGGCGGCGCTTTTCGAGGGCGTAGTCCTCGCAGTCGCCATACATCTTGCCGTCGATCACACGCGGCAGCGACCAGAACTCGTTCAGGCCATAGAGGTCGAAATCGCTGGACTTGCGAACGTCGCGGTTCACCGCGAGGTTCACGGCGGTGACCAGCTTCAGCTGGCTCTTGTCCAGCAGGGGCGCCTGCGACGCGGAGGCGGCGGCGACCATCACGGGAGCCTTGGTCGCGGGACGCGCGACGCCGGCGGGCACGAAGTCCTCAACCGCCTGCGGGCGGTAGGCCTTGACCGTCTCGACGACGGCCAGGCCCAGCGTCGCGGCGCTGTCTTGCTCAACGGCCGGGGCTTTCGTCGCCGCCGCCAGGGCCAGCGACCAGGACCGACCCAGCGAAGAGGTGCTGAGCGTCGTCAGGGCCAGGGTCGATGTCGGGGCGACCTGGGCGACGGGCGCGCCGCAGCTGGTCTCGTCCCGCTGACACAGGTCGATGAAGCCGGACGGCGCCGCCACGGTTTCGCCGCGCGGCAGGAAGGCGCGGCCTTCAGCCCGGGCAGCACTAGTCATAGCAAGTACAGCCATGACGCTGGCGCAAATCGCGAGTTCTTTGCGGATATTCATCTTGACATCGCCCTTAATGACGACGCCAGAATGCAATTAAGCTCTAATTATCGAATGAAAACACTTGGTATTTTGAATACGAATACATGTGGTAACTAAGTAATTAAGGATAATTCAGAGCGAATTATTGTAGTAAACATTGTGTATTTCAGCATGGTGTATTGAATGGTAAGGTTTCTGGCAAACGGTTGATGGGCGTTCTTGCGTGAGGCAAACTGACAGCCTTCGACAGGCGGGCGACCGGAAACGCTCGAGTGGACAGGTGATGCGGTTCAATTTTTTTCGTCCCAAGGCCAAGGCGGCGATCGCCGCCTCGACAGGGGGGCGCGTGGTCTATGGGATTGGTGACATTCATGGCCACCTCGATCTTCTGGATAACCTGCTTGAGGTGATCGCCAAGGATTTCGCCGGTCTGAATCGCCCCGACCGGCCGGTTCTGGTGTTTGTCGGCGACTATATCGACCGGGGTCCGGCCTCGCGTGGCGTCGTGGATCGCTTGATCAGCCTGATTGACGCCGCCAGCCAGCACGCCGCCTTCGAGGTTCGCGCCCTGATGGGCAATCACGAGCAGACCATGCTGTCCTTTCTCGAGAACCCGGAGGCCGGCGCCGCCTGGGTGGAGTTTGGCGGCGGAGAGACCCTGGCGTCCTATGGGGTCGACCGACCGATCGGGCGGGTGGACGCGGACGCCTGGCGCGACATTCAGGCCAGCTTTCAGCGCCAGACGCCGGCCCGACATGTGGCGTTCCTGCAGGCTCTGGAGTTGTCGGCGACCTATGGCGACTATTTCTTCGTCCACGCCGGCGTGCGGCCGGGCGTTCCGCTGGATCTGCAGACGCCGGAAGACCTGATGTGGATTCGCGGTGACTTTCTGTCACAGCCCCATCGTCTGCCCTGCGTGGTCGTTCACGGCCATACGCCAGAAGAGCAACCATTTATTGGCCCAGACCGCATTAATATTGACACAGGGGCCTATGCGACGGGCGTTCTCACCGCTGTGCGTCTGATCGATGGGCCACCCATCATTCTTCAGGCCGGAAAGTCTCGTCGACAGTAGCCCGCCTTCTTGTCGCTGCTCTGCGGGCGTGTCATGACACACAAACAGGGACGCGCTTATTCAGAGACTCCAATCCGATGACTATCGTGAGACGACACCTAAATTGGCTCATGGTCCTGTTGGCGAGCGTGCTTGTCTTTGGGGCCCTGAGCACAAAGCCGGCGCACGCCCAGCAGCCGCCTTCGGCGCCCGCCCAGTCTGACGACTATCTTCTGGGCTCCAGCGACAAGGTTCGCGTCACGGTCTACGGCGAGCCGACCCTCTCGGGCGAGTTCTTCGTCACGGGCACAGGCCTGGTGTCCTTGCCGCTGATCGGCGAGGTCAAGGCTGCGGGGCTCAGCGTCCGCCAGTTCCAGGAAGCCGTGCAGCACGCCCTGAGCGACGGCTATCTGAAGGAGCCGCGCGTGAGCGCCGAGGTGCTGACGTTCCGCCCCTTCTATATCCTGGGCGAAGTGACCAAGCCGGGCACCTATCCCTATACGTCGGGCCTGACGGTTCTCAACGCGGTGGCCACGGCCGGCGGCTTCACCTATCGGGCCGACAAGAAGAACGTCTTCGTCAAGCATGTCGGCGAGACCGAAGAGACCAAGGTCGAGCTCAGCCCATCGGTGACGGTGGCTCCGGGCGATACGATCCGTCTGGGCGAACGCTTCTTTTAGGCGCGCGATCGCCGACCGGTGAGCGGCTGCGGCCCTTACCCTCAATCCATGCCGAACTGACAGCCATGGCCTCACGGGATCTCCCGTGAGGCCATGTGCGCATTTCGCCTTGGGCGGGACGGAGGTGACGGGTTCAGCCGCGCCGCCCTGATCGCGCGCGCTCCACGCCGAGCGACAAGGCTCCCCCAAACCCCAAAATGGGCTCGTTTTGGGGCCGGTGTCGGGCGCTGCGGCAAAATGACCAGTTCCAACTATAGCGACGAGGTTAGGTCCCGTTCGGCCAAGCTCAAGCTATAGGACAATTTTCCAACACAATTTGAAAGGTGCATATTTACAATATTAAATCGTCTCTATGAATGTAGTGGTCGCTAAATTGCTCGTCAATCCAAAGTAATAAATTGTATAGTTTGGATGTATTGCGACAAATTGACATCAATCTAATCTCAAATTTTGATCTGAATACATGTAAAGTTGGCGGAATATAGGGTGAATTAAAAGCGTACGGTGAACGCTGGTTACATTCTGTTTACGGTCGTGAGGCCTTTTCGCGCTCAGAAAGTCCGGGAAAGTCTCCGGGCCGGGGATAAACAGCATGTCGAAAAAGACCCAATCTGGCGCCATGGCGCTCTGCGCCCTGGCGCTCTTCGCCGCGCCGCTCAGCGCTCACGCCGACGCCGCCAAGGACCTGCAGGTCGCCGGTCGCGCCCTCACCTTCCTGGAAAACGGGCCCACCGGAAAGGCCACGCTGGGCGTGGTGTTCGATCCGTCCAAGCCCGCTTCGGTGGCCGAGAAGAACGCCGTCATGGCCGCTATCGGCGCGGGCCTCAGCGCCGGCGCCCTGACCCTGGTCGGCAAGCCGGTGGAAGCCGATGACGCCGGCGCCGCAGCGGGCGTCGCCGCCCTCTACATCACGACGGGCGTCAACGCCGGCCCGGTCGGGGCCGCCGCCAAAGCCAAGAAGATCATCACCATCGGCTCGGACATGTCCTGTGTCACCAGCGGCGCCTGCGTGATGAGCGTGTCGGCCGATCCCAAGGTGGAGATCGTGGTCAACCGTTCGGCTGCCGCCGCGGTCGGCGCGGTCTTCAAGGCCGCCTTCCGCATGATGATCCGCGAAGTCTGACCCCAGCGAATTTAAGAGACACAATCATGAAAACGACTCTTTTCGCCGGCGCTTCGGTCGGCCTCTTCCTCATGGCTTCGGCCACCACGGCTTCCGCCCAGTCCATCGACTATGGCGCGATGGAGCAGCTGTTCAACGAGCCCGTCACCACCAGCGCCACCGGGTCGCCCCAGCGCGCCACCGAAGCGCCGGTCGACATGACCATCATCAGCGCCAGCGACATCAAGCGCTCGGGCGCCGGCGACCTGCCGACGATCCTCAGCCGCGTGGCCGGCGTTGACGTGCTGGCCTTCGCCGCCGGCCAGTCCGACGTCGGTATCCGCGGCTACAACCAGGCCCGCTCGCCGCGCCTGCTGGTGCTGATCAACGGCCGCCAGGTCTATCTGGACCACTTCGGCTATACCGACTGGGCCTCGTTGCCGATCGAGCTGAGCGAAATCCGCCAGATCGAAGTCGTGCGCGGTCCCAACAGCGCCATTTTCGGCTTCAACGCCGTCTCCGGCGTCGTCAACATCATCACCTTCAATCCCAAGTTCGATAACACCAATGTCATCGAACTGCGGGCCGGCACGGGTGAGAGCACCAGCGTCTCGGTCGTGAAGACCGTTCGCCTGGGCGAGCGCCTGTCGTTCCGGATCTCGGGCGGCTTCGATCACGAGAACGAGTGGAAGAACACCACCAGCGGCACGGGCCGCGTTCTGGGCTCGCAAATCCATAACCCGTCGACGGCGCGCGCCAATATCGACGCTGTGGCCCAACTGAACGACAAGACGACCCTGCGGGTCGAAGGCTCGATGTCGAACGGCGCGTCGACCCAGGTCATCTCGACCTTCGCCTACGCCGCGCACCGGGTCAAAACCGACTCGCTGAAGGCCACGCTGAACGCCGACACCAAGTACGGTCTTGTGCAGGCCCAGGCCTATCGCAACGATCTGGACGCCCTGACGCCCGGCCGCCGCTACCTGAACAACATCACCGTCTACAGCCTGGAAGACCTGTTCAAGATCGGCGCCGCCCACACCATCCGCCTGGGTGTCGAGTATCGCGACAACCAGCTGGACACGGCCTCCTATGCCGGCGCCAAGGTCAGCTATACGGTCCTGGCCCCGTCGGCGATGTGGAACTGGGTTGTCAGCCCCAAGCTGGCGCTGACCGCCGCCGCCCGCGTCGACAAGTTGAGCCTGAAGCGCACGGGCCCGTTCCCGGTTGGCGCGCCGCAACATGACAATGGCCTCTGGAACCGTGACATCACCGAGCCCAGCATCAATCTGGGCGCGGTCTACAAGGTCTCGGACAATGGTTCACTGCGCGCGACCTACGCTCGCGGCGTTCAGGCCCCGACCTTGCTGGAACTGGGCGGCCTGCTGATCCCGCCGGCGACGGCGGCCCCGACCGGCTTCCTGATCACCGGCAACCCGGCGCTGGAACCGGCCATCGTGACGAACTACCAGCTGGGCTACAGCCAGGAACTGCCCGCCCTCAAGGCGCGCGCCAGCATCAAGGTGTTCACGCAGAAGACCGAGAGCGTCAAAGGTCAGTTCTCGACCAGCGCCGTCGATTTCGCGGCGACCTCGTCCACCTGGATGACGGCGACCTACAAGAACGTCTCCGACTCCAAGATGAACGGCGTTGAACTGGCCGCCTCCGGCAAGCTTGACGGCGGCTTCCACTGGAACGCCGACACCACCTACACCGACGTCAGCGACAAGCCCTTCACCACGGTCTCGTCGATCATCCTGCGCAAGGTGAACTTCGAGGCGACCTCGCCCAAGTACCGCAGCAACCTCGCGGCGGGCTGGGCGAACGACAAGTGGTCGGTGGACGGCTATGCCCACATGGTGAGCAAGTTCTCGTCCTACAACGGCAATCTGCTGGAGCCGGTCAAGGGCTACACCACGGTCGGCGGCCGCGTCGCCTACACGGTGAGCGAAGGCGTGGACGTGTCGCTGAACGGTCAGAACCTGCTCCACGACCGCCAGTCGCAATCCAAGGGCGTCAGCGGCCTGCAGGCTGAGCGCCGCGTGATGCTGGGTGTCAGCAAGCGCTGGTAAGCTCGACACTCCAGACCTGGATGAAGAGGGGTCCCGCCGCGAGGCGGGGCCCTTTTTCCTTTAGGCGGTCAGTCGTCCCAGCCCTTGATCTTCTTCTTCTTGCCCAGGGCGAAGATGCCCGGATAGGGGCCCTTGCCGGTGCGGTAGAGGCACCAGTCATCGTCCTTCTTGCAGTCGCCGTCGAAGGCGGCCTTCTTGTCGGGGTCGATCACCGCATACATCGCCGGGCGGTTCTTGTTCTTTTCCCCCAGTTTTTCGTCGCAGGCCGCGCGTTGGGCCTTGGTCAGGGCCAGCTCGTCGGCGTTGCGGCAGCCGATGCCGTCGCGCGCCGCCTGGCGCAGGCCGTCGCCGCCGCCGGTCAGCTCGCGCGCCTTGAAGCCGGGCGGGGCGACGGCGCCCGTCGGGGCGGCGGTCGGGGCGGCGGGGCGCGTGGCGATGGCCGGCGCCGGCGGCGGGGCCACGGGGGCGGGCGACCTGTCCGTCCGGGTCATGACCGGCGGGGCGTCGGCGGGGCGGGCCTTGGCGGGCTTCGCCACCGTCTCGCGCGGGCGTTCAGGCGTGAACAGTTCGACGCTGAGGGCCGGCGGCTCGACCAGCGGCGGCATGACGTGGACGCCGGACACCAGGGCGCCCAGCACCAGGCCGTGGGCCAGAACCGAGACGAGAAGAATCCAGGGACCTGCGCCTTTGGGTTTGGGCCGGGGCGCTGGGCCGCCAGTCATCGGGGCGAGAGTCGCCTGCATCCGTCTTGTATCTCGCACCCGTCTATCGAGGCTCTCAGATAAGGACGCCGTGCGGCTGAACCATGGCCCGATCGTCACCGTCCGGAAATAAGGGCCGGACGTGAAAAGGGCCCGGCGTCGCCGCCGGGCCCTCCTTGTCTTCAGCAGGCGACCGGGTTCAGGCGGCGGCCTTGGTCTTGACGCCGAAGCGGCTGTAGAAGGTCTCGCCGTTGGCGGCCATCTCGCGCAGCAGCTTGGGCGGCGTGAACCGCGTACCAAACTTCTGGGCCAGGGCGTCGCAGGTCTCGACGAAGGCCTTGAGGCCAATACCGTCGATCAGGCTGATCGGACCGCCGGTCCAGGGCGCGAAACCCCAGCCCAGGATCGCGCCGACATCGGCTTCGCGCGGATCGACGATGACGCCTTCCTCGAAGCAGCGGGCGGCTTCCACGGCCTGGCGATAGAGCAGCCGCGTGCGGATCTCCTCGATCAGGGCCGCATCAGCGTCCTTGGTGGTGACGGGCATCAGGTCGGCCAGGCCCGGCCAGATCTTCTTCTGACCCCCCTCGGGATAGTCATAGAAGCCCTTGCCGTTCTTGCGGCCCAGGCGACCCAGCTCGACCACCATCTTTTCCAGGACGGGGGCGAAGGGGCGCTCTTCGTACTTGTCGCCGAGGTCCTTCTTGGTCTGCTCGCCGATCTTGTAGGAGAGGTCCAGGGCGACGTCGTCGTTCATTTCCAGCGGACCACGCGGCATGCCGGTGGCGCGGCCGACATTGTCGATGATGGCGGGGGCGATGCCCTCGGCCATCATCTCCAGGCCTTCCTGCACGAAGGTGCCAAAGCAGCGCGAGGTGTAGAAGCCTCTGGAGTCGTTGACGACGATCGGGGTCTTCTTGATCTTCAGGACGTAGTCGATCGACTTGGCCAGGGCTTCCTGGCTGGTCTGCTCGCCCATGATGATCTCGACCAGACCCATCTTGTCGACCGGCGAGAAGAAGTGGATGCCGATGAACGAGGCCGGACGCACCGAGGCCTTGGACAGGCCGGTGATCGGCAGGGTCGAGGTATTGGAGCCGAAGATGGCGGTGTCAGCCAGCTGGGCTTCGGCCTTCTTGGTGACCTCGGCCTTGACCTCGCGGTTTTCGAACACCGCTTCCACCACCAGGTCCGAACCCTTGACCAGGGCGTAATCGGTCGTGGGGGTGATCAGGGCCAGGATCTTGTCGCCCTTTTCCTGGGTCATCTTGCCGCGCGAGACGGCCTTCTTGACCAGGCCTTCGGCATAGGCCTTGCCCTTGTCGGCGGCTTCTTGCGTCTGGTCGATCAGCACGCTTTCGATGCCGGCCATGGCTTGGACATAGGCGATGCCCGCGCCCATCATGCCGGCGCCCAGAACGGCGACCTTCTTGACGTCATAGTGCGGCACGCCGGCGGGACGGCCCGAACCCTTGCCCAGCTCTTGCAGGCTGAGGAACAGGGTGCGGATCATGCCCTTGGCCTGGGGCGTCATCATGGTCTTGAGGAAGTAGCGGGTCTCGATCCGCAGGGCGGCGTCGAAGGGCACCTGCGTGCCTTCATAGACCGCCTTCATGATGTTCAGCTGGGCCGGATAGTTGCCATAGGTCTGCTTGCGCAGCATGGCGTTGCCCATCACGAACACCTGGCTGCCGCTGGGGCTGTAGGGACCGCCGCCGGGCAGCTTGAAGTCCTTCTTGTCCCACGGCGCGACCGGATCGCCCTTGGTCTTGACCCAGGTCTTGGCGGCCTCGACCACCTGATCGGCGGGCACGACTTCGTGCACGACCTTCAGGGCCAGGGCCTCGGCCGGCTTCATCGACTTGCCTTCCAGCAGGTAGGGCGCAGCGGCCATCACGCCGATCAGGCGCGGCAGACGCTGGGTGCCGCCGGCGCCCGGCAGCAGGCCGACCTTGGCTTCCGGCAGGGCCAGCTGGATCTTGGGATTGTCGGCCACGACGCGATAGTGGCAGGCCAGGGTGATTTCCAGCCCGCCGCCCATGGCCAGGCCATTGATGGCCGCGGCCACCGGCTTGCCGCAGGTTTCCAGGGCGCGGAACGCCTTGTTGAGCGCGAAGCCGGCTTCGAAGGCGGCCTTCAGGCCCTCTTCGCCGCCCGCGCCGCCGCCGATACCGCCGCTGCCGCCCAGTTCACCCAGGTCGGCGCCGGCGCAGAAGCCGGTGGTCTTGCCCGAGGTGATGACCGCCCCCTTGATGGCCGCGTCGGTCTTGATGCGTTCGACGACCTCGCCGATTTCCTTGATCACCGAAGCGGTCAGGGTGTTCATCGTCCGGCCGGGCACGTCGAAGGTGACCAGGGCCACGCCGTCGGAATCGACCTCGATCTTGAAGTTTTCCATGGTGGTTAGCTCCGTATGTTTTGTGAGGCCGCGATGGGGGGATTCCACCAGTCATGGCCGGTTGTTTTGTCGGCGAAGAAGCCGTCTAGATTTTCGGCTCGAACCCAATCCTCAAGCGCCCGGCGCGGGCCGGCGACCAGAGTGAAGAAGCTGTCCCAGTCCACGACCACCAGAACGGTCTTGCCGGGGTCGTAGAGCGACACCCGATCAGCCCATTCCTCCAGCTTTTCGACTGGGACGATGCGTCCGTCGTCGAACTCAGGCTGGACGACGACCTCGGCGTGACCCAGTCCCTCGAACCAGCGGCGAAGAGCCGGCAGGAGCAGGGGCTGCATCGCGCCTTCGGACGGCAGGAACAGGCCTTCACGTCTGGCCAGCGCCACCAGCGTGTCCCGAGCCGCTGTGTCTGGATGCTTCAGGGCACCGATCAGGCTGAGTAGGGCGTGGTTCAGCTGTGCAGGACCGCCTTGCAAGCGAGCTTGCTCAGCGATCTTGGCCCAGGTCAGGATTTCGAGGTTGGCGGAGTCGCCTACCTCCTCGGGAGTCAGGGCCGAGCCTGCATAGAGCAGCGTCGCGTCTGCTTCGATCTCGCGCACGACCTCACCCACAGCGCCACCCATGGGGGCAGACCTCAAGGGCTCACCGGTCTTCGGAACAACCGTCCGACCTTCCACGAACGGGTCGCGCCCCTTCACCCGCGCGAACGGGTGAAAGGCTACGAACACCGCCTCGAAAACGCCGTTCCAAGTCTGGAGGAACGGCGTTTCGTACGGTGGATAAGCCATCAGTTGATCGTCGACCGGCGCGGTCATAGCTCGGGTCCGCCGCTCCTAGACGCGTTCGATGACGGTGGCGGTGCCCATGCCGGCGCCGACGCACAGGGTGATCAGGGCGGTCTCCTTGTCGGAGCGCTCCAGTTCATCCAGCATCGTGCTGACCAGCATCGCGCCGGTGGCGCCCAGGGGGTGGCCCATGGCGATGGCGCCGCCGTTGACGTTCATCTTGTCGTGCGGGATGTCCAGCGCCTGCATCATGCGCAGGACGACGGCGGCGAAGGCTTCGTTCAGCTCATAGAGGTCGATGTCCTTGACCTCCATCTTCAGCTTCTTGAGCAGCTTTTCGCTGACCAGGGCGGGGCCCGTCAGCATGATCGAGGGCTCGCTGCCGATCGAGGCGGCGCCCTTGATGCGGCCGCGGGGCTTCAGGCCAAGGGCCTCGCCCATTTCCTTGCTGCCGATCAGCACGCCGGCGGCGCCGTCGACAATGCCCGAGCTGTTGCCGGCGTGGTGGACGTGATTGACCTTCTCCACCTGCGGATAGCGCTGGGTGACCACGGCGTCGAAAGCCATGTCGCCCATGCCCTGGAACGACGCGTTCAGCGAGGCCAGGGTCTGCATGGTGGTCGAGCCGCGCACGGTCTCGTCGTGGTCGAGGATCGTCAGACCCAGCTGGTCCTTGACGCCGATCACCGAGTTCTTGAAGCGGCCGTCGGCCCAGGAGGCGGCGGCGCGGCGCTGGCTCTCGACGGCATAGGCGTCGACGTCATCGCGGCTGAAGCCGTACAGGGTGGCGATCAGGTCGGCCGAGACGCCTTGCGGGGCGAAATAGGTCTTGAAGGCCGAGGAGGGGTCGGTGGGCCAGGCGCCGCCGTCGCTGCCCATGGGCACGCGGCTCATGCTCTCGACGCCGCCGCCGATCACCATGCCGGCCTCGCCGGAGGCCACCTTGGCGGCGGCCATGTTCACGGCTTCCAGGCCCGAGGCGCAGAAGCGGTTGATCTGCACGCCGGCGACGCTTTCGGCGTAGTCGGCGGTCAGGACGGCGGTGCGGGCGATGTCGCTGCCCTGCTCGCCCACGGGGGCGACGCAGCCGAGCACGACGTCGTCCACAAAGGACGTGTCGAGATTGTTGCGGTCGCGCAGCGACTGCAGGACCTGGGTGGCGAGGGACAGCGAGGTGATCTCGTGCAGAGACCCGTCCTTCTTGCCCTTGCCGCGCGGGGTGCGCACGGCGTCAAAGATATAAGCGTCGGCCATTTGATGGCTCCTTCCTGCGTATATTTAGATCGATTGTGGGGTGAAGCCCGGCTCGACCTGCACATCCGTGCGGACCGAGTTGGCGATGAAACAGGCGTGGTGGGCGGCCTCGTGCAGGGCGCTGAGGGCCTCGGGATCCGGAGCCTCGCCGGCGAAGGCGACGCCGGGGCGCAGGGTGACCCGGGTCATGATCAGGCGACCGGCCTCGTCATGGCCCATCAGGCCGTCGGCCTCGTCGACATAGCGGGTGACGACGTGGCCGGCGCGGCGGGCGATGTCGAGGAACCACAGCATGTGGCACGACGACAGGGAGGCCACGAACAGCTCCTCGGGATCCACGCCGGCGGGATCGGACCAGGGCTTGGGCACGATGGACGGGGAGGATGAGCCCGGCAGGGTGGCTCCGCCGTCGAACCGCAGGCTGTGGGCGCGGCTGTAGTGGCCGGCGGCGAAATCCTCGCCCGCGTTCAGGCTCCAGTCGATGGTGGCGGTATAGGCGGCCATATTACCAGCTCCCGATGGGTGACTTGGCGATCGGCGCGCAGATCAGGCCTCGCGCGGAGACCTTGGCGCTGTAGGTGACGCGCTGGCCAAATTCCGGCGCGGGCAGGGTGCAGGCGGTGAAGCCCGAGGTGGTGACCTCGAGGCTCCAGGTTGCGATCTTCGAGCGCAGCAGATTGTTGCAGACATCGGCGCCGGGTTTGAGCGGCAGCTTGAACGCGCCCGGCTGGGGGCGCTTGCCGACCAGCTGGCCCGAGAAGGCCAGGGGGCGACGGCCGCCCGGCGCGGCGCGCACGCAGACCACGGCCGCGCGCGGGTCGGCGGCCGGCTTGGCGGCGGGCGCGGCGGCCTGGGCCAGCATCAGGGCGATAGCGATCACAGGGTCCTCGCGATCAGGATCTTCATCACCTCGTTGGTGCCGCCATAGATCCGCTGGACGCGGCTGTCGCGGTACATCCGGGCGATCGGATACTCGTTCATGAAGCCGTAGCCGCCGAACAGCTGCAGGCAGCGGTCGACGATCTTGTTCTCCAGGTCGCTGACCCAGTACTTGGCCATCGAGGCGGTCGAGGCGTCCAGCTTTCCGGCCAGATGCTGTTCGATGCAGTGGTTGATGAACACCCGGGCGACGGTCGCTTCGGTCTTGCATTCGGCCAGCACGAACTGGGTGTTCTGGAAGTCGAGGATCGCCTTGCCGAACGCCTTGCGCTCCTTGACGTAGGCGATGGTCAGGTCCAGCGCCCGCTCGATGGTGGCCATGCCCTGGACGCCGATGTTCAGCCGCTCCTGCGGCAGCTGGCCCATCAGCTGGAAGAAGCCCTGGCCCTCATCGACGCCCAGCAGGTTCTCGGTCGGAACCTTGACGTCGTTGAAGAACAGCTCGGAGGTGTCCTGGGCTTCCTGGCCCAGCTTGTCGAGGTTGCGGCCGCGCTCGAAGCCTTCAGCCCCGTCGGTCTCGACCATCAGCAGGGAGGTGCCGCGCGCGCCGGCGGCGGCGTCGGTCTTGGCCACCACGATGATCAGATTGGCGGTCTGGCCGTTGGTGATGAAGGTCTTGGAGCCGTTGATGACGTACTGGTTGCCGACCTTCTTGGCGGTGGTCTTGATCCCCTGAAGGTCCGAGCCCGCGCCGGGTTCGGTCATGGCGATGGCGCCGACCAGTTCGCCGGTGGCCAGTTTGGGCAGCCAGCGGCGCTTCTGCTCCTCGGTCCCGTAGTGGACGAGGTAGGGCATGATGATGGCGTTGTGCAGGCTGATGCCGAAGCCATCCACGCCCTTGAGGCCCAGCTGTTCCATCAGCACGACCTCGTGGCGATAGTCGCCGCCGGCCCCGCCGTATTCTTCCGGGGTGGAGAGGCCCAGCAAGCCGGCCTCTCCCGCCTTGGTCCACATCGAGCGATCGACGCAGTGGTTCTTGCGCCAGGTCGCCACGACATGTTCGGGCGCGTGCTCGTCGAAGAACTTGCCCACCGCGTCTTCAAAGATCGCGATGTCTTCCTCGGCCATGAAAGCCGGTTTTGCGACGTCGAGCACGCTCATGATCAGAAAGCCTCCGCAGGCAGCGCCATCAGGGTCGCTGAACCGGTTTTCAGCTTGGTCAGATGCGCCCCAGCGTCAGGCAAGATGCGTTCGATGAAATATTGCGCGGTGGTGACCTTGGTCGAATAGAACGGGTCGGACGAGCCGGCCGCGATCTTGGCCTGGGCCGCCTTGACCTGCAGGGCCCACATATAGGCCAGGCCGGTCAGGCCGAAGAGGTGCATGTAGTCGGTCGAGGCCGCGCCGGCGTTTTCGGGGTTCTGCAGGCCGTTCTGCATCAGCCACATCGTGCCGTCCTGCAGCTGGGCCTTCACCTCGGCCAGCGCCTTGATGAAGGGCTTGAGGCCTTCGTCGCTGTCGTTCTCGCCGATGAACTGGTCGATTTCCTGGAAGAAGGTCATCACCGCGCGGCCGCCCTTGGAGGCCAGCTTGCGGCCGACCAGGTCCAGGGCCTGGATGCCGTTGGTGCCTTCATAGATCAGGGCGATGCGGCAATCGCGCATGAACTGGCTGACCGGGAAGTGCTCGGTGAAGCCGCTGCCGCCATGCACCTGCACCGCGTCCGAACAGATCTTGAAGCCCTTGTCGGTCAGGTAGCCTTTCAGCACCGGGGTCATCAGGCCCATATAGTCCTCGGCCTTTTCGCGCACCTTCTCGTCGGGATGGCCGTGGGCCAGGTCGCCGTGCAGGGCGGTCCAGAACAGGAAGGCGCGACCGCCCTCGATCAGGGCCTTGCTCTCCAGCAGCATGCGCCGCACGTCGGGGTGGACGATGATCGGATCGGCCGGGCCGTCGGGGTTCTTGGGGCCGGTCAGCGAGCGGCCCTGCAGGCGGTCCTTGGCGAAGGCGACGGCGGCCTGATAGGCGGCCTCGCCCTGGGCCACGCCCTGCAGGCCCACGCCCAGGCGGGCCTCGTTCATCATCACGAACATGATCTTCAGGCCGGCGTTCTCGCCGCCGATCAGCCAGCCCTTGGCGTCGTCATACTGCATCACGCAGGTGGCGTTGCCGTGGATGCCCATCTTCTCTTCCAGGCCCACGCACTTGGCGCCCTCGTTACGCGTGCCGACGCTGCCGTCTTCCTTGGGCAGGAACTTGGGGACGATGAACAGGCTGATGCCCTTGACGCCGGCCGGGGCGCCTTCGATGCGGGCCAGCACCAGGTGGACGATGTTGCCGGCCATGTCGTGCTCGCCGGCGCTGATCCAGATCTTCTGGCCGGTGATGCGGTAGGAACCGTCCGCCTGCGGAACCGCCTTGGTGCGCAGCAGGCCCAGATCCGTGCCGCAGTGCGGCTCGGTCAGGTTCATGGTGCCGGTCCATTCGCCGGTCACCATCTTGGGCAGATAGAGGTCCTTCTGCTCATCGCTGCCGCCGTAGTGGATGGCCGAATAGGCGCCGTGGGCCAGGCCCGGATACATCGAGAACGCCATGTTGGCCGAGCTCGACATCTCGCTGAACGCCAGGCTGACCACGAACGGCAGGCCCTGGCCGCCATAGGCCGGATCCGAGCCCAGGCCGGTCCAGCCGCCTTCGCACAGCTGCTTGTAGGCCTCCTTGAAGCCTGGCGGCGTGGTGACGGTGTTGGTCGTCGTGTCCAGCACGCAGCCGGTCTTGTCGCCGACGCTGTTGAGCGGGGCCAGGACCTCGCCGGTGAACTGGGCGGCGGCCTCCAGGATCTGCTCCACCACATCGAACGAGGCGTCAGCGAAGGCTGGCAGTTCGCTGTGCTGGTCGATGTTGAGCATGTCGCGCAGGATGAAGACGTGATCGCGGACGGGCGCCTGGTAGGTCATGGAAGGTCCTGGAAGAAGGGGGTGTCAAAACGAAGAGGATAGGCGTGCGCCCTGGCCGGGGTCTTGGCCAGTTCGCACCGTGAAGATGGTCTACTTGCCCAGTGCGGCGTCAGCGTGACCATCCAGCCGGGCGCGCAAGACCTGGTCGTAGTCGGCGGCGCGGGGCAGCAGGTCGGGCCGGATCTCGACCAGGCGCTGTTCCAGACGGGCGCAGGCCTGGTTCAGTTCGATCAGGGCGCCGTCGATGTCGTCGCGCTGTTGCTCCAGGGCCGTGGCGCGCTCGCGGAACTTCTTCAGCGACCTCGCCATCTGGGCCGCGCCGTCGTCGTTCTCGTCATACAGGTCCAGCAGCTCGCGGATCTCCGACAGCGACAGGCCCACGCGCTTGCCGCGCAGGATCAGTTGCAGCCGAACGCGGTCCTTGTGGGAATAGACGCGATTGAGACCCTCGCGGGCCGGCGACAGCAGGCCCTTGTCTTCATAGAAGCGCAGGGCGCGCGGGGTCGCTTTGAATTCGTTGCACAGATTGCGGATCGTGAACGTACGCTCGGGGCGACGCAGGTCAGCCAACATAGAAACCTCCCAAGAGGAAAGGCCCCACTACGCGGCGGGGCCGCTTTGTTATCGTCGATCACCTTACATCCAGGTCCAATCGACGTCAACGTTTACGTAAACGTCAAGCTGGGCTGTTCGAAATAGGTTTACTTTCCTAGGGGTGAGGCTTATTTTCCTGCCGCCCACCCCGCCTGGACCTCACGCATGACGGCGCTTTCGCACGCTGAAATCTGGACCGCGATTGACGCGCTTGCCAAGCGTTTCGACATGAGCCCGTCGGCCATGGCCAAGATGGCGGGTCTGGACCCCACCAGTTTCAACCGCTCCAAGCGCACCTCCGCCGACGCCGAGGCGCGGCCGCGCTGGCCCTCGACCGAGAGCCTGGCCAAGGTGCTGGAGGCCACGGGGGTGGGATTTTCCGAATTCGCGGCGCTGACGGAAAGCGCCAGACGCCCAGCGGCGCGGGGCGTGCCGCTGCTGGGCTTCGCCCAGGCCGGCTCGGACGGCTTTTTCGATGATGCGGGATTCCCCGCCGGCGAAGGCTGGGACGAGATCGCCTTTCCCGGCCTGCAGGACGACGGCGTCTATGCGCTGGAGATCGCCGGCGACTCGATGGCCCCGGTGTTTCGCGACGGCGACCGCATCCTGGTCTCGCCCTCGATCGAGCCGCGGCGCGGCGACCGCGTCGTGGTCAAGACCACGGACGGCGAGGTGATGGCCAAGGAGCTGTCACGGGTGACGGCCAGGACGATCGAGCTGACCTCGCTCAATCGCGACTATGCCGACCGGGTTCTGGAGCGCGGCGACGTGGCCTGGATCGCGCGGATCCTCTGGGCCAGCCAATAGGGTTTTAAGTCCGCGGACAGTTCGCGTTCTGGCCCAGCCAGGCGATCAGATCGCCGTCCTGGGGCGCGTCGCACGACACGTCCAGGCGATAGGATTTCCAGATGTCGTTGTGCGCCGCTTCCACGTGCGCGGCCGGGAAATTCTGGACCAGGCCACCGAGCAGAGAATCAAATTGCGAGCGGTCGGCGGGGCGAAGGGTGAACGAAGCCATTGGGACTAACCTTGGTTCTGATGGTCAGACCTTAGTCTCTGAATTGCGGATATTTCCTTAATAGCCAATTCAGACTTCATTCATCTTGGCGGTCATGGTGTCGCAGGCGGGGAGATTCAGCGGAGGCGTGCGAGGATGATCCCTTCACATCCCGTCTCCCCGGCGAAAGCCGGGGAGAACGGAGATTTAGAGGTCCAGCTTCTCGTCGATCAGGGCGATCGTGCGGTCCAGGCCGAAGATCGCCGCGAAGGAGCCGAAGCGCGGGCCCTGGCTCTGGCCCAGCAGCACTTCGTACAGGGCCTGGAACCAGGCGCGCAGCGGATCAAAGCCGTGGTCCTTGCCGACCGCGAACACCTCGTTCTGGATCAGCTCGGCGTCCTGGCAACCGTCCGGCAGGGCCGCGAGGCGGGCACGCAGATCGACGATCGCCGCGCGCTCCTTATCGTCAGGGGCGCGGAAGGTCTTCGAGGGCTTCACGAAGTCCTCGTAGTAGTTGATCGCATAGCCGGCCAGACGGTCCAGCAGCGGCTGGGTTTCCGGCGTGGCGCCGCCCACGTAGCGGCCCAGGAACCCCCACAGGATGTCCTTGGTCGAGGCGTCGGCGGCCGAAACCAGATTGAGCATCAGGCTGAACGACACCGGCGAGCCCTGCTCGGGCGGCTTTCCTGAGTGGACGTGCCAGGCCGGGTTGTCGATCGACTTGGCCGGTTCCTGCTTCTGGAAGGCGTCCAGCTGCTGCAGATATTCGTCCGTCGCCTTGGGGATGACGTCGAAATAGAGCTTCTTGGCGCTCTTGGGGCTCTGGAACATGTAGTAGGCCAGGCTCTCGGGCGCGCCATAGCGCAGCCACTCGTCCATGGTCAGGCCATTGCCCTTGGTCTTGGAGATCTTCAGGTTGTTCTCGTCCATGAAGAGTTCGTAGTGGAACCCTTCCGGCGGCGAGCCGCCCAGAACCTTGCAGACCTGGTTGGACAGGCGGACGCTGTCGATCAGGTCCTTGCCGCTCATCTCGTAATCGACGCCCAGGGCCGTCCAGCGCATCGCCCAGTCAGGACGCCACTGCATCTTGACGCCGCCGCCGGTCACCGGAACCTCGGTCAGTTCGCCGTCCTCGTCGCGGAACACGATCGTGCCCTTGGCGACATTGCGCTCAAGGGTCGGGACCTGCAGCACCTTGCCGGTCTTGGGGCTGATCGGCAGGAACGGCGAATAGGTCGCCCGGCGCTCTTCGCCGAGGGAGGGCAGCATGATCTTCTGGATGGCGTCGAAGCGCTCCAGGGCGATCAGCAGGGTCTCGTCGAAGCGGCCGCCGCGATAGCAGTCGGTGGACGACACGAACTCATAGTCGAAGCCAAAGCCGTCCAGGAACGTGCGCAGGCGGGCGTTGTTGTGGTGGCCGAAGCTCTCAAACTCGCCATAGGGGTCGCGGACCACGGTCAGCGGCTTGTCGAGGTCGGGGATCATGACCTCGCCGTTGGGCACGTTCGGCGGGATCTTGCGCAGGCCGTCCATGTCGTCGCTGAACGAGATCAGGCGGGTGGGGATCTTGTCGTCCGTCAGGGCGCGGAACGCCGCGCGGACCATGGTGGTGCGCGCCACCTCGCCGAAGGTGCCCATGTGCGGCAGGCCCGACGGACCATAGCCGGTCTCCAGCACCACCGGTTTGCGCAGGGCCTCCAGCGTGGCGACCGCTTCGTCGGTCTTGCCGGCGTGGATCAGGGTCGAGGCGAGATCGCGCTCGGCGTCGGACAGGCGCAGACGCAGCGTGCGGGCCAGCAGGGCGCGCGCCTGCTCGAACGGCCAGGCGCGTGCGTCGCGGGCGAGGGGGGAGAGGCCTTCAAACATGCGGGCGGTATAGGGGGAAGTGGCGGTGGTGGCTAGGTTTTGGGTGCTCGTCTATTCGGATGTGTCTGGATGGCCGTTGCGCAAAATCTTGATCGAAGCCGCCCTCCCGATGTGGAAGCCATTTCCATATGCATAGAAGGTGCGCCAAATCCCATTCACTTCCCGCTGAAAATCAACGGCGTAAGGCTGCCGTCTCCAGCGTCCAAAGCGGCATCTCAGTCGCACGTCACCGGAGATCAGACCGTGGACGGTCGCTAAAAACTCCGCCTCGGCAGCGGGATCGTCGGCTGGAAACCACTCAACGTAGAAGAGGTCGTGTTGAACGCCGATCTCGTCGTTGTTCTGCAGGTTCAGCCACAGCGACCAGTCGAGGCCCGGCTGCTTTGGTAGAGAGGCCGCGAGTTCAACTGGCGCGCTGTTGTCCCACTCGAGTTGAAGGCCGTGGGTTTTGGCAAGGTCGATAAAGAGCGTCCGTGCGCGCTCAATCATTCCCTCCACGCGATTGTCGAGATTGTTTGCGAGCACTTTTGGCATCCATTCCCTCGAGACGGCCATCCGCCGCAGCGGAGGCTGGCGCGCCCTGAAACCCTTGGTGGAATTGGAGCTCTGAGGCCAGGCCGTGTCAATGACGGCGCGCCGCGCCGCCGCGCGCGGCCGGCCTCTGGCCGGTCATTGACACGGCCTGGCCTCAGAGCAAGCTCGCCTCCAAGCGTTTAAGGCGCGGCCTCGCCGCTGGGGGCGGCGGATCTCTGGAAAGTCACGGGCGCCATGTCCCATAGCCTCGCCTTCCTGGGCCTTGTGCCCGGGATTCAGGGTCGAGGCCGGTGGTGAGCCAGGGGTTGTCCGCCGCTGAACGGCCCGGATAGCAGACCCCATCAGCGCGGGCGGCGCCATGGGTCCTGGGCACAAGGCCCAGGAAGGCGGGATAGGTTCAGGCTGGCGAAGCGGGCGGCGTCGCCCCCGCGCGCGCCACCCCCGACACCCGGATCGGCGGAACCCCCACCAGCTCGATCGTCGTGCTGCCCAGCTGGATCTGGTCGCGATGCGCATCCAGGGCGATCAGCAGGTCGCGCATGATGGCGTCCTTGGTCGTCCGGCGGCTCTTGTAGTCGACGATGTAGCGGATGCGGAATTCGATCCAGTTGTCGGTGATCACCAGGGTGACCGACGGGGTGATCCTGGCCTCCTCGATCCGGAAGCGCTTGATCATGTGCTCCCATTGGTGGGTCGAGGCGGCGGTGTAGTCAGCCACCTGCCGGGTCACTACGTCCTCGATGACGGTCTGGGCCAATTGCCAGTCCGATCCAAAGCGGACGGGCAGGGTGAACTCGTCCCACAGAAACGGAAACTCGCTGGAATAGTTATAGACCGGCGACTTGAACACGAAGCTGTTGGCCACCCGCACGATGCGGCCGTTATAAAGATCGCCGTCCACCCAGTCGCCGACCTCCATCAGGGTGGTGCGCAGGATGCTGATGTCGATGACGTCGCCCTTGATCCCGCCCAGCTCGACTCGGTCGCCCGACTTGTAGAAATTGCCGAACGACACCGCGATCCAGCCGGCGATGCTGGCGATCACCTCCTGCAGGGCGAAGGCGATCCCCGCGCTCGCCACGCCCAGGATCACGCCCAGCTGATCCAGGCTCTTGCTCAGGGTCGACAGGACGATGACCGCGATGATCGCATAGCCGGCCAGGCCGGCCACCTTGCGGGCCCGATAGCGCAGGCCATTGTCTTCCACCGCGCGGGTGATGGCCGCCTGCGCCAGCCGCACGCCCATCAGACCCGCGAACACGACGATCAGCAGCACGCCCAGCCGCCCCACCCCGAAGGCGGCGAACCAGGCCGCGACTTGTTTCACGACGTCATCGGTCATGGCGGGGTCCTGGGCTGGGGGTGAAGCTGGATTGTCCAGTCGGAGTCACGCGGTCGGCATCGTTTTGTGCGCCTTCAGCCTAACCCCTTCGATACGCGAAGTCGGCCGACGGGTTCCGTGCAGGCGCTGCGGGATGGCGCACAACGGGGATCGGGCGCAGTTTATCCCCGTCGTTTGCGGACTAGACTTCAGCCTTTTCAACGCTCTAAAAAATAATCGAGCGCGCCAATCCCCGGCGTTCAAACCGCCCGCATAATCAATCTCACCTGACAGCACGGGAAGGGCGCACGTACGGCGACCGTTGCGACTGTCAGGGGTGGTCGAGCGGGTCGCGCCCGTCGGCCGTCGTCGAAGGCCCGGCGGGGTCTGGCTGAGCGGGACGGTCCCTTCGAGGACGCCGCGTCGAGGCCAGGCCCGGACCGCCGGGAACTCCCCTCGCCGACGCCCGTACGACGCGCAACAGGCATGGGCTGAAATCGCCCATGCGGTCCAGGGTGCGCCAACACCCTGCCCGTCGGGGGCCTAGCTACCGGAGCGGGTTAAAACCCCGCCAATCCCGGCGATGCTCCCGGATAACGGCTGCGCGGAGCGTCTGTCTTCGTCGAAACGGTATTCACTACCCAATCCTCCGGGCGAGGCCCGGACGCTCCGCAGCCCTTCCCATCCCTTCAGCGAGGAATCGCGTGAGGTTGAGCGCTCGTGTCTTTGCTCCAACCCAAAACAAACCCCGCCTTCCTCGCCCTTGTGGCGAGGACCCCTGGATCCGCTTGTCTCAACGCATCCCGATCAGGCTCAACGCAAGCGGAACGTTGGGCCCTGGGCACGAGGCCCAGGGAGGCCATGCCTGTTTGGAGGCGTGCGCCGTGGAGAAGCCTCAGCCCTTCAGCGCTCCCGCCACCACCTCGCGGGCTTCGGCCTGCACCGCCTTCAGATGCTCATCGCCCAGGAACGACTCCGCATAGATCTTGTAGACGTCCTCGGTGCCCGAGGGGCGGGCGGCGAACCAGGCGTTGGCGGTCACCACCTTGAGCCCGCCGATGGCCTCGCCATTGCCGGGGGCCTTGGTCAGGGTGGCGGTGATGGCCTCGCCGGCCAGGGTCTTGGCGGTCACGTCCGACGGGCTCAGCGCCCCCAGCCGCGCCTTTTCCGCCCGGCTGGCCGGGGCGTCGATGCGGGCATAGGCCGGGCGACCGTACTTGCCCGCCAGGTCATCATACAGCTGGCTGGCGCTCTTGCCCGTGGCGCCCTGGATCTCGGCGGCCAGCAGGGCCAGCAGCAGGCCGTCCTTGTCGGTCGTCCATACCGTGCCGTCGCGGCGCAGGAACGCGGCCCCGGCCGATTCCTCGCCGCCGAACCCGACGCTGCCGTCCAGCAGGCCCGGGACGAAATGCTTGAAGCCGACTGGCACCTCCAGCAGCGTCCGACCCAGACCCGCCACGACGCGGTCGATCATCGAGGACGACACCAGGGTCTTGCCGACGGCCACGTCCGGGCCCCAGCCCTCGCGATGGCTGAACAGATAGGCGATTGCGGCGGCCAGGACATGGTTGGGATTCATCAGCCCGCCGTCGGGGGTGACGATGCCGTGGCGGTCGGCGTCGGCGTCATTGCCGGTGGCGACGTCATAGCCGGCCCCACCGGCCATGGCGTTGACCAGATTGGCCATGGCGCAGGGCGACGAGCAGTCCATCCGGATCTTGCCGTCGGTATCCAGCGGCATGAAGGCCCAGCGCGGATCGACGGCGGGATTGACCACGGTCAGGTCCAGGCGGTGACGCGTGGCGATCTCGCCCCAATAGCCGACGCTGGCCCCGCCCAGCGGGTCGGCGCCGATCTTCACCCCGGCGCCGCGGATGATGTCGAGGTCCAGAACGCTGGGCAGGTCATCGACATAGCGGCCCAGGAAGTCGAAGCGCCTGGCCTCGCCGATGGCCCGCTCGAACGGGATGCGGCGCACATCGGCCAGGCCGCCCTCGATCAGCTGGTTGGCCCGTGCGGCGATGGCCGAGGTGGCGTCGCTGTCGGCCGGGCCGCCCGAAGGCGGATTGTATTTCAGGCCGCCGTCGCGGGGCGGGTTGTGCGAGGGGGTGATCAGGATGCCGTCGGCCAGGCCCGAGGTCCTGCCGCGATTGAAGGCCAGGATGGCGTGCGACACCGCCGGCGTCGGGGTGAAGCCGTCGCGGTCATCGATCAGGGTCTCGACGCCGTTGGCGACCAGCACCTCGATCGTCGAGCGCCAGGCGGGCTGCGACAGGCCATGGGTGTCGCGGCCGACAAAGACCGGGCCGGTGATCCCCTGGGCGGCGCGGTACTCGACGATCGACTGGACGATGGCCAGGATGTGCGTCTCGTTGAAGGCCCCGTCGAGGCTGGAGCCCCGGTGCCCCGAGGTGCCGAACGCCACCCGCTGGGCGGGGTGGGACAGGTCGGGCTTGAGGTCGAAATAGGCGCCGGTCAGGGCGGCGAGGTCGATCAGGTCTTCGGGTCGGGCCAGCTGGCCGGCGTGTGCATGCATGGCGGGAAACCTATCGACCGGAGGTTACAGATTCAATCGGGGTCGCCGACCCTGAAGCCCTGTCTAGAACGCGGCGCTGAAGATTGTTCCATCCGGCAGCAGGGCGGCGCGTTTGACGCCGTCCGAGGCGAAGGGCATGGCGATGTTGCCGTCCTTGTCGACCGCGATCAGCCCGCCGTCGCCGCCCAGGGCCGCGACCCCGGCGATGGCCGCCTTCGCCGCGCTCTCCAGGCTCTCGCCGCCGAACGTCATGCGGTGAGCGATCTGCACCGCCACGGCCGTGCGGATGAAATACTCGCCCTGTCCGGTGCACGACACCGCCGCCGTGTCATCGGCCCAGGCTCCCGCGCCGATGATGGGCGAATCGCCGACCCGTCCCGGCATCTTGCCAAACACGCCGGCGGTCGAGGTCGCCGCGGCGAGGCGACCCCCGGCGTCGCGGACCACGCAGCCCACGGTGCCGGTGGGAAGCTCGGGCGGATGATTGCTCTCGAACGCCCCGGCCCGGGTAAACCAGCTTTCGGGATCGGCGATGGCCTTCAGGCCCTGGGCGCGGGCAAAGGCCATGGCGCCCTCGCCGGCCAGCATGACATGGGGCGTCTTTTCCATCACCGCCCGGGCGGCCAGGATCGGGCTCTCGAAACCCTGCAGGGCGGCGACCGATCCGGCCCGGCCCGTGGCCCCGTCCATCAGGCAGGCGTCCAGCTCATAGGCGCCCGCCGCATTGGGCGAGGCGCCCTTGCCGGCGATGTAGAGTCCCGAGGCTTCCAGGGCGACGACGGTTTCCACGGCCACGTCCAGGGCCCCGGCTCCGGCGGCCAGCCGGTCACGCGCCGCCTCGACCAGGCCGCGCATATGGGCGATCTCCACGCCGTAGTCATGGCCGGGCGCCGAACCGGCGCCGCCGTGCAAGGCGAGACTAAAACGCTTGTTTGACATTCTGCTTCCTTGGCCGCGCAAGCCGCGCTAGCGTCCGGCCTCTTAACGAAAAACGACGGGAGAAGACAGATGAAGGCGGTTCTCAGCACGGTGGTCGGCGGCCCCGAAACCCTGGAATTGTCGGAACTGCCCGATCCCGTGGCCGGTCCCGGTCAGGTGCTGATCGATGTGAAGGCCTGCGGGGTCAACTATCCCGACGTGCTGATCATTGAGGACAAGTATCAGTTCAAGCCCACCCGGCCCTTCGCGCCGGGCGGCGAGGTCTCTGGCCTGATCGCCGCGGTCGGCGAGGGCGTCACCCGCTTCAAGGTCGGCGACCGCGTTCTGGCCTCCACCGGCTGGGGCGGCATGGCCGAGAAGCTGGCCCTGGAAGAGGGGCGGTGCACGGCCATTCCCGACGCCATGCCCTTTGACGAGGCGGCGGCCTTCATCCTGACCTATGGCACCTCCTACTACGCCCTCAAGGATCGCGGCCATCTGAAGGCCGGCGAGACCTTGCTGGTGCTGGGCGCGGCCGGCGGCGTCGGCCTGGCGGCGGTGGAGCTGGGCAAGGCGGCCGGGGCGCGGGTGATCGCGGCGGCCTCCAGCCAGGAAAAGGTCGATCTGGCCATCGCTCACGGCGCCGACGCCGGCGTCGTCTATCCGCGCGGTCCGTTCGACAAGAACGGCCAGAAGGCGCTGGCCAATCTGATCAAGGAGGCCTGCGGCCCCAATGGCTGGGACGTGGCCTATGACGCGGTCGGCGGCGACTATTCCGAGGCCACCATCCGCGCGGCGGGCTGGGGCGGCCGGTTCCTGGTGATCGGCTTCCCGTCGGGCATTCCCAAGATCCCGCTGAACCTGACCCTGCTGAAGTCCTGCGACATCGTCGGGGTGTTCTGGGGCGCGGCGGTGGCCCGCGATCCCAAGGGCCACGCCCAGAACGTCAAGGACCTGATGGCGCTGTATGCCGAGGGCAAGATCAAGCCGCACGTGTCCGAGCGCTTCCCCCTCGATCGGGCCGGAGAGGCCATCGCTCACCTGGCCAGCCGCAAGGCGATGGGCAAGGTCGTGGTCACCAACGCCTGATCCTGCAACCCTGACGGGACAAGGAAAACCGTCAGGGTTAACCCTCGCTAAGGACAAGTTTTAGGAGGATGCTTACGTCGACTTTGTAAGGCTGGCGCGGTTCTCACGGAAGCTGCGGTATGTCTGACGTCGTCCACTATGCTCCCCTGCCGCAGGCTCGTCCTTTCCGTCGCACGCGACGGGCGGACGAACGGGTCTGCTTGCTGGGTGAGTCGATGGACCTGGTTCGGCACGAGGAAGTTTTCCATTTCGTGGCGGCGCGTTTGAACCGGGGCGTGTCCTCGATCATCGCCAACCACAATCTGCACAGCCTGTATCTGGCCCGAAACGACGAGGCCGTGCGCGCCTTCTTCAGCGCCGCCGATCTGGTCGAGGTGGACTCGACGCCGCTGTTGGCCTGGGCCCGGGTGATCGGCCGCAACAGCCGGCAGTTCCACCGCTGCACCTATCTGGACTGGCGCGACTTCTTCTGGGAGCGGGCCCGTCAGGAGAACTGGCGGGTGTTCTTCGTCGGCGGCGAGCCCGGCGTGGCCCAGACAGCCCGCGACAAGATCCTGGCCGACTGGCCCGGCGTCCAGCTTGAAACCCATCACGGCTATTTTGACGCCAGCCCCGGCTCGGCGGAAAACGCCGCCGTGGTCGAGGCCATCAACGCCTACAAGCCCCATATCCTGCTGGTCGGCATGGGCATGCCGCGCCAGGAGATCTGGGTGCTGGAAAACCACGAGGCGATCACCGCGCCTTGCGCCCATTTCACCGTCGGCGGCGCCTTCGACTATGAGGCCGGCGTTCAGAAGCCCGCCCCCCGCTGGATGGGCAAGATGGGCGTTGAGTGGCTGTTTCGCCTGATGGCGGATCCGCCGCGTCTGTTCTCGCGCTATTGCGTCGAGCCCTGGTCGCTGGTCGGCCCGGCCCTCGGTGATCTGAAACAGGCCTTCTTGACCCGCTCTGCCGACTAGATCGACGGCGCAGGGGCTTTCCTGGCTAGCCAACCCCTCTATCCTCCGCGAGTATGATCGCCGATCACCGATCCGTCAGAGGTCGGGCGACATGGGGAGGGATTGAGAATGGCTGGACGTCTGAACGGCAAGGTCGCCGTCATCACCGGGGCCTGTTCGGGCATTGGCCTGGGCGCCGTCGAACTGTTCGTCGCCGAGGGCGCCCGCGTCATCGCCGCCGACTTGCAGGCCGACAAGGGCGCGATGCTGGAAAAGCGCTTCCCCGACACGGTCCGCTTCGCCCGGTGTGACGTCACCGTCGAGTCCGACATCGCCGCCGCCGTCACTATGGCCAAGGACGCCTTTGGCGGGCTCGATATCCTGTTCAATAACGCAGGCCACGGCGGCACGCCGCTGGGTGTCGCCGACATGACCGCCGAGGGCTGGGACCACACCTTCGCCCTGCTGGTGCGCGGGCCGATGCTGGGCATGAAATACGCCGCGCCGCTGATGCTGGCCCGAGGCGGCGGCTCGATCATCAACACCGCCTCGATCGCCGGGCTGCAGGCCGGCTTTGGCCCCCTGGCCTATTCGACCGCCAAGTGCGCGGTGATCCATATGAGCCGCTGCGCCGCCGCCGAGCTGTCGCCGGACAAGATCCGGGTCAACGCCATCTGCCCGGGCCTGATCGCCACCTCGATCTTCGGCGCTTCGATGGGCCTGCCGCGCGAGGTCGCCGATCAGATGGCCGCCCAGATCGCCGAGGTCGGACCCAGGATCCAGCCGATCCCCAAGGCGGGCCTGCCCGAGGACATCGCCCGCGCCGCCCTCTATCTGGCGAGCGACGATTCCGAGTTTGTCACCGGAACCCACATCGTGGTCGACGGCGGCATCACCGTCGGCGGGCGCAGCGCCTGGGACAGGACCGCGCCTTCGCCCATCTTGTCGGCCATGGGCATCACGCCCGAACAGGCCGAGCAGATGCGGGTGGCGATGGCGAACGGCGGGGCGGGGTGACTGCGATCACTCTCACGCCCAATCTGCGCGGCGCGCTGTGGATGCTGGCCTCGGCGGTCGGCTTCACGGCGATGACGACGCTGATCAAGTTTCTGGGGCCGGGCTATCCCGCCGCCCTGCAGACCTTTTACCGGCAGCTGGCGGGGGTGATCATCCTGCTGCCGCTGATGGCGCGGGACTGGCGGGGGACCTTCTACACCACGCGGCCGGGCATCCTGATCTTCCGGTCCAGCGCCGGGGTTCTGGCCCTGATCCTCAGCTTCTACGCCTATCAGGAACTGCCGCTGGCCGACGCCAACGCCCTGTCCTTCACCCGGACCCTGTGGCTGGTGCCGTTCGCCGGCCTGATCCTGCGCGAACCGATCGGGCCCCTGCGGATCGGCGCGGCGGTGGTGGGTTTTCTGGGCGTGCTGATCATGCTGCGGCCCGGGGGCGATGGGGCAAGCGGTTGGCTGGGCTGGCCTCAGGCGGCGGCCCTCGCGGCGGCCTTGCTATTTGCCCTGACCATCACCGGCATGAAGGTGATGACCCGCGATCACAGCCCTTTCACCCTGCTGGTCTATGCGGCGGTGCTGGGCCTGGCGTTCTCGATTCCGCCGGCCCTGTTCGTCTGGCGCTGGCCCAGCCTGCCCGACCTGGGTTTGCTGGCGGCGATGGGGGTGATCGGCACCCTGACCCAAGGGGCCTATATCAAGGGCATGCAGTTGGGCGAGGCGGCGGTCATGGCGCCGATCGACTATACGCGGCTGGTCTTCGCGGTGCTGGCCGGCCTGCTGCTGTTCCACGAGATTCCCAAGCCGGCGACCCTGATCGGCGCTGCGATTGTTGTGGCCTCAACCCTGTTCATCTCGCTGCGGGAACACCAGCTGTCGAAGCGCGCGACGGCCCTGACGGTTCAGACGCCGGAATAGACCCGCCACCAGTCGGCGAAGCGCTGCAGCCCTTCGGTGAGCTTGACCTTGGGCTTGTACCCCGTCAGCGCCTGAAGCTTGTCGATATTGGCGAAGGTGGCGGTGACGTCGCCCGGCTGCATGGGCCGCATGACCTTCTGAGCCTCGACGCCGAGCGCGGTTTCCAGGGTCGAGATCATCTCCATCAAGCCGACCGGATCGTTGTCGCCGATGTTGTAAACTTCGTGGACGCCCTGGGCCGGCGGGTGATCCAGCACCCCAACGATGCCATCGACGATGTCGTTGATATAGGTGAAATCGCGGGCCATCTTGCCCTCGCCATAGACCTCGATCGCCTCGCCCGAGAGGATCTTCTGGGTGAAGCTGTAATAGGCCATGTCGGGCCGGCCCCAGGGTCCATAGACCGTGAAGAACCGCAGACCCGACTGCGGGAAGCCGTACAGCGCCGCATAGCTCTGGCTGATCAGCTCGCACGAGCGCTTGGTGGCCGCATAGAGCGACACCGGCTTGTCGGCGGGATCGCTCTCCCTGAAGCCCGAACCGTCTATCGGCCGATCGCCATAGACGCTGCTGGACGAGGCATAGACCAGGTGCTCGACGCCGCTGTGGCGACAGGCTTCCAGCACGGCCAGGTGGCCGGCCAGGTTCGAGCGCTCATAGGCGAAGGGATTGTCGATCGAGTAGCGGACGCCGGCCTGGGCGGCCAGGTGTACGATCCGCTTGGCGCCGGAGGACTTGACCAGCTTCAGCAGGGCCTCGTGCTCGGCGATGTCCAGCCGGACCATCGTGAAGTTGGGCCGGCCTTCCAGCCGCGCGGCCCGCGCCGCCTTCAGAGCCGGGTCGTAATAGGTGTTGAAATTGTCGATCCCGATCACCGTCTCGCCGCGATCGAGCAGACGCTCGGCGACGTGCAGGCCGATGAAACCGGCTGCGCCCGTGACGATGACGGGAGGCGCCATGGCTCAGCCCCGGCCGATCGAGGCATAGGTGAAGCCGGCCCGCACCATCTCTGCGGGCTTGTAGACATTGCGCAGGTCCACAACCACCGGGGCGGCCATGGTCGCCTTCAGGCGGTCAAGGTCCAGGGCCCGGAACTGGTCCCACTCGGTCAGGATCACCAGGGCGTCGACGCCTTCGGCGGCTTCATAGGGACCAGCCCTGAAGTCGACGCCGGGCAGCATGTGGGCGGCTTCCTTGGCCCCTTCCGGATCGAAGGCCTGGACCTTGGCGCCCATGGCCTGAAGGGCCGGCAGAATGTCGAGGCTGGGGGCGTCGCGCATGTCGTCGG
The DNA here is from genome assembly GCF_058681035.1 of Caulobacter sp. FV2ps19. NCBI lineage: Bacteria > Pseudomonadati > Pseudomonadota > Alphaproteobacteria > Caulobacterales > Caulobacteraceae > Caulobacter > Caulobacter sp. FV2ps19. Next base: position 489,895 of record NZ_CM178729.1, on the reverse strand, counting down.
TGTTGGGCTTGAAGGTCACGCCCAGCACGCCGATCGTCTTGCCGGTCAGATCGGTCGTGCCGATGGCGTCGGCGACCTTGGTCGCCATGGCCTTCTTGCGGGCGTCGTTCACGGCGACCGTGGTCTCGATCAGCTTGACCGGCGCGCCGTACTGCTGGGCGGTGCGGACCAGGGCGATGGTGTCCTTCGGGAAGCACGATCCGCCATAGCCGGGACCGGCGTTGAGGAACTTGCCGCCGATCCGCTTGTCCAGGCCGATGCCCTTGGCGACCTGCTGCACGTCGGCCCCGACCTTTTCGCAGAGGTCAGCCATCTCGTTGATGAAGGTGATCTTCATCGCCAGGAAGGCGTTGGCGGCATATTTGATCAGCTCGCTGGTCTTGCGACCGGTGAAGACGATCGGGGTCTCGTTGAGGCTCAAGGGGCGATAGAGCTCGCGCATCACCGCCTGGGCGCGCTCGTCCTCGGTGCCGACGACCACGCGGTCGGGACGCTTGAAGTCCTCGATCGCCGCGCCTTCGCGCAGGAACTCAGGGTTGGAGACCACGGCGAACTGGGCGTCGGGCCGCACGCGCTGGATGATCGCCTCGACCTCGTCGCCGGTGCCGACCGGCACGGTCGACTTGGTGACGATGACGGTGAAGCCGTCGATCAGGCCGGCGATCTCTTCGGCGGCGGCGTAGACATAGGACAGGTCCGCATGGCCGTCGCCGCGGCGGGTCGGGGTGCCGACAGCGATGAACACCGCGTCGGCCTCCTTGATCGCCTGAGCGCCTTCCAGGGTGAAGAACAGCCGGCCTTCGCGGACGTTGCGGGCCACCAGGTCATCGAGACCCGGCTCGAAGATCGGGATCTCGCCCTGCTCCAGACGCTGGATCTTGCTCGGATCCTTGTCGATGCACGTCACCACGTGACCGAAATCGGCGAAACACGCCCCCGACACCAAGCCGACATAGCCGGTGCCAATCATCGCTACGCGCATCGAGCCCTCACACAGCGCTCCCGCCTAACCAAGGCGGGACAAAAGAGACGGCGAGCAGATCGCCCAAGGATCAGGCGAATGCAATGCGCAAATCGTCATTGGGTCTGAAAGCGTCAATCTTCCCCAGTCCCTTTGGCGCCAGGGGCCTTGTCGGCGGTTCAGGGCGCGCGCTTGCCTGATCGCGGACTAGTAGGCGTTTTCGGCCATCAGCAGATGGGGGATCGTCAGAAGCATGATCTTGACGTCGAGCCAGAAGGACCAGGTGCGGATATAGGCGACGTCGGCCTCGACGCGTTCGGCCATGGCCTCGACCTCGCTCGTGCCGCCGCGCAGACCCTTGATCTGCGCCAGGCCCGTCAGGCCGGGACGGGCCTGAAAGCGCCGCCCGTAGCCGGCGACGACCACACCATAGTGGGCATCATGGGCCTGGGCGTGCGGGCGTGGCCCGACCAGCGACATGTCGCCCTTCAGGACGTTCAGCAACTGCGGCAACTCATCGACGCTGGTCTTGCGAATGAAGCGCCCGATGGGGGTGATGCGATCATCCTCGCGCAAGGCCTGAACGACCACCGCGCCATCTTCCTGACAGCGCATTGATCGGAACTTGTAGATCGTGAAGACGTCGCCATTCAGCCCGCCCCGGGCTTGCCGGAACAGAACCGGGCCTGGCGAGGTCAACCGGATCAGCAGGGCGACGAGCAGCAACAGGGGGCCGAAAAACAGGAGCATGGCCGAGGCTACGACGATATCGAAGGCGCGCTTGTAGGGATCCTGCGCCACGCGCGGCGTGATGTCCGCCACAGGCGACTGCTCCGCCTGAGGGCGAGAGATAACGCTGACCATTTCCCCACCGTACTTTCGTCTGCGAGAAGGCTCACCAGCCTTTGTCGACGCTTCACCTGCAAGGTTTGGTCCACAATCCTCGTCTCGGGATGTGCCAAATCTCACACTCCGAGGCGGCATGGCGGATATGATCTCCATGGTCAACAGCCCTGCGCCGCCTCTTTGGACGGTTGGCGATGGGACGTCAGGGCCATCAAGGCCATGGCGTGGATCGAACTGACACACTTTTGATTTTCAAGCCGGTCCAGGAGGCTGGCGCGATCACAATGACTTCCGTGTGATCGCTGAACCCGTTAGCAGCGTCTTGAACAGGTTTCGGAAGGGTCTCGATGCGAACTGTCCTGGTGGCCGGCGGCGCGGGCTATGTCGGCGCCCATACCTGCCTTGCCCTGGCGGCGGCGGGCTTCATGCCGGTGGTGTTCGATGACCTGTCCAATGGGCACGCCGAGCATGTTCAATGGGGCCCGCTGGAAATCGGCGACATCCGCGACCGCGCCCGGCTGGACGCGGTGTTTGCGACCCACAACCCCGTCGCCGTGCTGCACTTCGCCGCCCGCATCGAGGTCGGGGAATCGGTCAAGGATCCGGGCGCGTTCTTCGACAACAATGTCGGCGGGACGATCACCCTGATCGAGGCCGCCCGCAGCGCCGGCGTCCAGGCGATGGTGTTTTCCTCGACCTGCGCCACCTTCGGCGATCCCGTGCGCCTGCCCATGGATGAGACCCATCCGCAGCAGCCGCTCAATCCCTACGGCCGCAGCAAGCTGATGGTGGAGCAAGCCCTGGCCGACTACGGACGCTATGTCGGCTTCCGCAGCGCGGTGCTGCGCTATTTCAACGCCGCCGGCGCCGATCCCGAGGGCCGGATCGGCGAGTGGCACGAGCCCGAGACCCACGCCATTCCGCTGGCGATCCAGGTGGCCCTGGGACAGCGGTCGCACTTCACGATCTTCGGGGATGACTATGACACCCGCGACGGCACGGCGGTGCGCGACTATGTCCACGTTCTCGACTTGGCCGACGCCCACGTCGCGGCGCTGAGGGCGCTGCTCGAAGGCGCGCCGAGCACCAGCTACAACCTCGGCACCGGCCATGGCACGACGGTGAAGGAACTGATCGCCGGTGTCGAGCGCGCTACGGGCAAACCGCTACCCGTGCAGATGGCGGTTCGCCGTCCCGGCGACGCGCCCATCTTGGTGGGCGACAACGCCAAGGCTCGGGCCGAGCTGGGCTGGAGCCCGTCGCGGGATCTGGACGCCATCCTGGGCAGCGCCTGGCTTTGGCATCGGGCGCAGGCTGAGGCGGCCCGCTGAGGTGTCGGAAGGGAAAATCCTTGCGCGGGTTCGCCTGCACGCCGACCAATTGTCGCTCGCCTGAAGCGTTAAACGGTTTATTTGTAACTCTGGCGGTACCTTTGAAGGATTGTGACCTGGGGGCCGCGTGTGTTGAAGGTTCTGACCTGTCTGACGACCGAGCATGACTATCGGTTGGTCGCGGTGGCCGTGGTCGTTTGTCTCGCTGCTTGCTTCACCGCATTCAGACTTTATTCGCGAATGCGCGGCGCCAAGGGGCTGGTTCGCGCGGCCTGGCTCTTGCTCACGGGCCTGGTCAGCGGTTCTGGCGTCTGGGCGGCTCATTTCATCGCCATGGTCGCCTATGACCCTGGCCTGAAGACCGGCTACAGCCCGACAGGAACCTTGCTGTCCCTGATGATCGCGGTGTTGTTCATGGGTGCGGGTTTCGCCGTGTCCTCCGCCGAGCGCAGCCGAACCAATGATGTGGCCGGTGGTCTGATCCTCGGTCTTGGCGCGGCCTCCATGCACTATACCGGCATGACCGCCTTCGTGACGCAGGGCCAGGTCATTTGGGAACACGCCACGGTGGGCGCTTCGGTCCTGTTCGGCGTGGCCGGCGCGACGGCGGCGCTGATGGTCGCGGGACGGGCACGGAGCGTCAGCCATCAGATCCTGGGCGGCGGCGTGCTGAGCCTGGGTGTCTGCGCCCTGCATTTCATCGGCATGGGCGCCATCACCATCGCGCCGGATCCGACCATCATCGTGCCCGAGCAACTGCTTTCGGGCGGAGCCCTCACCCTGTCGGTGACCACGATCACCAGCCTGATCATCCTGGGCGGGCTCGGGGCTGTGGCGATCGAGTCGCAGACCTCGCGTTCAGCCCTCGACCGTATCCGCCGTATGGCCAATGCGGCCTATGAAGGCATCGTCGTGGTTCAGGACGGCCTCATCAACGACGCCAACGCCGCTTTCTGCGATCTGGTCGGCGCCGCGCTTGAGGACCTGACGGGCAAGCCCCTGTTCGGCGCCATCCTGACCTTCAATGATGACGAGGCCTCGTGGGAGGGTGTGCGTCGTGAAGGTCTTCTGCAACCGGTCGAGGGCGCCCGCGAGATTCCCGTCGAGGTGTTTTCGCGCCTGATGGACGATGGCGCCCGCACCGAAACCTCGGGCCTCACGGTGCTGGCGGTCCGGGATCTTCGCGAGCGGCGGTCGGCGGAGGAGAAGATCCGTTATCTGGCCGAGAACGATGGTTTGACGGGTCTGCCCAACCGCAATTCGCTACAATCTCGCCTGGCCGGAGCCCTGGAGCGCGTCGAAGCCTCGGGTGAGAGCCTCGCGATCATCTGTATTGATCTGGACCACTTCAAGGACGCCAACGACCAGCACGGCCATCTGGCGGGCGACGCCCTGCTCGTCGCGACCGCGCGGCGTCTGCAGGATTCGATCACAGCGCCCTCGTTCGCGGCGCGTCTGAGCGGCGACGAGTTCATCGTCGTGCAGGTGGCGGGCGGCGATCAGCCCACCGCCGCGGCCGAATTGTCCGGCCGCCTGCTGGAGACCCTGATCACGCCGGTGATGTTCGAAGGTCAGGACCTGACCTTGGGCGCTAGTCTCGGCGTCAGCCTCTATCCGGACGACGGCCGCACGGCGGAAGCCCTGATGGCCAATGCCGACATGGCGCTCTCTCGCGCCAAGGAGGGCGGCCGCGGCGTCTATCGCTTCTTCAAGCGTGAGATGGACGAATCGATCCGCGAGCGCCGCGCCCTGGCCCGTGACCTGAAACAGGGCATTATCGATGAGGAACTGGTGGTCTTTTACCAGCCCCTGGCGCGTGCGTCCGACGGCGAGGTCTGTGGTTTCGAGGCGCTGGTGCGCTGGCGACACCCGACGCGCGGCATGATCCCGCCGCTCGACTTTATTCCGGTTGCCGAAGAGAGCGGCCTGATCGCGCCGCTGGGCGAATGGGTCCTGCGTCGCGCCTGCGCCGACGCCGCCTCCTGGGAAAAGCCGCTGCGGATCGCCGTGAACCTGTCGCCGCTGCAGCTCAACAATCCCGCCCTGCCGACCCTGGTGCACGAGGTGCTGATCGCGACGGGCCTGTCGCCGCACCGGCTGGAGCTGGAGATCACCGAGAGCGCCCTGTTCAAGGACTATCAGCGGGCGCTGGACAATCTGCGCCGGTTGAAGGCCCTGGGCGTGCGCATCGCCATGGACGATTTCGGCACGGGCTTCTCGTCCTTGTCGACCCTGCAGTCGTTTCCGTTCGACAAGATCAAGATCGACAAGAGCTTTGTCGAGAACATCCATCGCCACGACCGCGCCACCGTGATCGTTCGCGCCGTGCTGGGCCTGGGTCGGAGCCTCGAGATCCCGGTTGTCGCCGAAGGGGTGGAAACCCAGGAGCAGATCAACTTCCTGCGCGCGGAAGATTGCGCCGAGTTGCAAGGCTACGCCATTGGCCGACCCGCGCCGCTCGAGACCCTTGGCGTCTGGACCATGGCCGCGCCGCCAGCCCCGCCAACTCGCGCCAAACGCGCGAGACGTTCGGCGGCCTGAACCGGATCAGCGACCTCGCTTCAAGCCGCCCATCAGGCCGCGCATGATCTCGCGCCCCGCTTGAGTGGCGACCGTGCGGATCAGAGACTTGGCGAAGGTTTCGGCCATGCCCTGGCGGCTGGAGGCGCGAGGACGCGGCGCCGCCCGCACGCTGCGGGTTTCTTCCCGAGCCCGCACCTTCTCTTCCGCGGCCCGCTGCCTTTCGGCTTCGACGGCGTCCTGCGCGGCCTGGGTCTGGCGCAGGGTTTCTTGGGCGCGACCTTGCAGGACCTCGTAAGCCGAGGCGCGATCCTGGGTGATCTCATAGACGCCGGCCACCGGGCTTTTGGCGATCAAGGCGGCGCGTTCTTCGGGTGTCAGCGGCCCCATCCGTGAGGCGGGTGGTCGGATCAGGGTCTTCTGGACGACACACGGCGCGCCCTTGAGATCGAGGGTCGAGACCAGGGCCTCGCCGACGCCCAGGGCCTGGATGGTCTCGGCGGTGTCGAAAGTGGAGTTGATCCGGAACGACTGGGCGGCGGCCCTCAGGCCTTTCTGATCGGCGGGCGTATAGGCGCGAAGGGCGTGCTGAATGCGCGCGCCCAACTGGCCCAGCACGGCGTCGGGAATGTCGGCCGGGTTCTGGGTGACGAAATAGACGCCCACGCCCTTTGAGCGGATCAACCGCACGACCTGTTCGATCTTTTCCAGCAACGGCTTGGGCGCGTCGTTGAACAGCAGGTGCGCCTCGTCGAAGAAGAACACCAGGCGGGGCTTCTCAGGATCGCCCAGTTCCGGCAGCTCCTCGAACAGTTCCGAAAGCAGCCACAGCAGGAAGGTGGAATAGAGCTTGGGCGACTGGATCAGTCGGTCGGCGGCCAGCAGGTTCACATAGCCGCGGCCGGCGACATCGGTGCGCATGATGTCGGTCAGCTTCAGGGCCGGTTCGCCGAAGAAGTTTTCCGCGCCCTGGTTTTGCAGGGTCAACAGCTTGCGCTGGATCGCGCCCACCGTGGCGGCCGAGACATTGCCATAAAGGGTGCCGATGTCAGCGGCGTGATCGGCGACATATTTCAGCGCCGCCTGCAGATCCTTGAGGTCAAGCAGCAGCAAGCCGTCCTTGTCGGCCACGTGGAAGGCGATGTTCAGAACGCCTTCCTGAGTGTCGTTCAGCTCCAGCAGCCGCGACAGCAGCACCGGGCCCATTTCGGAAATGGTGGTGCGGATCGGGTGACCCTTTTGTCCGAACAGATCCCAGAACATGGTCGGGGGCGCGGCCGGCGTCAGGGTCAGTTCCATCAAGGCGGCGCGGGCCAGCATTTTCTCATTCGGCGCGCCCGCCATGGCGATGCCGGAAAGGTCGCCCTTCACATCGGCGGCGAACACCGGAACGCCGGCGTCGGAAAAGGCCTGGGCCATGATCTGCAGGGTGACGGTCTTGCCGGTGCCGGTCGCGCCGGCCACCACGCCATGGCGGTTGGAACGATCCAGCCTCTGGGTGACCGGGCCCTCGCCCAGTCCGATCAGGATTTCGCCCTCACCCACGATCAGCGCCATCTGCAACATCCCCCATTCGAAGTCTTCACCCTAACGGGGCCCTTGCGCGCCGCCAATCGCGATAGGCAAGGTGTGGCGGTTTCCAGGAGCTCTCGCATGTCCGTTTCCACATCTGCCGCGACCCGCAACGCCGTGGTGCTCCTGGCGGTCATCGCTTGCGGGGCGGCGCTGCTGTGGATGCGCGACATCTTGACGCCCCTGGCCCTGGCCATGTTCCTGGCGGTGATGATCGACAGTTTCGCCCGGGTGATGACCCAGCGATTGCCGGGCTTCCCAAAGCGGCTGGCTCTGCCGACGGCGGTCGTGCTGTCGATCGTGGTGTTTGGCCTTTCGGTCTGGGTGGTGGCCGAGAACAGCAATGGCTTCATCGACCAGTTGAAGGCCTATGCGCCGCGACTCGATAGCGTCATCGCCAGGATCGCCCACGCGCTGGGCCTGCACATGACCCCCACCCTTGGCGACCTGATCACTCAGCTCAATCCTTCGGCCTATATCGGCGCAGCGGCCCAGAGCCTGCAGAACTTTGGCACCAGCGCTCTGCTGGTGCTGATCTATCTGGGTTTCATCATCGCCTCGCGCCGGGGCTTCAGCCGCAAGATCGTCGCCATGTTCCCTCACCACGACAAGCGCGACCGGGCCATGGTGCTGTTTCACCGCATCCGGGACGGTGTGGAGCAATATCTCTGGATCCAGACCGTGACAGGCCTGATCATCGCGGTCGGAGCCTGGCTGGTCATGGCCGTTCTGCGGCTCGACAACGCCTTCTTCTGGGCGTTCCTGATCTTCCTGGCCAGTTACATCCCGATTCTGGGCGGCGCGATCGGATGCTTCTTGCCGCCGCTGTTCGCGGTGGTGCAGTTCCCCGACAGTTTCGCGCCCGCGATCATTCTCTTCGTCGCCCTGCAGGCCATCTATTTCGTTGTGGGCAACATCGTCTTGCCGCGCATGCAGGGTGACAGTCTGAACATGGACCCGACCGTGGTCCTGCTGTCCTTGGCGGTTTGGGGCGCGCTGTGGGGCGTGCCGGGCATGTTCCTGTCGACGCCCCTGACCGTGGCCTGCATGGTCATTCTGGCGCAGTTTGAGGGCTCGCGCTGGATCGCGATTTTGCTGTCGGAAGACGGCGACCCGCAGGGCTTGACCTCGCCGCAGGCCACCCCTCAGAAGGCGAAGTCTGGCGCGTGACAGAAAGTCGCGACGAGGGACTTAAATTCCTGAAACCGGCGCCTATCTGTGTCTGGTCCGACGCCCCCAATCGGACACCCCGCGCGACGCAGCCTGGTTCTCCGGCGCGTCCGAAGCGGAGACGCCCGCCTCCCCCCCGGCGGGTCGGCGCCGCCGGTTCCCCCACCGGCGGCGCTTCCGTTTTACCGGATCTTATCGAATTTCGAGCCTCTCTCCGAGGCGGATGAAATGGGCAAAATCCTTTGAGGATTTCCGGCTGCGCTGTTGAATCCCTGCCCGAAAATACTAGGTTGTCGCCCTAAATACGCGAGAGATTCCCATGGCCGGTGCACGAAATGACCTCGAAACTTCGGGGGCGGCGACGGGGCCTCTGATCGCGACTTTCGCGCAGGCCTTGGGTCACCCCATCGACGCCCTGCCGGACCAGGCGCGCAATTTCCTCGCCCAGGCCCAGGATGACTGGGCGGCCGACGAGTTGCCCGACTTCGATGCGGGCGACACCGCCCATGCCCTCGCTGATTTCTGGCGTTTCGGTCAGCAGCTGACCGACGCCGACGAGCCGGCCATCCGTCTGCGTCGCGCTCGCAAGCCTGACGGAACCGACCTGCGCGGCGATCTCCTCGAAATCGTCCAGCCCGATCGCCCCTTCCTGGTCGACAGCATCATGGGCGCCGTGGCCGAGGCCGGATTCTCGGTCCGCGCCATGTTCCACCCGGTCATCGCGGTGGGCGGTCAGCGGCGCTCGATGATCCAGATCTATCTGGCTCCGGTCGGCGAGGATCGCGAGGCGGCCCTGATCTCCGCGGTCAGCGACGCTCTGGCCGATGTTCGCATCGCCGTGCAGGATTTCGCCCCCATGCGCGATCTGATGCGTCGGACGATCGCGGACCTGCGCGACACCAAGGTCGCCATACCGGCCGAAGCGCGCGCCGAAGACCTCGACTTCCTCGAATGGCTGGCGGCCGACCACTTCGTGTTTCTGGGCGCGCGGGTCTACGAATATCCGCGCACCGGCGATGGCGGCTATGCGGCCGAAGAGCCGCTGTACCAGCCCGAAGGCAGCCTGGGCGTGCTGCGCGACCAGACCCGCACCGTGCTGCGTCGGGGCAACGAACCGGCGGTCCTGTCGCGCCAGGTGCGCAACCACATCGAGATCGGTGATCCGGTCGCGGTCGCCAAGTCGAACCTGCGCTCGCGCGTCCACCGGCGCGGCTACATGGATTATGTCGGGGTGCGCCGATACGGCGCCGACGGCAAGCCGTCGGGTGAGGTCCGCTTTGTCGGCCTGTTCACCGCCGAGGCCTATGAGACCCCGGCCCATGAGGTGCCGCTGATCCGCCGCAAGGTCGTCCACGTCCTGGCCAGCGCCAGCAAGGATCCCGACAGCCACAACGGCAAGCGGCTGCGTAACATCCTTGAGACCTGGCCGCGCGACGAACTGTTCCAGACCGATGATGATGTTCTGCTGAACATGGCGCTGGGCGTTCTGCATCTCTACGACCGGCCGCGGGTGCGGCTGTTCACGCGCCGCGATCCGTTCGACCGTTTCATCTCGGCCCTGCTGTTCGTGCCGCGCGAACGCTATGATTCCGGGGTGCGTGAACGCGCGGGCCGCTTGCTGGCCGACGCCTTTGGCGGCCGGGTTTCGGCCTATTATCCCAGCTTCTCCGACGCCCCCCTGGCGCGGGTTCACTACATTCTGGGCGGGATGTCGGTCGACGACCGTCGTGAGCCCGATCTGATCGCGCTGGAAGCCGAGATCGCCGAGATCGCCCGCACCTGGGAGGACCGCTTCGAGGCGGCGATCCGTGACGGTGGCGCCCCGGGCCGCGTCGCCGAGACCCTGGCCCGCTATGCCGGGGCCTTTCCGCCCGGCTATCGCGATCAGTACGACGCCGCCGAGGCGCTGGCCGATATTGGGGTCATCGACGCCTTGTCGCCGGATGAGGCTGTGCGTGTGCGCGCCTTTCGCCGCGAGGGCGACAGCGCGGTGACCTTCCGCTTCAAGCTCTATCGCCCGGCCGCCGCAGCGCCCCTGGCCGACGTTCTGCCCATCCTGGAACACATGGGCCTGAAAGCTCTGATCGAGGATGGCCACAAGATTTCGCCGACCACCGAGGGCGGTGACCGCGCGCCGGTCTGGGTCCACGAATTTGTGCTGGCCGACGAGCAGGGCGAGCATCTGGTGTTCAACGACATCAAGCTGGCCTTTGAAGACGCCTTCGTCGCCATCTGGAACGGCCGCGCCGAGAGTGACGGCTTCAACCGTCTGGTGCTGGAGCTGGGAATCGGCTGGCGCGAAGCGGCCCTGATCCGCAGTCTGGCGCGCTATCGCCAGCAATCGGGGCTGGATCCCAGCCAGGGCGTGCAGGAGCAGTCCCTGGCCGACCATCCTGGCGTCGCGCGCCTGATCCTGGACCTGTTCCAGACCAAGTTTGATCCGGCGGTGGTCGCCGATCTGAAGGACCGACAGAGCCAGGCCAAGGCGGTCGAGACCAAGATCGGCGAAGCCTTGCAGGCCGTTGAAAGCCTGGACGCCGACCGCGTCCTGCGTCGCATTGCGGCTCTGGTCGGGGCGATCCAGCGCACCAATTTCTACCAGCCCGGCCCCGACGGCGAGCCCAAGCCCTATATCAGCTTCAAGATCGCATCCCGCGAACTGGAAGACCTGCCGGCCCCCAAGCCCTACCGCGAGATCTTTATCTCAGCGCCGCATGTCGAGGGCGTTCACCTGCGCTTTGGTCCTGTCGCGCGCGGCGGCCTTCGTTGGTCCGACCGGCGGGACGACTTCCGCACCGAGGTTCTGGGCCTGGTCAAGGCCCAGCAGGTCAAGAACGCGGTCATCGTGCCGGTCGGCTCCAAGGGCGGCTTCTATCCCAAGCAGTTGCCGCGCGGCGGCGATCGCGACGCGATCCAGGCCGAGGCGATCCGCGCCTACAAGACCTTCCTGTGCGGGCTGCTGGATCTCACCGACAATATCGACGCGAACAACCATGTCACGCCGCCACCCTCGGTGGTGGCGCATGACGGCGAGGATCCTTATCTGGTCGTCGCCGCCGACAAGGGTACGGCCACCTTCTCGGACATCGCCAATGGCGTGGCCGACGACTACGGGTTCTGGCTTGGCGACGCCTTCGCCTCCGGCGGGTCGGTGGGTTATGACCACAAGGCCATGGGCATCACCGCCCGCGGCGCCTGGGAAGCGGTCAAGCGCCACTTCCGGGAAATGGGCAAGGACATCCAGTCCGAACCCTTCACCGCGGTCGGCGTCGGCGACATGAGCGGCGACGTGTTCGGCAACGGCATGCTGCTGTCCAGGCAGACCCGGCTCCTGGCCGCCTTCGACCACCGTCACATCTTCCTGGATCCTGATCCGGATATCGCCGCCTCATGGGAAGAGCGCGATCGGCTGTTCAAGCTGCCGCGCTCGTCCTGGGACGACTATGACAAGACCCTGATCTCGCAAGGCGGCGGCGTCTTTGCCCGGTCGTTGAAGTCGATCCCGCTGTCGCCCGAGGTGCGGGCCATGCTGGATCTCAAGGCCGAGACTGTTACGCCGGCCGAACTGATGACCGCCATCCTCAAGGCCCGGGTCGAGCTTCTGTATTTCGGCGGCATCGGCGGCTACGTGAAGGCCCAGGGCGAGAGCAACGCCGACGCCGGCGACAAGGCCAATGACGCCATCCGCATCAATGGCGCGGACCTGCGGGTCAAGGTGGTGGGCGAGGGGGCCAATCTGGGCGTCACCCAGGCGGGGCGCATCGAATATGCGTCCGGCGGCGGCCGCATCAACACCGACGCCATCGACAACTCGGCGGGGGTCGACACCTCCGACCACGAGGTCAATATCAAGATCCTCACCGGCATGCTGGAGCGGACGGGCGAGCTGACCCGAGACGGCCGCAACGTTTTGCTGCCGACCATGACCGATGACGTCGCGGCCCATGTGCTGGCCGACAATTACGATCAGACCCTGGCCTTGACGCTGCTGGAAAGCGACGCGGCCGCCGAGGTCGAGATGCAGATCCGCTACATGGTCGACCTGGAGGCCCGCGGGCGTCTGGATCGCAAGGTCGAAGGCCTGCCGACCAACACGCTGCTGCTGGAGCGCAAACAGGCGGGCAAGGGTTTGACGCGGCCCGAGCTGGCGGTGCTGCTGGCCTATGGCAAGCTGGATCTGTTTGACGAGATCGTCGCGTCCGATGCGCCGGATGATCCCTGGTTCGAGACCACCCTGCGGGGCTACTTCCCCCCGGCGCTCGATCGCTATGCCGACCAGATGCAGAAGCACCGCCTGAAGCGCGAAATCATCGCCACGGTGGTCAGCAACCAGATGGTCAATATGTGTGGGCCAACCTTCGCGTCCCGTCTGCGGGCCGCCGCGGGCTGCGATGTCGACGCTCTGGTCACAGGCTTCACCGCCGCGCGGGAGATCCTGGGCGTTGACGCCCTGTGGAACCAGGTCAGCGCTCTGGACAATCGGGCCTCGGCCGAGGGGCAGACCGGGCTCTACAAGGCCCTCGCCTACGCCCTGCGCAGCCAGACCTTCTGGCTCGCCCGGCGAGCCTTCCGCGACAAGGTGTCCGTGAAGGCCCTGGTCGATCGCTATGGCCCGTCGGTCGGTGAGCTTCGCGCACTCAGTCCGGTCGTCCTGTCGGCCTTTGAGCAAAAGGTCGTCGCCAAGCGGGTGAAGGCGTATGTCGCCGACGGCGCGCCCGAGGCCCTGGCCCAGTCGGTTGCCGCCCTGCAGCCCCTGACCATGGCCGCTGATCTGGTCGACCTGGCCAATGCGTCCAGCTGGACGGTGAAGGCTGTCGCCCGCCTCTATCACCAAACCGGCGCGGCCTTCGGCTTTGACCGGTTGCGCGGCGCGGCCGGCTCGTTCGTCGGCGGTGACGCCTTCGAGCGTCTGGCGGTGCGTCGCCTGATCGAGGATCTGCTCAGCGAGCAGACGACGATCACCCAGGCCGTTCTCAAGTTCTCGGCCAACGCCCAGGCCGGCGAGGACGAGCTTTCGGCCAAGGCGGCGGTGACCTCGTGGGCCGCCCTGCGCATCGACCGCGTCCGCGCCGCCAAGCGCACGGTGGAAGACATCGAGAACGCCGGCGGCGGCTGGACCTTCGCCAAGCTCACCATCGCCAACGCCGCGCTGCGCGAACTGGCCAGCGCGAGCTAGGCGGCGGCGCGACCGCCCGTTGGGCGAGGGGCGAGGGGCGAGGGGCGAGGGGATACCCGCTCGCTCGCCCCGGCCCTGGCTCAGGCTTGTGGGGGCTTTGAGCCGAGCCTAGGCTCGGCAGGCAAACGCCTTGGGGGGCTTATGGCCAAGAGTCGCATCGTTCTGCTGGATTCCCTCCGGGGTCTGGGGGTGCTGGGCATTCTGCTGTGCAATGCGCCGGACTTCGCCGTCACCGCGGGCCTGGCCGAGTCGGTGCGCCACTGGCCGCATGGATCCGGCGCCGACACGGTCTCGGTCTGGGTCGCCACCCAGTGGCTGTTCCAGCGCAAGTTCGTGACCCTGTTCTCGATGCTGTTCGGGATCTCGATCTTCCTGGTCGGCGGTGAGCGGTCCGAGATCGACAAGGGCGCGATCCTGCGCAGGCGGCTGATGTGGATGGCGGGGTTTGGCCTGCTGCACGGTTTCGCCATCTGGTACGGCGACGTGCTGCTGAGCTATGCCCTGGCCGGTTTCGCGGTGATGCTGGCGCGATCCTGGACGCCCCGAAAGCTGATGACGACGGGGATCGTGATCTGGGTCGTGCTGTGCCTGCTGATGATGGCCGGCGTGGCCTATGCGGTCTTCGGTCCGGCCCCGGATCAGGCCAAGGAGGCCCTTCGCACGGCCAAGGAGGCCGCCAAGAACAGCGCCGAGGCGGCCCAGTACGCCGGGACCTTCCTGCAGTCGCTCATCCAGAACGCCAAGGAGCGCGCCGTCCGCCTGGCGGCCGAGCCGGTCATTTTCCTGATGACCACCAGCCTGATGCTGCTCGGCCTGGGCTGTTTCAAGACGGGCGTCTTCACGGGGCAAGCCTCCAATCGCACCTATGGCGTGCTGACCGCCGTCGGCCTGCTGGCCCTGGCCGTCACGGGCGCGCTGTTCATCGCCTGCGCCGCGTACGGCCTGGACCGCAAGCTGGGCCAGATCGCGGGTTGGGTGCAGATCGCCACCGCGCCCCTGACCTCCCTGGCCTATGTCAGCCTGATGGTCTTCGCCGCGCGCTCGACCGGGTTTTGGCGGAAGATCCCTGAAGCCCTGGCGCCGGTCGGCCAGATGGCCTTCACCAACTATCTGACGCAGTCGTTGATCATGACCGCGATCTTCTATGGCGGTCGCGGCCCGGGCCTGCACGGCAAGGTCGACCGGCCGGGCCTGGCCCTGATCGTCGTGGCCCTCTGGATCGTCCAGATCCTGTGGTCGCGCTGGTGGATGGACCGCTTCGCCATGGGGCCGCTGGAGTGGCTGTGGCGGCGGCTCTATCGCGGTCCGACGCCGCTGCTGCGCCCCGCGCCGACGCCGGTGGTTCCTTAAGCCTTCAAAGTCTCGATCAGCGCCCGTCCGAAATAGTCCCGCGTCTGATCGAACAGGTCGGGTCGGTATCGGGCGCGAGGGTCATTGGCCCGGTCGTCGTCGAAGGCGTGGGTGGCGTCGGCGTGGAAGAGGGTGTCCACCGTCAGGCCGTCGCGGGTTAACCGCTCCATGGCCCGGCCGGGATGCTTCCAGCCGACCACCTGGTCCTTGCCGGCCAGCACCGACCAGACCCTGGGTCCCTGCGCGCCCCAGCCCTGGCGATGGGTCAGGAACGGATAGCCGGCATAGGGATAGACCAGCAGCGCGCCCTTCACCTGATGTCGCAGCCGGGCCGGATCGGCGTCGGCCAGGCCCGTGTCGCGGGCGGCGTTCGCGCCGCTGGCATAGGCGTCCATGATGGCCCAGCCGCCATGGCTCCAGCCGGCCAGAAACACGCGGTTGTGGTCAGCCCAGTCCTGCGCCTCCAGCCAGGCCAGGACCGCGAATAGGTCGGCCGCGCGCTTGACGCCCTGAAGTTTGGTCCCGGTGCAGACAAACAGCATGGCGTTCAGGGACGAGATTCCTCGCGGCTTGAACGAATCGACCACGATGGCGGCGTAGCCGGCCTCGACCGCCGTCTGGGCGTAGGCCTCCAGGAACGGGGTCTTGCCGCCGCAGCCGTGCAGGATCAGCGCCACCGGAAAGGGGCCGGCGCCCTCGGGCTTGAAGACCCGAGAGTGCTCGACGACCTTGGCTCCCCAGGCGGCGCTGTCCATCCCTAGTGCCTGAACACCCGCACGCCGGTGAAGGCCATGGTCAGGCCCAGCTTGTCGGCGGCCGCGATCACCTCGCCGTCGCGCATCGAGCCGCCCGGCTGGATGATCGCCGTCGCGCCAGCCTCCGCAGCTTGAATCAAACCATCTGCGAACGGGAAGAAGGCTTCCGAAGCGCAGGCGCAGCCCTGCAGGTCCAGACCAAAATCAGAGGCGCGCAGGGCCGCGATCCGGGCCGAGTCCTTACGGTTCATCTGGCCGGCGCCGACGCCCAGGGTCTGGCCGTCGCGGGCGTAGACGATGGCGTTGGACTTGACGTGCTTGCCGATGGTGAAGGCGAACAGCATGTCGCGCACTTCGTCGTCGGTCGGCTGGCGCTGGGTGACGATCTTCAGGTCCGAGGCCTGGATGCGGGCGTCATCGCGAGACTGCACCAAGAAGCCGCCGGCCACGCTCTTGAACGTGTCGCCGGTCGACAGCGCATCAGGCAGCCCGCCGGTGACCAGCAAGCGCAGGTTCTTCTTGGCGGCGAACACGGCGATGGCGTCGGCGTCGGCTTCGGGGGCGATCACCACCTCGGTGAAGATCTCGACCATCGCCAGGGCCGCCTCTTTGGTCAGGCGCGAATTGACCGCCACGATGCCGCCGAAGGCCGAGGTGGGGTCGCAGGCCAGGGCCCGCTCATAGGCCTCGCGCTGGCTGCCGCCCACGGCCACGCCGCACGGATTGGCGTGCTTGATGATCGCCACGGCCGGGCCGGCCGCCGGGTCGAACTCTGCGATCAGCTCGAAGGCCGCGTCGGTGTCGTTGATGTTGTTGTAGCTCAGTTCCTTGCCCTGCAGCTGGGTGGCGGTGGCCACCCCGACGCGGGGATTGGGGAAGGCGTAGAAGGCCGCCTTCTGGTGCGGGTTCTCGCCATAGCGCATCACCTGGCGCAGTTCGCCGGCGATCGCCTTGCGGGCCGGGAAGTCCTGACCCAGCTGGGCCGCGAACCAGGCGCTGATCGCTGCGTCATAGGCCGCCGTGCGGGCATAGGCGCGGGCCGCCAGGACCTGGCGAAGCGCCAGGGTGGTGCCGCCGGTCTTCAGGGCTTCCAGCACTTCGGCGACGTCCGACGGATCGGTGCAGACCGCCACATAGCCGTGGTTCTTGGCCGCCGAGCGGATCATGGCCGGGCCGCCGATGTCGATGTTCTCGACGCATTCGGCATAGTCGCCGCCTTTGGCCACGGTGGCCTCGAACGGATAGAGGTTCACATACAGGATATCGATGCCGCCGATGCCGTGGTCGGCCATGGCCTTGGCGTGCTCCGGCGCGTCGCGCACCCCCAGCAGCCCGCCGTGGACGATGGGGTGCAGGGTCTTGACCCGGCCGTCCATCATTTCGGGGAAGCCCGTCAGGTCCGAGACGTCCTTGACCGGCAGGCCGGCCGCCGCGATCGCCGCCTTGGTGCCGCCGGTCGAGACCAGCTCCACGCCTGCCTCGTGCAGCACCCTGGCCGCCTCGACCAGGCCGGTCTTGTCGGAGACCGACAGCAGGGCCCGCTTGGGCATGACGAGATCGGGGGCTGAAGGATAGTCGGGGGCGGCGGGCAAGGCGGGACTCCGGGTCTGGTGAAACGAGGGAGCCCAGGCGCGCGGCGATATGCGTAGGGGCTCCCCGGTGGTTGCCCACCTCCAGCGCCAGTCACCCGAACGGGGCGGAAAATACGGCCGGGGGCCGGGGAGTCAATGCGGCGTCTCGCAGCGCGTTTTTTGGGCCAGAAAGAACCTCCCTGTTAACCGTAAGGGTCTAAGCTCCGCCGCGTGGAAGATAACGCCTCGCATATTGAACAGCGCAGACATGCGCGAGAGCCGGCGCGCCGCAAGGTGTATCTGGTCAGCGGCGGCTTTGCGGCCAAGTGCGGGCTTGTGGACATCGCGGCCGGCGGCGCGCGGGTCCGCCTGCCCAATGAAGCCCTGCCGCAGGGCGATCTGTATCTTGTCGATATGCGCACCGGCCTGATCCACCTGACCCAGGCGGTCTGGCAGTCTGACCGGGAAGCGGGTCTCCAGTTCATCGAGACCGATACGCTGGACCAGGTCACTGGGGGCGTGATCGCCGCCGCCGAGGCCGCCACAGCCTTCGCCCGGCGCCGCGCCCGCGCCTCGCTCAGCGACGCGTCCTAGTCGCGTCTCCAGGCCAGCAGGCGCTGCCGTTCGCGCGGATCCCAGGGTTGGGCGCCCAATGACCGCGCAATCGTCCGCCGTCGTCCCCCGTGATCCAAATTTCATCCCCGTCCGACGTGCGGAGCGGCTTTGATCGCCTCAGCACGCGGGGCACGACGATGATCGACAGGCGCAACTTTCTCAACCTCTCGGCCGGCGGCGCGTTGGTTGCGTCCGCCGCGCCGTCCGGGGCCGCCGTGATCAGGGGCGCGCCCGATGTGGCGGTGGTCGGGGCGGGGGCCTTCGGCGGCTGGACGGCCCTGACCCTGCGCGAGCGGGGCCTGTCGGTCGTGTCGCTGGACGAATACGGCCCGGCCAGTCCGCGCGCCTCGTCGGGCGGCGAGACCCGCTCGATCCGCTCGGGCTATGGCGACCAGGGCTTCTATTCGGCCTGGGCCGCGCAGGCCCTGAAGCTGTGGCGGCTGAAGGAAGCCGAGTTTGGTCGCACCCTGCTCTATCCCAATGACCGCATCGAGCTGGCCGACCGCTGGCTGCCGGGCATGCTGGCCCAGCGCAGGATCTTCGACGATCTCAAACTGCCCTACGAGATTCTGAGCCGCGATCAGCTGCGGGCGCGTTATCCGCAGATGGCCTTTGACGATGTCGAATTCGCCTTTGTCGAGACGGCGGCCAGCGCGGCGGTGATCAAGGCCCGCGAGGCCATGCTGGTGGTCTCCGAGGTGTTCCAGAAAAAGGGCGGTCAGTTTCGCATGGCCCGCGCCATCCCCGGTCCCGCCACCGGCCGGCGGCT
Organism: Caulobacter sp. FV2ps19; assembly: GCF_058681035.1. NCBI lineage: Bacteria > Pseudomonadati > Pseudomonadota > Alphaproteobacteria > Caulobacterales > Caulobacteraceae > Caulobacter > Caulobacter sp. FV2ps19. Next base: position 471,259 of record NZ_CM178729.1, on the reverse strand, counting down.
GAACGCCCTGACCCTGGGCGACGGCTCGTCGCTGGCGGCGGGACAGTTCGTCTTCGCCACCGGACCCTGGGCGCCCAAGCTGTTTCCCAAGTTGGTGGCTACCAAGGTGGGGGTCTATCGCAGCGAATATTTCTACTGGGGACCGCCGGCCGGCGACGCCCGGTTCTCGTGGCCCAACCAGCCCGCCTGGCATGACCATGTGCAGGGCGGCTACGGCTTTGGCAGTCTGGAGCGGGGCCTGAAATATTCCCCCGAGGCCGGGGGGCGCGTGACGCAGGACCCCGACACCGCCGAGCGCCTGCCCACCGACTATCTATTGAAAAAGGGCCGCGACTATATCGGCCATCGCTTCCCCGACATGCGCGACGCCCCGATCCTGGAGACCCGGGCCTGCCAGGTGGACAATACCCGCAACAGCCACTTCATCCTCGACCGCCACCCCGACTACGACAATGTCTGGCTCGCCAGCGGCGGCGGCGGGCACGGTTTCAAGCATGGCCCGATGGTGGGGCAATACCTCGCCGACCGGGTGATGGGCCGGGCGGTCGATCCGGCGGAGGAGGGAGTATTCAAGCTGGCGGCGCATGGAGATGTGTGAGGCCCAGCCGCCGCACGCCTGGGCCATCGTCATTTTCGCCGGAAGCGGGGGGCAGGCTTGGACCGAGCATTCCTGGGCGTGGCGCAAGAGCCCGGTCTGAAGGGCCGCTTCACGCTCCCCAGGCCCTCCTCTTCCGGTCCGAAAGCCTGGTGCGGCGCTCCCTGCAAGGAAGAAGGATCATCGCGGCGGGGACCTCGCTCATAGGCTCCCGCCGCGAGGCGCCTCAGCCGACCATGGAGTGCATGAATTCCAGCTTGGCGACGGGCTCCAGCGGGCCGGCGGCCTTCAGCAGCTTGAAGGCGTCGTCTGCGGCCTGGAGGGTGTGATCGATGTCGCCGTCGGTCATGGCGGTGTTCATGAACATGTTGTGCCAGGGGTGGAAATAGACGCCGCGCTTGAGCAGGGCGTTGTTCCAGAAATAGCCCTTCGCGCCCGTCGGATCCTCATCGATCATGATCAGCGGCATCTGGGCCGGGCCGGTCTGGCGCAGGCCAAAGCCGTGACGGTCGGACACCTCGGCAAGGCCCGTGCGCAGGCGCTCGCCGAGCGCGATGGTGCGTTCCAGATAGTCGCTGTCGGCGATCAGCTTCATGGTCGCCAGCGAGGCGGCCATCGGCGCGGCCGAGAACCAGAACGAGCCGGTGGCGTAGATGGTGGCGGCGGCGAAGCGGGCGATGTCCGCGCCCAGCAGCGCCGAGATCGGATGGCCGTTGGCGATGGCCTTGCCCCAGCTCGACAGGTCCGGCTTCACCCCGACCAGGGCCCAGCTGCTGTCGCGGGCCAGGCGGAAGCCGGCGCGCACGTCGTCGATGATCAGCAGCGCGCCGTGCTCGTCGCACAGCTCGCGGGCGCGGCGGGCGTATTCGGGCGTGGGGGCTTCCTGGTCGACGAAGGTATCGTGCTTGATCGGCGAGGCGAAGATGCCGGCCAGGTCCGAGCCGGCTTCGCGCACGGCCGCCTCCAGGCTCTCGACGTCATTATAGTCGTAGAACACCTGGTGGGCGCGATCGGCGGGGGTGACGCCGTTCTTCAGCGGCGTGCACCACGGCGCGGCGCCGTGATAGGCGCCTTTGGCCAGGACGATGGTCTTCTTCTGGGTGAAGTTGCGGGCGATCATCAACGCCATGGTGGTGGCGTCGGTGCCGTTCTTGCAGAACATCGCCCAGTCGGCGTGGCTGACCTGACGGGTCATGGCCTCGGCCAGCTCGACCATGGCCTCGCCCGGCCCGGTCATGGTGTCGCCCTGCTGCATACGGGCGACATAGGCGGCGTCGATCTCGGGATGGGCGTAGCCGAACAGGTTGGGGCCGTAGCCGCACATGAAGTCGACATAGCGGTTGCCGTCGACGTCCCACAGATAGGCGCCTTCTGCTCGCTCGAAGAACTGCGGATAGTCGTCGGGCATCAGCATCACCGACTGGTGGCCGTACATGCCGTTGGGGATCACGGCCATCGCGCGCTCGCGCAGCGCGCTGTCCTTGCTGTTGGTCCAGGTCATCTCGGCGCTCCACCATAAGATAGTTTTGACTATCATAAAGACCTAGGCATAGTGAGAGTCAACGCATGGGAGGTGAACGGCGATGAAGACCGGCTTGGCCTGTATCGGGCTGACAACCCTGGACGTGGTGGCGCGCGCCATCGACGCCCTGCCCCAAGGCGAGGGTACCACCCTGGTCGAGGGCATCGCCTGTGCGCCCGCCGGTACGGCGGCCGGCGCGGCGATGGTCGCCGCCAAGCTGGGCGTGTCGGTGAAACTGGCCTCGGCGGTCGGCGACGACCTGATCGGTCGCTTTATCCGCATGGCCCTGGACGAGGCGGGCGTGGATCTGTCTGCGCTGGAAACGATGCCGGGCCTGCCTAGCTCGACGACCGTCCTGGCGGTCGACTCCGCTGGGCGTCGGCCCAATTTCCACGCCCTGGGCGCGGGAATGCTGGCCTGGCCCTCGCCGGCCGCGCTGGAGGCCGCCACCTCGGTCCGTTTCTTCCACTATGCCGGGATCGGCGGACCGCGACTGGACGGCGGGTCCGGTGCCGACCTTGTCCGCGCAGCGCGCGAGGCCGGAGCCATCGTGACCTGCGACCTGATCTCGCCGCAGGCCTCGGCGATGGAGGAGCTGACCCGGTTGGCGCCCCATATCGACTATTTCATGCCCAGTGCGGCTGAGGCCAAGGCCCTGACCGGCCAGGACGACCTGTTCGCCGCCGCCGACGTGTTTCGTGGCCTGGGGATCGGCGGCTGCCTGATCAAGAATGGCGGCGAGGGCTCGGTGGTCGTTCTGGAGGGCATTCGCACAATCCTGCCCGCCTATGTCATCTCGCCGGTGGACACCACCAGTTGCGGTGATTCCTACTGCGCGGGCTTCATCGCGGCGCTGGACCGTGGCTGGCCTCCGCTGGAGGCCGCCCGGTTCGCCACGGCGACGGCGGCCCTGGTGGCGCAAGGGCTGGCGACCCTGGGCAAGCTGGAGAGCTTTGAGGCCACCGAGGCGGCGATGCGCCAGATGACATTGAAAGAGGCGGCCTGATGGCGGCGGACGTGGACGAAGGCGCCCTGCGGCTCCGCATGGCCCAGGTCATGAAGGCCATGGATGAGCGGGGCCTCAATCGCGGTACGTCGGGCAATGTCTCGGCCCGCTGCGGCGCGGCGATGCTGGTGACGCCCAGCGGCGTGCCGGCCGGCCTGCTGACGCCCGAGCAGATGGTGCTGGTCCAGCCAGACGGCTCGACAGCGCCCGGCGCGTTGAAGCCCTCCAGCGAATGGCGGATGCATCAGGGCCTGCTGGAGCGGCGGCCCGACATCAACGCGGTGGTCCACTGCCACTCGCGCCACGCCACCATCCTGGCGTGCGCCAATCGGCCGATCCCGGCGGTGCATTACATGGTCGCGGTCAGTGGCGGGACCAGCGTGCCGGTCGCGCCCTACGCCACCTTCGGATCGCCGGAACTGGCCCAGGCGGTGGTTGAGGCCCTCGACGGCCGCTACGCCGCCCTGATGGCCAATCACGGCCAGATCGTCGTGGCCCCCAGCCTGGATTTCGCTTTGGCGATCGCCGAGGAGATCGAGGAGCAGGCGGCGGTCTATTGGGGAACTCTGGCTATCGGCGGCCCGACCCTGCTGGCGGAAGACGAGATGACAACCATCCTGCAACGCTTCAAATCCTACGGGCAGCGCGGATGAGCGTGGCGGAAGTCCTGGCCGACGAAACGGCCGTCGCCGTCACATCCCCGCCGCGCCGCGAGGCGGCGATCAGCCAGGGCATCGGGGTGATCGCCCTGCTGATCGCCGGCCTGCAGCCGGTGATCCTGGGGGCGCTGGAGCGCGAGGGCCGGCTGACCACGGCCCAGATCGGCCTGGCCGCGACGGTGGAGCTGATGGCCCTGGGCGTGGCCTGCGGTCTGGCGGCGGCCTTTCTCAAGCCCACCAATATTCGTCTGAAGATCGCCCTGGCCTGTCTGGCCCATGCGGGGGCCATGCTGGCCACCACCCTGACCACCGGCGCGGGCGTCATCATCGCGCGCGGCGCGGCGGGAGCGTGCGCGGGCGTAATGCTGTGGCTGGCGATCGGCGTGATCGCCCGCTCGTCCCGTCCCGAACGCGCTTCGGGTGTCTTCGTTACGGTCCAGACCTTCGCCCAGCTGGTGCTGGCGGCGACCTTGCCGGCGCTGGTCATGGGGCATTGGGGCGTCAACGGCGCCCTGGTCAGCCTGGCGGTCATCTCGGTTCTGGCCGCCGTCGCGGCCTTCGCCGGACCCGATCGCCTGGCGGCCTTGCCCAAGCCCGAGGGGGCGGGCGGAAAGCTGGGCGCGGCGCCCCTGGCCGGACTGGCGGCGGTGTTTCTCTACATGGCCTTCATCGTCGCCCTGTGGGTCTATCTGGAGCCTCTGGCCGCCCAGGCCGGGCTCTCGCCGCGCGAGGCGGGGCTGGCCATCGCCCTGGCGCTAGGGCTGCAGGTGGCGGGCGGCGCAACCGCGACCCTGGTCGGCGACCGCGCCCCGGCGGCGCGGATCCTGATCGTCGTCGGTCTGCTCAATGCGGGGATCCTGGCGGTGCTGTGGGGCGGACCGGGTCGGGGCCTGTTCGTCGCCTGCGTGGCGGCGTTCGGCTTCCTGTGGCTGTTCGCCCTGCCCTTCCAGACCCTGCTGCTGATCCGCCTCGACCCGACGCGCCGAGCCGCGATGCAGTTGGGCGCGGCCCAGCTGCTGGGCAGCAGCGCCGGCCCGCTGGCGGCGTCTCTGGTGGTGGGCGACGGCGAGGTGCGGCGCGCTCTGGCGCTGTCGGGCGCGTGCCTGGCGGCGGCTCTGGGCCTGATCAGCCTGCTGGCGTCGCGAGCGCGGGCTTCGGCCGCGTCAGGTGCTGATAGTACAGGCTGACCATCCAGCAGATCTCTTCGTTGATCCGGTCTTCGTCCTGGTCGGGCTCTTCCAGCACCATTTCGGTGGCGGCGTACATCATCTGGGTCGTCAGGCGCGTGGCCGTGTGCAGGCGCTCCGGATCGGCGTGAGGATGGGTTTCGCGGAGGATCTCGAACAGCGCCTGGGCGACGGCGTCGCGTGAGGTGGTTCGCACCTCCTGCAGCACCGGCAGGGCCCGCAGGGCCCGCAGGATCCAGTCGCCGCCTGGAAAGGCGCGGGTGATCGCATTGACCTGTTTCTGCAGATCCCGGTTCTTGGCGACCGACTCCTCCAGCGAGGTGAAGCGCGTTCCGCCGCTCTTCAGCCAGGCCATCACCACCTGATCCTGGGCGTCCATCAGGCGATGGGCCAGTTCCTTGAGCAGGGCGTACTTGTTGGGAAAGTAGCGATAGAGGGCCGGGGGGGTCAGGCCCGCACGCTGGCACACCAGATTGGTGGTCAACCGCTCGAAGCCGACCTCGGCCAGCAGTTCGCCCGCCGTGCTCAGGATGACCTCGAACGTGTCGATGCCGCGCTGGCGCGAAGGGCGCGACTTGGTGTCCAGAGAGAGCGACGGAAGCTTTTCGGCGGAGCGTCTTGCCATGGGGTTCCTGAAGGGCCCGGATCGGGGATCGCCGACAGATAGCAAAAACGCTCCCGCGGTACGAGGCGGCAAAGGGAAATCCCCCAAACCGCCCCGCCTCCTCCGCCCCCGGGAGGGTCGAGATCTAGTAGTGGTAGCGCAGGAAGGCGCCGAACGTGCGCGGCCGGTTCAGGCTCAGCAGGTCCTCGCCCAGGCTGTCGATATTGGAGATCGAGACGACATAGGTCTTGTCGAACAGGTTGCGGGCGAAGGCTCCGGCCTCGATCGTATGGTCGGGCGAGCGCCAGCTGAGCTGGGCGCCGGCGATCCACACCGGGCCCTGCGACAGGCGATCGGCGTTGCTGTTGTCGAAATAGACCTTGGACGCGTAGTTGGCGTCCAGATTGGCCACGACGGCGCCGCCGGACGGCAGGGCGGCGACATAGGTCGCCGCAGCGTTGAAGGTCACCTTGGGCGACTGCGGCAGCCAGTTGCCGCTGAAGTCCTGGCCCTCGCTGAAATACTCGCCGTACTTGGCGTGCAGCAGCGAGACACCGGCGGTCAGGGTCAGGGGCTGGATCGGCCGGGCGGTGATCTCCGCTTCGCCGCCATAGACCTTGGAGTTGGCGGCGTTGTCGAGCACCAGCACCGACAGGCCGTTGCGCAGCGCCTGGGCGAAGACCTGCTGGTTCTTGTAGTCGTAGTAGAAGCCCGACACGTTCAGCCGCAGCCGGCGGTCGAAGAATTCCGACTTCACCCCCAGCTCATAGGCGTCGAGGGTTTCGTTGTCGTAGGGCTCGATCTCCTCGGGCGTCGTGGCCAGGCCGCCGAAGAAGCCGCCGCTCTTGTAGCCGCGATTATAGGTGGCGTAGACGCTGGCGTCGGGCGTCACCTCATAGCGCAGGCCCAGTCGTCCGGAGAGCGCCGAGAAGGTCTTGCTCTGGTCGGAGGTCAGCAGGACGATCAGCCCGTCCTCGATCTGGCTCTGATAGTTCATGTGCTTGTCGTCAGACGACCAGCGCAGGCCCACCGTGCCGGTCAGCTTGTCGGTGAACTTGTAGTCGGCCTGACCGAAGACGGCGTAGCCCTTGGTTTTCTGGGTGTAGGGCCAACCGAACACCGCCACGCTGTCGGCGGGGCTGATGCCGGTGGGATTGTCGTCGGTTATGAACAGCGGACGGATCTCGCGCAGGGTATCCTGGCGGGTGTTGTCTTCAACTGTCTCGTCCATGAAGTAGGCGCCGACCACCCAGTTGAGGGCGGCTCCGCTGTCGTTGGACTGCAGGCGAAGCTCCTGGGTGAACTGCTGCTGGCGGGAGCGGTAGTTGATCTCCAGCATCTGCAGCGGGCTGCCGTCGGTGTTTTCCAGGTCATTGCGATGGGCCCACTGCCAGGCCGTGACCGAGACCAGCGACATGCCGCCGAAATTCCATGTGGCCTGGTTGGAGGCGCCGAACAGATCGACCTTGTCCTTGCCCTCGAGATTGGAGTCGATCGCCCGGCTGTTGTTGTCGGTGTCGGCATAGCCCAGCAAATCGGTGCACTGGCCGCTGGCATAGGCGTTGGCGGCGCACAGGCCATTGGCTCCGGTCGCCTCGGCCGTGGCGGGGAACAGGGCGCGGTGCTGCGGCTGGATGGCGTCGCCGCGGTTCACGTAGCGATTGACCTGGGTCAGCATCTCGAAATTTTCGGTCGGCGTGTACAGCAGCGACAACCGCCCGGCCCAGTGGTCGGCGGCGTTGACGTTGTTTCCGGTTACCCGGTTGTAGGTGTAGCCGTCGTCCTTGACGACCTGACCGGCGACCCGGAAGGCCAGCTTGTCGGCGATGATCGGACCGCCGACCGCCGCCTCGCCGGTGATGGCGTTGAAGCTGCCATATTCCATCGAGGTATCGACCGAGAAGGTCTGGCTCGGGCGTTTGGTGGTGACATTGATCGCGCCGCCATTGGTGTTGCGGCCATACAGCGTGCCCTGTGGACCACGCAGCACCTCGACCTGCTCCAGGTCGAAGAAGCCGGCCATCTGGGCCAAGGGCGAGCCGATATAGACGCCGTCGACATAGACGCCCACGCCGCTGGAGGCGTTGGGGTTGAAGTCGCTGAGGCCGACGCCGCGAATATAGATCTTGGGATTGGCGGCCGCGTCATTGGCGCTGATCCGCAGGCCCGGCGCCATGTTGTTCAGGGCCAAGACGTTGTTGACGCCGCGCGCGGCCAGGGTGGCGCTGGTCAGGGCGGTGACCGAGACCGGGACGTCCTGCAGGTTTTCGGCGCGCTTCTGGGCGGTGACGACGATCTCTGCGATCGCCGTGTCGTTGTCGGCCGGGGCCGCTGTCTGGGCGCTGGCCAGACCCGCCGAAAGCGCCAGCATGGCGCAGCCCATGAACATAGACGCTTTCATATTCCGATCCCCTAAATCCGGTACTCCGACCGGTCCGCCACATACGATAATAAAAACTATCTCAACGCAAGGGCGCCAAACGCAAGCCGTTGCAGTCCGCAGGGGTGACGGGCGATCGCGATGCATGGTTTGAAGGCGGGACTGACCCGAAAACGGTCCAAGGCCGCGCTGGGCAGACAGGCTTTTCTTGCCTGGCAGAGCTCCACGCCGTGGAGCGGCGCATCGAGGGCACCCAGTTCGGCCTGGCCTCCAGGCGCTGGCGGTCGGGTTCGATCGGCATCCCGGGCTCCATCGCAAGCCGGCGGCTGAGCAAGGGCTTGTCCTGCCGGGCATGTGACCCAGGCAGCTATCCCGCGAGCCGTAAACCGATCGCCTTGAACAACATCGCCATCTCGATGTGCGTGTCGACGTACCGTCGCTCGAACAGCCAGGTCAGCATCTGGTCATAGGTGTCGTCATAGTCCGCCGACGACACGCTCCCGGGCTGCTCGGCCTCGCGCTTCAGCACGGCCCAAAGCGTCGGCGCATCCGCCATCAGCGCGGTGCAGACCTGCAAGACTTCGTCGTCCGTGAACTCCGGCGCATGCCGCATGCGGCCGGGATCCAGGGGAGCTCGGCGGTCGAAGCCCATGGGCCTACCCCTCCGCTCGCGTCAGCTTCCAGCGGATCTTCGCCCCAATCTCCGGCCGCACCTGGCTCTTGAGCACGATCTGCCCGGCCTTGCGCGCCTGGCCGTGGTCGAAATGGGCCGAGGACGCGATCTCGACATCCACCGCGTCATTGCGCAACCACCAGCCCACATTGGACGGGCCGCGGATCAGCACGCTCTTGCCGTCGCGGGCGATCGAGGCGCGGGCGTCGGGGTGCAGGTGGAAGCGCACGGTGAAGGGCAGGTAGCGGCGCGGACCGGCGGGGTCGCCGGGGGCCAGGGGGATCAGGCTGTCCTCGCCGCGCAGCTCGTCGCGGGTGATGTCCAGGAACAGGCGGCGGGTGTGGGTCAGGCCCAGCCGCCGCCAGCCGTCATGGCTGATGTCCAGCCACACGCCGTTGTCGGCGTCGTGACGCTTGACCTCGACGGTGGTGGCGCCGTCGATCAGCCACGGCCCCAGGGCCTTGGCGCGGAAGCCCGACAGCGGCCGGCCGGCCGAGCCGTCGCCGACCGACAGGGTCGAGGCGGCGTCCGACAGGCGAAAGGCGTGGGCCCCACCGGCTTCGGGGCTCCAGCCGCAGCTGGTGATCAGCCGGTCCTTGTTGCAGACGATCTCGATGGCGGCCGGCTGGGCGCAGGCGGCGCGGCTCAGGGGGCCGGTCGCGGGCGGCCCGGTGTCGGCCATCAGCTGCAGGCTGCCGCCCTGCATCTTCTCATAGCCGCTGTGGGCGGCCGAATCGGGCGGGCGCGGCCCGGCGTCGTCGTGGGCCAGGGCGGCGGCGATGCGGGCGGCGCTGACCGCCTCGCCGCCCTGGAAGGCCGCCAGCTGGCCGTCGGCCAGGGTGAAGAACCGGGCGGCCGAGGCCAGGCGGTCGATGGCCCGCGACACCGCCTCGGGCGAGGGCCGGCCGCGCTGGCCCAGGGCGTCGTCGAGGGTCAGCAGGTCGAACAACAGTTCCAGCCCGGCCTCGGGCGAGCGGCTGGCGTGGCCGCCGTCGCCCAGCACGATGCGGTCGATCTGGGCCGCGATGATCTTCAGCCCCTTGTCGATCAGCCGGTCGCCGGGCGGGCCGGCCAGCACGCAGCCGGCGATGGCCGCGACGACCGCGCGCTCCAGATCCCGTTCGGGCGCGTCGGACGCCTTGAGGAGCTGCCGCGCCCCGCGCGCCAGGTCCAGCGTCAGGTCGGCGACCTCGGCGTCGGAGCCTTCGGCGGCCAGGGCCCGGGCGGCGCAGGCCAGGTGGAACACCCGCCGCTCCAGGCAGTCGCCGCTCCAGGAAAAGGCGTTCCAACCGCCGAACACCCGGCGCCAGTCATCCAGTAGCCGCAGGGCCCGGCGAGCGCCCTCGGAGCCGGCCGAGGCCAGGTCCGGCAGCCAGTCGAAGCGGTGCAGGGCCAGGGCGAAGCGGCGGGTGGGGCTGGGCGTGTCGAAGGGGTCGCCCGCTTCGCCGATCCGCAGGGCGCCGCCCGACAGGGTCATGACCCCGGCCAGGATCTTCTTGCCATGGGCGGCGTCGATCGGGCGCGGATCGTGCGGATGGGCCGCAAGGCCGCGCGGCCTGGGTCGGGACAGCAGCAGCCGATGCGGCGGCGAGCCGAACCACTCGCGCTCGACATGGGCCTTGAGGCTGGCGCCGATCGCTCGCGACAGGACGCCGCCGCGCGGAGCGGTGGGAAGCCTGGGCATGCCGCGAGCGAGGCGTTGAACCATCCGCTTGATCAGTCGCCCTTGAGCGCGCGGATATTGGCGGCATAGGCGTCGGGACCGCCCTTGAACACCGCCGACCCCGCCACCAGGGCCGTGGCTCCGGCGGCGACGCATTGGGGGGCGGTGGCCGGGGTGACGCCGCCGTCGACCTCGATGATGATGTCCAGCCCGGCCTTGTCGACCATCTTTCGCAGGGCTTCCACCTTGCGCAGCTGGCCGGGAATGAAGCTCTGGCCGCCGAAGCCGGGGTTCACCGACATGACCAGCAGCAGGTCGACGTCTTCCAGGATCCATTCGACATGGTCCAGGCCCGTGGAGGGATTGAACACCACCCCCGCCTTGGCCCCCAGTTCGCGGATCCGCTTGAGCGAGCGATGCAGGTGCGGCCCCGCCTCGGGGTGGATGCTGATGATGTCCGCCCCGGCGGCGCGGAAGGCCTCCAGATAAGGGTCCGCCGGACTGATCATCAGGTGGACGTCAAACGGGATCTTGGCGTGCGGCCGGATGGCTTTGACGATATCGGGGCCCAGGGTGATGTTGGGCACGAAATGGCCGTCCATCACATCGACATGGACCCAGTCGGCGCCGGCCGCCTCGATGGCGGCGACCTCTTGGCCCAGTTTGGCGAAATCCGACGCGAGAATGGACGGGGCGATGATCGGGAACGCGGTCATGCCCTTGGCTTAGCCGCGCAAGGCTCGCGCGACAAGCGAGCGCGTGATCAGGCCCCGCGGTTAACCCTGCCGGACGAACCGCGCCGCGAAGAAGCCGTCCTGGCCGCCGTCCAGCTGGTGGGGCAGCAGGCGCAGGGTTCCGCGCGGCGTCAGGCTGGCGACGGGCGCGCCGGCTTCGTCCGGGGCCATCGGGTCCAGGCGCATGTCCGGGCGGCGGGCCAGGAAGGCCTCGACCTGGGCCTCGCCCTCCTCGGGCTCCAGCGAGCAGACGCAATAGACCAGGCGTCCGCCGACCTTGGTCTTGTCGGCGGCGGCGTCGAGCAGGCGGGCCTGAACGCCGGCCAGGCTGGCGACGTCGCCGGGACGCGCGGCCCACAGCACGTCGGGGTGGCGGCGGAAGGTGCCGGTGGCCGAGCAGGGGGCGTCCAGCAGCACGGCGTCGAAGGTGCGGGCGTCGTCCCAGGCGCCGGCGTCGGCGGTGACGACCTCGGCGGTCAGGGCCATGCGCCGGAAATTGTCGGTCAGGCGCTCGAGGCGGGCGGCCGAGCGGTCGACGGCGGTGACGACGGCGCCGGCGGCGGCCAGCTGCAGGCTCTTGCCGCCGGGCGCGGCGCACAGGTCCACTGCGGTCTCGCCGGGCTTGATGTTCAGAAGACGGGCCGGGATGGCGGCGGCGGCGTCCTGTACCCACCAGCCGCCTTCGTCGAAGCCGGGCCAGGCGGCGACGTCGCCCTTGCGCGCCAGGCGCAGGGTTCCGCCGGGCAGCACCTCGCCCTCCAGACGCTCGGCCCAGGACTCGGCCAGGGCGGGGTCTTTCAGCGACAGGTCGGTGGCGGGCTCGTTGGCGATTTCCGAGGCGACGCGGCGGGCGGTCTCGGGGCCCCAGGCGGCGGTCCAGCGGGTGAACAGCCACGGCGGGGCCAGGTGCTCGGGATCGTCCGAAGGCGGGCCATCGCGCAGCAGGCCGCGCAGCACGGCGTTGACCAGGCCCTTGAAGGGACGGCTGGCCTTGTTGACGCCCGCCATCTCGACGCTGGTGGCCACGGCGGCGAAGGCGGGGACGTCCAGATAGAAGGCCTGCACCGCGCCCAGGCGCAGCAGGTTGCGCACGCGGGGCGGCGGCTCCTTCTGAAGCTTAGCCGACAGGGCGCGATCGATCGGTCCCAGGCGGCGCAGGGCGGCCATGGCCAGGGCGCGGGCGAAGGCGCGCTCACGCGGCTCCAGAAAGCGGAAGCCGTGGGCCGACGCCGCCTCGTCGAGGCCGCCGCGACGCGACAGGGCCGCGTCCATGAGGGTTAGCGCGGCTTCCCGGGCGGGCAGGCCGTCATTGATTTCCTGAGTCACCGCCCCGCCGTGCCCCGAGGCGACGGCGAGCGCAAGCGCTTTGAGTGAAAATCAGGCCGCGACCGGCGGACGGAAGGCGCCGAAGATCACCGTCAGGCCGAAGACGACGAAGCCGCCCACCACGGATAGACCGCCCACGGCCAGCAGCGGGGAATAGATCGACTTGGGCCCCGTCTGGCCCAGATACAGGAAGAGGCCGCTGATCATGCAGACGACGCCGATGTTCGACAGCGTGAAGTTGGTCAGCTTGACCCAGTTGGGCGCGCCCTGGCCCAGAAGGGCGTAATAGGCGCCCATCAGCGCCATGCTGACCCAGCCCAGAAGATTGAGATGGGCGTGGGCGGAGTAGGTGGCATGGTTCTCGGTAATGGCCATGACCAGCCCCCAGGACAGGCCGATGATCCCGTAAAGGGCGGCGGCGGCGAAGAAGGTGCGAGGCCAGCGGTGCGTCGTCATCTCGAATTCCGTAGGTCTTTGAACGATGTTATTGAAGGCGCGGGTTTGAACACCGCCAAGCTGGCGCGATCAAGCGCGATGATGTTAAACCTTCGTCATGTCTGACCTTTCCGACCCTCCGCCCGAGCTGGGCGCCGCGCCCGACAAGCCGCTGACCCCCGCCGCGCGCCGCGCGCTGGAGGAGGCCGCCGCGCGACGCGCCGCCGCAGACGCGGTGGCCTTGGCCGAGGAAAAGGGCGGCCGCGACGGTCCCGAGCCGACGCGGTTCGGCGATTGGGAGCGCAAGGGCGTGGCGGTGGATTTCTGACAGCTACGACACGGCGAGGCTTCAAGCGACGGCGGTATCGGCTAACGTGACGCCTTCAGCCTGAAGGAGGCCGTCGTCTTGCGCCTGTTTGTCCGGTTCTGCGCGGTCCTGGCCGCCGCCTTCGTGTTCGCCGCATCGCCGGCTCTGGCCGCGCCCAAGGCCTCCAGGCCCCACCCCACCCTCACCGCCGGGGCCGTTGCCTCGCCAGACCGCTACGGCGCCCTGGCCGCCGAGCAGATCCTGAAAGCCGGCGGCAACGCCGTCGATGCGGCGGTGGCGACGGCCTTCGCCCTGGCGGTGACTTATCCCGAGGCCGGCAATCTGGGCGGCGGCGGGTTCATGACACTGCTGGTCGACGGCAAGCCCTATTTCCTCGACTACCGCGAGACAGCGCCCGCCGCCGCCAAGGTCGACATGTATCTGGGCCCCGACAGCGAGCCGATCGCCGCGCTCAGCCAGTTCGGCAATCTGGCTGTCGGTACGCCAGGCACGGTGCGCGGCATGGCCATGGCCCACCAGAGGTTCGGCAAGCTGCCCTGGGCGGTGGTGCTGGCGCCGGCCATCGGCTATGCCCGTGACGGCTTCCTGGTCACCCCGCAGCTGATCGGCATCCTGGACGGCAGCCGCGCGCCGTTCGCCCAAGGCAATTTTGAAGCCCATTTCGGCGGGCTGAAAGCGGGCCAAATGTTCCGTCAGCCGGCCCTGGCCGACACCCTGACCCGCATCGCTGAGGACGGCGACAAGGCGTTCTACGAAGGCCAGACCGCCGACCTGATCGTCGCCCAGATGGGCCGTGGTCCGGTCAAGGGCCTGATCACCAAGGCCGACCTGGCCGCCTACAAGGCCGTGTGGCGCGAGCCTTTGCAGGCGACTTGGCGCGGCTATCAGGTGATCACCGCGCCGCCGCCCAGCTCGGGCGGCGTCGCCCTGATGCAACTGCTGCTGATGAAGCAGGACGCCGGCAAGCTGTTTGCGGGCGTACCGCTCAACAGCCCGCAGTACATGCATCTGGTCTCGGAGATCGAAAAGCGGGTGTTCGCCGACCGGGCCGAATATCTGGGCGATCCGGACGTCGTGAAGGTTCCGGTCGGCAAGCTGATCGACCCGGCCTATGTGGCCCGCCGCGCCGGCGAGATCGACCCGGCCAAGCCCTCGCCGACCCCGGCGGTGGTTCCAGGTCTGGAAAAGCCGCAGACGACCCACTTCTCGATCGTCGACCGCTGGGGCAATGCGGTGTCCAACACCTATACCCTCAACGGCTGGTTCGGGTCGGGCGTGGTGGTCGAGGGGGCGGGCTTCCTGCTCAATGACGAGATGGACGACTTTTCGGCCAAGCCCGGCGCGCCCAACATGTTCGGCGTGGTCGGCGGCGCGGCCAACGCCATCGCGCCGGGCAAGCGGCCGTTGTCATCGATGACGCCGACCCTCCTGACGAAGGACGGCAAGGTCGCCATGGTGATCGGCACGCCCGGCGGCTCGCGGATCTTCACCTCGGTGTTCCAGGTACTGGTCGACGTCTATGACTTTGGCCTGCCCCTGGCCGAGGCCCAGAAGGCCCTGCGGTTCCATCACCAGTTGCTGCCGCAGAACACGATCTTCTTTGAGCCCTATGCGCCGGCCTCCGCCGAGCTGCGCCAGGGCCTGGAGGCGCTGGGCTATGTGCTGGAGGACCAGGACTACAACGGCGACATTGAGGCCATCCAGGTGGTGGACGGAACGCCGGTTCCGGTGGCCGATCCCCGGGCGCGGGGTGTGGCGAGGGTGGTGGAGTAGTCTCCCTTCCCCCATCAAAGGGGGGCGCTAAACCCCCGCCATCTCGGCGATCACCTTCAGCGCCGCCTCGCGCGGGTCGTTGGCCGCCGTGATGGGCCGGCCGCAGACCAGGTGGCTGGCCCCGGCGCGGATGGCGGCTTCAGGCGTCGCGGCGCGGGCCTGGTCGTTCTTGGCCGACCAGAAGGGGCGCACGCCGGGCGTCACCACCAGGAAGCCGGGCCTTGAGGCTCCCTTGGCGATCTCGCGGGCCAGAGCCGCCTCGTGCGGGCTGGAGACCACGCCGTCGACGCCGCAGTCGAGAGCCTGACGGATGCGGCGCTCGACCAGGTCGCGGGCCCCGAAGGCGTAGCCCATCTCGTTGAGGTCGGCGTCGGTCAGGCTGGTCAGCACGGTGACCGCCAGGATCTTCAGGTCGGACGACCCCCGCGCCAGCACCGCCGCGCGCATCACCTGCGGCTCGGCGTGGACGGTCAGCAGGTCACAGCCCGCCTGGGCCAGGACCCGGGCCGAGCGCTCCACGGTCGCGCCGATGTCATGCAGTTTCCAGTCGAGGAAGACCGACTTGCCCCGGGCTTTCAGCTCGGCGGCCAGGCCCATGCCGCCGGTGGCCAGCAGCTCCAGGCCGATCTTGTAGAAGCTGACGGCGTCGCCCAGTCGCTCGACCATATCGCGGGCCTCATCGACGGTGGGCAGGTCCAGGGGGACGATCAGGCGCGAATCGGCGGTCATGGTGAGGCCCCAGGGGTTGGCGCGCGGTAGCGCTTCGCCTTAAGAGTGGCGAAGATCCGGTGCGTTGGAAGGTAAGGACGTCGAATGACCGAGGCCAAACTTGCCGTCAACTTCTTCGTCGCGCTGTTCGCCCTGATCGACCCGATCGGGAATGTGCCGCTGTTCGCCGCCGCCACCCTCGGCGCGGCCGCCGCTGGCCGTCGGATGGTGGCCGTCTATATCGGCCTGTTTGTCGCCGCCTTCCTGATCTTCTTCTATTTCTCGGGCGTGAGTCTGCTGGCCTTTTTCGGCATCTCGATGCCGGCCTTCCGCATCGCCGGCGGCATCATCCTGTTCATCCTGGGCCTGGACATGGTGCGCGACGACTTCACCACCATGTTCGCCGACGCGGCCGAGGGCATCGAGGGCCAGTCGGCCCGGGTCTATGCCAAGCAGCGTTTCGAGCGCCTGATCGTGCCGTTCGCCATGCCGTTGCTGATCGGGCCCGGCGCGATCTCGACGGTGATCATCTATGCCGCCGAGGCCAAGCGGTTCGGCTGGGCGGGCCTGGGCCTGGGCGTGGCGGTGATCTCGGCGGTGTCGGTCGTGCTGGTGGCGGTGTTCTGGGCCGCGCCGCTGATCAGCCGGGTCCTGGGCCGGATCGGCATGAGCATCGTAGTGCGCGTGCTGGGCCTGATCCTGTGCGCCCTGGCGGTGCAGTTCGTGCTGACCGGCATCGGCGACGCGACCCAGGGCTTTGTGCTGCAGGACGCCAGGGCGCCTTACGCCGCGGGGAAGTAGGCGCGCCTCGTCCCGGCGCGGAAACGGATCGACGGGCCTGGCGTTCTGTCTATGAGGGCGGCGCGGCCAGGTCCGCGGCTGCCGCTAGACGGAGGGCGACGATGTCTGACTTTCAAGCTTCAAGGGCCTACGCCTCGACCGACCGCCGGCATGCGGCGTCCGCCGCGGCGATGATCGCGCTCGCCCTGGCGGCCTGCTCGGAGCCGACGGCTCCGGAGCGGCAGGCGGAAAGCGCGCCTCCCGCGCCGGCCCCGGCGCAGACCGCGCCCGTGGCGCCGGCCCCCACGCCCGCGATCGGCGCGGACGCCGTGCCCGCCAGCGCCACCATCGGCGGCGACGGTTCGCCCATCATCCTGAACGCCCTGTCTTCCGCGGACCTGGACGCCGCCAAGCTGCCGGGTGAACTGGGGTGCAGCTTCTCGTCACCCACGGCGTCGCCGCTTCTGGTGGCCATGGGGGACGTCGGCTCCAAGGCTTCGGCCCAAGGCGTGGTCAAGGTCCTCGACTATGTCGAGCGCGTCAGCGCCAAGGACGGGGGCGGGTTCAGCGCGATGCTGAAGGGCGCGACCTTTGTCGGACAGGGCAAGCAGGTGTCCGTGGCGCTGACGGATGCAAAGCCCGTCGGCGGCGGCGAATCGCCCGGTTATCCCGCGACCCTGACCTATGACCGGGCGGACGGCGCCCGCCGCGTGATCTCCGGCCTCTGGACCTGCGGTCCCTAGAGCAAGGCGCGTGAAATCGGACTCACGCGCCTTGCTCTAGGTTTTTATGTTCGCATCGTTTTGGCGGAAAACCGGCGTCCACTTTTCCGCACGATGCTTTAGCGGCCGCTCAGACCTTCCTGAACTTGCCGCCTTGGTTGGCCATCAGGGCCAGGGCCCAGTCGTCCGGCAGCACCTTGGCGATGGCAGCGATGGTCTTGTTGGGGGCGCCGGGGACGCAGACGGGCCGGTTGGCCTCGACGGCCTCATAGCCGGTGGCGGCCACCTCGTCGGCGCCCATCCATAGCCAGTCGGGCACGCCTCGGCTGACCTGGGCGCGGGTGCCGTTGGCGTCGTGGAATTCCGACCAGGTGAAGCCGGGGCACAGGGCCGAGACGTGGACGCCGGTGGCCAGGTTCTCCAGGTGCAGGCTCTGGGAGAACTTGACCAGAAAACCCTTGGTCGCCGCATACAGGGTATGGCCGGCCGCGCCGGGAACCAGGCCGGCCAGCGAGGCGACATTGACGATGCGGCCGAACCGCCGCTCGACCATGCCCGGCAGCACCTTGTGGGTCAGTTCGCAGACCGAGGTCAGCATCACCTGCAGGAACTTGCCCTGGTCGTTCCAGGCGGTGGTCGCATAGGTTCCAGGCAGGCCATAGCCGGCATTGTTGATCAGGGCGTCGATCACCCGGCCCTCGGCCTCGACCCCGGCCAGTACCGCCTCGACCCCGGCCGGATCGGCCAGGTCGGCGGGGATGGCGTAGGCCTCGACGCCGTAACGCAGGCGGATCTCGGCGGCCAGGGCTTCCAGGCGATCGGCGCGGCGCGCGGTCAGGGCCACGTCATAGCCATGGCTGGCCAGGATGCGGGCGAAGGCGGCCCCGATGCCGGCGGAGGCGCCGGTGATCAGGGCAAGACGGCGGGCCATGGTGTGGGTCCAGTGCGAAAGCGAAACGTCGCAGGAGACCAGCATGCCAGCCGATTTGGTTCAAGGCGGGGCGAAGTCCCGCAGGGAGAGGGGGCGTCGCGCTCGGGGAGCGACGGCCCCCTCTGGCGTCACGACGTGGGCGACGCCGTGACGCTCGATCACCGGGGAGGGATCCGGCGAGAGGGGTTAGGCCGCCTTTTCCAGGTCGGCTTCGGCGCCCTTGGTCCACCGCAGGGCGGCCTTGGCGACGCGTTCGCCCAGTAGGCGGGCGGTTTCGCGGTCGCCGGCCGGCGGCGAGATCTCGGGCGCGACATTGTCGCTCTGGGCGGCCAGGCCGATGAACGAGCCCACACGATTAAGCGTATCGGGGCCGCGTTCGGCGGCGGTGACCGCGGGCGGGGGAACGCCCAGATTGATCCAGTTCATGCCGTGCTGGGCGGCTAGGATGGTCAGGCTGGCCAGGGCGTGGGCCTTGTCGCCGGCGAAGCTGTGCGAATTGGTGAAGCCGGCGGCCAGCTTGTCTTTCCAGGCGCCGGTGAAGAAAGCGCTGGAGGTGGCGTCGGCGAACACTTTGAACACGCCCGAGACGTCGCCCATATAGGTCGGGGCGCCGAACACCACGGCGTCGGCCTTGGTGATGGCCTCGATGAAGGGCGCGAAGTCTTGGTCAGCGCTTTCGATCTTCAACAGCACGGCGGTCTGGCCGGCGTCGCGGACGCCCTGGGCGACCTTGTCGGCGAGGACGGCGGTGTGGCCGTAACCGGAATGATAGACGATGGCGACGGTAGTCATGAGGGTATTCCCTGTTTAGAAACTGAAGCTGTGGCGATTACATATGGCCCAGTTTCGATTTCGCTAGGGGGAACAGCAACAAAAGCTGGTGCAGTTTTTCTGGGGGAGGATTGAGTTGGGATAAAGCCCGTCTCCCGCGAGGGGAGAAGGGAGCCTAGTGCGCGCCCGCCAGCAGGTCGGCGACGGTGATCTGGCCCAGGCGGTCCTGGGCGGCTGTGTCGGCGGCGGTGAGAGCGGCGCGGATGGCGTCGGGAATCTTCTCGCCGATCGGGCAGCCCCGGACCCCTGGAGGCGCGACGCCAAGATGCGCGCAACCGTTGACCGCCCGCAGGACCACATCGAGCGTGATCGCCTCAGGTGGCTTGAGCAGCCAGGTCCCGCCGCTCGCCCCAGCCCGGGCCGCGATCAGTCCGGCCCGGCCGAGCATGGCGGTCACACGCCGCACGACGACCGGATTGGTCGGCATGGAGGCGGCCAGTTCAGCGCTCGCCACCGCACGGTCGGCCGAAAAGGCCTCCTTGTGCGCCAGATAGGCGAGGGCGTGAGCCGCCACGGGAAATTTTTGGCTGTCGGACATCTCTACCGCAGGTTAAGCACGCGACTCGTGCGTTCAATCAAAAACTCACTACAGACCGAAAACCGGCCCGAAAGCCTAGGAGAGTCTTTCTCCAAGTCGCCACCGGTTCGGTGGCTCCAACAGGCTTCATAATATCAGGGCTCAGGGTCTTTTCTCCTTGTCGTTCGTCAAGGAAGGCCCTAGCGCCGCATTGCAGCGCGATTGAACCCGGACCAGATTGGGTGTATCGCGCCGCGCTTGATCGATATGGGCCCGCCTCGCGCATTTTGCGAGAGGGGAGGCCTGGAGACATTGAATGGCTTCCGAAGCCTCCAGCGCGCCGACTCCGGATTGCGACCCCGCTTCTTCCGACATTCCGCACCAGACCGGCCATGATCCCAAGGGTCACAGCTTCATGGCGCTCGCGCTTGGCGCGGTCGGCGTGGTGTTCGGCGACATCGGCACAAGTCCGCTCTACGCGATGCGTGAAGCCCTGGCCCATTCGCACAGCACCGCCGGCGTCGAGCACGCCGTGCTGGGCGTGGTGTCGCTGGTGCTATGGACGCTGACCCTGTTCGTGACGATCAAGTACGTCATCTTCTTCATGCGCGCCGACAACAAGGGCGAGGGCGGCACTCTGGCCCTGATGGCCCTGGCCCAGAAAGCTCTGGGCAAGGCCGGCCGCAAGCGGTCGGTGGCGGTGTTCTTCCTGGGCGTGGTCGGCGCGGCGCTGTTCTATGGCGACGGCATCATCACCCCCGCCATCTCTGTGCTGTCGGCGGTCGAGGGCCTGAAGGATGCGCCGCATGTCGGTCGCGCCCTGACGCCTTACATCCTGCCCATTTCGGCGGGCATCCTGATCGCGCTGTTCATGGTTCAAGCCAAGGGCACGCACCGCATGGCGGCGCTGTTTGGGCCTATCACGGCGGTGTGGTTCCTGATCCTGGGCGCCCTGGGCGCCTGGCATCTGGCCGATGATCTATCGATCATGAGGGCGATCAATCCCTGGTACGGCCTGCGTTTCCTGCTGGAAAACGGCTTCCTGGGCTTCGTGATCCTGGGCAGCGTCTTCCTGGTGGTGACCGGCGCCGAGGCGCTCTATGCCGACATGGGCCATTTCGGCAAAGCGCCCATCCGCGCCGCCTGGCTGTGGCTGGTCTTCCCCTGCCTGGCCCTGAACTATCTGGGCCAGGGCTCCATGGTGCTCGACCATCCCGCCGCTCGCCACAATCCGTTCTGGGAAATGGTCCCGACCTTCGCCTATTGGCCGGTGCTGATCATGGCCACCATGGCCACGGTGATCGCCTCGCAGGCCGTCATCACCGGGGCGTTCTCGATGACCCAGCAGGCCGTGCAACTGGGCCTGCTGCCGCGCATTGACATCAAGCGCACGTCCGAAACCCAGGCCGGTCAGATCTTCGTGCCGGCGGTCAACACCTTCCTGCTGGTCGGGGTTTTGATCCTGCTGCTGATGTTCCAGAGCTCGCACAAGCTGGCTTCGGCCTACGGCATCGCTGTGACCGGCGCGATGTTCGTCGACACCCTGCTGGCCTATGTGGTCATCCGCCGCGTTTGGAAGTGGACCCTGTGGCAGACCGCCCTGCTGCTGGTGCCGCTGGCCCTGCTGGACCTCGTATTCATCGCCTCCAACATGCTGAAGATCCCCGACGGCGCCTGGCTGCCTCTGGCCTTCGGCGCGGTGTTGGTGCTGGTGATGTGGACCTGGACGCGCGGCGCCCAGATCCTGACCGACAAGACCCGTCGCGACAGCGTACCCCTGGTCGACCTGATGGAGATCCTGCGGGCTCGGGCCCCGCACCGGGCGTCCGGCACGGCGATCTTCCTGACCTCCGATCCCGACATGACGCCGGTGGCCCTGATGCACAACCTCAAGCACAACAAGGTTCTGCACGAGCGCAACGTTATCCTGACCGTCCGCACAGCCGAAACGCCGCGGGTCAATGAGGACGACCGGGTCAAGATCGAGAAGGTCAATGACGACTTCAAGAAGGTCGTGATCACCTATGGCTTCATGGAAAGCCCCAACCTGCCCAAGGCCCTGGCGGTGTGCCGCAAGCAGGGGCTGAAGTTCGACATCATGGCCACCAGCTTCTTCCTGGGCCGTCGTTCGATCGTGCCGTCGGCTAACAGCGGCATGCCGCTGTGGCAGGACAAGGTGTTCATCTTCCTGATGAAGAACGCCGCCAACCCGACCGACTTCTTCAAGATCCCCCCCGGCCGCGTGGTCGAGCTGGGCGCGCAGGTCACGGTCTAGGGCGATGGACACTGCTTTGCGCATCGTCGGCGATGGCCTGTCCATCGCCGCCCTGGCGATCATCGCCTCGACGGCCCTGGCCGCGTGGCGGCGGATCCCGGCGGGCGTAGCCGTGCCGATCCAGTGGGGCCCTGCAGACACCGCCGTCTGGCGGGCGCCTAAGGCCTTTGGTCTGCTGCTGATCCCGGTGATCGCCATGGCGGTGATCTTCGCCTTCACCCTGTCGGGCGTTACCTTCAGGGTTCAGGGACTGGAGGCGGTGATGGTGCTGTGCGCCCGCGCCATCCTGGCGGCGATGCTGGCCCTGGCCTACCTGCTGCACCTGCGGTTCGCTCTCAAGACCCTTCGGGATGAGGGCAGCCTTTAGGCCTCGCGCCCTTTAGGTCTTGACCCGAAGCCCCCGGCGCCCTTGAACGCGCGCGACTTTGTGTTTCTCCGGAAGGATCCCCGCCCATGGCCGCCAAGCCCGTGAAGAAGGTCGTTCTCGCCTATTCGGGCGGCCTCGACACCTCGATCATTCTAAAGTGGCTGCAGACCGAGTATGGCGCGGAGGTCGTGACCTTCACCGCCGATCTGGGCCAGGGCGAGGAAATCGAACCGGCGCGGGCCAAGGCCCTGGCCGCCGGCGTCAAGCCCGAGAACATCTTCATCGAGGACGTGCGCGAGGAGTTCGTCCGCGACTACGTGTTCCCGATGTTCCGCGCCAACACGGTCTATGAGGGCCAGTACCTGCTGGGCACCTCGATCGCCCGCCCGCTGATCGCCAAGAAGCAGATCGAGATCGCCCGCAAGGTCGGGGCAGACGCGGTCAGCCACGGGGCCACCGGTAAGGGCAATGACCAGGTGCGTTTCGAGCTGGGCTATTATGCGCTCGAGCCCGACATCCACGTGATCGCCCCGTGGCGCGAATGGGACTTCAAGTCCCGCGAGGCCCTGCTGGACTTCGCCGAGAAGCACCAGATCCAGATCGCCAAAGACAAGCGCGGCGAAGCGCCGTTCAGCGTCGACGCCAACCTTCTGCACTCCTCGTCCGAGGGCAAGGTGCTGGAAGATCCGGCCGTCGAGGCGCCCGAGTTCGTCCACATGCGCACGATCGCGCCGGAAGACGCCCCCGACACGCCGCACATCTTCACGATGGACTTCGAGAAGGGCGACCCTGTCGCCATCGACGGCGTAGCGATGTCGCCGGCCACTCTTCTGACCAAGCTCAACCAGCTGGGCCACGACAATGGCGTGGGGCGTCTGGACCTGGTGGAAAACCGCTTCGTCGGCATGAAGTCGCGCGGCGTCTATGAGACCCCGGGCGGCACGATCCTGCTGGCCGCCCACCGCGGCATCGAGTCGATCACCCTGGATCGCGGCGCGATGCACCTGAAGGACGAGCTGATGCCGAAATATGCATCCCTCGTTTACAACGGCTTCTGGTTCGCCCCCGAGCGCGAGATGCTGCAGGCGGCCATCGACTACAGCCAGGCCAAGGTCACCGGCCAGGTTCGCGTCAAGCTCTACAAGGGCAATGTCTCGATCATCGGCCGCACCAGCCCCTACAGCCTGTACGACCAGGACCTGGTGACGTTCGAGGAAGGCAAGGTCGCTTACGATCACCGCGACGCCGGCGGCTTCATCAAGCTCAACGCCCTGCGTCTGCGGGTTCTGGCTAAGCGCGACAAGCGCTAGAGCCGAGGGCGAAGCGAAAGATGCTCCCCCGGAGGGGGAGCATCTTTGGTCTCAGATCCGATTGTACGGATAACGGTCCCGGATCACGCGCTGGAAGAACCGGCCCTGCAGCGCCGAACGGGCGAAAGCCACGCTCACCCGTTCAGGAACGCCGACATAGACGTATTCATCGCCGTCATGAAACGTGACGAACAGCTTGCCGTGTTCGAGGGTGTAGTCGATCTGGGCGATCGCTGTGGACTGCACTCGCATGGCTGTAAG
This sequence comes from Caulobacter sp. FV2ps19, assembly GCF_058681035.1. Classification (NCBI taxonomy): domain Bacteria; kingdom Pseudomonadati; phylum Pseudomonadota; class Alphaproteobacteria; order Caulobacterales; family Caulobacteraceae; genus Caulobacter; species Caulobacter sp. FV2ps19. Next base: position 447,672 of record NZ_CM178729.1, on the reverse strand, counting down.
CCTCCGCGCGAAGGGGTCAGGTCATTGCTAAAGCGAGCCTGGACCCCATCCGGTTCCCGCAAGGGTTTGTGGGTGCTGGCTTCGCGGCGCAATTGGTGATGGTTTAGCGGCTCAAGGGCGCGCCGCCTTTGCGGTAGCGCAAAGGGTGACGCCGAAAAAAGGGGAGAAAACACCTATGCAGCCGCATTCGTGGGTCGCGATCGTCACGCTGGTCGCTCTGTTGGTCTATGTCTGGATGGGCGTTCGGGTCGCCGGCGCGCGCAGGAAGAGCGGCATTGACGCCCCGGCCATGACCGGCGATCCCGAGTTGGAGCGTCATATCCGCGTCCAGGCCAATACGCTGGAATGGCTGCCGATCTTCCTGCCGTCGCTGTGGCTGTTCGCGATCTACTGGAACGACATGGTCGCCACGATCGTCGGCGTGATCTGGATCGTCGGGCGCATCCTCTACGCCCTGGGCTATGCCGCCTCGGCCGACAAGCGCGAACTGGGCTTCATCATTCAGGCGCTGGCGACGGCGGTCCTGCTGTTTGGCGCCCTGGGACGGGCGATCTGGATGCTGGTGGTCATCGGCGCCTAGTCTCGACTTTTGGGCGGGCGGAGCAGGGCCTATAGCGTCACCATGGCCCTGCCCGTCGACCCCGCCCGTTACAGCGCCTTTCTGGCGACCATGTCCGTCATGGCCATCACGCCAGGGCCCGCCAACCTGTTCGCCATCGCCACCGGCGTGGAAAAGGGCAAGCGCGCGGCGATCGCGGGCGTGATCGGCATGAACTGCGCCAGCCTGATCTGGTTCGCCGGCTCGGCCCTGGGCCTGGGCGCCCTGATCATCGCCTTTCCGCGGGCCTTCCATGTCCTGGCCCTGGCAGGCGCCGCCTATCTGGTCTGGCTGGGCCTCAAGTCGCTCTGGGCCGGCTGGAAGAACGCCGAAAGCCACGCCGTCGCCACGGTGAGGGGCGGCAGGTCGGCCTTCATGGACGGCTTCGCCGTGCAGATCGCCAATCCCAAGGCCCTGTTGTTCTTCACCGCTGTCCTGCCGCCTTTTCTGGACGTGCAACGGCCGCTGGTTCCGCAACTGATCATGTTCGCCTGCGCGATGATCGGCATGGATCTGATCAGCATGAGTTCCTACGGCCTGGGCGGGGCGGCGCTGTCGATGCGGATGAACGAACCGACCTTTCGCCGGACCTTCGCCTTAATGGTCGGCGGTCTTCTGATCTGCGCCGCGATCATGATCGTTTCGCGGGGTTGAAGGCCCACTGCAATTGCACGGCTGACATCAAACGCCTTGGCGAAACCACAAAGCATCTCCAGAGTTAAGATCTAGGCAAACGACATGCCCCAAGGAGCGTCAGAGATGTCCCTCAAGAAAACCGCCCTCGTCGCGGCTCTGGTCCTCGCGGCCGGGCTCTCGGCCTGCGCGACGGCGACCCCCTACCAACCCAAGACCACGTCCGGCGCGGTCACGGGCGGTTTTTCCGAGATCCGTCTTGAGGCCGACCGCTATCGCGTCAGCTTTGCCGGCAACAGCCTGACCTCGCGCGAGACCGTCGAACGTTATCTGCTGTATCGCGCGGCCGAAGTGACCGTGCAGCAGGGCTATGACTGGTTTGAGACCGCCGATCGTCGCACCGATCGCACGGCGCGCACCGTGATCGATCCCGACCCCATGGCCCGTCCGGGCTTTGGCTACGGCTATCCCTATGGCTACTGGCGCCCGTCCTGGCGCTATTTCGGCCCCAGCTATGGCTGGCGCAGCTGGGACCCCTTCTGGGGGGACCCCTTCTTTTATGATCGCAGCCAGGTGCGCACCATCGAGAAGTTCGAAGCCGGCGCCGAGATCGTCCTGCACAAGGGCGCCAAGCCCGAGGGCGACCCGCGCGCCTTCGACGCCCGCGAGATCATGAAGAACCTATCGTCCAGCATCGTTCTGCCGACGCCCAAGAAGTAGGGTGGATGGGGCGATCACTTGCCCCCTCCGCGCCTGCGGCGCTCCTCCCCCATAGGGCAGGGCTATCGCATATGGATTTGGAGTCGATTTTTTAGGTCGAAGCGGATTCTGAAGGGCGTCTTCTGTTGTGTGGAGACGGCGCGGTGGAGACGTTTTCGAGCTTTTTTTCGGAAGTTGAAGATCCTCGGGCGGGCAATGCCCGGCACGATCTGCTGGAGCTGATGTTCGTGTCGCTGGCGGCGCTGCTGTGCGGAGCCGAGGACTGCACCGACATGGCCTTGTTCGCGCGCGCCAAGCTTGATTGCCTGCGTCAGGTTCTGAAGCTGGAGCATGGTCCGCCCAGCCACGACACCTTCAGTCGGGTGTTCCGCCACCTTGAGCCCGAACCCTTCGAGGCGGCCTTCGCCAAGTTCACGGCCGCCTTCGCCGGGGCTCTGAAGGGCGTGGTGGCCATCGACGGCAAGGCGCTGCGCGGGGCCTATGAGCGCGGGCGCAAGGCCACGCCACTGCATCTGGTCAATGTCTGGGCCGTCGAAGCTCGACTGGTCATCGGCCAGCGCCTGGCGCCGGGCCGTAACGAGGTGCTGGGAGCCCAGCAGGCCCTGGCCCTGTTGGATCTTCAGGGCTGCATCGTCACCGCCGACGCCCTGCATTGCCGCAGGGACACCGCTCAGGCCATCCTCGACGCTGGCGCCGACTATGCCCTGGCGCTGAAGGCCAACCAGCCCAAGCTGCTGGCCCAGGCTCAAGTCCTGACCCAGGCCGCCGACGCCGCTTGCGGCGCCGTCGATGGGCCTGAACGCGCCCACGACCGGCTTGAGGGCCGCACCGCCATCGTCGTTGCGGCGACAGATATGGACTTTCCTGGCCTGGCCGCTGTCGCTCGCGTCGAGACCCGCCGAAAGCCAACTGATCAGCCTCAGGATACCATCGTACGCTGGTTCCTGCTCTCGACTCCACTGTCCCCCCAAAGGGTGCTGCAGGTCGCCCGAGCCCACTGGACCATCGAGAACCAACTCCACTGGGTCCTCGATGTCGCCCTCGATGAAGACGCCTCCCGAAGCCGAAAGGACCATGCCCCCCAGAACCTCGCCCTCCTGCGAAAACTCGCTCTCAACACCCTCAGGCAGCACCCCGACAAGGGCTCCATAAAGGGAAAGATCAAGCGCGCCGGCTGGGACGACACCTTCCTCTTCTCCCTACTCGGCCATATGCGATAGCCCTGCCCGGAGGGGGAAGATGAGATCATCCGCCCCCTACGGGGGCGGACGACCGCGTAGCGGTCCGGTGGGGGCGAGTCATCTCGCCCCCACCTTCGTTGTCAGCGCGGCGCCATGCGGATGCCGCCGTCCAGGCGGACGTCCTCGCCGTTGAAATAGTCGTTGGTGATCATGGTCAGGGCCAGGTGGGCATATTCCTCGGGATTGCCCAGGCGTTTGGGGAACGGCACCGAGGCGGCCAGACCGGCCTTCACGGCTTCGGGCGCGCCATTCATCAGCGGCGTGTTGAAGATGCCCGGCAGGATGCAGTTGACGCGGATGCCTTCGCTCATCAGGTCGCGGGCGATCGGCAGGGTCATGCCGACCACGCCGCCCTTGGACGCCGAATAGGCCGCCTGGCCCATCTGGCCGTCCTCGGCCGCGACGCTGGCGGTGTTGACGATCGCGCCGCGCAGACCGTCTTCCAGAGGCGTCAGGTCCAGCATGCCCTTGGCCGACTTGGCGATGCAGCGGAACGTGCCGACCAGATTGATCTGGATGATCCGGTCGAAGGCGTCGAGCGGGAAGTGCTTGGTCTCGCCGGTGGCCTTGTCGCGGCCGGCGGTCTTCGCCGCATTGCCGGTGCCGGCGCAATTGACCAGGATGCGCTCCTGGCCGTGGGCGGCGCGGGCCTTTTCGAAGCCGGCGTCGACATCGGCGTCGGAGGTGACGTTCACCTTGCAGAACACGCCGCCGATGTCCTTGGCGACGGCTTCGCCGGTCGCTTCGTTCATATCGAAGATGGCGACCTTGACGCCCTGGGCGGCGAGAGCCCGCGCGGTAGCTTCGCCGAGGCCGGAAGCGCCTCCGGTGACGACGGCGGCGACAGTGTTGTCGAGTTTCATGGACGTTTCCTCGGGGTTTGCGTTTAAGATCCTTGTTGAAGAGGGTGTAAACCGATGAGCGCCGACGCCAAACCGTCCCCCGACGTCAATCAGATCCTCGATCCGGCCAAGGCCCTGGTTCCGGCGACGGTGCGGGTCAATGAGGAGCGCGTGGCGCGCGGGTTCTTGCCCAAGATCCGCAAGGTCGCGGCCCGCATCCCCTTCGCCGCCGACGCGCTGTCGGTCTGGTGGTGCGCACGGGATCCGACCACCCCGGTGGCCGCCAAGGGCATGATGATGGCGGCCCTGGCCTATTTTGTCCTGCCCACGGACGTGATCCCCGACATGCTGCCGGCCCTGGGCCTGACCGACGATGCGGCGGTGATCGCCGCCGTCATCGCCATCGTCGGCAAGAACCTCAAGCCCCGTCACAAGGATGCGGCCAGGGCGTTCCTGGCCAAGCTGTCGCGCGATGACTGACCCCTGGCTCTGGGCCCTTTCGGGCGCCAGCGCCCTGGTCTACGGCCTGATCTTCAGCCAAAGACCGCCCTCCGCCCTTCGCACCCTGATCAAGGTCTGCGCCGTCGGATCCCTGGCGGTCATCGCCTATCTGCAGGGCGGCGGGGTGCTGCTGGCCATCGCCCTGGCGGTCTGCGCCCTGGGCGACGCGTTCATGGCCGGCGATCCCAAGCGCTGGCTTCCCCTGGGTCTGGCGGCCTTCCTGATGGGCCATGTCATCTACACGCCGCTCTTTGGAACCTATGGCGCGTCACCGGACACGGCTTTCTGGGTCGAGGCGACGGTGATCGGCGCGGTGGCGGGTCTGATGCTCCGCGCTTTGTGGTCGTCGCTGGGGGCCATGCGGCTGCCCGTGGTCGCCTATGTCGTGGCCATCGTCTGCATGGTGATCGCCGGCCTGTTGCTGCCACCCCGCTTCTGGCCGGCGACGGTCGGGGCCCTGGCCTTCATGGCGTCCGACGCCATCCTGTCCTTTGATCTGTTCAAGGGCGCCAAGCTCCTTGGCTCGCCGCGCCTGACGGCCCGGGCGGTGTGGTTCCTGTACTGGGGCGGACAGGTCGGGATCTGCTGGGGCATGCTGGGGGCGTGATCGCGGCTTTTCTTCCCCACGCACATGCTTTTAATCTGACGGCATGATCGAAGCCCTCCTGCGCAAGATGATCAAGGTCGGCGACCTCACCGTGCATCTGCCGGGTGGTCGAACGGTGAAGGCGGGAGACGGGACGGGGCCGCCGGTGGTGATCCGGACCAACGCCAAGGGCCTGCGCAAGCTGGTCGCCAATCCAGGTCTGGGTCTGGGTGAGGCCTATATGGACGGCGACCTCGTGCTCGAGCGGGGGGCGATGTGGGACCTTCTGGAGCTTGTGGGCAAAGGCGGATCCCGGGGGCTCAAGGGCCGCGGCTCGTGGGCGACCCGCACCCGCAAGGCGATCAAGCGGCGGCTGCAGCAGTTGAATGACCGCGTCGCCTCGCGCCGCAACGTGGCGCGCCACTACGACATTTCCAACGATCTCTACCGCCGGTTCCTGGACGCTGACCTGCAGTACAGCTGCGCCTATTTCGAGCGGCCCGAGATGAGCCTGGAAGAGGCCCAGGCCGCCAAGAAGGCTCACATCGGCAAGAAGCTGCTGATCCGGCCGGGCATGAAGACCCTGGATATCGGCTCGGGCTGGGGCGGGCTGTCGATGACCCTGGCCAAGGATCACGGGGCCCGGATGACGGGCGTGACCCTGTCGACCGAGCAACTGGCCCTGGCCCGCGAGCGGGTCGCGGCGGCGGGGCTGGAGGAGCAGGTCGAATTCCGCCTGACCGACTATCGCGACCTGGACGAGACCTTCGACCGCATCGTCTCGGTGGGCATGCTGGAGCATGTCGGCGCGCCGCAGTTCGCCACCTATTTCCAGACGATCAAACGCCTGCTGGCCGACGATGGCGTGGCGGTGATCCACTCGATCGGTCGGGCGTCGGGTCCCGGCGCGACCAACGCCTTCACCAACAAATATATCTTCCCGGGCGGCTACATTCCGGGCCTGTCGGAGATCGTCAAGGCGATCGAGGATGCTGGCCTGTGGATCACCGATATCGAGATCCTGCGCCTGCACTATGCCGAGACGCTCAAGCACTGGCGGCTGCGGTTCCTGGCCGATCCGGAGATCCCGGCCCTGTTCGACGCCCGGTTCCGGCGGATGTGGGAGTTCTATCTGGCCGGCGCCGAGATGGGCTTTCGCCACGGCGGGCACATGGTGTTCCAGATCCAGCTGGCCAGGCGGCGCGACGGGGCGCCGCTGACGCGGGATTATATGGCGGGCGAGTAAGTCCTCCTCCTGAAGGGCGAGGCGGCGCGAAGCGCCGGAGGGGGAAGTCGCGAGGTGTTTATGGCATCCCCTCTCCGTCGCCCTTCGGGCGCCCCCTCTCCCACAGGGAGAGGACTTGAAGCCGCCGCTATTCCACCGTCACCGACTTGGCCAGATTGCGCGGCTGATCCACATCCGCGCCCTTCAGCACGGCCACATGATAGGCCAGCAGCTGGATCGGGGCCGACATCACCAGGGCCGAAACCAGGGGATCGCAGGCCGGGGCGGTGATCACCACCTTGGCGCCGGCCGGGGCGTGCTTGGCGCCTTCGGTGTCGGTGATGAAGATCACCTGTCCGCCGCGCGCCATCACCTCGCTCATGTTTGAAGCCGATTTCTCGAACCAGCTGTCATAGGGGGCGAGGATCACGATCGGTGTCTGGTCGTCGACCAGGGCGATCGGGCCGTGTTTCAGCTCGCCGGCGGCATAGCCCTCGGCGTGGATATAGCTGATCTCCTTGAGCTTCAGGGCGCCTTCAAGGGCCAGGGCCGACATCGGGCCGCGGCCCAGATAGAGCACGTCGCGGGCCTTGGCGACCTCGACGGCGATGTCCTTGATAGCCTCTTCCAGACCGATGGCCTCGGCGATCAGCCGCGGCGCGCCCAGCAGCACCTTGACCAGGCGCTGCTCCTCGGCGTCGTCGATCTTGCCGCGCGCCTTGGCGGCGGCGATGGCCAGGGCCATCATCACGCTGACCTGGGCGGTGAAGGCCTTGGTCGAGGCCACCCCGATCTCGGGTCCGCAATGGATCGGCCAGACCACGTCGACCTCGCGGGCCATGGTCGATTCGGTGGCGTTGACGACCACGGCGCTCTTCATGCCGGCGGCCTGGCAATAGCGCAGGGCCGCCAGGGTGTCGGCGGTCTCGCCCGATTGCGACATGGCGATCGCCAGGGCGCCCGCGCGAATGGCCGGCTGGCGGTAACGGAACTCCGAGGCGATCTCGACATCCACCGGCAGGTCGGCCAGCTGCTCGATCAGGTAGCGGCCGATCATGCCGGCGATATAGGAGGTGCCGCAGGCGACGATCTGGATCCGCTCCAGCCCGGCCCAGTCAATGCCGCCGGGCACGGCCGCCGTCGAGCCGATCGGATCGACATAGGCGGCGATGGTGCGCTGGCAGCCCTCGGGCTGGTCATGGATTTCCTTCTCCATGAAGTGCCGGTAATTGCCCTTTTCCATCAGCACGGCCGAGGCGGGGACGATCTTGATCGGCCGGTCGGCGGGCGCGCCGGACTGGTCGAAGATCTGGGCCTCGTCGTGATTGATCAGCACATAGTCACCGTCTTGCAGATAGGCGACGCGGTTGGTGAACGGGCCCAGGGCCAGGCCGTCTGAGCCGACGAACATCTCGCCGTCGCCATAGCCCACGGCCAGGGGCGGGCCATTGCGGGCCGCCAAGATGGTTTCATCCTCGCCGCCCACCAGGATGCACAGGGCGAACGCGCCGCGCAGGCGCTTGAGCGTGGCCTCGAAGGCTTGCAGCGGCGCCAGGCCGGTGGCCAGTTCGGCGTCCAGCAGGTGGGCCACGACCTCGGTGTCGGTGTCGCTCTGGAACTCGCGGCCGGCGGCGATCAGCTCGGCCTTCAGCTCGGCGAAGTTCTCGATGATCCCGTTGTGGACCACAGCCACTCGCCCGACGATGTGCGGGTGAGCGTTTCGCAGGGTCGGGGCGCCGTGGGTGGCCCAACGGGTGTGGCCGATGCCGGTCTGGGCGACCAGCGGTTCGCGCTCCAGCACGTTTTCCAGTTCGCGCAGCTTGCCCGGCGCCCGGCGCCGTTCCAGCACGCCGTTCACCTGGGCGGCGATACCGGCAGAATCGTAGCCGCGATATTCAAGCCGCTTGAGGCTCTCGACGAGGCGCTGCGCAACAGGCTGGGTTCCGACGATGCCGATGATGCCGCACATGAGCCATGATCCTTTGTAGAACGCGTCGGTGGAGACTAAATGCTACCGACGCGGAATTTCGAGGTTGGGCTTTAGCATTCGCTCACGCCCTGCCCTCATAAATCTGCATTTCGGATCGTTTCGTGCTCCGAACACGGCCAAATCGAGACCAGAAGACCATCATGAGCAAGCGCGCCTATTTCGGCACCGACGGCATCCGCGGCCAGGCCAACCAGCATCCGATGACCGCTGAGGTCGCCCTGCGGGTGGGCCTGGCGGCCGGCAAGCTGTTCCGATCTCAGGACGACCGCCGTCATCTGGTGGTGATCGGCAAGGACACCCGCCTGTCAGGCTACATGATCGAGCCGGCCCTGGTCGCCGGCTTCGCCAGCGTCGGCATGGACGTCCGGTTGTTTGGGCCTCTGCCCACCCCGGCCGTGGCGATGATGACCCGCTCGATGCGCGCCGATCTGGGCGTGATGATCAGCGCCAGCCACAACGACTTCGCCGACAACGGCATCAAGCTGTTCGGCCCCGACGGCTACAAGCTCTCCGACGATCAGGAGCTGAAGATCGAGGCCCTGATGGACGAGGGCCTGCAGGAGGGCCTGGCCCCGCCGCGCGGCCTGGGGCGGGTCAAGCGCGTCGACGACGCCCAGGCCCGCTATATCGAGATCGTCAAGGCGACCTTCCCGCGCAACATGAACCTGTCGGGCCTGCGCATCGTCATCGATTGCGCCCATGGGGCGGCCTACAAGGTGGCGCCCGAGGCGCTGTACGAACTGGGCGCCGAGGTGTTCCCGATCGGCGTCGCGCCCAACGGGACCAATATCAACGCCGAGTGCGGCTCGACCCATCCCGAGACCATGGCCAAGCTGGTGCGCGAGTACCGCGCCGATATCGGCATCGCCCTGGACGGCGACGCCGACCGGCTGGTGATCTGCGACGAGAAGGGCAACGTGGTCGACGGCGACCAGATCATGGCGATCATCGCCGCCGCCTACGCCAAGGCCGGCACCCTGAAATCCGGCGGCGTGGTGGCCACGGTGATGTCCAATCTGGGCCTTGAGCGCTTCCTGCAGGGCCAGGGCCTGACCCTGGAGCGCACCGCCGTCGGCGACCGCCACGTGATGGCCCGCATGCGCGAGGGCGGCTTCAACCTGGGCGGCGAGCAATCCGGCCATGTGATCCTGTCGGACTTCTCGACCACCGGCGACGGCCTGATCGCCGCCCTGCAGGTTCTGGCCGTGATGATCGAGTCCGGCCAGCCGATGAGCGCCCTGGGCCGCCAGTTCGAGCCCGTGCCGCAGCTCCTCGAAAACGTCCGCTTCACCGGAGCCGGCAAGCCTCTGGAAGCCGCGACCGTCAAGCAGGCTATCGCCGACGGCCAGGCCCAGCTGAACGGCGCCGGCCGCATCGTCGTGCGGCCCTCCGGCACCGAACCCCTGATCCGCATTATGGCCGAGGGCGACGATCCGGCCCTGGTCAAGAAGGTGGTCAAGTCGATCGTCTCGGCGGTGAAGGCGGCTTAGTAGCCGGCCGCGCGGCCCTCGGGCAGCGCTTCCGGCGTGAAGCCGGTCATCGTCCGCGTGCGCGGATCGCGCTTGATCATCACCAGCATGCCCGTGTCGACATAGCCGGCCTGGGACAGGGCGACGCCGCGTTGCTTCATCGCTTCGACGACCTCGACCTTGACCCGCTTGTCGATGACATTGACCGAAAGATCGGCCGTCAATTTGGTCAGATCGATCCCATAGCCGCCAAAGCGCGGCGTCAGGGCGACCCGTTCCGGCGTCCAGTCGAAATCCAGCAGGCTGGAGACCATCTGGAAGTCGCCGGGCCAGAGGCCGGCCGAAAACGCCCCGCCGGCCAGGACCAGACGGCCGTGGTCGAAGGCCAGAACGGCCGACAGCGGCTCGACCAGATAGTGGCCAGGCGGCGTCGCATAGGCCGAGTCCGGACTGTAGGGATGCAACAGGCCGGTATTGTTGAGCGGCACGCCGCCGACAAAGATCCCGTTGGTTCCAAACGGCAGGGACTCGATCGTGTGGGTGCCGGTCACGGCGTCGCCTTGCTGATCCACCACGGCGATCGCATAGCTGTGCGATCCAGGGGCCGGCAGCGCCGGGCGTTGGCGCTTGGCCGACGTCTCGGCCCAGATCTGGGCGCCGCGCGGGCCGGCCAGCAAGGTCGAGGGCCCCTTCGGGTCTTCGTAGAAGGCGTGGCTGCTCAGGGCCGGCTCGGCGCTGACCGCCCGGCTGATCCGCACCATGGCTTCCAGGCTGTCGAGGGACTCCGACGGATGTCCCATGGCCTTGATGTCCGCCTGTTCCAAGGCCTTGAGGGCCAGCAGCAGGCGCGCGCCGCCGCTGTCATGACCGCCCAGGCCGTAGACGGCGCGGCCGCGATAGGTGATCCGCAGCGGCGCGCTCCATTCGGGGCGATAGTCGGCGAGATCGGCGGTGGTCATGTCGCCGCCCTTGGCCCGCACCGCCGCCACGGCCGCCTGAGCCCAGGCGCCGGTCTGGACATAGGCCGCGCCCTCGACCGCGATAGCCTCCAGGGTGTCGGCCAGCGCAGGCAGTCGCAGGATCTCGCTCGCCGCATAGGGCGACCCATCAGCGTGCAGATAGGCTTGCCGGCCGTAGTCGGAATTTTGCAACGTCGTCGCGAACGCCGTGGTGACCCCGGCGAACAGGGGAGAGACCGGGAAGCCGTCGCGAGCCAGCCGGGCGGCGGGCCTTACAAGGTCGGCCCAGGGCAGTCGGCCGAAGCGCCGATGCATCGCCTCCAGCCCGACCACCGCGCCAGGAACCAGCACCTGCTTGCCGACCGCGTTGGAGCCGGTGGTCCACTGCCCGTCGAGGCTGGCGACGGTCTTGAGCGGCGCGGTGAGGCTGAGGGTCTCGCCCGACCGCGCATCATGGATCAACGCGCCTATCGGTCCGCCCAGGCTGCTGGCCCCAGGGCTTTGCACATAGTCGGCGAAGGTCACGGCGATGAAGGCGTCCGCCGCCGATCCGCCGCGGCGCAGGACGTTGAGCCCGATCTCGACCGACCGATCGTGACAGGCCGCCACCATGGCGCGCGAGGCCGCGCCCATGGCGCCGCGTTTGGCGGCATAAGCCGTTTGCAACGCCGCGGCCTCGGCCGTTTCGGTTCCCCAGAAGGTCTGGGGCTTGTCGGTGTCGGCGGCCCAGGCGGGGCCTTGCAGGGCCGTGGCCGCGAGGGCGACGACGATCGGGGCGAGGAAGCGCTTGAACATCATGACGGTCTCCGGATCGGTTCGGGGTGGACGGTCGGGCGCAAGGGGGGGCGGGACGAGGCGCGGAGGGTGAGGGCCTAGCCGCCGTCCACGCCCTCGATCACTTCGCGCAGATAGGCGACATGGCGCAGGAAGGCGCGTTTGCCGGCCTGGGACAGGGCGACCCGGGTGCGGGGGCGCTTGCCGACGAAATCCTTGAGGATCTCGACGAAGCCCGCCTTTTCCAGGGTCGCCAGGTGGCTGCCCAGATTGCCGTCGGTGGCCTGGGTGATCGTCTTGAGGCGCGCGAACTCCAAAGGCCCGGCGTCGCGCTCGCCGTGCAGGGCGGCCATGATCTTCAGCCGCAGGGGTTGATGGATCAGATCTTCGGACTGGGCGGCCATCCTAGGCGTCTTTCAGCCACAGACCGGCCAGGAACAGACCGCCGCCACCGAAGCCGGCCATCCAGAAGGTCAGCCACGGCTGGAAGAACAGGAAGCCGACCATGGTGGCGATCATCAGGGTCGCGCCAATCCAGAGGTAGCGCGGCATCTTCCACAGCCCCATGCCGACATAGATCAGTCCGGTCACAAGGCCCGGAAAAGCCAGGTAGGGCTCAACGGTCGAGGCCTGGAACAGGGCGAAGGTCGAGAAGAAGAAGATCAGGATCGCCGCCATGGCGACCAGCATCCGCCCGTTCATCGCCGCCGCACCGCCGCGTCCGGCGCCGCGGCTGAGGATCAGGCTGCCCACGATCCCCACAACGTCCAGCGCGATCCAGATGAGGCCCCAGCGTTCCTGTGGCAGGAAGCCCATGGCGACATAGCCGACCGCCCAGATCACGCCCCACATCATCAGGATGGGGCCGGCCACGCGGTAGCCGCGCAGCACCTGGCCGCGCTCGGTGGTCCGTTCAATGTCCGACAGCGCCGCCGCCGCCTCGTTGCGTGTCATGCCCATGAGGGGGCCCTCCGCTTGATCTCGACGAAAGCGCTCAGAGCGCTCTGAATCTCAGAGTTAAGGGGCGTGCTTTACTCTGTCAAGCAGAGTTCTCTGGCGACTTATGAGGCGGCAGGAATCTCGTGACGCGGGCCTGCAGGATCGCGACTAGTGGATTGATCCCAACGTTTGGCGCCCACGCGTAGCGGCGGCGATGATCTTGTCTGGACCGCCAAACCCGACGCCATTCTCGCCGCCGTCAAGCGCGGGGGGAAACGTTGGAGTCGATCCACTAGGGGCCCAGCGAAAAGCCCGCCATCCTCTCGAATGGCGGGCCTCGAAACAGCGAGCGCCAGCGATTTCAGGGGCACTCATAATAGACTGTGTAAACGGAGTTGTCGTAGTTGATGACATCCCCTTGATTGCGAATTCTGCCGTCACAATAGTAGCGGGTGGAGCCTACGCTCATGCTCCCGTAGTAATAGACGGTGTCCGCGTACCAGGGTGGGGCGGCGATGGCAGCTGAAGGCGCGGCTACTCCGGTAGCCGAACTTAGTACGATGGCTGCCATGACACCCAGTTTCCCGATAATATTCATGTTGCCTCCAAAGGGGACAGAAGCGCCCCAACCAGAGGTAATCACGCCCATCAAGATTAGACAACCTAGAGTCGTTAAGGCGGCGGGAATCTCCAACTGAACGGCCTACAAATTGGTCGGTCCGACGGCGCAATGGAAGTGTGACGGGCTAAGCGTCCTGTCGCTCTAGTGGATTGAATCCAACACTTGGTGCTCGCGAGCTGCGGCGGCGATGATTTTTGTCTGGGGCGGCGGTCCAGACGAATGGCTTTGGTTGCTGGTTGTGATCAACAACGAAGCGGTTGATGGCGGCCTGGAGATCGACGACGCCCTTGAAGGCGGCGCGTTTGAGGCGGCGTTTGGTGAGGATGGCGAAGAAGCCTTCGACGGCATTGAGCCAGCTGGCCGCAGATGAACTCCTGATGTCGATGGCGCCACATTCGGCGGCCGACGGCCTTGCCTTCCAGCACATCGAAGGCGGCGAAGACCTGCTCGGCCGTGGCGCTGCGCAGCCGGTTCTTGCCGCAGACGAACAGGACGCGCTTCACCCCAGTTTCGGGGCCTTCAGCCGGCGCTTGTTGACGTGGTGCGACGGGGCTTCGGCGGCGACTTCCTCGGGATATTCGCCCTTGAAGTAGAAGCGCTGCCAGGCCTCCTTGGTGGCCTCCGGGTCGCGCTTGAAGATCAGGCTGTTGAACTCGGTGCGCTTCTCGGCCCAGACGTCGTACTGGCGGCGCAGGTCGGTGTTGGAGTTCATCGAGCGGATCACCGGCTGGACATTGTCCATTGCCTTGTCCTGCACCAGCATGATGAAACAGAATGGCTCGCCCTTTTCGAAGCGCACCGTGCCGGGGCGGGTGAACAGCCAGTTCATCGTGAAGGGGAAGGGCAGCCAGTCGGTCTCGACCAGGCCGCTCAGGGGCTGGATGCCGTCCTTGATGTGGTTGGGCGGACCCATGGTCCAGGTCGACCAGCCGGGCGGGGTGCGGAACAGATAGCCGGTGTGGAAGGTGACGGTGCCGCGCGAGAAGTGCGACTTCACGAAGTCGCCGAAGCCCGGATAGGGATGGTCGGGCTGGAACTTGATGCAGTCCTGGTGCGCGCCGCCGTCCCAGGTCATCGAGAAGCCGACCGGGCACAGGATCTCCCAGCCCGAGGTGTTGGCCATCGACAGGGGCAGGCAGCGATACGGATGGCGGTCGGCGAAGTGATCCATCCACGCCCGCTGCGGGCGGCCCGGCACGATCTCGGGCGGACGGTTCTCGGTGGGGTAGCACTCCAGTTCCATGCCGTACTCGTCTCTTTCCTTGATCCCTGTCTCCTGCTTACCGCTCGCGGGGCGACGCCGTCCAGTTTCCCGAACGCCAAGCCTCGGCTAGGAAGCGACCATGAAGACCCGCGCCGACCTGTTCGCCTTTCTCGACGCCCACGGCGTCGCCCATTCCACTCTTGACCATCCGCCGGTGTTCCGGGTGGAGGAGGGGCTGGAGATCAAGGCGGCCATGCCCGGCGGCCACACCAAGAACCTGTTCCTGAAGGACGCCAAGGGTCAGTTGTGGCTGATCTCGGCCCTGGGCGAGACGGTGATTGATCTCAAGCGTCTGCATACGGTGATCGGCTCGGCCCGGCTGTCGTTCGGGCCCGAGGCGATGATGGTCGAGACCCTGGGCGTGACGCCGGGCTCGGTGACGGCGTTCGGCCTGATCAACGATGTCGAGCATCGCGTGCGGTTCGTGCTCGACGCGGCCCTGGCCAGGGCCGATCCGGTCAATTTCCATCCCTTGAGCAACACCGCCACCACGGCGGTGAGCCAGCAGGGCTTGCGGGCCTTCCTCGCCGCCCTGGGGATCACACCGATGATCGTCGATTTTGCGACGATGACGGTCGCTTCTTAGGCGAACCCGCGATTGCGGTTGTCGCCTCCAGGGACCATCTTGCCAGTCACCGCGTTAAGACCCGTATGAGAGACTTTCGATGAACCTGATCGGCGCAAAACCCGCTCCCGTGACCGCTGGCGGCAAAAGCGAACACATCAAGGACGGCACGGACGCCAGCTTCATGGCTGACGTGATCGAGGCCTCCAAGACCCAGCCGGTGATCGTCGACTTCTGGGCCACCTGGTGCGGCCCCTGCCGTACGCTGACCCCGGCGCTGGAAAAGGCGGTCACGGCCGCTGGCGGCGCGGTCAAGCTGGTCAAGATCGATGTCGACAAGAACCCCGGCTATTCGGGCCAGCTGCGCGTGCAGTCGATCCCCACCGTCTATGCCTTCGTCAACGGTCAGCCGGTCGACGGCTTCCAGGGCGCGGTGCCCGAGAGCGAGATCAAGGCCTTCATCGCCCGCATCTCCGGCCCGCCGGCCCAAAGCGACCTCGACGCCCTGCTGGCCCTGGCCCAGGACTCGCGGGACCTGGGCGACATCGGCGGCGCGGCCCAGGCGTATGCCCAGGCCCTGCAGATGGACCCGACCAACCTGAAGGCCATCGGCGGCATGGCCCGCTGCTATCTCGACAGCGGCGACCTGGAGCATGCGGCCGAAGTGGCGGACATGGCCCCGGCCAACGCCAAAGATCCCGACCTCGAAAGCGTGCGCGCCGCCCTGGCCCTGGCCGCCGACGCCCCGTCCGAGACCGCGCCCTTCGAGCAGCGCCTGGCCGCCGATCCCGAGGATCATGAGGCCCGGTTCGACCTGGCCAAGGCCCTGGCCGGGGCGGGTCAGTTTCAGGCGGCCGCCGATCATCTGCTGGCGATCATTGAGCGCGACCGAACCTGGAACGACGACGCGGCGCGCAAGCAGCTGCTGACCGTGTTCGAGGCGGCCGGCGCCATGTCGGACGTCGCCAAGACCGGCCGCAAACGACTATCGACCCTTCTTTTCAGCTAGGAGTCTCCATGTCGGCTGTCTTTCGAAAGCTGAGCGACCTGCCGCTGGTGATTCCGGTGTTCCCGCTGGACGGGGTGCTGCTGCTTCCGGGCGGCCAGCTGCCGCTGAACATCTTCGAGCCGCGCTATCTCAACATGTTCGACGACGCCATGTCGGGCGAGCGGATCATCGGCATGATCCAGACCCGGGGCCAGGACGCCCATGACCAGGATGCGCATCACCCGACCCTGGCCCCGATCGGCTGCGCGGGCCGGGTGACCAGCTTCGCCGAGACCGGCGACGGCCGCTATCTGGTCACCCTGACCGGAGTGTGCCGGTTCCGGGTCGGGGCTGAGCTTTCAGTGATGTCGCCCTATCGTCAGGTTCGCGCCGATTTTTCCGCCTTCGAGGCCGATCTGCATGAGGAGTCCGAGCCGGATCCCTCGCCGAACGCCGCCGCCACCCTTCTGGCCGCCCTGCGCCGTTATCTTGACCACCGGGGCCTGGCCATCGACTGGACCAGCGCCGAAACCGCCCCCTCGGACGCCCTGATCAACAGCCTGTCCATGGCCCTGCCGTTCGAGCCGATGGAAAAGCAGGCCCTGCTGGAGGCCCCCACCATGGCCGACCGGCGCGAAACCCTGGTGGCCCTGCTCGAGATCGACGCCGCGGTCGGCGACGATGACGAGCCGCCCTCTATCCAGTAGAGCCCGCCGACGTTACAGAAGCTGCCATGACCGCCACACCCACGCCGCCGCCCGTCGACATTGATCCGCGTCTTCTGGAGGTGCTGGTCTGTCCGGTCACCCGCGCGCCGCTCGACTATAACCGCGCCCGCGGCGAGCTGGTCAGCCGCGCGGCCAAGCTGGCCTATCCGATCCGCGACGGCGTGCCGATCATGCTGCCGGAAGAGGCCCGCGCGCTGGACGACGGCGAATAGGGCGGCGCAGAAGCCGACGTGTCGTTTGAGGCCTGACCCCAGCCGTCGGTCTCCTGCGGAGGCAGGCGGGGATTAGGGGGCCACCCCTTCGTGCGAACGCTCCAGGGCGCGCTTGTAGGCGTCGCGGCCGGTGGTGCGGGCGAGGTAGGCCTGTTCGGCGTCGCCGAGGATGACGCCGCAGGTCCGCTGACCCAGGGTCAGAGCGTAGGTCACCGAGATGTCGGCGGCTGTGAAAGCCTCGCCGGCGAGGTAAGGCGAACGCGCAAGCTGTCGGCTGACCAGCTTGAGCCGCTTCTGGAACGCCTTCAGACACCAGGTCGCGCCCCAGTTCTCCCGCTCGGCCTCGGGCGCGATGAAGCGGCTGACAATGACGGGCATCATCAGGGTCGCCAGGCCGGCTTCGCCCAGGTGCAGAAACTGCTGATAGGCGGGAAAGGTCGGATCGTGCGGCGCGGGCGCCAGCGGCGTCGGCCCGTAGCGGGCCATCAGGTACTCCATGATCGCGATCGACTCGACCATGGCGACGTCGCCGTCCTGGATCGCCGGGATGTAGTCGGCGGGATTGACCGCCAGGAACTGAGGGTCCTGCTCGGCGGCCAGCATGTCCACCTGCCGCACACGGTAGGGAAGGCCCATCTCCTCGAGCACCCAGACGACACGGATCGATCGCGAAGTCTGTCCGCCCCAAACGGTGATCATGCGCCGGTCTCTTCCCTGTGAGGCTGCCCAGCCTTCAGATCGCCTGACCGCGCAGCAGCCGGGGCAGGTCGCCGACCGCGCCGCCGGCCTCGTGCATGAAGAACCGCCGGGCCGGGGCGATGCGGTTGACCGCCGCCAGGCCGATCCCCCGCACCGCGCGCAGGATGGGATTGTCGTTGGAGAACAAGCGCACGAAGCCGTCAAAGGCCAGGGCGTTGGTCACGGTGTCGAACCGCCGCCAGCGGGCATAGCGTTCCAGCACGACGTCGCTGCCGATGTCCTCGCCGCCGCGCATCGCCTCGACCAGCACTTCGGCCAGGGCCGCCGCGTCCTTCAGGCCCAGATTCAGGCCCTGTCCGGCGATCGGGTGCACGCCGTGGGCCGCGTCGCCGATCAGGGCCAGGCGCGGGGCGACCATGCGCTCGGCCAGGGACAGCGACAGCGGATAGACGAAGATCGGCCCGACGATCTCGACATCGCCCAGGAACTCGCCGAACCGCCGCATCAGGTGGGCGTGGAAGGCCTCGGGCCGCGCGCCGCGCAGGGCCTCGGCGCGGACGGTGCTTTCGGTCCAGACCAGGCTGGCGCGGTTGCCGGTCAGGGGCAGGATGGCGAACGGGCCGCTGGGCAGGAAATATTCGTGGGCCACGCCCTCGTGCGGTCGCTGCATCTTGACGGTGGCCACGACGCCGCTCTGGCCATAGCCCCAGCCGATATCGCCGATCCCGGCCGCCTTGCGCAGGACCGAGCCGCGGCCTTCGGCGCTGACCGCCAGGGGCGCTGTCAGCACCCGGCCGTCGGCCAGGGTCATTCGCGCGCCGCCGGCGTCGACCTCGAGGCCTCTGGCGGCCATCGGCGCGATCACCGGAAGGGCCTTGTCGGTCACCGCCTGGGAGAGGGCGGCTCGGATCTGGCGGTTCTCGATCAGATAGCCCAGGGGCTCGCCGTCCGAGCGGTCGGCGATCTCGCTGGAGTCGAAACGCAAAAAGGCCGGCGAAGCGCCGCGCGCGGCGGCGCCGGGCGTGCGGCCGTCGGTGACCAGGATCTGCTCGATGCGCTGGGCGTGGGGCTCCAGCGCCTCGCCCGCGCCGATCGTGCGCCACTGGCGAAAGCTGGAATAGGCGATGGCCGAGGAGCGCCCGTCAAAGGTCGGGGCCAGCTGGGCGTCGAAGGGCTGGGGATCCAGCAGCAGCGGCCTCAGGCCGCCCGAGGCCAGGGCAAGCGCCAGGGTGGACCCGGCCATGCCGGCTCCGGCGATGATCACATCGGCGTCGTGCGAGCGCATGGGTCGGATATGGGCCTGTGGGGTGAGGGTGTCTAGTGGAAGTGTGGCGACCACTTGCCCCCTCCTGGCTGCTGCGCAGCCGTCCTCCCCCGGAGGGGGAAGACGGGATCATCTTCCCCCTCCGGGGGAGGAGCGCCGAAGGCGCGGAGGGGGCGAGTCCATGAGCGTTTTTGGAAAAACCCCCGCCAAGTGCTATATGCCGCCCTTGACCCAGCAAATCCTCCCGACCCCGGACCGCCCCTTGAGCGTCACCCTTGATCTGTCGCGCGTCTCCGGCGCAGCGCCTGCTCCCAAGCCGCTGATCAACCTGTCGGGCCTGACCCGGCCGCAGATGATCGCCGCCCTGACCGAGTCGGGCGTCGCCGAGCACGGCAAGGCCAAGATGCGGGCCACCCAGGTGTTCCGCTGGATCCACCATCGCGGCGTCACCGATTTCGCCATGATGACGGACGTGGCCAAGGAAACCCGCGCCCGTTTGGCCGAGGTGTTCACGATCGCCCGCCCGGAAATCGTCGAGCGTCAGGTCTCCAAGGACGGCACCCGCAAGTGGCTGATCCGCATGGCCCCCGGCATCGAGGTCGAGGCGGTCTATATCCCGTCCGTTGGACGCGCGGGGGCCCTGTGCGTCTCCAGCCAGGTGGGTTGCACGCTGAACTGCAGCTTCTGCCACACCGGCACCCAGGCCCTGGTGCGCAACCTGACCGCCGCCGAGATCGTGGCCCAGGTTCAGGTGGCCAAGGACGACCTGGCCGAATGGCCGTCCGACAAGGACGACCGCCTGCTCAGCAACATCGTGTTCATGGGCATGGGCGAGCCGCTCTACAATATGGGCTCGGTGGCCGACGCCATCGAGATCATCAGCGACAATGAAGGCATCGCCATCTCGCGTCGCCGCATCACCGTCTCGACCTCGGGCGTCGTGCCGCAGCTCCAGGCCCTGGGCGAGAAGACCCAGGCGATGCTGGCCATCAGCCTGCACGCCACCCACGACGCCCTGCGCGACGTGCTGGTGCCGCTGAACAAGAAATATCCGCTGGACCAGCTGATGGCGGGCGTCCGCGCCTATCCGGGCGTCAGCAATGCGCGCCGGGTGACGTTCGAATACGTCATGCTCAAGGGGATCAATGACAGCCCTGACGAGGCCCGCGCCCTGGTCAAGCTGATCAAGGGCATCCCGGCCAAGGTCAATCTGATCCCGTTCAATCCCTGGCCGGGCAGCGACTATCAGTGCTCCGACTGGGCGACGATCGAGGCCTTCGGCGCGATCCTCAACAAGGCCGGCTATTCCTCGCCGATCCGCACGCCACGCGGCCGCGACATCCTCGCCGCCTGCGGCCAGCTGAAGAGCGAGAGCGAAAAGGTCCGCGCCAGCGCCCTGCGCCAGCTGTCGATGGCGGCGATGGCTGGGGTGCTGGATGACGAGGACGACGAGGCGGCGTGAGGAGGCGGCTCGTCCTGTTTGGTCCGTTGGGCTTAGGCCCGCCATGTGGCGCGGCGAAGACGGTAGGCGGTTCGAACCGTGCGTCCTTCGAGGCCCGCTACGCGGGCGCCTCAGGATGAGGGATTCAAAACCGTCCTCATCCTGAGGTGCGAGCCGAAGGCGAGCCTCGAAGGACGCATGGCGCTGGCCGCCAAGCCCCCACTACGCAAGCCCTACAAACCCGTGTTAGTGATCGGACCTCCGTTCCAAGGATGTCTCGCGTTCATGCCGTCCCAGCTTCAGTCGCCCGAAGTCCAGGCCTTCGCCACGGGCTTCCCCGTCACCCTGCTGCATGCCGGGGTGACCCTGTTCATGCTGATCGTCGGCACGGCGCTCTACGCCATGCTGACCCCGCACCGCGAGATCAAGCTGATCCGCGAGGGCAATTCGGCCGCCGCCCTGTCGCTGGGCGGGGTGATGGTGGGGCTGGCCATTCCGCTGGCGGTGTCGCTGATGGCCTCGACCTCGGTGATCGAGATCGTCATCTGGGGCGCGGCCACCATCGCCGTGCAGCTCCTGGTCTTCCGCATCACCGACATGGTGCTGCAGGGCCTGCCCGAGCGCATCCATGAGGGCGAGGTGGCCGCCGCCGCCCTGCTGGTGGGCGCCAAGATCGCCACCGCCCTGATCCTCGCCGCCGCCGTGGCGGGCTGATCGGCCAGGACGAGGGCCCGGGCGCGTGAATTTCCCCAAGCTTCCCGACTGGCTGGTCTATGGCGCCGCCGTCAGCGCCCTGCTGATCGTTGCGGTCGGCCGCCAGGAGCGCTCGGACGCCCCGGCCCCGCCGCCGCCGATCCCCGGCGAGGAAGGCCTGCCGCTGGGGCCGGCCTCGCCGTTTGATCCGTCCATCGTCGTCCAGGTGCCCTCCACGCCCGAGCCCGGCTCGGGCACCGCCTTTTCGGTGGGCGATGACGGCGTCTGGCTGACCGCCCGCCATGTGGTGGACGGCTGCAAGTCGGCCGCCATCGTCGTCGCCGACGGTCGCGGCGTCGCGGCCAGGATCACCATCGACCCCCGCGCCGACGCCGCCATCCTGACCACCGAGGGCGGCGCGCCGGCCGTGCCGCTGGGTCTCAGCGAACCCCTGCGTCGCGGGGCCCGCGCCTATCACCCCGGTTTCCCCCAGGGCCATCCCGGCGAGGCCGCCTCGCGCCTTCTGGGCCGCGAGAACCTGGTCGTCCATGGTCGCGGCGCGCGCACCGAACCGGTGCTGGTCTGGGCCGAGGTGGGGCGAACCGACACGCTGAAGGGCACCCTGGCGGGGCTGTCGGGCGCGCCGGCCCTGGACAGCGCGGGTCGGGTGATCGGCGTCACCGTGGCCGAGAGTCCGCGGCGCGGTCGCATCTACACCACGGCTCCCGAGACCTTGAAAACCCTGCTGGGCCCGCGTCGCCGCTCGGGCGCCGACAGCGCCATGGGCGAGGCGATCACCACCGAGAACTATGGCCGCGTCGCCGACGGCCTGCGCCGCGACCTGCGCGTGGCCCAGGTGGTGTGCCTGGGGGTTTGATCGCAACATCCTCCCCCTTCAGGGGAGGACTTTCAGCCCGCCACGGCTTCCGCCGCCTTCCGGTCGATATCCCCCTGCTTCGCCGCCACCATGAACGACAGCACGATCGCCACCACGCCGATCACGGCGGTGTAGAGGAAGAAGGCCGTATAGCCCGCCGCCATGGCCGGGGCGCTGACCCCCAGCTTGGCGCCGGCGGCGGTGAAGCTTTCCGGCGGCAGGCGGGTGAACAGGCCCTTCAGGGCGCCGATCGGCCCGCCCTTCTCGGCGGCGATCGCCGAGGCCTCGACGATGCGTCCCGACTGCGAGGCGATCAGCTTGCCGGGCAGGGCGTACAGCGACGAGAACAGCGCATATTGCGTGGCCGTGAAGCCCGCCGTGGTCAGGCTGGACATGTAGGCGATCAGGGCCGTGCCGGCGACGCCCCCGGCCAGGTTGTCGATACAGATCGCCCAGAACAGCACCGGCACATTGTGGCCGCTCATGGCCAGCCAGGCGAAGAACAGGTTGCTGATCGGCTGGGCGAAGGCGCCGATCACCAGGGCCTTCATCAGACCCAGCCGCGCCACGATCACCCCGCCCATGAACACCCCGATCATCGAGGCGATGATGCCGAACACCTTGCGGATCTCGGCGATCTCGGTGAGCGTGAAGCCCATGTCGCGATAGAACGGGTTCATGATGTTGAGCACGAAGTCCGACACCCGGTAGACGCAGATGGCCGCCAGGATCAGGCCGGCCACGCCCTTGAACCGCTTGGTGAAATCGATCAGGGGTTCGCCGAACGCCGCCGACATGTAGACGCCGGGCTTGGTGCGCACTCTGGGGATCGGCCAGGCCGCCACCACCACGATCGCCAGGCCTGCCAGCACGCCCAGCAATTGCAGCCAGACGCTGTTGGGCTTGGCCTTCCAGGCCTCGGCCAGGGCCTCGCCGCCGACCAGCTTCGAGAGCAGGGACGCATCGCCCGACAGGCCCGAGCCCAGGGCCAGGGCGCCGATGACCAGGATGCCCAGACGCAGGATCCATTCCAGGATCTCAAGGCTGCGGGGCTGATTGACGCCGTCCGTCGGGATTGGCCGGACAATGTGCTCGACCTCACGCGGGGCGCACAGGGTGGCCAGGACGCCGACGCCGACCACAAAGCCCATGACGGCGTAGGAGAAGTTCCAGCCGAACCGCTCGGCCAGCAGCAGCGGACCGGCCCCGGCCGCGATCATCGCAACCCGGTAGCCCCACTGATAGGCCACCACCATTGGGCCCTGTTCTTCCTTGTCGGCGATTTCGATCCGCCAGGCGTCGATCACGACGTCATGCGACGCCGTCGCGAAGCCCACGGCGACGGCGGCGGCGGCGAGGGCTGCGAGTTGGGAGGCCGGATTGAGGGTCGAAATGGTCCAGAGGCCCAGGATCATGGCGGTCTGGAAGACCAGGATCCAGGCTCGCCTGTGGCCCAGAAGCCGATGCAGCACCGGCACCTTGGTGCGGTCGATCAGCGGCGCCCACAGGAACTTGAACGAGAAGGACAGGGTGGCCAGGCTGAAAAAGCCGATCACCGCCAGGGACAGGCCTGCATCGCGCAGCCACAGCGACAGGGTGTCGAAGATCAGCATGAAGGGCAGGCCCGAGGCGAACCCCAGGCCCAGCATCACCAGGCTGCGGCGCTCGCCGAAGAAGGCCAGGGTCTGCAGAAGGGTCTTCTTCTGCGGCGCTTTGGCGGGCTGGTCAGTCATGCGGCGTCCCCAGACGGGGAAGGCCCCGTATCAGCCGGCGACCTTGGCGCGCGTCGCGGGTTTCGTCCAGCCGGCGGGGCGGCCCTGGGGGCGGGTTGCGCCGCTGGTCCAGCGGGTCAGGACGTCGCGCAGGGCGGCGTGGGTCAGGGGCTTGACCAGGAAGTCGTCCATGCCGGCCGCCAGGCAGGCGCGGCGGTCCTCGTCGAAGGCGTCGGCGGTCAGGGCCACGATCGGGGCGGTGATCCCCTGGGCGCGCAGGGCCCGGGTGGCGTCGGCGCCGTTCAGGCCCGGCATGCGCAGGTCCATCAGGATCAGGTCATAGCTGTTGCTGGACAGGGCCGCGACGGCCTGGTCGCCGCCGGCCACGCGATCGACCTTGCAGCCTTCGCGCTCCAGCAGGGTGCGGGCCAGCAGGGCGTTGATCGGATTGTCCTCGGCCAGCAGAACCCGCACGCCCGGCGCGGCGGCCACGGCGATGCGGTCGTCCTCGGCATGGCGCTCGGCGGCGGGGGTGGCGGGGCTCTGGCCCTCTGGAAGCCGATCGCCGGCCTGCAGCACCTGGGCGACGATCGAGGCGGCGCGCAGGGGCTTGATCAGATAGCCGCTGAACCCGGCCGCCTTCAGCCGGTCGATACGATCGCGCTGCTCAGGAGTCAGCAGCACCACGGCGCGGCGATCCGCCGGAGGTTTCAGGGCGCCGCGCGGTCCGGACAGGGCGGCGTCGATCAGCAGCACGGCGTCGGCCGGGGCGGCGGCGAGGGCCGTGGCCATGTCGACGGCGACGATGGCCCGACCGCCGGCCGCCTCGATCTGGCGGGCGGTGGCGACGCGGACGATGCGGTTGGGCGAGGCCACGGCCACGACGCGGCCGGCCAGGGGCAGGTCGCGGGCCGGCCCGGGGACGGCTTCGAACGGGGCCTCGAACCAGAAGTCGGCGCCCTGGCCGACCTCGCCGCCGACCCCGGCCTCGCCGTCCATGGCGCGGGCCAGGCGGGTGACGATGGCCAGGCCCAGCCCCGCTCCGCCCAGTTGGGTGCGGTGGCTGGCGTCGGTCTGGACGAAGGCCTCGAAGATCTTGGCGCGGGCCTCTGGCGCGACGCCGGGCCCGGTGTCGGCCACCGAGAAGCGCACCCGGCCTTCGGGGGTCACGCCGGCGGTCAGCAGCACGCCGCCGATTTCGGTGAACTTGATGGCGTTGCCGGCATAGTTCAGCAGCACCTGCCGCAGGCGGCCCTCGTCGGCCAGGACGGTCGGCAGGCCCGGCGACACGGCCCAGGCGATCTCGACGCCCTTCTCATGGGCCCGGGGGCTCATCAGTTCGGCCACCTGACGCAGCAGGCCCTCGATATCCACCGGGGCCGGGGTCAGGTCGATCGCCGTGGCCCCCAGCCTGGCGAAGTCCAGCACGTCATTGACCAGCGACAGCAGGTGGTCGCCGCTTTCGCGCAAGGCAGTGACATAGGAGCGTTGCTCGGCCGTCAGCCGCGTGCCCTCCAGCAGCCGCGCCATGCCCAGCACGCCATTGAGCGGCGTGCGGAATTCATGGCTCAGGGTGGCCAGTTGCTCGGGCGTGACGCCGGCGGATGCGCGGGGGGCGGTGCTCATGGGCGGGGAGCCTAGCGGTTGCGGCTTAACGGCCGGTCAAAAGGGGACAAGTGTCCGCGACCTCACGCGGAAACCCGCTGAAGGGATGGGAAGGGCTGCGGAGCGTCCGGGCCTCGCCCGGATGTGAGTTTGAAAATTACCGTTTCGACGAAGACGAACGCTCCGCGCAGCCGTTATTCGGGAGCATCGCCGGGATTGGCGGGGTTTTAACCCGCTCCGGTAGCTAGGCCCCCGACGGGTGGAGGGGTTAGCGACCCCGTCCAGACCGCATGGGCGATTTCAGCCCATGCCTGTTGCGCTCTTCGAACCTTGGCCGCCTGGGTTTTCGTCCCGATGTTTCAGGGAACCCGTCCAGATCTGTCGCCAAGGCGGTCACTCAAGACCCCCGATGAGCGCTCCCCGCTCGACCACCCCCGCCAGCCGCAACGGTCGCCGTACGTGCGCCCTTCCCGTGCTGTCAGGTGAGATTGATTATGCAGGCGGTTTGAACGCGGGGGATAAGTTCGCGCGAGAAAGTTGTAAGGCGTTGAAATCGCGGAGCTGCGCCTCGCCATTACCGGGGATAGAGGGGCGTTTATCCCCGTGCTCGGCTCAAGAAAGCGCGGGATGACGGCGGTATTGGAATGGGCGCCCGGCCCCGCCTCCGCACCGGAGGGAGCCATCCTTACATCTCACGGCGAGACGATCGCCGGTCTGGACAGGTTGCTCAAGGCATGCCCTCGGGCCGGCGAAGCCGGTCCCTGACCAACCTGTCCAGACCGGCACGCTGCAGCCTCCAAGAGATGTAAGGCTTGGCGCGACGCTGGAGCGTCGGCTTTCGGGAAGGAAGCCAAGGCGTGCTTTCGACCCTGGGCGGCTGTCAACGCCGTGCGTCCTTCGAGGCCCGCTGCGCGGGCGCCTCAGGATGAGGCGTTTTTTGGCGACTGAATTCCTCATCCTGAGGTGCGAGGCGTAGCCGAGCCTCGAAGGACGCAGTGTGGCGCCCGCTTCCCACCCCGAACAGACCTTCGTCGCGTCCGCTGTCCAGCGCGGCGCCAAGGTCCGGTTTCAGGGGCGGGCGTCATTTCCGCCCCCGACCCTGAGCAGACACAGAACGTTACTCGGCTGAGGCGTTGTAGTAGTCCACGTTTCGTATGGCCAGCGCGCCGCGCACGCCATTTAGCATCATCAATAGGAGCACCATTCTTACGCTGACGGCCGTGATAGACTGAACTGAGTTCAGCTCTGGAAAATAAAACATCAGATCAAATGCTACCGTAGCTGCGGCTGCACTTCCCCAAATCAACCCTTCGCCGCGCAATAGTCGGGTGCCGGCCACTGCCAACACAATCGGAATCAAACTGGCGCCAACGAAATATGCGGCGGCGCGGGCAATGCCTTTTGGTTCAACGATTAGAGTAGAGATGGTGCCAATAGTCATCCGTACGGCCTGTATCAAACAGGCAGCGCCTCCCCATTTGGATGCGCGATAGGCGCTTGCTCGCGTCGCCAAGCCTGCTGTCCATTTTCCCATTGTACGTTGAACTCTCTCCGCCCGTAGCGGACATGCACGAAAGAGCGGATGGCAGCAATCCACCCCCGAACAGAAGGTCGGAAGGTCTGCTCACGGGGCCTCAGGTCGAGGCGCGCGGGGTCGCCTTGGCCGCAGCAGAGTGCAAAGCCGAGCGCCAAGGGTGACCGAAGAGCCTTGATCGCCGCCCGCGCCTCTATGGCGCCGAGATCATCGCGTCCTCAAAACGCCGCTCCGCCAAACGCGGCGACCCCCTGCGCCTCGCCCGGCGCGGCCGAGCGGCGGTGGGCCAGGGCTTCGGCGACGTGGAGGCGGCGGACGCTGTCGGCGCGTTCCAGATCGGCGATGGTGCGGGCCAGGCGCAGCACGCGGGTCCAGCCCCGGGCGCTGATCTGGCCGGCCTCGGCGGCGCGGGCCAGCAGGGACCGGCCCGCCTCGTCGAGGCCGGCGATCTTTTCCAGGAAGGCGCCCTCGGCCCGGCCGTTCAAAGTCTCGAGGCTGTCCAGGGCCTCGGCGCGGTCGATCTGCCGCTGGCGGGCCTGGGCCACCCGGGCGGCGACCTCGATGGAGCCCTCGGCGGGCGGGGGCAGGGCCAGGTCGGCGGCGGTGACGGCGGGCATGTCGACCGACAGGTCGATGCGGTCCATCAGCGGGCCCGAGACCCGGCCCTGATAGTCGCGCTGGCAGCGCGGGGCCTTGCCGCAATAGCCGCGTCCGGCGCCGCCGTGACCGCAGCGGCAGGGGTTCATGGCGGCGACCAGTTGCACCTTGGCCGGATAGCGCACATGGGCGTTGGCCCGGGCCACCATCACCTCGCCGGTTTCCAGCGGCGCGCGCAGGGAATCCAGAGCCTGGACGCCGAATTCGGGGAGTTCATCCAAAAAGAGCACGCCGTTGTGGGCCAGCGACACCTCGCCCGGCTTGGCCTTGTGACCGCCGCCGGTCAGGGCGGCCATGCTGGCCGAGTGGTGCGGGGCGCGAAAAGGCCGGGCTCTGGTCAGCGCGCCCCGCGCGATCAGTCCGGCCACCGAATGGACCATCGAGGTCTGCAAAAGCTCGGTCGCGGTGAGGGGTGGGAGAAGTCCCGGCAGGCGCTGGGCCAGCATCGACTTGCCGGATCCCGGAGGGCCGACGAAAATCAGGTTGTGACCGCCGGCGGCGGCGATCTCCAGGGCCCGCTTGGCGTGCTCCTGGCCCTTGACGTCGCGCAGGTCCCTGGACCGTTCGCCCTCGATCACCGGGCCGGGGGCGGGGGCGCTGAGCACCTGACTGCCCCGGAAGTGGTTGATCAGCGCCACCAGCGAGCGCGGGGCCAGGATCCGCGTGCCGCCGGCCCAGGCCGCCTCGGGCCCGCTGGCCTCGGGACAGATCAGGCCCAGGTCCAGGGCCCCGGCGGCCATGGCGGCGGGCAGGGCTCCGGCGGCGGGGACGATGCGGCCGTCCAGGGACAGCTCGCCCATCGCCGCCCAGCCGTCCAGGGCGTCCAGCGGGATCACCCCGATCGCCGCCATCACCGCCAGGGCGATGGGCAAATCGAAGTGCGTGCCCTCCTTGGGCATGTCGGCCGGGGCCAGGTTGGCGACGATGCGCTTGCCGGGCAGGGACAAACCCAGGCCGGCGAAGGCCCCGCGCACCCGCTCGCGGCTCTCGGCCACCGCCTTGTCGGCCAGGCCGACAATGACGAACACCTGCTGGCCGGTGGTCAGCTGCACCTCGACATCGACGCGCCGCGCCTCGACGCCCTCGAACGCCACGGTGACGACCTTCGCGGCCATACCCGCCTCATGGATCGGTTGGACTTATCCACACACGAACCATGAGGCGAAGGGCGTAGCAAGAACGAAAAACGAACGTTTCAGGAATTCAGCGGTCTAGCGGACCGGTCAGTGTCCGGCGCGGATCGCTTCGATACGATCCCACAGCACGGCCGAAGCGTCGGCGCCGCCGAATGTCTTCAGTTGCTGGGCGCCGGTGGGCGAGGTGACATTGATCTCGGTCAGGTACTCGCCGATCACGTCGATGCCGACGAACAGCAGGCCGCGCCGCTTCAGTTCCGGGGCGATGATCTTGCACAGCTCCAGATCGCGGGCGGTCAGCTCCACGGCCTCGGCCCGGCCGCCGACGCGGAGATTGGAGCGCACCTGGCCCTTGGCCGGCACGCGGTTGATCGCGCCCACCGGCTCGCCGTCGACCAGCAGCACGCGCTTGTCGCCCTTGCTGACGGCCGGCACGAATTTCTGAGCGATCACCTGCTCGCGGCCGATCATGGCGTGCAGTTCCAAGAGGGCGTCCAGATTGGGGTCATCGGCCAGCAGCCGCGCCACGCCCGAACCGCCGCCGCCGTACAGCGGCTTGAGCACGATGTCGCCATGCCGGGCGCGGAAGTCGTAGATCGCCTCGTGGTCTGACGTAATCAGGGTCGGCGGCTGCACGCCGGGAAAATCGGTGACGAACAGCTTCTCGGGCGCATTGCGCACCTCGGCCGGATTGTTGACCACCAGGGTGTGGGGGTGGACCTTTTCCAGGAAGTGGGTGGCGGTGATATAGGCCATGTCGAACGGCGGATCCTGACGCATCAGCACCACGTCGACGTCATCCTTCATGTCGAGCAGCTGGACCTCGCCCAGGGTCGCGTGCGCGCCCTTCGTGGCCGTCAGCACCAGGGACTGGGCGCGGGCGAACACCCGGCCGTCCTCCATCGACAGCCTGTCGGGCGTATAGACCCACAGTTTGTGGCCCCGGGTCTGGGCTTCCATCATCATCTGGAAGGTGGTGTCGGTGTCGATATTGATCCCCTGGACGGGATCCATCTGGACGGCGACTCTCAACGACATGGACGACTCCGGGTCAGCTTGGCGGCGGCGGAAGACGTCCCGCGCCGCGAGAGACTAGTTAGGGCGGCGGGGGCGGGAATGCGAGGGGCTTTGGCGCGGCAGGCGATCGGGCTCGCCCGTTCAGCCTCAGGCGCAGCCGTCGACCAGGACCAGTTTGCTGTCGGTCGTCCTGTGTCTCAGGGCGAACAGGGTCTGGGCGTCGGGGTCTTCCAGAAAGGCCGTGGCGGCCTGGCGGGAGGGAAATTCGAGAATGACCATCCGCTCGGGCGCCCAGTCCCCTTCCATGACGGTGGGCTCGCTGCCTTGGACGATATATTTGCCGCCATGCTTTTCGATGAAGGCGGGGATTTGCGACACATAGGGCAGGAAGCCGGGGAGGTCGCGAATGGCGAAGTCGAGCACCAGATAGGCTTTCATCGTCTCTTCCGGGCTGGGGGCAGCATGGCGGATGTCGTCATCCGCTGCCGATTTCGGCGGCGGTCCAGGGGTTGAGAAGCGCTACGCCGGTCGCGACGAAGTCCGCCGTGTTGCGGGTGGCCACGGTCATGCCATGCACGAGCGCCGTCGCCGCAATTAGGGCGTCGCGATCGGCTCTCGGATCCGGAACGTGCAGGCCCGCGCAGCGCCGCGCCACGGCGGCGTCGATTGACAGAACGCGGTCCTTGAATTCGACCAACACCTGCTCATCGAGCCAGGCTCGAAGCGCCGCGCCCTGCTTGGTGTCTCGGCGCTCCATCAGCAACACGCCCGTCTCGAGCTCCAGGACGGTGATCGCCGAGATGTACAGCGTCGAGGCGTCCACCTGATCGGCCCAGCCCACCACCCGCGCGTCGGCTCCGCCATGGCGGGATTTGCGCAGTTCGGAGATGACGTTGGTGTCGAGGACGAACATCAGCCGAGATCAACGGGCCGGCCGACGATATTGGCGCGCGGCGCCTCGAACACCACGACCTCATCGCCGGTCATGCCGAGCGCATCGACGATGCCGCGCTGGGCGCCGGTCAGTCGCCTGTAGTCCTCGATGCTGAGCAGGACGTGACGCGGCTGACCCCGGTCGGTGATGAACACCGGGCCGTTGTTCGCAGCCTTCTTGGCGCCGCTGGCGTCCTGGTTGAACGCTCGGCTCGACAGGGTCGTGATCGGCATGGAGTCCATCCGGAAAGTTGTAGAAACGTTACTACAAAGTGGCGTTTGGATCAAGGCGCGGCGCGCCATGGCTCCGGCCGCTCCCCGCCTCGGTTCACCCGCAATCGCGCCCAACCTCGATCCGCAAGCATCGCGCCGCTGGCGGCTTAAAAGCACACAGTCGCCTCTAGAAAGCCTTGCGCGTGCCCCCGCCATATGCTCGTCTAGGTTGCCAAAAGGGTGCGCGATGAAACGAGTGTTGGCAAGTCTATGTTGGCTGCTGCTCTTGGTCGCCGCGACAAGGACACTTGCCGCGACAGTCATCGTCGACCCGATGAACCGGAACGTCACCGCCGGGATGCGGGCCCTGCCCGTCCGCGTGGTCGGTCGCGTCCAGATCACGCCGCTACCCGCGCCTCTACCCGCTGGGGCGAGCGCCTATGTGCATGAATGGCCGGGCGTCTATTTCGAGACCGCCTGGGCCAGTGATCGCCTCGTGCTCAAGTTCGATGACGGCTGGCACGAGTACCGGTTGACGATCGATGACGAGGCGCCAATTTCGCTCGTCCGGCCTGGAAAGGCGGAGGTCGTTGTAAGCGACTTGGGGCCGGGACCTCATCGCGCCCGGCTGGAGAAGGTTTCAGAGAGCTTCAAGGTGCGCGGGACGTTTTTGGGGTTCTACGCCGCCGGAAAGACTGTTCCGCAGCCCGTCGCCAAGGCCCGGCAGATCGAGTTCATCGGCCCGTCCGGCATGACCGGCTTCGGCAATCGCTCGCCCAAGCCAGACTGCACGTTCGAGGAGCTTCACGCGACCACCGATACTCAGCAGGCCTATACCGTGCTGGTCGCAAAGCATTTCGGCGCCGACTATCAGGTCAACGCCAGCTCGGGGCGCGGCCTGATCCGCAACGTCAAGGACGCGCGGGCCGAGCGTACGCTTACCGAGCTGTACCCGTTCATTTTCTCGGATCCAGCCGCGCCTTACGAAGATTCGAAATGGCGGCCGCAGATCATCGAGATCCAGCCGTTCGCGGACTTTGCCGCCGGCGATGTCGAACCTGGTGAGCGTTGGAAGACCCTGGAAAACTTGATGCGGGAGTGGACAGATGCCTTTGTCCAACTCGCCGTCGAGCTTCACCGTCGATCGCCTGAGGCAACGATTTTAGTCGCCTGGCCTGAGGATGCAGACAGTTCACCCGAATACCGTCCAGCCGCTGCGCGGATGAAATCGGACATCGTCGCTGCGGCCCAGCATGAAGGGATCAGGATCATGTTTCCGTCGTTCTACCGAGGGCCTCTGGAAAGAACCGGTTGCGGCCATCACGGCAGCCTGAAGGACAATCAGGCCCTGGCCCAATACATGATCGACTACATAGAAGTCCGGCCGGAGCTTTGGTACGGCCGCTGACCCAGCCCCCCCCGGGGGACCTCAGTTCAGCCTCAACCGCACCCGCTCCCGCGCCGCGCGGGCCGCGATCGCGGCGCCGCCGTCGAGGATTTGGGCCCGTGTCAGGGCCTGCAAAGCCCCGGCCAGGGCGCCCTGGCCTTCGCGGGCGGCGGCGACGTCGATCCAGGGGCGGTGGTCGGACGGATTGAGCAGGGCCCGCCGCAGGGCCGAGCGTTCGGCGCGGGGCCAGTCGCGGGCCTGCTGGGCGCGGGCGAAGATGTTGTTCTGCAGGCGGATCAGCACGGCGCGGTCCGGGATCGGCGCCATCAGCCGGTCCAGCTTGTCGGCGACGTCGGGCGTCAGGCCGGTGCGCAGGGCTCGCCGCGACAGTTCCGATGGCAGGACGACGCGCCCTTCGCTGAACGGATCGAGCGCCAGAGGCCCTTCCTCGGTCTCGATGCGCAGCAGGAAGTGGCCGGGAAAGTCGACCCCGTGCAGGGCCAGGCCGGCCTGACGGGCGGCGTGCAGATAGAAGACCCCCAGGGCCACCGGCAGGCCCTTGCGCCGCTGCGCGATGGCGATGATGTCGGCATTGTCGGGGTGGTCATAGGTGATCACGTCGCCGGTCAGGTGAAGGTCGCCGGCCAGGGCCTCGGCCACGGCCTCTTCGGGCGATTCGGTGCGGATGCGGTCGATCAGGCGTTCGGCCGCCTGGCGCCCCAGGGCGATGGCCGGTTCGGGGTCGCGGTCAGGGTCGTCATGGACGGCGCAGGCGATCGCCGCCTCGAACAGCGAGAAGCCCTCATCAGGCCCCTGGCCGAGCCGGGTGAGGATCGCCTCGGCCTCGTCGCGGGTCATCACGCCTCCGTCCAGGCGTCGCGCAGATGGCGCGGTCGGCGGCCTGGGGCCAAGGCTATAAGGTCCAGGCGCACCGTTGCGTTCCGCAGGCCGCCGCGATGGGCGACAATATGGGCGGCGGCGCGGCGCAGGCGGGCCCGCTGCTCGGCGGTCACCGCGTCCAGGGCGTCGTCGAGTTTGGCGCGTTGCTTGACCTCGACCACGGCCAGGATGTCGCCGCGCTGGGCCAGCAGGTCGATCTCGCCCAACGGAGTGGGAAGGCGAAAGCCCAGAATGCGATAGCCCTTCAACATCAGCCAGGCGGCGGCCAGCACCTCGGCGCGTCGGCCAGTCAGCCGCGCCTTGGCGCCGCGGACCTGGCGGACGGCGGTCACCCCTCGCTGTCCTGAGCGGCGGACTCCTTGAGGGCCAGGGCCTGACGATAGAGATCGCGGCGCGGCAGGCCCAGGGCCTTGGCGACCTCGGAGGCGGCCTCGCCCAGCGGCAGGCGGGCCATGGCCTCGCGCAGGGCGCTCTCGGCGTCGCCGGCCTGGACGGGGCGCTCCGTGCCCGGACCCACCAGGATGACGATCTCGCCCTTGGGGCTGTCGAAGCGCGGATCGGCGGCCAGCACGTCCAGGGTCCCGCGCGTGCAGGTCTCATAAAGCTTGGTCAGTTCGCGGGCCACGGCGGCGTCTCGGGGACCAAACACGGCGGCCATGTCGGCCAGGCTGTCGGCGACGCGCGAGGCGCCTTCATAGAAGATCAGGGTGGCGCGCACCGGGGCCAGCTCTTCGAAGAAGGTCCTGCGGGCGGCGCTCTTGGGCGGCGGAAAGCCGGCGAACAGGAAGCGGTCGGTGGGCAGGCCGCCCAGGGTCAGGGCCGCCAGGGCCGCCGAGGCGCCGGGGATGGGGAAGACCTGATGGCCGGCGGCGATGGCCTCGCGGGCCAGGCGAAAGCCGGGGTCTGAGACCATCGGCGTGCCGGCGTCGGACACCATGGCCACGCGCTCGCCGGCCGCCAGCCGCTCCAGGATCCTGGGCGTCACCCGGTCGGCGACGTGTTCGTCATAGCGCTCCAGACGCTTGGAAATCTGGTAGGCGGCCAACAGCTTGCCCGACACCCGGGTATCCTCGGCCAGCAGCACGTCGCAGGCGTTCAGCACGTCCAGGGCCCGCAGGGTGATGTCGCGCAGATTGCCGATCGGCGTCGCCACCAGATAGAGGCCCGGCGCCAGCGGAGCGTCCGACAGCGTCGGCGGGGCGATGATCGTACGGCTCACACGGATAATCCTGGCCGCGCCGGGGGACGCATTACTGTTTCGACGCACAGCCTATCAGGTTGCGAGTGTTCCTGTCAGCCGGTCCAGCACCAGCCGTCCTGCGCGGGTGGCGCGCAGCCGTAAAGGGTCATCGACCAGCAGGCCCAGCTCGACATGGCGACGCACCTTGGCGGCGTTGGGCGTCAGGCCCAGAATAGACACCTCCGGAAAGGCCACGCCCTCGTCGATCCGCAAGCCCAGCAGCACCCGCTCCTCGGCCGCCTCGGCCGCCGACAGCGCCTCGCGCTCAAAGCCGACGCCGGTGTCGCGCACGGCGGCGACATAGTCGGCGATCCTGCGATGGGCGGTGGTCGCGATCCGCTCTTCAGACCGGGATGGGGGCAGGCTCAGGCGGCCATGGGCGCCGGGCCCGACGCCGACATAGTCGTGGCCGCGCCAGTAAACGAGATTGTGCCGCGAGCGCGCCGCCGGGCCCCGGGCGTGGTTGGAGACCTCATAGGCGTCGAAACCGGCGGCCTCCAGAACCTGCTGCGTGGTCTCGAACAGCTCGTGAGCCAGGTCCTCATCGGGCACGACCAGCTTGCCGCGCCCCACCGCCCGGTCAAAGGCGGTGCCGGCCTCGATGGTCAGCTGGTAGGGCGAGACATGTTCGGGGCCCATCGCCAGGGCTTCGTTGAGTTCGGCGCGCCAGGCGTCGGCGGTCTGGCCCGGGCGGGCATAGATCAGGTCGATCGACAGGCGCGGAAAGGTCTTGGCCGCCACGCGGATCGCCCGCCGGGCCGAGCCCGCATCGTGGTTGCGGCCCAGCAGGGCCAGGGCCTCGTCGTGCAGCGACTGCACGCCCAGCGACAGGCGCTGCACGCCCGCCGCCGCCAGCGGCTCGAAGCGGCCGGTCTCGGCGTCGGTGGGATTGGCCTCCAGGCTGATCTCCAGATCGTCGGCCGCCGTCCACAAGCTTCTGGCGGTCTCGATCACGCGGGCGACCTGGGCCGGATCCATCAGCGACGGGGTGCCGCCGCCGAAAAAGATCGACAGCAGGGCGCGCGGTCCGGTCAGGGCGCGCTGGGCGACCAGGTCGGCGACGATGGCGTCGGCCAGATCGGCCTGCTCGGCGGTTCTGCCCCGGTCGCGCACGACGTTGAAGTCGCAATAGGGACAGATGCGCGCGCAATAGGGCCAGTGGACATAGACGCCGAGCGGGGGCGGGGTCATGCCAAGCCCCACAGCCGTTCTATAAAATCCCGCCTTCCTGGGCCTTGTGCCCAGGACCCATATGTCCGCGCGCGCCGCGTTTTCCCCCGCGCGCCCATCCTCGCCGCGCGCGCTGGATCGCCGGGAGCCTGGCGGCGACCCTGGGTCCTCGCCACAAGGGCGAGGAAGGCGGGATTTGAATCACTCAAACAGCGCCGCCTTCAGCTTGTCGAACGCCCGGGCGCGGTGGCTCATGGCGTCCTTGGCGGCCGGCTCCATCTCGCCGAAGGTCAGGTCATGGCCGTCGGGGACGAAGATCGGGTCATAGCCGAAGCCGCGGGTTCCGCGCGGCGGGAAGGTCAGGGTCCCGTGAACCTCGCCCTGCACCACCACGGCCGGACCGTTCGGCCAGGCCACGGCCAGGGCCGAGGTGAACCAGGCGGCGCGGTTGTCCGAGCCGGTTTCCTCAAGCCTCTCTTCGACCTTGGCCATGGCCAAGGCGAAATCCTTGCCCGGTCCAGCCCAGCGGGCCGAATAGACACCCGGCGCGCCGTCCAGCGCCGCGACCGACAGGCCCGAATCGTCGGCCAGGGCGATCATCCCCGACAGGTCGGCGGCGTGGCGGGCTTTCAGCAGGGCGTTGCCGACAAAGGTGGTCTCGGTCTCGTCGGGTTCAGGCAGGCCCAGGGTCCCGGCGGCGACCAGCTCGAACCGGCCGTCGAGCAGGGCGGCGATCTCAGGGACCTTGCCAGGATTGTGCGTAGCCACGACAAGCTTAAGTCCAGGCTCCAGTCTCAACGCCATCGCGGCCTCCTCGGGAAATCACCAATGCGGCTCCTTTACTCCGCCTTGTCGCCGTTTGCGCGCAAGGTTCGCATCGTCGCCCACGAAAACGGCCTGACCGGCGCCATCACCCTGGAGACCGCCAGTCCGTTCACCGATGAGAGCTTGCGGGCGCTGAACCCGCTGAGCCAGGTGCCGACCCTGATCCTCGATGACGGCGAGATCCTGTTTGATTCCGCGGTGATCTGCGACCATCTGGACGCCCTGGGCGGGGCGGGCCTGATCCCGGCCTCGGGCCAGGCGCGTCGCCGGGCCCTGACGCTGCAGGCCCTGACCGACGGCATGGGCTCGGCCGCCGTGGCGGTGGTGCGCGAGCGGATGCGGCCGGCCGACGACCAGCGCCCCGACCTGCTGGACCGCCAGCTTCGCGCCATTGCCGCCGGCCTGGACGTTCTGGAAGCCGAAGGCTTCATCGCCGATCGGTTCACGATCGCCGAGATTTCCGCCGCCGCCCAGCTGGCCTATTTCGACGCCCGTCAGGTGGTGGACTGGCGCGCGGGCCGGCCCGCTCTGGCGGCCTGGTTCGAGGCCGTGGCGCGGCGCGATTCCCTGGTTGTGACTTCCGTGCAACTGGCCTGATGCCATCGCTCAACATTAATAGATTTTAATATCGTTTATCGATATTCAGCATTGTTGGAACCCAAATCGAGGCCTATCTGTTGAGCGTGGACGTCGCCCTCCCCGGCGAGCGTCCAGCCACCTCAATGGATCAACCCGAAAATGCACGCCGCCAGCCTGTTCCGCATCGCCGACAAGGTCTTGATGACCGCGATCACCCTCGCCCTGATCGTGGGCGTTCCGGTGTCGGCGATCACCTTTGTGGTCCGGACGTTCTAGGGGCTTTTCACGCCCCGCCTGGCTGCGGGGCAAGCTTGAGGCGGCCCTGGGGAGGGCGAGGGGAAAAGCAGCCATGCGCGCCTTGGGGCCCGGCTCGGTTTCGAGCTTTCTGAAGATCATTCTCGACGTCGTCTATGTCGGCCTGTGGATCTTCTTCAGCCTGCTATCGGTGTTCGCCCTGGTCGCGCTGCTGTTCAGCTTCAATCCCGACCTGCTGGCCGAGATGTTGCCGATCAGCGACGCGGTCGAGGCCGTCAGCAAGGACGGTCCGCTGTTCGCCGCCGCCCTGGCCGCCTGGGCCGTGCTGCTGGGCGGCTGGATGGTCATCGTCGAGCGCCTGCGCCGGATCTTCGCCACCCTGACCGCCGGCGACCCCTTTCATCCCGACAACGTCCTGCGCCTGCGGGTGGTGGGCCTGATCCTGGCCGGTCTCGAGGTCGGCCGTTATGTCTTTTCGGGCATGGCGCGCCTGCTGGCCCCCAAGGCCAAGGTCATCGACGACAGTTTCACCCTGACCGCCTGGTTTTCGGTGCTGGTGGTCTTTGTTCTGGCCGAGGTCTTCCGCGAGGGCGCCCGCCTTCGGCGCGAGGCCGAGCTTACCATCTGATCGGCGGAGAGTTATCAGCCCATGCCCGTTCGCGTGAATCTTGACCGTGTGCTGCTGGATCGCCGCATGTCGCTGACCGAACTGTCCGACCGGGTGGGCGTCACCATCGCCAACCTGTCGATCCTCAAGACCGGCAAGGCCCGCGCCGTGCGCTTTTCCACCCTCGACGCCCTGTGCCGTGAACTGGCCTGCCAGCCGGGCGACCTGCTGACCTTCGAGTCAGGCCCGCCCGACAGCGATCTGGGCGACGAAGAAGACTGAGAGGGCCGGCGCCCTGACCTTGCTCAGGCCTTGGGCGCGAGATCCGGACGCGACGCCAGGAAGGCGGCTTTCTCGGCCTCGGTCAGGACCTTGGCGGTTTTGCGCCGCGCCACGCTGGGCGAGGGCCGGGCATAGGCCCCGGTCGGGGCGGCGGACGGCTTCAGGTCCGACAGGCGTTTGATCGGCGGTTTCATCGATTTCCCCCTTTTGCCGGCCCCCGGCCGGTCTCCCGTGAAGATTGTGCGGTCGTCCGTGACGATCGCGTGACCCGGCGGGACTTGGCCGTTTAAGGCCTCCGACCCCGGCCTGTCGTCCTAATTGTAGCGCGGCTTCTTCAGAAGGGTCCCGCGATCCATCGAGCGCACCTCGACCTCGAAGGTGTCGCCTTCACGCAGCACGCGCAGGGGGATGGTCGCGCCGGCCGGCCCCTGTGACCACAGGGCGGTATAGAATTCAGACAGTTCGGCCACGCCCTGGCCGTCGACGGCCAGGATGATGTCGCCGGGCTTGAGCTCGGCGCGGGCGGCGGGGCCCTTGGGCGAGACGCCGACGATCACGACGTGGTCGTTGATCTCCTGGGCGAAGACGCCCAGCCATGGACGGGGCGGATGCGGTTGCTGGCCGCGCGCCAGATCATCCAGGATCGGCGGCAGCAGTTCGGCGGGCACGCACATGTTGATCGGCTTGGGCGCGCCGTCGGGGCCGCGGGCTTCCAGGCTCAGATAGCCCAGACCGACCAGGTCGCCCTTGGGCCCGATCAGGGCCGCGCCGCTCCAGTGCGGGTGGGCCGGCTCGGTCATGATGGCGTCGTCGAGCTGATATTCCCAATAGCCCGAGAACGGCATGCGGGCGGCGATCTGGCCGGCGGCGGCGTGGGTGCGGCCGCCGGCTCCGGCGACCAGAACCGCATCGCCGGCGCCCAGCCCCTGGGCCGTGCCGATGCGCATCACCGGCAGGTCCAGCGGCTCCAGGGCCTGAACCAGGCCCAGGCCGCTGCGCGGGTCGAAGCCCAGGACGTGGGCCCCGACACGGCGACCGTCATTGAGGGTCAGCACCACCTCGCGGGCCTCGGTGATCAGATAGGCCATGGTCAGGACCAGGCCCGTGGGGCTGATCACCACGCCATTGCCGAGGCGCTCGGTGCCCAGGATCTGGGCGGTATAGGCGTCGGACGGCACGCGCGCCTCGAGCGCGACGACGGACGCCAGGGCGCGATCCAGATCAAACCCGTAGGCGTCGGCGGTCGGCCGCAGCCGCGCCTCGACTTCATGGCCCCTGAAGGGCGGGGGGAACGGTGCGGTCATTCCAGTCTCCTTCGCCAAGCTTCGAATCTGGGGCCCGACGAGCGCGGGGGCAAGGGGGCGGCGGTGACGCGGGGGTGTTTCGCGGTTTGGCGCCTGCTTCAAATCCAAAAACTCCGCCTTCCTAGGCCTTGTGCCTAGGACCCCTGGCTGGAGGCAGATTCTGGTTCCGGGGCGCGCGCGGCCAATGGGCCCGGAACGCTCTCGAAGTCAGAGGTTCCGGACACCATGGGTCCCAGGCACAAGGCCTAGGAAGGCCGTTCAATATGATGCGAGGAGAGCGAGAAACCCTACTTGCCGATCGCCGCCTTCTGGAACGCGAACAGCTCGCCGATGCCCTTGTCGGCCAGGCCGTACAGGCTTTCGAACTCGGCGCGGGTGAAGCCGCGCTTCTCGCCGGTGGCCTGGATCTCGACGATGTCGCCGTCGCTGGTCAGCACGAAATTGCTGTCGGCCTCGGCGTTGGAGTCTTCTTCGTAGTCGAGGTCGAGCACCGGGGTGTTGGCGAACACGCCGCACGAGACGGCGGCGACCTGGCCGATGATCGGGTCGGTCTTCAGCACGCCTTCGTCCAGCAGGTACTGGGTGGCGATGCGCAGGGCGACCCAGGCGCCGGTGATGGCGGCGGTGCGGGTGCCGCCGTCGGCCTGGATAACGTCGCAGTCCAGGCTGATCTGGCGCTCGCCCAGGGCCTTCAGATCGACCACGGCCCGCAGGGAGCGGCCGATCAGGCGCTGGATTTCCTGGGTGCGGCCGGTCTGCTTGCCGGCGGCGGCCTCGCGGCGGCCGCGGGTGTGGGTGGCGCGGGGCAGCATGCCGTATTCGGCGGTCACCCAGCCCTGGCCCTTGCCGCGCATCCAGCCGGGGATGCTTTCCTCGACCGAGGCGGTGACCAGCACCTTGGTGTGGCCAAAGCCGATCAGGCAGGAGCCCTCGGCATAGCGGTTGACGCCGGTCTCCAGCGTCACGGCGCGCAGCTGATCGGGGGCGCGTTTCGAAGGACGCATGGCTAACTCCGGAGTCTCAAGGGTTTAGGGGCTTTGAATGCTAGAACGGGCCGCTTATCCTATCTGTGACGGGAACTTGAAAGAGCGCCCGACGCATTTGTGCAGCCAGCGGGTCATCCACACGACGCCATGACGCCATTGTTCCCGGGGTCCTTTGTCCGAACGCCGGGTCTGGCTGACCTCGACGCCCGGGCGCGCGACATCTTCAAGCGGGTCGTCGAGTCGTATCTGGAGACCGGCGAGCCGGTGGGATCTCGCACCCTGTCGCGCGGGGGCATGGCCCTGTCGCCGGCCTCGATCCGCAACACCATGCAGGACCTGGCCCAGCTGGGCCTGCTGGACGCCCCCCATTCCAGCGCCGGACGCATGCCCACCCATGCGGGCCTGCGGATGTTCGTCGACGGCTTTCTGGAGGTCGGCGACGTCGGGGCCGAGGAGCGCCAGGCCATCGAGGCGCGGCTGTTTTCGCGCGGCCGGTCGTTCGAGGAGGCCCTGGCCGAGGCCGGCTCGATCCTGTCGGGCCTGGCCGGCGGGGCCAGCATCGTCGTCACCCCGGTGCGCGAGGGCGGCGTCAAGCATGTCGAGTTCGTGGCCCTGGGCGGCGACCAGGCCCTGGCGGTGATGGTGTTCGAGGACGGCGCGGTCGAGAACCGGCTGATGAAGCGCGCGCCGGGCATGACGCCGTCGGCCTTCCAGGAGGCCTCCAACTTCCTCAACGCCCGCCTGCGCGGCCGCACGCTGATCGAGGCCAAGGACGAGATCCGGGCCGAGCTGGAAACCGCCCGCCGGCAACTGGACGAGACCACGGCGCGTTTGGTCGAGGACGGTCTGGCGGCCTGGGGCGGCGGCGAAGGCGACGCCCGGGCGCTGATCGTGCGCGGCCAGGCCAACCTGCTGGGCGAGCCCGGGGCCCGCGAGGATCTGGAACGCGTGCGCATGCTGTTCGACGATCTGGAACAGAAGGGCCAGCTGATCGGCCTGCTCGACGACGTGCGTGAAGCCCAGGGGGTGCGCATTTTCATCGGGGCCGAAACACGACTCTTTTCGCTTTCGGGTTCCTCCGTGATCGCGGCGCCCTATATGACGGGCCAACGCAAGGTTTTGGGGGCGATCGGCGTGATCGGCCCCACCCGCTTAAACTATGCCCGGGTCATCCCGCTGGTGGACTATACCGCCCGCGTGCTGGGCCGGATGATGGACGGATAAGGACTAGAGATGAGCGACGAGCAGACGCCGGTTGAGGAAATCGTTCTGGACGGCGAAGACGCCGCCCAGGAAATCGAGGCGTTGAAACTGGAAGTGGCGACCCTGAAGGATCAGGCCCTGCGCTACGCCGCCGAAGCCGAGAACACCAAGCGCCGGGCCGAGCGCGAGATGAACGACGCCCGGGCCTATGCGATCCAGAAGTTCGCCCGCGACCTGCTGGGCGCGGCCGACAACCTGTCGCGCGCCACGGCCATGAGCCCGCGCAACTCGCAGGATCCGGCGGTGACCAACTACATCATCGGCGTCGAAATGACCGAGAAGGAGCTGATGGCCGCCTTCGAACGCAACGGTCTCAAGAAGATCGAGCCGGCCAAGGCCGAGAAGTTCGATCCCCACCTGCACCAGGCGGTGATGGAACAGCCCTCGACCGAGGTCGCGGCCGGCGGCGTGCTGCAGGTCCTGCAGGCGGGCTATGAGCTGATGGGCCGTCTGGTTCGTCCGGCCATGGTCGCCGTGGCGGCCAAGGGCTC
The DNA here is from genome assembly GCF_058681035.1 of Caulobacter sp. FV2ps19. NCBI lineage: Bacteria > Pseudomonadati > Pseudomonadota > Alphaproteobacteria > Caulobacterales > Caulobacteraceae > Caulobacter > Caulobacter sp. FV2ps19. The sequence continues at coordinate 405,746 of NZ_CM178729.1, read as the reverse complement.
CACCGCGCCGGGTTCGGCCGAGGCCTCCTCGGGCGGGGCCAACCCCTATGCGGGCGCCAGCGCGGACGCCGACGGCTCGGGCGGTTCGGTCGACATCAAGTCCTGACGGGTCTTCTGGTCACGCGCCCTATCGGCGCGTGACCAGGCGCGTTCGTGCAGGTTGAAGAACACCGTCTGGACCAGCGGTTCGACGATCCCCACCGCCAGGGCCACGCGCCAGTCGCGTGTCAAAGCGTAGGCGACGGACACCGCCACGGTCAGGTGCATCGCGGCATAGGTCAGGGTTTTGAGGGCGAGGCGCATGTCGCGCGCTCCTTGTTGAGAATGATTCTCAAAATATAGGCGCAGTTTCCGTGTCCGCAAGGGGTTCGGCCCTCTTCCCCAAGCGCACGATTACGGTAATGTCGGCGGTCCAATCACGACGGAGCCGCGCGGGGATTCTCTAGCGGCGGCGGCTCTGGAACCTGGACCTGATTATGAAGCTTACGATCGAACGGGCGGCGCTGCTGAAGGCGCTGGGGCATGTGCAGAGCGTCGTTGAGCGCCGCAACACCATCCCGATTTTGTCGAACATCCTGCTGTCGGCCGATCGCGACACGCTGAGCTTCTCGGCCACCGACCTGGACATGGAGATCATCGACGAGGGCCCGGCCCAGATCGAACAGCCCGGCCAGATCACCGCCCCGGCCCACACCCTGTATGAAATCGTCCGCAAGCTGCCGGACGGTTCGGACGTGTCGCTCAGCTTCAGCGGCGATGATCCGCGCCTGGTGATCCAGGCCGGCCGCTCGCGCTTCAACCTGCCGGTGCTGCCGGCCGGCGACTTCCCGGTGATGAGCAATGACGGCCTGTCCGCCCGCATCGCCGTCGACACCACCGAGCTGATCCGGCTGATCGACAAGACCCGGTTCGCGATCTCCACCGAAGAGACCCGCTATTATCTGAACGGCCTGTATCTCCACACCGTCAATGACGGCGGCGAGGTCAAGCTGCGGGCCGTGGCCACCGACGGTCACCGTCTGGCCCTGGCCGAGATGGCCGCCCCCGAGGGCGCCGCCGGCCTGCCGGGCATCATCGTGCCGCGCAAGACCATCCAGGAGGCGCGCCGCCTGATGGAATCGGCCGGCGAGCATGTCGACCTGCAGGTTTCGGCCCAGAAGGTGCGCTTCGAATTCGGCGCCGCGGCCCTGACCTCCAAGGTCATCGACGGCGCCTTCCCCGACTATCTGCGGGTTATCCCGCGCGACAACGCCAAGATCCTGACCCTGGACAACGACCTGTTCGCCAAGGCCGTCGACCGGGTGGCCACCATCTCGGCCGAGAAGAGCCGCTCGGTGAAGCTGGCCATCGAGCCGGGCCGCATCACCCTGACCGTCCGCAACATGGAAGCCGGTCAGGCCGTCGAAGAGGTCGAGGTCGACTATGACGGCGAAGCCTTCGAGATCGGCTTCAACGCCCGCTACCTGCTGGACGTCTGCGGCCAGATCGGCGGCCCGATCGCCGAGTTCCGCTTCGCCGACCCGGCCAGCCCGACCCTGGTGGTCGACCCCACCGATCCGGGCGTCAAATATGTGCTGATGCCGCTGCGGGTCTGATCCGCGCCAGGCCGTGACCCAGGGGTTGCGCGAGGACCTGTTCGCCGCGCTGTTCGACAACATGCTCACCCTGTGGGAGGCGACGGACTTTCAGGGTTGCCAGACCTGGTTCGACCGCTCCCAGCGGGTGGAGGCGATGTTCGGCGCGGTCGAGGATCGCATCGACCTCGTGATCATGAACTACGCCGTCTATCGGGCGATCGCGCCGGACGCCCGGTTCGACTGGCCCGTTCGTCAGCTGGTCGATCGCGACGAGGCCCGCGAAACCTTCAAGGCCAACATGATGCGCGTGGTCATCGGCGCCGCCGGCGTCTGGCAGAAGGCCAATATCGAGATCGCGCGGGGCTATTTCGATTAGCGGTCTGGGCGCTTGCCCGGCCCGCGCCGCGTGATACCGTCCGTTTCATAAAAAAACGGGAGAAACGCGCATGGCCAAGATCAGCTACCTGACCGTCGGGTCGAACCATCTGGACAAGGCCAAGGCCTTTTACGACGCCCTGCTGGCGACGATCGGCATGGCGCCGGTGCACGAGCACGCCTCGGGCGGCCGGCTCTATCGCGGCAAGGGCACGGGCCTGTTTGGCGTGCTGGGCCCCTATGACGGCAATCCGGCCTGCGTCGGCAACGGCATGATGGGCGGCTTTGACTTCGAGACCCGCGAAGAGGTCGACGCCTTCCACGCCAAGGCCCTGGAACTGGGCGCCACCGACGAAGGCGCGCCGGGCGAGCGGATGCCGGGCGTCTATTTCGCCTATTTCCGCGATCTGGATGGCAACAAGCTGTGCGGCTACAAGTTCGGCTGAGCCGGCGGGGGCGCGAGAGGTCCTCTCCCTGAAGGGGGAGGGATTTAGCTCCGACTTCACCCCAGTCCGCCGGTTGCAATGTCCGCTATCCGCCGCAGCGGAGGCAGTCCGCGTCCTGAAGCCCTTGGCGGAATGGGAGCTCTGAGGTCAGGCCCAACCTTTCAATCGTCATTCCCGCCCTTGTGGCGGGAACCTCTGGTTCAGCTGACGCGTGAGACGCCAGCGAAGGGCGCGCGCCCTTCGCCCCTCCCGCCCCTGCGGCCGATAGAGGGGTTCCCGCCACAAGGGCGGGAATGACGGCGGAGAAGGGGGATAAGCCGCGCTCAATCCCCGTCGTTTCCGAGACAAAATACAACCTTTTCAACGCTCTACAAAATAATCGATCGCGCCAATCCCCGGCGTTCAGACCTGCCGTATTCTAGACCCACCTCGTCGTTGGGAAGGGCGCTAGGCCAGCGACCAAAGCGGCGGCGGGGTGTGGTCGAGCGGGAAGCTCAATCGATGGCGGGAAGAGCGCATCGTGCTCTGAACCGTCAACCTCGTGATCTTTGGTAGCGGCCGGCTCTGGAACACAAAAACGGCAGGACCGCGAGGGTCGGGCGGGCAGCAGGCGGGCTGAAAGGTCCGCGGTCCAGGCGAGAGTCGCTCTCTGGCCTGCCCGTCGCAGGCGCGGAGGGTCAGGCGCTAATATCGCCGGGCCGGACGCGCTTGCGGATAACGGCTACGCGGAGCGCACGGCTTCGTCGAAACGGTATTTATCAATCTTCTCCGGACGTCGTCCGGACGCTCCGCAGCCCTTTCCATCCCTTCAGCGGGTTTCCGCGTGAGGTTGCGGACACTTGCCCCCTACGGACCGCTGTCGCGACCGTCTTCCCCCGGAGGGGGAAGATGAGGTCGGCGCGTTTCATCTTCCCCCTCCGGGGGAAGACGGTCGCAAAGCGGCCCGTAGGGGGCCAGTGACGCCGCCTCCGCCGTGCCTTAAGAGACCCCCATGGCGTCGGCCGCGATCACCACCCTGACCCTGACGGACTTTCGGTCCTACGCCCATGCGCGCCTGGAGACAGGCGGCGCCAGCGTCTATCTGTTTGGGGCCAATGGGGCCGGCAAGACCAACCTGCTGGAAGCCATCTCGCTGCTGTCGCCGGGCAAGGGCCTGCGCGGCTCGAGCCTGGCCGAGGTCGGGCGGCGGCTGCCCGGCGAGGCCGTCGGCCGGGCCTGGGCGGTGGCGGCGCGGGCCGAGTCCGGCGACGACGATCCGGTCCAGCTGGGCGTCGGCGTCGAGGTCGGCGGGGCCACGCGGCGGATCGTGCGGATCGAGGGCGAGACCGTGCCGCCGGGCCGACTGACCGACCATGTCCGCCCCATCTGGCTGACCCCGGCCCAGGACCGCCTGTTTCTCGAGGCCGCCTCCGAACGGCGGCGGTTTTTCGACCGGCTGGTGTTCGCCGGCGAGCCGGCCCACGCCAGCCATGCCGGCGCCTATGACAAGGCCCAGCGCGAGCGGATGCGGCTGCTGACCGACGCCGCCGAGCACGGCGCGCCGGCCGATCCGGTGTGGCTGACGGCCCTGGAGGCGCGTCTGGCCGGCGCCGGCGCCCTGATGGCCCAGGCCCGGGCCCGCACCCTGACCGCCCTGCAGGCCGAGATCGACGGCCGCGGCGACCGGCCCTTCCCCCAGGCCCGACTGTCCCTGACCGGCGAGTGGGAAAAGCTGGCCCTGGACGGTGTCGAACTGGCCGAGATCGAGCTGCGTCTGGCCCAGGCCCTGGCCGCCGCGCGGGGCCGGGACGCCGCCGCCGGGCGGGCTTTGACCGGGCCGCACCGGGGCGATCTGGACATCCTGCACGTCGAGAAGGACCGTCCGGCCGCAGAATGTTCGACCGGCGAGCAGAAAGCGCTGATTCTGAACCTGGTTTTGGCCCAGGGGGCGCGACTTTCGCGTGCGGAATCCGCACCGAATCCTATAGTATTGCTCGACGAAGTCGCCGCGCATCTCGACCTCAAGAGGCGAGCCGCCCTGGCCGACGAAATCACGGCGCTCAAACTCCAGGCCTTCCTCACCGGCACGGACGAGTCGCTGTTCGACCACCTCAAAGGTCGGGCTCTTGGCGTTCGCGTGTGCGACGCCGGCCTGACCGCTTTGGAAGACGTATGACCGAAGAGACCAAAGGCCCCGGCGCTGACTCCCTTGGGGACAATTCGGGCGACCGCCTGACCACCGCCGACGGCTCGCAGATGGCGGCCCCCGAAGTGATGGGCGGCGACTATGACGCCGACTCGATCAAGGTGCTCAAGGGCCTGGACGCGGTGCGCAAGCGCCCCGGCATGTATATCGGCGACACCGATGATGGCTCGGGCCTGCACCACATGGTCTATGAGGTGGTCGACAACGCCATCGACGAGGCCCTGGCCGGCCACGCCACCAAGGTGGAGGTGATCCTCAACGCCGACGGCTCGGTGACGGTCACCGACGACGGGCGCGGCATCCCGGTGGACATCCACGAGGGCGAAGGCGTCTCGGCGGCCGAGGTCATCATGACCCAGCTGCACGCCGGGGGTAAGTTCGACCAGAACAGCTACAAGGTCTCCGGCGGCCTGCACGGCGTGGGCGTCTCGGTGGTCAATGCGCTCAGCGACTGGCTGGAGCTGAAGATTCACCGCAACGGCCACAGCTATCAGATGCGCTTCGAGCGCGGCGACGCGGTGACCTCGCTGGCCCAGACCGGCGATTCGCCGGTGCGGACCGACGGCCCCAAGGCCGGGACCACCCTGACGGGCACCGAAGTGACCTTCTTCCCGTCCAAGGAAACCTTCGCCTTCATCGATTTCGACCGCAAGACGCTGGAGCATCGCCTGCGCGAGCTGGCGTTCCTGAACTCCGGCGTGACGATCTATTTCCGCGACCTGCGCGACGCCGAGCCGTGGGAAGAAAAGCTGCACTATGAGGGCGGCATCGAGGCCTTCGTGCGCCACCTCGACAAGGCCAAGACCCCGCTGCTGAAGACCCCGATCGTCATTCGCGGCCGCAAGGACAAGGTCGAGATCGACTTGGCCCTGTGGTGGAACGACAGCTATCACGAGCACATGCTGTGCTTCACCAACAACATCCCGCAGCGGGATGGCGGCACGCACTTGTCGGCCTTCCGCGGCGCCCTGACCCGGATCATCACCAACTACGCCGAGAGCTCGGGCATCACGAAGAAGGAAAAGGTCAGCGTCGGGGGCGAGGACGCCCGCGAGGGCCTGACCTGCGTGCTGTCGGTCAAGGTGCCCGACCCCAAGTTCAGCTCGCAGACCAAGGACAAGCTGGTCTCGTCCGAGGTGCGCCCGGCCGTCGAGAACCTGGTGCAGGAAGGCCTGGCCAGCTGGTTCGAGGAACACCCGACCGAAGCCAAGGCCATCGTCTCCAAGATCGCCGAAGCCGCCGCCGCCCGCGAGGCCGCCCGCAAGGCCCGCGAACTGACCCGCCGCAAGAGCGCGCTCGACATTACCAGCCTGCCCGGCAAGCTGGCCGACTGCGCCGAACGCGATCCGGCCAAGTCCGAAATCTTCATCGTCGAGGGCGACTCGGCCGGCGGCTCGGCCAAGCAGGCCCGCAACCGCGACAACCAGGCGGTGCTGCCCCTGCGCGGCAAGATCCTCAATGTGGAACGGGCCCGGTTCGACAAGATGCTGTCGTCCGACCAGATCGGCACCCTGATCACCGCCCTGGGGGCCGGCATCGGCCGCGAGGACTTCAACGCCGACAAGGTGCGCTACCACAAGATCGTGCTGATGACCGACGCCGACGTCGACGGCGCCCACATCCGCACCCTGCTGCTGACCTTCTTCTACCGGCAGATGCCGGAGCTGATCGAACGCGGCTACATCTATATCGCCCAGCCGCCGCTCTATAAGGCCGCCAAGGGCAAGTCCTCGCGCTATCTGAAGGACGACAGCGAGATGGACGCCTTCCTGATCGACGAAGGCGTCGACGGAGCCGAGCTGGACCTGCCCTCGGGCGAGCGCCGCACCGGCCAGGACCTGCTGGCCCTGATCCAGCTGTGCCGTCAGGCCAAGGGCAATATCGACCGCCTGGCCGCCCGCGCGCCGTCCTTCGCCATTGAGCAGACGGCCCTGGCCGGCCTGCTGGGTGAGAACCCAGACATCACCGCCGCCGCCGCGCGTCTGGACCTCTATGCCGAAGAGGGCGACGGGCCCTGGACCGGCGAGCGCGGCGACACCGCCTATGTGTTCAAGCGCGTGCGTCGCGGCGTCACCGAGAACGTGATCCTCGACGATGGCCTGCTGCACGCCGCCGACGCCCGTCGTCTGGCCGAGCGGGCCGGGGCCCTGGCCGAGATCTTCTCGGGCCGGGCGGTGTTCCGCCGCAAGGACAAGTCGACCACGGTTCGTGGGCCGATGGATCTGGTCGCCGCCGTGATGGACGCCGGGCGCAAGGGCCTGTCGATCCAGCGCTACAAGGGCCTGGGCGAGATGAACCCCGACCAGCTGTGGGAGACCACCCTCGACGTCGAGGCGCGGACCCTGCTGCAGGTCAAGGTGCAGCACGCCGACGACGCCGACGACATGTTCAGCCGCCTGATGGGCGATCTGGTCGAGCCGCGTCGCGAGTTCATCCAGGCCAACGCCCTAGACGCCGAGGTCGACGTTTAGATCCAGAGGTATTTTTGCCGATATTTTGAGCGAGCTCAGCTTAAAATATCGGCGATATCTGAAGTTGCGTTCGCTTATTGGCCGAAAGAGTTGATCCTGCGGCCGAATGTCGCCTTGCGCGAGTGACGGCGGCGTCATCTTGCGCAATTCTCACGTGATTCGGTACGAATTCGCGTGGGGACCCGTTAAGTTGGAACAAGACGCCAGTCTTCGTCCAGAGCGTATTCTGGACCTTTCCGAACGACTCAGCACCGTCGCGGGCGAGAAGATCGGAGAGATCGCCAGGGTCAATCGGGCAGCCAAGATGCTGTCGATCAACGCCCTGATCGTGGCGGCCCGCGCCGGCGAGGCCGGCAAGGGCTTCGCCATCGTCGCCGAGGAATTCAAGAAGATCTCCACCGAGATCGATGTCGTCGCCGCCGCGCTCGAGAGCCAGGTGCGCGCCGACCTTGACGAGCTCACCGCCATCGGCGGAGCGATCCTGGGCCACATGCGCGGCCAGCGTCTGGCTGACCTGGCCCTGAACGCCATCGAGATCATCGACCGAAACCTCTACGAGCGGACCTGTGACGTCCGCTGGTGGGCCACCGATTCCGCCATCGTGGCGTGCGTTGACGAGCTCTCCCCGCAGACCGCCCGCTACGCCAGCGAGCGGATGGGGGTCATTCTCGACGCCTACACCGTGTATCTCGACCTGTGGATCTGCGACACCCAGGGCCGCGTGATCGCCAATGGGCGGCCCGATCGCTATCCCGGCGCCCGCAACGTCTCGGCCGTCGACATGTCCTGGTTCCAGGACGCGATGAAGACCACAACCGGAGACGATTTCATCGCCTGCGACATCGAGCGCCTGAAGGCGCTCAACGATGCGCCGGTCGCGACCTACGCCACCGCCATCCGCGAGGGCGGCAAGAGCAACGGGCGTATTCTGGGCGTCATGGGCGTTCACTTCGATTGGCGGCCGCAGGCCCAGGCCGTGGTCGACGGCGTGCGGCTGACCTCGGAAGAAAAGGCCCGCTCGCGGGTGATGCTGCTGGATCGCCGGGGCCGCGTCCTGGCCGCGTCAGACGGCCGCGGCGTCCTGACGGAAGTCTTCCCGCTCAATACCGCCGAGGGCGCGATGGGCAGTTATGCCGAAGGCGACATGACCGTGGGCTATGCCCTCACCCCGGGATACGAGACCTATAAGGGCCTGGGCTGGTACGGCTGCCTGACCCAGACCAAGGAGACCCTCGCCGTGCCCGAGCCGGTCGTCAGGTGGGCGGCGGCCTGAGGGCCCCCGCCAAGCCTCTACCTGACGCCGGCTTTCCGCAAAAACGATGCGAAAACAAAAACCTGGAGCAAGGCGCGTGAGTCCGATTTCACGCGCCTTGCCTTAGGACGCCGTGGCTTCGTCGTTTGACGGCTTCGCGGTCAGGGGCGCTGTTCTGAGCAGCATGTAGCCGGCCAGGGCCGACGCCACCGAGCCGCCAAGCACGCCGATCTTGATCTTGTCGAGCAGGAGCGGGTCCGTGAAGGCGAGGTTGCCGATGAACAGGCTCATCGTGAAACCGATCCCGCACAGCAGGGCCACGCCGTAGAGCTGGCGGACGCTGGCGTCGCGCGGCATGTCGGCCCACCCCAGCTTGACCACCGCCATGGCGGCCAGGAAGACCCCCGCCTGCTTGCCCAGGAACAGGCCCAGGGCCACGCCGAGCGGCGCCGGTGACAGCACGGTGGCCAGGGTCACGCCCGCAAAACCGACGCCGGCATTGGCCAGGCCAAACAGCGGCACGATCCCGAAGGCGACCGGCTTGTGCAGGGCATGCTCCAGCCGGTGAAGCGGCGAATGGGGGTCGTCCGGGGTTCCGCGCGAGGGGCGCAGCGGGATGGTCATGGCCAGAACGACGCCCGCCAGGGTCGCGTGAACGCCCGACTTCAGGACGCACAGCCAGAGCACCAGGCCCAGCAACAGATAGAGCCACAGCCACGTCACCCGCAGGCGGTTGAGGGCGATCAGCACGACGGTGACGCCGCCCGCCAGGGCCAGGGCCAGGACGTTGAGCTGGTCGGTATAGAAAAGGGCGATGATCAGGATCGCGACCAGATCATCCAGAATGGCGATCGCGGTCAGGAAGATCTTCAGCGAGGCGGGGGCCCGCGAGCCCAGCAGCGACAGAACGCCGAGCGCGAAAGCAATATCGGTGGCCGCCGGGATCGCCCATCCGCGAAGATGCTCGGGCGCGGACAAGACGACCGCGCAGTAGATCAGGGCGGGAACGACAACCCCGCCCAGCGCCGCGACTCCGGGCAGGACCAGGCGTGAGGGCTTGGACAACTGCCCGTCCAGCACCTCCCGCTTGATCTCCAGGCCGACCAGCAGAAAGAACCCCGCCATCAGGCCGTCATTGATCCAGTGGACCAGGCTTTCACGCAACTCCAGCCCCGCGATCACGCCGCCCAGCTCAATGTGCAGCACGTGGTGATAGGCGCTCGCCCACGGTGAATTGGCGATGACGAGCGCCAGGGCCGCGGCGGCCATCAGCACGTAGCCGCCGGCGGCTTCCTGCTGCAGGAATTCACGGAGAGCGGAGCTTATCGCGCGGGGCGTAGACTTAATGTTCAAGGCGGCTCTTTCGAGGTCTTGGGTGATTTCCAGTCAGGTGAGGAGAGGGGCCGCAGGGATCTTCGACCCCTTGCGAGATGAGCGCCGAGACCGATCTGGCCAGCCCTCGCAATCTCCGTCGCGGACACCCTAACCATCGCAGCGTTTTCGGGCCACCCCGCAGGGCGATCGGCGCGACGATTTCGGCCATCGGGCCTCATTTCGGACCTTCCTTGGTCGCTCGGGCGTCGCCTTGCGCCGCCGCGACTGCAAATCTTGATCAAGCAGAGCTGGAGCATATTGCTCGCCCGCACGTTGGTTTCCGAGTCGGCCTCCAGGACATCGATCTGGCGGCGTCTTTTCCGGCGGATGCCCCATGACCACCTTGATCAAAACCCCACCTCTACAGGTGGGCTTCGCATCGCCTCTTCCGAAGGGCGCCGGTGGCCCGGAGGCAAGACGAATCGCAAGGTGCGCGTCGCGAACGCGATGGGGATGGCCAGCGTGAGGGCGGCCATTCTCAGATATGCGGACGCGCTGCGGGGCAGCTACTGGTTCCTGCCGTCGGTGATGGCGCTTGGCGCGATCATTCTCGCGGGCTGCATGACGATGCTCGACAGCTACGAGGGATCGGGCTGGATGGACGGCCTGCCGTGGCTCTATGCGGCGCGGCCTGACGGGGCCCGGCAAGTGCTGTCGGCGATCAGCGGCTCGATGATCACCGTCGCCGGCACCGTTTTCTCGGTGACCATCGCCGCCGTGGTCTATGCGTCCGGGCAGTATGGTCCTCGCCTCCTCAGCAATTTCATGAGCGACCGCGGCAACCAGGTCACCCTGGGCACCTTCATCGCCACCTTTGTCTACTGCCTGCTGGTGCTCAGAACGGTCCACTCCGCCGGCGAGGGGGGAGGGGGCCCGGGCTTTGTGCCCAACCTCGCCCTGCTGGTGGGTGTGGCCCTGGCGCTATGTTCGATCGCCGTGCTGATTTTCTTCATCCATCATGTTCCCAGCAAGCTTCACATCAACAGCGTCATCGAGGACATCGGCGACAAGTTGCTGGCGGAGATCGACAACCGGTTTCCCCTGTTTATCGGTGCGCCGCGGCCCGACGACGCTGGCCAGCATGACGCCGCGCACGTGCCGGCCACCTTCCAGCTCAACGCCAGCCAGGCTGATGGCGCGCGTCGGGCGCTGGTCGCGGCCAAGGACACCGGCTACCTGCAGCTCATCGATGAAGACGCCGTCATGGCCGTGGCGCGAGACCATGACCTGGTGCTGCGTCTGCAGTATCAGCCTGGGGACTTTGTCCATGTCGGTCGCACCCTGGTCGAAGCCTGGCCGCCCGAGCGCTGCGATGACGATGCGGCCGCCGCGATCTGCGCGGCCTTCGCCGTGGGCTCCAGACGCACCGCGCTGCAGGACCTGCGGTTCCTGGTCGACGAGCTGGTTGAAATCGCCGCCCGTGCGCTCTCGCCGGGCGTCAACGATCCGTTCACGGCGGTGACCTGTCTGGACTGGTTGGGCGCGGCCCTTTCGGACTTGGCGGGGCGTCAGCTGCCGTCGCATCTGCGGGTCGATGAGGACGGCGCCCTCCGGGTGATCACCCATCCGGTGACCTTTGAAAGCTTCATGGATCGGGGGCTCGGCGCCCTGGCTCAATATTGCGCCACCGACATGGTCGCCGCGCTCGGCTATCTGCGCGCCCTGGGTGAAATCTCGTTGAGTTGTGACGATCCGGCGCGGCTCAAGCTGCTCGGCGATCATGCCGAGAAGCTGGCGGCCTTGGCGCGGCGCGATCTGGCGGGTTTCAATCAGGCCCGGGTTGTCGAACGCGCCGGCGAGCTGCTCCGCGCGCTGGCGACCCCCGATTACAAGCGGCGTTTGCGCGACAGCAGCGCCTGGCTGGGCGGGACAGCCTGAGTACTGGCGCCGTTCCAGGATCAAACTGTCATGGGGGAGATTGGCGCACCCGACACGATTCGAACGTGTGACCTTTGCCTTCGGAGGGCAACGCTCTATCCAGCTGAGCTACGGGTGCTTCCGCCTTGCGGGGAACGGCGTCTTAGCCGAAAGGCGAGGCGGGCGCAAACGGCCTCTTACGCGCCTCCCAAGTAAATGAAGCGGGCGATGAACAGGGCCGCCAGCACATAGAGCAGCCAGTCGCTGATCCGGGCCTGGCCGCGCGCCAGTTTCAGCGCCGCATAGCTGGTGATGCCGAACGCCAGGCCATTGGCGATCGAGAAGGTCAGCGGGATGGTGATCACGGTGAGGAAGGCCGGGATGGCTACGCCGGGGTCCTCCCAGTCGACCTCCTTGAGTGCGCCGATCATCATCGCGCCGACCAGGATCAGGGCCGGAGCCGTGGCCGCTGTCGGGATGGCCTGAACCAGCGGGGCGAAGAACAGGGTCAGCAAAAACAGCAGGCCGACGATCACCGCCGTCAGGCCGGTGCGGCCGCCGGCCTGAACGCCCGAGGCGCTTTCGATATAGCTGACCACCGTGCTGGTGCCGGCCATCGAGCCGGCGATGGTGGCCACGGAATCGGCCATCAGGATGCGGTTGAGGCGCGGGATTGAGCCGTCAGGCGCGACCAGGCCGGCCTTCTTGGTCACCGCCACCAGGGTGCCGACATTGTCGAACAGGTCGACGAACAGGAAGACGAAGACGATCTCGGCCAGGGTCATGGCCATGGCCATTCCCCCATGTCCGCCGCCCAGATTGAGGGCCGCCGGGATGTCGAGCTTGAAGGCGGTCGCCGACAGTTCGGCCAGGCTGTAGCCGCCCGGCGCGATCTTGCTCAGGCCCATGAACCAGCCAATGACGGCGACGGCGATGATGCCGATCAGGATCGCCCCCTTCACCCGCCAGACCATCAGCGCGCCGATGATGGCCAGACCCGCCAGGGCCAGGGCGGCGGTCGGCGTTGTCAGGTCGCCCAGGGCCACGGTGGTGGCCGGATTGGCGACGATGATGCCCGCTTCCTTCAGGCCGATGAAGGCGATGAACAAACCAACGCCCGCGGCGACGGCCGAGAACAGCGGCCGCGGAATGGCCGCGACGATCAGCTGGCGAATGCCGGCCACGGTCAGGATCAGGAAAGCGACGCCCGACAGGAACACGCAGCCCAGGGCGGTCTGCCAGGGCACGCCCATGCCGATCACGACGGTGTAGGTGAAATAGGCGTTGAGCCCCATGCCGGGGGCCAGGGCGATGGGGTAGTTGGCGATCAGCCCCATCAGGATGCAGCCGATGCCGGCCGCCAGGCAGGTCGCCGCCGCCACGGCGGCGACGGGCATGCCGGCCTCGCCGAGGATCGCCGGATTGACGATGACGATATAGGCCATGGTCAGGAAGGTGGTGAAGCCGGCCAGCGCCTCGGTGCGCAGACTCGTGCCCTGGGCCTTCAGCCCGAACTGGCGTTCCAGGAAACTCATCAACTCACCCCCGACTCTGACGGTGGAGTTTGTTCATTGGCCCCCGGAACGCAAGCCTTCTGCGCTAGTCCTGGGTCGGATTGGCCGCGTTCGGGTCGCCATAGGTCAGGGACAGGAAGACGTCTTCCAGATCCGGGTCTTCGGTGGCGATATCCTTGATCAGCATGCCGCTGGCCCGCACCGCCGCCAGCACCTGCTCGACGCTGGACTGGCCGGTGCGATACGAGACCGCGAAAGCCCCGCCGGCCCGGATCTTGGTGTCGAAGCCGGCCAGGGTGGGCGCCACGCTTACCGGCTGCTCGGGCGTGACCACCACATTGCGGCTGTCCATGCGCTTGAGCAGTGTCGCCGTCGGCTCGCAGGCCACCACCTCGCCGCGATTGACGATGGCGATCTGGTCGCACAGCTCCTGGGCCTCTTCCAGATAGTGCGTGGTCAGGACGATGGTGACGCCCAGATCGTTGAGGCCCTTCACATAGCTCCACAGCTGGCGGCGCAACTCCACGTCGACGCCGGCGGTCGGCTCGTCGAGGATCAGCACCGGCGGCTGGTGGACCATGGCCTTGGCCACCATCAGGCGGCGCTTCATGCCGCCCGACAGCTGGCGGACATAGGCGTTGGCCTTGTCGGCCAGGCCCAGCGCGCTGAGCAGTTCGTCGGTGCGGCGCTCGGCCTTGGGCACGCCGTACATGCCGGCCTGGACGTCCAGCGATTCGCGCGGGGTGAAAAACACGTCGGTGGCCAGTTCCTGCGGCACCACGCCGATGGCGGCGCGGGCGTCGCGCGGCCTCTGGTCGATGTCGCGGCCCCAGATCCGCACCGTGCCGCTGGTCTTGCGAGTCAGGCCGGCCAGGATGTTGATGAAGGTCGACTTGCCCGCGCCATTGGGCCCCAGCAGGCCAAAGATCGAGCCGCGCGGCACTTTCAGGTCGATGCCGTTGAGCGCGCGCTTTTCCGGCGAGGTCTTGGTGGCGGCGTAGGTCTTGAACAGGTCTTCGGCTTCGATGGCGTAGGCGGGCAGGTCCATGGAACGTCCAGACAGGTCCCGAACGGGACAATACGACAGGGAAGGCGCGTGGCTTGAATTGACGGCGGCGCGACAGGTCGCATAGGTATGCCTGCAGCGCCGCCACGCCAAGGCCGCGTCTAGACTTCAAGGGTTTTTGAACATGGCGCGCAAGGCCAAGACCGTCCCCGCCACCGCAGCGACCGCGATGGATCCCGCCGTGATCGCCGGTCCGGCGCCGGAGACCATCATGATCCGCTCGCATCGCGTGGCCTGCGACGGCGTCGGCGGGGCCCTGGGCCATCCGCGCGTCTGGCTGGAACTGGGCGCGGCCGGCTTTGTCGACTGCCCCTATTGCGACCGTCGCTTCGTGGCGACCACCGCGGCGGGTCACGACGAGGACGAGCGGCTCGCGCCGGGCGTCTATGAAGGCGCCGGCGGCCACTAGGGCGCGCTGGTGACCGAAGTCTCCCCCTCGCGCCGCGCCGAATCCCTGGCCGAGGCCTGGGCGGCGGCGCAATGGCCGCACGAGGCGCCGGTGCTGCGCGCCATCGCCATGCCCACCGACACCAATCCCGAAGGCGACATCTTCGGCGGCTGGCTGCTGTCGCAGATGGACCTGGCGGCGGCGTCGATCGCCTTCCACCGCGCCGCCGGCCGCTGCGCCACCATCGCCATCGACGGCATGACCTTCATCAGCCCGGTGTTCGTCGGCGACGAGGTCAGCCTGTTCGCCCGGGTGGTTCATACCGGCCGCACCTCGCTGAAGGTCCAGGTCGAGGCCTGGCGCCGTCGCCGCGACGGGGAACAGGCCCACAAGGTCACCGAGGGCGTGTTCACCTTCGTGGCCATTGATGAGCATCGCAAGTCTCGGCCTCTGCCTTAGGGGATTGGCGCGCTTGCCCCTCCTCGGCGAGGAGGGGCCCATAGGGGCAAGTATCAGCAACCTCGCGCGGGAACCGCCGAGTTGTGGAAAGGGTCGCGGAGCGTCCGGACCACGTCCGGATGAGTGAGTAGCAAATACCGTTTCGACGAAGCCGAGCGCTCCGCGTGGTCGTTATCCGAAAGCGCGTCCGGCTCGGCGGTGTTATCGCCTCGCCATCCACGCCTCCGACGGGCGGACCGGAGAGCGACTCCCGTCCGGACCGCGAGCCTTTCAGCCCGCCTGTTGCTCGCTCGACCCTCGGGGGTCACCTCGTTTCTGTGTTCCAGGGCCGACCGCCGCCAGAGACCACCGAGGTTGGCGGCTTTCACCCGCCATCGATTGAGCTGCCCGTTCGATCACCCCCCGCCGCCGCGATGGTCGCTGGCCTTGCGCCCTTTCCTCGCGACGAGGTGGGTACAGAATACGGGAGGTTTGAGCGCGTCTGATTGGCGCGATCAAGATTTTTGCAGGCGGTTGATTAGGCTGGAGTTTGTTCTGGCAAGAACGAGGATTGAGCGCCGTCCATCCCCGTTCCCCTCTAAGATCCCGTCATCCCGGGGCTTGTTCCCGGGACCCATTTGTCCGCCGCAGGGGCGGAGCAGACCCCGGCGCTCACGTGGAAGCTGAACCATGGGTCCCGGGGACAAGCCCCGGGATGACGGTGATTTATTGGAGTGGCGCCCCGCCCACCTTCGCGCCGAAGGGAGCCATCCTTAAATCTCACGGCGAGACGATCGCCGGTCTGCCCAGGTTGCTCAAGGACGGCCCTGCGGGCCGCCGCGGAGCGGCCGGTCGAAGACCGGTCCTTGACCAACCTGGGCAGACCGGCACGCTGCAGCCTCCAAGAGATTTAAGGATGAGCGGGACGCCGGGCGTCCGCTTGGGGGTCATCAGGCGAGGGGTGCTTTCGACCCTAACCACCCCGCCAAGCCTTCCCGCCGCCCGGTCGCCAGCCTATGTTCCGGCCATGACCGACACCGCCGCGCCCGCCGATTCCGCCCCCGTCTCGACCCTCACCCAGGACGGGCCGGCCATCCGCCTGTTCCTGGTCGACGGCTCGGCTTACCTCTTCCGCGCCTATCACGCCCTGCCGCCCCTGACCCGCAAGAGCGACGGCCTGCCGGTGGGCGCCGTGCAGGGCTTCTGCAACATGCTGTGGAAGCTGCTGCGCGACATGCAGGGCGACGCCCCCACCCATCTGGCGGTGATCTGGGACCACTCGGAAAAGACCTTCCGCAACAAACTCTACGACAAGTACAAGGCCCACCGCCCGCCGCCGCCCGAGGACCTGATCCCGCAGTTCGCCCTGGTGCGCGAGGCCACCCTGGCGTTTGGCGTGCCCGCCATCGAACTGGCCGGCTATGAGGCCGACGACCTGATCGCCGCCTATGCCTGCAAGGCCCGCGACCTGGGCGGCGAGGCGGTGATCGTCAGCTCCGACAAGGACCTGATGCAGCTGGTCGGCGACGGGGTGTCGATGTTCGACCCGATGAAGGGTCTGCGCATCGATCGCGAGCAGGTGTTCGAGAAGTTCGGCGTCTATCCCGAGCGGGTGGTCGACGTGCAGGCCCTGTGCGGCGACAGCGTCGACAATGTGCCCGGCGCTCCCGGCATCGGCGTCAAGACCGCCGCGCAGCTGATCAACGAATACGGCGATCTGGATACGCTGCTGGCCCGGGCCGGCGAGATCAAGCAGCCCAAGCGCCGCGAGACCCTGATCGATTTCGCCGACCAGATCCGCCTGTCGCGCCAGCTGGTGCAGCTGGACTGCGACACGCCCCTGCCCGAGCCGATCGCCGACCTGACCGTGCGCGAGCCCGACAAGGCGGTTCTGGCCGACTTCCTGGAGCTGATGGAGTTTCGCTCCCTGGCCCGTCGGGTGGGTGACGGCAACGCCGCCGCCTCGCCGCGCACGCTTGACCGGCCTCCAGGGGCCGCGCCCGGCGCGCCGGTGGCCTCGGTGTCCTATATGGGCGCCGCGGCCCGCGCCGCCGCGTCTCCTGTGGCCGAGCCGGCCGCCATCGACACCGCCGCCTATGCCTGCGTGCGCGATCTCGAGACCCTCAAGACCTGGGTGGCCAAGGCGACCGCCAAGGGGGTCGTCGCCTTCGACACCGAGACCGACGCCCTGGGCTCGGCCACCGCCGGCCTGGTGGGCGTGTCGCTGGCCATCGCGCCGGGCGAGGCCTGCTACATCCCGCTGGCCCACGAAGAGAAGGCCGAGGGTCTGGCCTTCGAGACCGCCGCCAGCCTGGAGCAGATCCCGCTGGCCGAAGCCATCGCGTTGCTCAAGCCGATGCTGGAAGACCCGGCCGTGCTCAAGGTGGCCCAGAACGGCAAGTACGATATCGCCGTGCTGTCGCGCTATGGCGTCCAGGTGGGTCCGATCGATGACACCATGCTGATCAGCTATGTGCTGGAAGCCGGTCTTCACGGCCACGGCATGGACGAGCTGTCGGAGCTGTGGCTGGGCCACAAGCCGATTCCGTTCAAGCAGGTGGCCGGATCAGGCAAGGGCCAGATCAGCTTCAAGCATGTGGGTCTGGTCGAGGCTACAGCCTATGCCGCCGAGGACGCCGACGTCACCCTGCGGCTCTACACCCTCCTCAAACCCCAGTTGGCCGCCAGGGGCCTTCTGACCGTCTATGAAACCCTGGAACGGCCGCTGCCGCCCGTGCTGGCGGCGATGGAGAACGCGGGGATCCGCGTCGATCCCGAGACCCTGCGCCGCCTCTCCAACGAGTTCTCGCTGCGGATGGCTGATTTCGAGGCCAAGGCGCAGCAACTGGTCGGCCACCCCTTCAACCTGGGCAGCCCCAAACAGGTGGGCGACGTGCTGTTTGGCGAGATGGCCCTGAAGGGCGGCAAGAAGACCGCCACCGGCCAGTGGTCCACCGACAGCGACGTGCTCGAAGCCCTGGCCCTGGAGCATGAGCTGCCCCGGGTGCTGCTGGACTGGCGTCAGCTGTCCAAGCTGAAGGGCACCTATACCGACAACCTGATCGCGGCGATCGCGCCCTCGACGGGCCGGGTCCACACCTCCTACGCCCTGGCGGCGACCACGACGGGGCGGCTGTCCTCGTCCGATCCCAACCTGCAGAACATCCCGATCCGCACCGAAGAAGGCCGCAAGATCCGCAAGGCCTTCGTGGCCGGGCCGGGCAATGTGCTGATCAGCGCCGACTACAGCCAGATCGAGCTGCGACTTCTGGCCCATATCGGCGACATCCCGCAGTTGAAGGCGGCCTTCCAGCAGGGTCTGGACATCCACGCCATGACGGCGTCCGAGATGTTCGGCGTGCCGATCGAGGGCATGCCCAGCGACGTGCGCCGCCGGGCCAAGGCGATCAATTTCGGCATCGTCTATGGCATCAGCGCCTTTGGCCTGGCCAACCAGCTGGGGATCGGCCAGGGCGAGGCGGGGGCCTATATCAAGACCTATTTCGAGCGCTTCCCCGGCATCCAGGCCTATATGGACGCCACCAAGGCCTTCGTGCGCGAGCACGGCTATGTGACCACGATCTTCGGGCGCAGGATCAACATCCCCGAGGTCAACGCCAAGTCGGCGGCCATGCGGCAGTTCTCCGAACGGGCGGCGATCAACGCCCCGATCCAGGGCGCGGCGGCCGATGTCATGCGCCGGGCCATGGTGCGGATGCCCGACGCCCTGAAGACAGCGGGGCTGTCGGCCCGGATGCTGCTGCAGGTGCACGATGAACTGGTCTTCGAGGCGCCGGCCGACGAGGCCGAGGCCACCTGCGCGGTGGCCCGTCAGGTGATGGAAAACGCCGCCGAACCCGCCGTCGCCATCGCCGTGCCGTTAACCGTGGAAGCCCGCGCGGCGCTCAACTGGGACGAGGCCCACTGATCGGAAAACGAGCAGCCCTTTGCCTGCGACAATTGGCTGCGACACTTCGTCACGGCAAGGTTAACCGCGTGGAAAGCTTCAGTCGCCCAGACTTAGGGACGGCGACGGTTCCATAGCGCAGGCCTAAATGCCTGTGCTCTATAGGATCTTTACGGCGCCGCGAGATGCCTAGGAGGCTGGTTGTGTCGTTTGGTGATCTGAAAATCCCCCATAAGCTGATGGCTGTTTTCGCCGTTATGCTTGCCGCGATCATGCTCATGGGCGGAGCGCTGTTTGCCAATAAAATGAACTATGAGCGATCGGTGCAGCGTACGGAGCGGGCCTACAGTTCGCTACGCGCCGCCGACACCGCCGCCTTCAGGCTGACACGGCAGGAGAACTCGCTGCGCGGCTTCCTGCTGTCGGCCGACCCCTACTATGTCGAGCGCCTGGAACAGGCTCACAAACCCAAGTTCCTCGCCGCGCTGAAAAAGCTGCGCGAACTCGCCAACGGCAATACCGAGGATCTGGCCCGGATCGCTACAGTCGAGGCCGCCTACGCCAATTTCCGGGCGGTCGCCATCGAGCCGGGCGAGACGCTCGGCGCCGATCCGCTGACCCGGGCGCAGGCCGTCGATCTGGTGCGCAACGACGGCGTCGCCGACAAAGCGGTTGGACCGGTCGAAGACGCCATCGAGGCCATCGTCAAACATTTTGAAGCGGTTCTCGCCGTCGAGGCCGCCGCGCAGCACAAGGCGTCGACCGTCTCGACCCTGACCCTGGCGATCGGCATCCTGATCACGGTGGGTATCGCCCTGGGCGGCGGTTTGCTGCTGAGCGGCGGCATCGCCGGCCCTGTGGCCGCCATGACGGCCGCCATGCGCCGCCTGGCCTCGGGCGACAATACGATTGAGGTGCCGGCCGCGGGTCGCAAGGACGAGATCGGCCAGATGGCCGGCGCCGTCACCCACTTCAAGGAAGCCGCCATCGCCAAGGAGCGCCTGGAAGGCGAGTCGGCGAGCCAGCGCTCGCTCTCCGAACGTGAACGGGCTGAGCGCGAGGCCGACAAGGCCGCCGAAGTCGAGGCCGACGCCGCCGCGTTCGGCGCCCTGGGCATGGCCCTGGACCGTCTGGCCAATGGCGACTTGACCCACCGCATCACTGCGGATTTCGTGCCCAAGGCCCAGCAACTGAAGACCGACTTTAACGCCGCCGCCGCTCGTCTGCAGGATGCGATGAAGAGCATCGCCGTCACCACCAACGGCGTCAGCTCCGGCGCCGATGAAATCGCCCGGGCCTCCGACGATCTGGCCCGCCGCACCGAGCAACAGGCCGCCAGCCTCGAAGAAACCGCCGCCGCTCTGGACGAGATCACCGCCACCGTCCGCCGTACGGCGTCGGGCGCCAAGGAGGCGTCCGAGGTTGTGGCCACGGCGCGCGGCGACGCTCAGCGTTCGGGCGAGATTGTCAGCCAGGCCGTCACCGCCATGACGGCGATCGAGGGCTCCTCGCAACAGGTCAGCCAGATCATCGGCGTGATCGACGAGATCGCCTTCCAGACCAATCTGCTGGCCCTGAACGCCGGGGTCGAAGCGGCTCGGGCCGGCGATGCGGGCCGCGGCTTCGCCGTCGTCGCCCAGGAAGTACGGGCCCTGGCCCAGCGCTCGGCCGACGCCGCCAAGGAAATCAAGACGCTGATCTCCACCTCGACCCAGCAGGTCGGCGCGGGCGTCAGCCTGGTGGGCCAGACCGGCGAGGCCCTGCAACGCATTGTCGAGCAGGTCGCCTCGATCAACGCCCTGGTCACCGAGATCGCCGCCTCGGCCAATGAACAGTCCACGGGACTGCACGAGGTCAATATCGCGGTCAACCAGATGGACCAGGTGGTTCAACAAAACGCCGCTATGGTCGAGCAGGCCACGGCCGCCACCCACGCCCTGAAGGGCGAGGCCGGCGAACTGGCGGGCCTGGTCGCTCGGTTCAAGGTCGCCGAAGGCGCCAGCCAGGCGGCCCCGCGTCCCGGGTCGACGGCCCCGGCCCCGGCCCAGCCTCGCGCTCGTCCCGTCACCGCTGTCCAGTCGAGCCGCGGCGGCGCCGCCGTGGCGGTGAAGGAAACCTGGGAAGAGTTCTGAGCCGCGCGCTCCTCGGGGCGCGTGCTCGGCCGCGTGATTGACGGCCGCTAGGCCTGGGCGCCCGCGCCGCCGATGTCGTCGCGGGCAATGATCGCCACGGGTCTGTCGTCGTCGAACAGTTCGGCCCACCGGGCGGCGGAGTGATCACGCAGCATGCGGCGGCAGCAGGCTTCCGCCTCGCTCAGGGTCTGACTGGCCAGGGCCTCCATGTGAGGCACGTCTGAGCCGTAAGAATAAATATAGCAGAAGTAGGTCATGCGAGCTCCCGCTTCCGGATCGCGGATCGGGAAGACACTGGCTCGCAGCCTAGCGTCGCCGTGACAGGGCGCTGTCCGGTAGCCGACATAGTGCGACGACTTCGCCGGGAATTCTTGCGGAAGGAAGGTCCTTGGTGGAGCCGAGGGGAATCGAACCCCTGACCTCCTCATTGCGAACGAGGCGCTCTACCATCTGAGCTACGGCCCCAAGGAAGCGCGGGAATAAGGCGGGGCGCGGTCCGCGTCAAGCGCTCGAGTTCAGCTTTGCTTGCATGGGCGGGCAAGGCGCGGCAAGAAGCGAAGAACTCGGACAGGAAACCCATGGCCGCCATTCTCAATTTCATCTTCTTCATCGCCGGTTCGCTGCTCAGCCTGCTGTGGTGGGCCATCATCATTTCGGCTGTCATGAGCTGGCTGGTGGCCTTCGACGTGATCAATCTGCGCAATCACGCCGTCTATCAGATCAGCACCTTCCTCGACCGCGTGACCGGTCCCGTGCTGCGGCCGTTCCAGCGGATGATCCCGCCGATGGGCGGCGTGGACATCAGTGCGATCATCGTCCTGCTGATCATCACGGGCATCCAGAACTACATTCTGCCCGCTCTGCACGGCTCTCTGCTGAGCCTGTTGGCCTAGCCATGCTGCTGGCCGTTCGCCTGACCCCGCGCGGCGGGCGTGACGGGGCGGACGGCTGGGCTCAGGACGCCGACGGGCGGCCCTATCTGAAGGTGCGCGTGGCCTGCCCGCCGGTCGAGGGCGAGGCCAACGCAGCCTTGATCGCCTTCATCGCCAAAAGTCTGCGAACGCCCAAGTCCGCCGTCCGGCTGGCGGCGGGGGCGACGGCGCGCGTCAAGCGGCTGGAAATCGACGGCGTCGACGACGCGGATCTGGAGCGCGCCTTCGGCCCAAGGCCCTGAGTGCGACAAAGTGACGCGATGACTGCCGATTGGGTATAATTTACCCTTGGGGAAGCCTGTTAGGGCGGCGTTCGCCATAAAAATTACGGGTTGTCCAAGGAAAAGTCAGCAATCTGATCGTCGAAGGGCGGGTGACGCTTCACGTCATCTTAGGCCTTCGCGGGCAGCTTTTACCCAAGAACCACAAGACCAGGGTCAGTCGGGAGGCCCACACGCTGATGGATGGCATTCAGGCCCAGGTTGACAGGATGCCGGCCGCGATTTCGCGGCGCGCCAATTCGCGCCTGCGGATCATCGCCGCCCTGATCATCGCGCTGATCCTTCACGTGTTTGTCGGCATGGCGTGGGTCTGGATCTGGGCCGCCCTGTACATCCTGGTGCAGGCGCTGGAACTGTGGCTGAGCCAGACCCCGACGGTTAGCGCTCCGGCCTCCGCTGCGACCTGGCGTCGGCGGGCCCTGGCCATGGCGCCCTTTGTCAGCTCCGCCATCTTCGGCGCTCTGGCCCTGCCTTTGTTCGCTTCACATCAGCGATTCGCGCCGACCCTGGGCGGCATGCTGCTGGCCGGCGCGCTGCTGAATGTCATCGTGGTCAATGCCGGGCTGAGAGGCGCCACCCTGGCGTCGGCCGCGCCCTATCTCGTCTATTTGCTGGTCATTCCCCTGATCGCCCGCTGGGCCAATCCCGACGCCCCCCTGGCCTATGCGCTCTGGTTCGGGGCGCTGCTGCTGAGCGCCTCGGTCGCCGTGGCCAGCCGGACCCTGGGGGCGGCGCTGAAGGCCGAGGCCGACGCCAAGCAAGAAGCCGAGCGCCGCCGTCATGAGGCCGAGGAAGCCGTCGCCGCCAAGTCCGCCTTCGTGGCGATGATCAGTCATGAACTGCGCACCCCGATCAGCGCCATCCTGGCGGGCGCGGCGCGCCTGCACAGTGAGAGCCCCGAGGCCAGTTCCAAGGTCCATGCCCAGTTGATCAGCGACGCGGGCGGCCTGATGAAGGCGCTGCTCAACGACCTGCTTGACTTTTCGCGTCTGGAGGCCGGCCGCATGGCGGTCGAGACGGCGCCCTTCAATCTGCGCCAGACCGTGTCGGACGCCGTGCGCTTCTGGCGGCCCGAACTCGTCAGGAAAGGCCTGCGTCTGCGACTCGAGGGCGCCGCGCGCCTGCCGCGGTGGGTGGCGGGCGACGCCCTGCGCCTGCGGCAGGTGCTCAACAACCTGCTCTCCAACGCCATCAAGTTCACCGATCAGGGAACGATCACGGTTCGGTTGCAGGTGAGCGGCGAGGAGGATCAGCGCCAGCTGACCATCACCGTCGTCGATACGGGACCGGGCATTTCCGAGGGTCTGATGCCGCGCCTGTTCACCCCCTTTGAGCAGTTGCACACCAGCGTCGTCCGTCAGCATGGCGGTTCGGGTCTGGGCCTGGTGATCAGTCGCGAGTTGGCCCGCCTGATGGGCGGCGACCTGGTCGCAGGCAGTGTCGAGGGCCAGGGCGCGGTCTTCACCCTGTCGGTGCGGCTCGAACTCGCCCACGCGCCGCAAGACACCCTGATGGGCCCGTCGATCGCCGGCGCGCGGGTTCTGGTGGTCGATGATCATGTGGTCAATCGCCGGGCCATCGAGCTGGTCCTGCAGCCGTTCGGCGTGGAGACCACCCTGGCCGAGAGCGGCGAACAGGCCCTGGAGCTGCTGGGCGCGGAGGCCTTCGACGCGGTGTTGATGGACGTCTACATGCCCGGCATGGACGGCCGCGAGGCCACGCGGGCCCTGCGCGCGGGGACTGGGCCCAACCATGCTACGCCGGTGATCGCGGTGACGGCTTCGGCCACGTCCAAGGACTGGGAAGCCTGCCGGGCCGTGGGCATGACCGGCCATGTCGCCAAGCCGATCGACCCGATCGAGCTCTACAAGGCCCTGGTCGACGTGCTGGTGGACGGGGTTCGCGCGGCGGCCTGATCCAGCACCGCCGCCAGCCGCGCCTTCAGGGCGTCAGCGTCCTTCATCTCGCATTCCCAGATCGTCTCGACCCGCCAGCCGGCCGCCGCCAGGGCCTCTGTTGTGCGGACGTCGCGCGCCGCGTTGCGGGCCACCTTGGCCAGCCAGTAGTCGCGATTGGCCTTGGGCACCCGTGATCCCCGCGCGCAGTCATGGCCGTGCCAGAAACAGCCATGGACGAAGAAGGCCAGCTTGCGGCCGGGCATCACCAGGTCGGGCTTGCCGGGCAGGTCCTTGCGCTGCAGCCGATAGCGGGCGCCCAGGGCGGTGAGGGTCTTGCGCAGCAGCCGCTCGGGGCCGGTGTCCTGGCCCCTGACCCGGGCCATCACCGCCGAGCGCTTGGCCTTGTCATAGACGTCGGTCATGGCCGGGTTTCCGACGGGCGGCGGCGGGTTCGCCCCCGCCCGTCGCGCAAGGGGGCTACAGCCCGTCGAACAAGGCCGTGGACAGGTAGCGTTCGGCGAAGCTGGGGATGATCGCCACGATCAGCTTGCCGGCATAGTCGTCGCGCAGGGCCAGGTCGAAGGCGGCGGTCAGGGCGGCGCCGGAACTGATGCCGACCGGAATGCCCTCGACCGAGGCCGCGCGGCGGGCCATGGCGAAGGCGTCGTCATTGCTGACCTGGACGATGTCGTCGATCACGCCGCGATCCAGGATGCCGGGCACGAAGCCGGCTCCGATGCCCTGGATCTTGTGCGGACCCGGCGCGCCGCCCGACAGCACGGCCGAGGCTTCGGGCTCGACAGCGACCATCTTTAGGCCGGGCTTGCGGGCCTTCAGCGCCTGGCCGACGCCGCTGATGGTGCCGCCCGTGCCGACGCCCGAGACCACAGCGTCGACGGCGCCGGCGGTGTCGTTCCAGATCTCCTCGGCGGTTGAGACGCGGTGGATCAGCGGGTTGGCGCTGTTCTCGAACTGCTGGGGCATCACCGCGCCGGGGGTGGCCTCGATGATTTCCTGAGCCCGGGCGACGGCGCCGCGCATGCCCTTCTCGGCCGGGGTCAGCTCCAGCTTGGCGCCCAGCAGCAGCAGCATCTTGCGCCGCTCGATCGACATGCTTTCGGGCATGACCAGGATCAGCTTGTAGCCCTTGGCGGCGGCCACGAAGGCCAGGGCGATGCCGGTATTGCCGCTGGTGGGCTCGACCAGGGTGTCGCCGGGCTTGATCAGGCCCTGGGCTTCCAGCGACTCGATCATCGCGACGCCGATGCGGTCCTTCACCGAGGCCAGGGGGTTGAAGAACTCCAGCTTGGCGACGACCTCGCCCTTGGGCTTGATCTGGGCCGACAGCCGCGGCAGGCGAACCAGCGGCGTGTCGCCGATGGTGTCGAGGATGGAGTCATAGATCTTGCCGCGCCCGGAACGCTTGTAACGGGCCGCGTCGTAGGAGGAGGTGGCGTCGGCCATGGGAAGATCTCGCTGCAGCTGGGTGGGCCCGCAGGCCTTTGAGCCACCTTACGGCCGGGGGTTTGGCCTGTCAGCGGGTCATTCGGCGGCGAGGTTTGCAGTTTTGCTATCAATCAGCGGTTCCAGCAGCCGCTCTGCCAGCCAGCGCACCACCGGGGGCGCGACGCCGTCGCCGATCACGTGCAGGCCGGCGGTCTGGCTGCCCGGCAGGGCGTAGCGGTCTGGCAGACCCATCAGGCGCGCGCCTTCCCGGGGGCTGATCAGGCGCGAGCGCACCTGGCCCTGGTCGATGACCAGCAGGGTCTGACGCGACGAGCCGCCGCGCGGGGTGCGCAGGCATCCGGCCAGACCGTCGAAACGCACCTCGGCCCGCTGCTCGCCGCCCCGCATGCGTTTGAAGACCGAGCCGACCGCGCGTTCGCCGCCGGCCAGGCGGGACTCGACGGCGCCGCGGTGGGCGGGGGCCATCAGGGCCAGCAGGTTGCGGGTCTGCTCCGGCGTGTTCCAGCGCGCGGCGAGATCCGGCTCGAGGATCGCGGCCAGATCGGTGTTGCGGGCTGGGGGCGTCTCCAGACCCCACCAGATCCAGGCGGCCTGCAGCGTCTCGGGCAGTCGGGCGTGGGCCGCCTTCACGGCGCGGGTCTGGAACGGGCTGGGGCCGGCCAGGGCCTCGGTCGGGGCGCGGGTGGCGATCACGAAGATCCGCGGCCGCGACTGCGGGGTGAACCGGGCTGCGTCGATCTCCAGGGCGCCGAAGCGATAGCCTTCGTCGGCCAGGGCCTGACACAGGGCGGTAAAGTCGCGCCCCTCATGCGAGGTCAACAGTCCGACGACATTCTCGACGACCAGCGTCTCGGGGGCGCGGCCCTCGGCGCCCAGGGCCTGAACCAGTTTCCAGAAGCCGAAGAAGGCCGAGGAGCGGCCGCCGCTCAGCCCAGCCCTCGCCCCCGCGAGGCTGAAGTCCTGGCAGGGGCTGGAGGCCCAGGCCAGGTCGGCGGTAGGCAGGTTCCGGGGCTCGATCGCCCAGACGTCGCCCTCGTGGAAATGCTGGTCGGCATCGGCGAAATTGGCCCGATAGGTCGCGGCCTTGACCGGGTCGAAGTCATTGGCGAAGGCGCAGGTCCAGGCCTCGCCCAGGCCGATGCGAGCCATGCCGCCGCCGGCGAAGAATTCCAGAAAGGTGGCGGAGGCTTTGCGAGTCATGATGCGAGAGTCTAGCCTCAGTCGGGCAAGAGGGGATAGCCGCCGCCATGTTTCGCATCGTTGCCGTCTGCGCCCTGGCCCTGACCCTGGTCGGCTGCGGCGAGTCTCTGGGCGCGTCCGAGGACGCCGCGCCGCCGGCCGACGCGCCCAGGGTCAACGGCGTCGACTATTCCGGCGACTTCGACGCCCTGGGAACCGAGCCGTTCTGGAGCGTCAAGGTCCGCGCCGACGGCGTGTCGCTGATTCGGCCCGACCAGGCCGAGGTCCGCAACGGCAATCCGGGCGTGCGGCTGGACGGCGAGCAGGGCGTCTGGGATTCCAGCGGCGCGGAGCCCAAACTAGGCCGCCTGGTCATGCGGCTGACGCCGGGCGTCTGCACGGACGGCATGTCTGACCGGGTCTACCGGTTCTCGGCCGAGATCTGGGTGGATGGCGAGACGCTGCGCGGCTGCGCCGATCATACCGATCAACTTCAGGCTCAGCCCAAGCCCTAGAGCATTTTCCGATAAGTGTGAAACGGTTATCGGATCGAAAAATGCTCTAAACTTTTGATTTGGAGCATTTTTCGCCCGACCCTGATGAAGCCATCAGGTCGGAAAGGGCTCTAGGACGCCTGGGCCTTAGCCGCGCCGCAGTTGGATCGTCTCAATCGTGGACTGTTCGGGATGCCGCTTGCTGCCGCCGGGGGTGGGCAGCAACAGGCCGATCGTGACGGCGATCAGGAGGGCGAGGGCGAAGGAGGCCTTGATGGCCATGGCGGATCTCTGGTCTGGCGTCGCGCGAAAATCGCGGTTTCGCTTCAGCAACACAGATGGTTGCCAAAACACGATGTTCAAGCCCACCCGGCAGAATGGGCGGGGAACGGCGCCAGAATGCAAAAAAGGCCGGGACCCTGCTTGAAGGTTCCCGGCCCAACTTGGTCGAAACGTGCGTATCAGATCGAAATCAGAAGATTTCGAACAGGCCGGCGGCGCCCATCCCGCCGCCGATGCACATCGTCACCACGCCCAGCTTGGCGCCGCGACGCTTGCCTTCCATCAGCAGGTGGCCGGCGCAGCGGGCGCCGGTCATGCCGAAGGGGTGGCCGATGGCGATCGAGCCGCCGTTGACGTTGTACTTTTCCGGATCGATGCCCAGCTTGTCGCGGCTGTAGAGGCACTGGCTGGCGAAGGCTTCGTTCAGTTCCCACAGGTCGATGTCGTCGACCTTCAGGCCGTGGCGTTCCAGCAGGCGCGGCACGGCATAGACCGGACCGATGCCCATTTCGTCGGGCTCGCAGCCGGCGACGGCGAAGCCGCGGAAGGCGCCCAGCGGCGTCAGGCCGCGACGGGCGGCCTCGGCGGCTTCCATCACCACCACGGCGGCGGCGCCGTCCGACAGCTGGCTGGCGTTACCGGCGGTGACGAACTTGCCCTCGCCCATCACCGGCTTGAGGCTGTTGAGGCCTTCCAGCGTGGTTTCGGGACGATTGCACTCGTCCTTGTCGACCACGTAGTCGACGAAGCTCTCTTCCTTGGTTTCCTTGTTGACCACCTTCATCTTGGTGGCCATCGGCACGATCTCGTCCTTGAACAGGCCGGCGGCCTGGGCGGCGGCGATGCGCTGCTGGCTGCGCAGGGCGTATTCGTCCTGATATTCGCGGCTGACATTATAGCGCTTGGCCACGATGTCGGCGGTGTCGATCATCGCCATCCACAGGGCCGGATGGGTCTTCATCAGCTTGTCTTCGGTGATGTGGAAGCGGTTCATGTGACCGCCGCCCTGCACCAGGGAGATCGACTCGACGCCGCCGCCGATGGCGACATTGGCGCCGTCATTGCGGACATAGTTGGCCGCCGTGGCGATAGCCTGCAGGCCCGACGAGCAGAAGCGGTTGATGGTCTGGCCCGAGACGGTGACCGGCAGGCCGGCCCACATGGCCGCGTTGCGCGCCACGTTCATGCCGGTGGCGCCTTCGGGACCGCCGCAGCCCAGGGCCACGTCTTCCACTTCGCCGCCGTCAAGACCGGCGCGCGACACGGCGTGCTGGATGGCGTGACCGGCCATGGCCGCGCCATGGGTATTGTTGAAACCACCGCGGTTGGACTTGGCCAGACCGGTGCGGGCGTAAGAGACGATGACCGCTTCGCGCATTGGGCGCTTCTCCCCGTTAAACGTTAGTTTGAATTGGCGGCGACCTTAGACTCGGATTTCCTCCGGCGAAAGGTCACGCGCACGTAAGGCGGAGAGTCGGGCGCCTACTCCCCGAACCCCTCGCCCGGCGTCATCGGCGACAGCCGGATCAGCCGCGAGTCCTCGACCGCCGCTTGCCGGTGCTTGACCCATTCGCGGTAGTCCGGATCGGTGACCATGGCCAGGAAGGCGCCGGCATTGGGATATTCCGCGATGAAGGCGATGTCCCAGCGCTCGTCGGTCGGTCCGGTCACCACGACCTCCGGCTTGCCCGCCCAGATCTGGCGGCCGCCCAGCCGGGCGAACAGGGCGGCGGTCTCGCGGCCATAGGCGCGATAGGCGTCCAGCCCCGAGCGGCCCTTGCCGTGCTCGGGATGGTCGACTGGATAGTCGGCAATGGCTTTGAGCCGCACCAGGTTCAGCATCTGGATCGGCGCATCACGCGGCAGGGCCTTGAAGGCGTCGAACTGCTCGCGGGTGGGGTCGATGCTGGACATGGGGGCGGTCTCCCTAGTGTGGCTTGCGCCCATTTGGCGGCCAAAGGACGAAAAGCGCCAGAGCCAGCAGGGCCAGGGCTATGGCTTCGGCAGGCCGTGTGCGCCAGGCCTCGACCGCCCCCAGGCCATTGATCACGAAATGCGGAACGATCCCGGCGATCAGCACGCTGCCCCGCGTCTGCGTGAACAGCCAGGTCATTAGCAGCGATAGGCCGATCGTGCCCAAGGCGTACCAGCCCAGGTCGGACAGCGGCGTGTTGACGATGCCCGAGAACAGGAAGGCCGGGATGTGCCAGATCGTCCAGATGACGCCTAGCGCGCCCCCCGCGACTAGGGGCGGCCACCGCTCCAACAGGCGGGGTAGGGCATAGCCGCGCCAGCCGAGCTCCTCGCCCAGCGGCCCGGCATTGGTGATGATCTGGGCGGTGGTGAACAACAGCAGCGGGGTGACCACCAGCACGTCGGCGGGGCGCACGGGCCAGGTGCTGAACGGCGGCGCCAGCAGGCTGAGACCCAAGGCGATCGCCGGCAGGGCCAGGAACGCGAGCGCCAGCGCCCAGAGCGGCGTCACCTGGATCAGATGGCGGCCAAGTCGGGTCAGGCCCGCCGTCCCTTCGAACGCCAGAGTCAGGGCCAGGGCGACGAGGCTCGGCGAGCAGGCCGCCAGCAGATAGGCCGGCGAACCATAGGCAAAGGGACCAAAGGCGGCGGTGAGCGGCTTGGGAAAAAGCAGATAGAGGCCGCCGACGCCCCAGCTGATCAGGAAGACCAAACCCAGAAAGAGCCAGACGTGACGAAGTTCCCGACCGTTGGCTCTTTCTGTCATGGCCTCATTTCTTCGGCAGGATGGTCAGGCCGTCGGACAGTTCGTTGGTGTCGTCGGCCTTGACCGGCACATGGCTGGCCAGGATCTGTCCCGTGCGGGTGACGGCGGCGACGAAGCCGTCGGCGATCCTGCCGCGTTTCATCCCGGCCACCAGGTCAGCGACCACATCATCCCAGACCGCATGCGGCGCGGCCTTGTAGATGCCCTCGTCGGCGATGACCTCGACGCGATGCTCGGCCAGGGCGGCGAAGATCAGCACGCCTGTCCGGTCGCGGGTCTGGTGCAGGCCGTGGCTGAGGAACTGGTCCATGGCCGCGCGCTTGACCCGGGCCGTCTTCAGCGCGCCGGGCGTCAGGGCGCGGCGCACGGCCGGGATCGAGACGATCAGGGCCGCCAGGATGAACACCGCCGCCTGCACGGCGATATAGATCGACAGGGCCGAGAAGATCGCCGCGTCAGTGACGTCGTGTCCGACGGTCCAGCCGCCGAACAGCTGGGTCAGCATGTCGGGGCGCAGGCCGGCGAACAAGGCTGCGGCCGGCAGGATCAGGGCCGCCGTCGCCGCCCAGATCAGCGGGGTTTCGCGATAGTCCGACACCTCGGGCGCCAGCACGCAGAAGATCTCGCCGGCGGTGGTCTTTTCAGCCGCCGCTACAGCCGCAGCGATGCGGGCGTGGTCCTCGGGGGATATTTTCGGCATCACCAGCTCCCTGAACTTCCGCCGCCGCCGAACGAGCCGCCGCCGCCGCCGCCCCAACCGCCGCCACCGCCGCCGCCCCAGTCATTGTGGCGACCGCCGCTGTTGCTCAGCGCGCCCAGGATGATCCAGGGCAGGGCCGAGCCTAGGCCGCCGCCGCGACCGCCGCGACCGCCACGCCCTCCGGACAGAAGTCGGCTGACCAGGAAGATGACAAAGAAGAATATGATGATGCCCGCGACGCCGCCGCCGCCGCGACGGGCGGCCTTGGGCTCGGCCGCCTGGGCGACATTGGCCTTGGCCTGGTCTTCGGGCAGGGACAGCTGGGCGAGGATCTCGTCGGCCCCCGCCACGACGCCGCCTTCCATGTCGCCGGCCCTGAACTTGGGCAGAACGGCGGTCTGGATGATCAGGCTGGACAGGGCGTCTGTCAGGATCGGCTCGAGGCCGTAGCCGACCTCGATGCGGACCTTGCGGTCATTGGGGGCGACCAGAAGAATGACGCCGGTGTTCTTGTCCTTCTCGCCGATCCCCCAGGCGCGGCCCAACTGATAGCCGTAGTCCTCGATCTCATAGCCTTGCAGCGTGGGGACCGTGGCCACCACCAGCTGACGGCCGGTGGTGTCTTCCAGGCCCTTCAGCTTGGTCGTCAGATCGGCCTCGACCTGGGGCGAGAGGATATTGGCTTCGTCGACCACCCGTCCCGACAGGGCCGGGAACTTTGGCTCGGCGAAGGCCGGGGCGGCCGACAGCGCCAGGAGCGCCAGAGCAGCGGTCGCCCATCTCCTCACCCGTGCAACGGGGGAGGTGGCGCGGCGCGGAACGCGCCGTGACGGAGGGGGCGCGGCGGTCTGGACGGAGCGTGCGGACGCCCCCTCCACCGCTTCGCGGTCCCCCTCCCCCGCGATGCGGGGGAGGAGAGATCGGAGGCCGTTCACCTCAGTTGGCCGCCGGAGCCGGCGCGGGCGCGGAAGCGGGCGGAGCGGAGTCGAAGCTGACGGTCGGGGCCGATTGGGCCGAGGCCGTGGCCTGGAACAGCTGGGCCGGCTTCTGGCCGCTATAGACCGTCTTGGCCCACAAGATGCTGGGGAAGGTCCGCAGGGTGGTGTTGTACTTCTGGGCGGTCAGGTTGTAGTCGCGACGCGCGATGGTGATGCGGTTTTCCGTGCCTTCCAGCTGGCTCTGCAGGGCCAGGAAGTTCTGGTTCGACTTCAGGTCCGGATAGCGCTCCTGAATGACCATCAGTCGGCCCAGCACGCCCGAAAGCTGGTCCTGGGCGGCGGCGAATTTCTGGAACTGGGCCGGATCAGTGATGGTCGAGGCGTCGACCTTCATCTGGGTGGCGCTGGCGCGGGCCTGGGTGACGGCGGTCAGGGTGTCTTTTTCCTGGGCCGCATAGCCCTTCACCGTGGCGACGAGGTTGGGCACCAGGTCGGCGCGGCGCTGATACTGGTTCTGCACCTCGGCCCAGGCGGTCTTGGTCGCCTCGTCCTGGGTGGGAATGGTGTTGACGCCGCAGCCGGCGAGGCCCGCCGCGAGGGACACGACCAGCGCCAGGCGCGCGGCGTTTTTGACGAAACGGTTCATTCAGCCCTCCAATGAGCCTGTCCGGGCCGGACGCTGCGTCCGACAGGGAAAATCAGGCTCGCCTTCGACAACCCGAACGCGCGGACGCGACCTCGCTTGGCCATCAGCCTCGCACACATCCTTTAGATAGGGCGCCGGCCCCCGTTCGTCAGGAAAAACCGGATTAAACCTTATCCATCTCGGCGAAAGCCTTTCGGCGCGGGCCCAGGTAGCCGAACAGCCAGGCGGCCACCTTGCGGATCTGGATCTCTTCGCTGCCCTCGGTGATCCGGTAGCGGCGGTGGTGGCGATAGATGTGCTCGAACGGCTTGTGGCGCGAATAGCCGATGCCGCCATGCACCTGCATGGCCCGGTCGGCGGCCTCGCAGACCAGGCGGTTGGCCTGGTAGTTACACATCGAGACCTTGTCGGAGAGGCGCTTTTCCACCTCGGGCTTGGTCATCTGGTCCATCTCCCAGGCGGTCTTGCGGATCAGCAGCCGCAGCATCTCCGCTGTGCTGGCCAGTTCCACCAGCGGGAACTGGATGGCCTGGTTCTCGGCCAGGGGCTTGCCGAACGGTTTGCGGATCCGGGCGTATTTGACGCTTTCCTCGATGCAGAACACCGCCGCCCCAAGGCTGGAGGCCGCCTGGCGGATGCGGTTTTCGTGCACGAAGTGCTGGGCCAGGGCCAGGCCGCCGCCCTCGGGGCCAAACATCGCCGAGTCCGGAACCCAGACCTGCGTGAAGCTGACCCGGGGGTGATCGGTCGGCATGTTGAAGGTCCAGAGATATTCCTCGATCTTCACGCCGGGGGCATGGGCCGGG
Organism: Caulobacter sp. FV2ps19; assembly: GCF_058681035.1. Taxonomy (NCBI): domain Bacteria; kingdom Pseudomonadati; phylum Pseudomonadota; class Alphaproteobacteria; order Caulobacterales; family Caulobacteraceae; genus Caulobacter; species Caulobacter sp. FV2ps19. Next base: position 372,401 of record NZ_CM178729.1, on the reverse strand, counting down.
ACCAGGAAGGCGGTGATCCCCCTGGCCTCGCCGTCCGCGCCGCTGGTGCGGGCGAACAGGCAGCAGTGGGTGGCGGCGTGCATGCCGGTGGTCCACATCTTCTCGCCGTTGATCCGCCAGCCGGCCTCGCCCTTGTGGGTCTCGCGCACGGCGCGAGTCTCCATGAAGGTGGCGTCCGATCCGTGGTCGGGTTCCGTAAGACCAAAGGTCGGCCGGAAGGCACCCTTGTCGAGCATGTCGGTGATCAGGTGCTGCTGATCGGGGCGGCCGAAGTCGCGGATCATCAGCACGAAGGGATTGTTGCCGACGATCGAGTGCTCGTTCTGCAGGTCGTTGAACAGGCCCAGGCCCTTGCTGGCCAGGTGCTCGCGGATCACCGCCATCCACAGGTTGGAGCCGTCCTGGCCGCCGAACGCCTTGGGCAGGGCGAAGCGGTAGTGGCCGGCGGCGTCGGCCAGCTTGCGGGCCTTGCCCAGCAGCGCTTCCCACTCGTGGCGGGGCAGGCCGCCGCCGTCCCAGTCGGTGCGGGCCCATTCGCGGCGGTGGTCGAAGAAGCGTTCATTGTCGTCGCGAGCCTGCAAGGGCGCGATCTCGTCGGCAATGAACTGGTCGAGCACGGCCAGATAGGCCGTCAGTTCCGCCGGTAGGGTGAAGTCCATGGCCGAGCCTCCCTGCACGTTTTCTCGTTCTTGCCGGCACTATGCGCGTCGCTTGGCCGCGACCAATCGTGCCGTTGGGGAAGATCGATCTTAACCGGGCCTTGACCAAGCGCCTGTAAGATCCGTTGCATGACCATGATGATTGCCGCCGCGATCCTGGGCGCCGCGCTTGGACTGTTCGTCCGGCCGAGGGTCTTGGGCGTGCTTGTCGCCGTGCTGGTGGTGGGATCGGTGGAAGGCGGGGTTCTGCTGCTGGTCAAGCTGCTGCATGGTCAGCCCAATCGCGAATTGCTGATCGGCCGGCTGCAGGCGCTGTTCGGCGACGATCTGCTCAGCGCGAGCGCGCCGGTCGCCGCCGCCCTGATCGGCGCTGTTCTGGCGGCGGTGATGGGCCAGTTCTCCGATCCGCGGAAGTCCGGCCCGGTGCTTACCGGTGATGACCTGCGGCGCAAGGCCGGCAAGAACGGACGCTATTCGCGGGTTCAGGGCATGGTCGAGGATCGGCAGATCCATCAGAAGGCCGAGAGCCGCATCGACTCCATCCTGGGTCTGTAGCGCGCCTCACCCGCGACGAGCTCGCCGTTTCCAAAAAAAACCCGACGCGACCAAATTCTGCTTGCGCATATTTTGAACGCTGATATCTAAGCAGTGCTTAGTTTGGCCTTGTGGCCTCGGTGGGGATGCCGAGGCTTCTAATCTCCGAGGCCAGCCTCCCCGTACCGCGTTTCACCGATCACCGATCCTGTCACGACTCCCCTGAACCGTTGGAGGGCTCCTATGAAGCTCCGTACCCTTGCGGCTGTCGCCGCTCTGTCCGTTTCCATGTTCGCCGGCGCAGCCCTGGCTGATGGCCGCGTCGCCGCCGCCCTGGAATCCCCCGTCGCCGCCAAGACCAAGATCGTTGCAGGCGGCGCCGTGTTCGTCTGCGACGGCGCGGAATGCGTCGCCGCCTCGGCTCCGTCGCGCACCGTCACCGCCATGTCGTGCAAGGCCCTGGCCAAGGAAGTCGGCCGCGTCTCGGCCTTCGGCGGCGAAACCAAGTCGCTGGACGCCGGCGATCTGGACCGCTGCAACATGTCGGCCAAGGCCGACAAGTAACGCCTCTCTGTAACCAGACGCTTTGGGGCGTTCGCGCTTCGTCTGGCTGTTTCCTTGAACTTGTCCTGATGGGCGGCGGGCCGGTCCCGCCGCCCTTTTTCTTTTCGCCGATCTTCGGTACTGGGAGCCCATGACCTCGACTCTCTCCGCCCAGATGGAAACCGCCCTGCGCGATATCGCCGGGAGCGACACCCGGCCCTCTTCCCTGACCATCGACTACGGCCCGGACGGCGATGACGAGGGGCTGGCCCTGCGCGCCTGGGTCGAACGGTCGACGCGCAGTCTGGTCTTCGCGCAGGGTGAAGCGCGGCGCCGTAACGGAACCCTCGCCGCCGCCGCCTCGGCGGTGTTTCGCCGTGTCGAGGCCTGATCGCGCCGGTTTGGTTGCGACTGCGAAAAGCCCGTGTTATCAGGCGCGCGGCTTGGGACGGGGCGGCGCATCAGCACCGGCTCTCCATGCGCTTTTTTCAAGCGCGCTCAAGCCTTTAAGCCGGGACATGGGTTAATCTCCTTGTTCGCGGCCATTGCAACGCACCGGGCGGATACCAAGTGGCGGACGAAACCAAGGCGACGGATGCGGGTCAGCGCTATGCGCAGTCCCTGTTCGAACTGACGATCGAAGGCGGCAACCTCACCAAGGTCGAGGCTGACCTGAAAAGCTTGAAGGCGATGGCCGCTGACAGCGCCGATCTGCGCCGCCTGCTGACCTCGCCCGCTTTCAGCGCCGAGGACAAGGCCAAGGGTCTGGCTGCGGTCGCCAAGAAGGCCGGCTTCCAGCCCCTGACTGTCAAGTTCCTCGGCCTGGTGGCCGCCAATGGTCGCGCCGACGATCTGCTGGGCGCGATCACCGCCTTCAGTGAACTGTCGGCCCGCCATCGCGGCGTCGTCTCGGCCGAGGTGATCTCGGCCGCCGCCCTGACGCCCGCCCAGATGAAGGGCATGCAAACCGCCCTGGCCTCGGCCCTGGGTAAGACCCCTGAACTCTCGACCCGCATCGACCCGTCCATCCTGGGCGGCGTCAAGGTGCGTGTCGGATCCCGCCTGTTCGATGCTTCGCTCCGCAGCAAGCTCGATTCCCTGAAATTCGCCCTGAAGCGCGCCTAAGCGTATAAGCGCGCCAAACGATAAAAATCGCAGAGAGCCCAAGACAGCCATGGACATCCGCGCCGCCGAGATTTCGGCCATCCTCAAGTCGCAGATCGCGAATTTCGGCGAAGACGCCGCCGTGTCCGACGTCGGCCAAGTGCTGTCCGTCGGTGACGGCATCGCTCGCATCTATGGTCTGGACAATGTCCAGGCCGGCGAAATGGTCGAGTTTCCGAAAGCCGGCGTGAAGGGCATGGCCCTGAACCTGGAGCGCGACAATGTCGGTTGCGTGATCTTCGGTCAGGACCAGGCCATCAAGGAAGGCGACGAAGTCCGTCGCCTCGGCGAGATCGTCGACGTACCGGTCGGCCGTGGCCTGCTGGGCCGCGTCGTCAACCCGCTGGGCGAGCCGATTGACGGCAAGGGCCCGATCGTTTCCACCGAGCGTCGCCGCGTTGACGTCAAGGCTCCGGGCATCATCCCCCGCAAGTCGGTGCACGAGCCCGTGCAGACCGGCCTGAAGGCCATCGACACCCTGATCCCGGTCGGCCGCGGCCAGCGCGAGCTGATCATCGGTGACCGTCAGACCGGCAAGACCGCCGTCGCCATCGACACCATCCTGAACCAGAAGGCCGCCAACGCCGGCAAGGACGAGAGCGCCAAGCTCTATTGCGTCTATGTCGCCATCGGCCAGAAGCGTTCGACCGTCGCCCAGATCGTCAAGACGCTCGAAGAGCACGGCGCCCTGGAATACACCATCGTCGTCGTCGCCTCGGCCTCCGAGCCGGCCCCGCTGCAGTACCTGGCCCCGTTCTCGGGCTGCGCCATGGGCGAGTGGTTCCGCGACAACGGCCTGCACGGCCTGATCATCTATGACGACCTTTCCAAGCAGGCCGTCGCCTATCGTCAGATGTCCCTGCTGCTGCGCCGCCCGCCGGGCCGCGAAGCCTATCCGGGCGACGTGTTCTATCTGCACTCCCGCCTGCTGGAACGCGCCGCCAAGCTGAACGAAGACAACGGTTCGGGCTCGCTGACGGCGCTGCCGATCATCGAAACCCAGGCCAATGACGTTTCGGCCTATATCCCGACCAACGTGATCTCGATCACCGACGGCCAGATCTTCCTGGAAACCGACCTGTTCTATCAGGGCATCCGCCCCGCCGTGAACGTCGGCATCTCGGTGTCGCGCGTCGGTTCGTCGGCCCAGATCAAGGCGATGAAGCAAGTCGCCGGCGCGATTAAGGGCGAACTGGCCCAGTATCGCGAAATGGCCGCCTTTGCGAAGTTCGGTTCGGACCTCGACGCCTCCACGCAAAAGATGCTGGCCCGCGGCGAGCGCCTGACCGAGCTGCTCAAGCAGCCGCAATATGCGCCGCAAGCCGTCGAAGAGCAGGTCTGCGTGATCTATGCCGGCACGCGCGGCTATCTGGACAAGATCCCGACCTCGGCGGTGCGCCGCTTCGAGGCCGATTTCCTGGCCCTTCTGCACAGCCGCCACAAGGATCTGCTGGACGGCATCCGCACCAAGAAGGCGCTCGACAAGGATCTGGAGAATACGCTGAAAAGCGTGCTCGACAGCTTCTCGTCGACCTTCGCCTAAGCCCCGTCGGAACGCTCGGAGAGAGTAGCGCCGAATGGCCAGTTTGAAGGAAATGCGCAATCGGATCTCGAGCGTCAAAGCGACGCAAAAGATCACGAAAGCGATGCAGATGGTGGCGGCGGCGAAGCTGCGCCGGAGCCAGGACGCGGCTGAGGCCGCTCGCCCCTATGCTCGGCGGCTGGCTTCGGTGATCGCCAACCTGGCGTCCGGCGTGTCCGGCGCCGGGGCTCCGGCCCTGCTGACCGGTACGGGCCGCGAGGATCGTCACCTGATCATCGTCGCGGCGGCCGATCGCGGTCTGGCCGGCGGGTTCACCTCGTCGATCGTCCGCGCCGCCCGCGAGCGGATCGACATGCTGATCCGCGAAGGCAAGGACGTGAAGATCGTCTGCGTCGGCAAGAAGTCGACCGCTCAGCTGCGCCGGCTGTACGCCGACCGCATCGTCGAGAATTTCGACCTGTCGGCCTATCGCCACTTCACCCTGTCGGTGGCCCAGCCGATCGCCGATCTGGTCACCAGCCTCTATGGGGCCGGCGACATCGACGTGGTCACGCTGTTCTACAGCCGCTTCAAGTCGGTGGTCATCCAGACCCCGACGGCGCTGCAGCTGATCCCGGCCGTTGTCGAAGGCTCGGCGGCGCCCTCCACCGGCGCGGTCTATGAGTATGAACCCTCGGAAGAGGAAATTCTCGAGACCCTGCTGCCGCGCAACCTGACGGTCCAGATCCTGTCGGCCCTGCTCGACAACATGGCCGGCTTCTACGCCAGCCAGATGACGGCGATGGACAACGCCACGCGCAACGCCGGCGACATGATCAAGCGCTACACCCTCGAATATAACCGTTCCCGCCAGGCCCAGATCACCAAGGAGCTGATCGAGATCATCTCCGGCGCCGAAGCGCTCTGATCACAAGCCTAACGTCCCAAAACGCACGCCTAAAAACGCACGCCCCAAACGCACGCAGAGACGCACGAAAGACCGCAACGCCATGGCCAAGACCCCCGCTAAGGCTCCCGCCGCCGCTGAAAAGCCGGCAGCTGTGAAGAAGCCCGCCGCCCCGAAGACGACCGCCGCAGCCGCTCCCAAGGCCGCGACCGCCGCCAAGGCTCCGGCCGCCCCGAAGGCTCCGGCCGCCAAGAAGCCGGCCGCGACCAAGGTTGCGCCCGCCACGATCGGCGCCGCCACCGGCAAGCTGGTGCAGATCATCGGCGCCGTCGTCGACGTCGAGTTCACCGGCGAACTGCCGGCGATCCTCAACGCCCTGGAAACGATCAACATCGCCACCGGCCAGCGCCTGGTGTTCGAAGTCGCCCAGCACCTGGGTCAGAACACCGTGCGCGCCATCGCCATGGACGCCACCGAAGGTCTGGTCCGCGGCCAGGCCGTGCGCGACACCGGCGACTCGATCCGCGTTCCGGTCGGCCCCGGCACCCTGGGCCGGATCATGAACGTCATCGGCGAGCCGATCGACGAGCAGGGCCCGATCCAGTCGGACATGATGCGCTCGATCCACCGCGAAGCGCCGTCCTTCGCCGAGCAAACCAACACCGCTGAAGTTCTGGTCACCGGCATCAAGGTCATCGACCTGATGTGCCCCTACACCAAGGGCGGCAAGATCGGCCTGTTCGGCGGCGCGGGCGTCGGCAAGACCGTGACCATGCAGGAACTGATCAACAACATCGCCAAGGCTTATGGCGGTTATTCGGTTCTGGCCGGCGTGGGCGAACGCACCCGCGAAGGCAACGACCTCTATCACGAGATGATCGAGTCGAACGTCAACGTCGACCCGAAGATCAACGGCTCGACCGAAGGCAGCCGCTGCGCCCTGGTCTATGGCCAGATGAACGAGCCTCCCGGCGCCCGCGCCCGCGTCGCCCTGACCGGCCTCTCCATCGCTGAATATTTCCGCGATGAAGAAGGCAAGGACGTGCTGCTGTTCGTCGACAACATCTTCCGCTTCACCCAAGCCGGCGCTGAAGTGTCGGCTCTGCTGGGCCGCATCCCCTCGGCCGTGGGCTATCAGCCCACCCTGGCCACCGAGATGGGCAACCTGCAGGAGCGCATCACCTCGACCAACAAGGGTTCGATCACCTCGGTCCAGGCCATCTACGTGCCCGCCGACGACCTGACCGACCCGGCGCCCGCCGCCTCGTTCGCCCACTTGGACGCCACCACCGTTCTGTCGCGCGACATCGCCGCCCAGGCCATCTTCCCCGCCGTGGATCCGCTGGACTCCACTTCGCGGATCATGGACCCGCTGGTCATCGGCGAAGAGCACTACAACGTGGCCCGTTCGGTCCAGGAAGTGCTTCAGCAGTACAAGTCGCTGAAGGACATCATCGCCATCCTGGGCATGGACGAGCTGTCGGAAGAGGACAAGCTGGTCGTCTCGCGCGCCCGCAAGATCTCGCGCTTCCTGAGCCAGCCGTTCCACGTGGCCGAACAGTTCACCAACACGCCCGGCGCGTTCGTGGACCTGAAGGACACCATCCGCTCGTTCAAGGGCATCGTCGCCGGCGAATACGACCACCTGCCCGAAGCCGCCTTCTACATGGTCGGCGCGATCGAGGAAGTCGTGGCCAAGGCTGAAAAGCTGGCGGCGGACGCCTGATGACCGACGAGCTGTCGAACTTCTGCTGCGAAGAGCTTGAGGACGCGGTCTCGTCGGATCCGTCCGCCTCGCTCGTCGAGCATGACAGCGGCCTGATTCTGATCAATCTGGGCGAACGGGAAGAAGAGGGCGAGACCGGCGTCGTGCTGGCCACCATCCGCTTCTGCCCGTTCTGCGGTACGGAAATCCAGACCGACGAAGACGTCGCCGCCGCTCTGGGCGATGTGGAGATCGTGGACTAATGACCAAGCTGCATTTTTCACTCGTCGCGCCGGAACGCGAACTGTTCTCGGCCGAGGTCGATCAGGTTGATGTCCCCGGCGCGGAAGGCGACTTTGGCGTCCTGGCCGGCCACGCGCCGTTCATGACCACCCTGCGCGAGGGCCGCGTCACCGTGAAGGACGGCGCGACCACCAAGCTGTTCGACATCCAGGGCGGTTTTGCTGATGTCGGCGAGGGCGGTCTGACCATCCTGGCCGAGCACGCGGTCGAAGCGGTCTAGATCCGCCTTCGTTGATTCGAAAATAACGCCTCCGTCCTGCCCAGGGCGGAGGCGTTTTCGCGTCTGGAGAGAAGCGCCGCGACGTCTGGCCGCAGTAAATTACATTTGTGACCCAATCTCTGTCGTAATCTGTCGCCATAAGGGTTGCGAGGGACTGCCTGTCGGTTTTAATGCCGACCTCTTGCTATTGGGGATATCTCGACCATGCGCCTTGCGCTCGCCAGCCTGATCGCCATCGGCGCGGTCTCCACGACCGCCATCGCCCAGGAGCAGACCGCTCCGGCTCCCGCGCCCGCGCCCGCGGAAGCGGCCCAAATGCCGATGCCGGCCCCCGCTGATCCGGCTGCGCCCGTTGATCAGACCGCGCCGGCCGCAGCCCCGGCGGAAGCCGCCGCGCCGGCCGAGACCTATGTCGAGCCGGTCCGCCCGCCGCCCTCGACCGATCCCACCGCCCTGCAGGCGCTGAGCGTTCTGGACAGGATCTGCAAGCCGGCCGTGGTCGGCGGCGACTTTGACGCCCTGGCCAAGGCCGCCGGCCTGAAGCTGAAGAAGAAGATGTGGACCCTCGACCTGGGCAAGCCCTATTCGATCGTCCTGGACAATCCCGGTTCGAACAAGAACGTCTGCACCCTGACCCTGCAATATGCCCAGGGCGACGCGCAGGCCCAGGCCCTGGCCACCGCCCTGCATGACTGGGCGACCTGGGAAAACAGCCCGCAACTGCGCCTGATCCGCAACGACCAGACGGTGGCCAGCGACTATCGCCGCTTCACCGTCTCGTGGGACGACGCCTGGGCCAACGGCCATGCCGGTCTGGTCTATGTGCGCTTGAAGAAGCTGGACGAAACCTCGGTCGGCAAGAACTATGAGCAGGCCCAGATCCTGTACAGCACCACCAGCCGCTAGAGCATTTTCGAGCGAAGTGGGATCCGGTTCGCGTGAAGAAAATGCGTTGAAAAGACCTTGAGCTCCGGCCTGACGCAGTCAGGACGGAAAGTGCTCCAAGGCCGCCTTGCCCCTTGCCGGGGCTGGTTCTATCAACGGAAGGCGCGGGGACGACCCCGCGCCTTTTGCCGTTTCCGGGGACGACCCCGTCAAGCGCCCGGAGGCGCAGGTCATGGCCTGGATCATCCTGTTTATCGCGGGTCTGTTTGAGATCGGCTGGGCCGTGGGCCTGAAGTTCACCGAGGGCTTTACCCGGCCCATCCCGATCGCCTTGACGGCGGTCAGCTTGGTGCTGAGCATGGGCCTGCTGGGCTGGGCCGTGAAGACCCTGCCCCTGGGCACGGCCTATGCGGTGTGGACCGGGATCGGCGCCGTCGGCACGGCCATCGTCGGGATCTGGCTGTTCAAGGAACCGGCCACGGCGGCGCGGCTGGTCTGCCTGGGTTTGATCGTGGCCGGCATTCTGGGGCTGAAGCTGTTCACGCCCACCCCCTAGGCGCTTAGGCGGCCGCGCGGTCCTCGGCGGCGATGAAGGCCAGGCAGCGTTCGGCCACGGCCTCCCAGCCCGGTTCGCCCGGCAGCCAGTGGCTCATTTCCGGGAAGACCTCGACGGTCCCGTTCAGCCGCGCGGCGGTCTGGCGGACCGTGGCGGTGGGGTGGATGACGTCCTTGCCGCCGGCGATGGCCAGGGTCGGCGCGCCCGAGGGCGTGGCGCTGGTGGTCATGAACGGGTCCAGCCACCAGTTGAGGGTCTCCCACAGGGCGCGGCCGCTTTCGGGGATCATGCGGGCGTAGATCGCCTTGCGCTCGGCCCGGTCCAGTCGGTCGAGGCTGTAGCGTTCGACGACGCTGTAGTCGGGATCGACGGCCTGCAGCCAATAGGGACCCAGGGCGTAGAGGCTGACGGCCGAGACCGCCTCCTCCAGGCTCGCGCCCGAAACGCCCCAGGGCGGCGACGGGGCCAGCAGGATCAGCCGAGAGACCTTGGCGCGGGCGGCGGCCATCTGGGCGACCAGGCCGCCCATCGAGTGGCCGATCAGGACCGGCGGCTCGTCGCAGTCCGCGCACAGGGCGGCGATCTGCTTGGCGTAGTCGGTCATGGATCGGCCCGAGACGGCGCCCTGGCGCTCGCGACCCAGAAGGTCCGGGGTCATCACGGCGTGGCCGGCGGCCTCGAAAGGCTGACGGAAGCTGTCGAACGTCCAACCCGCGCAGAAAGCGCCATGGACCATGATGACCGGTGCGGGCATGAACGCCTTTCGAACGCTGTCGGCGAAAAGGCCGGCGGCCTGAGCCTACACGCTCTTCTTGGGCTTAGGCGAAGTTTTGGCGGGCGCCTTTGTCGCAGTCGCCTTGGCGGCGGCCGGAGCCTTGGCCGGCTTTGCGGCGGCGGGCTTTGCGGCGGCGGGCTTGGCCGCAGGCTTTGCGGTCGCTTTTGGCGCGGTCTTGGGAGCCGCTGCAGTCTTGGCCGGCGCCGGGGCAACCGTCTTGGGCGCGGGCGCCTTTGCGGCCGGGGCCTTGGCCTTCACGGGAGCCTTGGGCGCGGGCTTGGCGACGGCCTTGGCGGCGGGCGCGGCCTTGACTGGAGCCTTGGCCACTGCGGGCTTCGCCTTCGGTGCGACCTTCGGGGCGACGGTCTTTGGGGCGACGGTCTTGGGCGCGACGACCGGCGCGGCGGCTTTCGTCGGCGTCTTCGGCGCGGCCTTTGCCGTGACGGGGGGCTTGACGGACGCAGGTGCGGCGACCTTGGCGACGGGCGCCGGCTTGGGGGCCTTGGCGGGCGCGGCCTTAGGGGCTGAGACCTTTGGAGCCACAGTCTTGGGAGCTACGCCCTTGGGGGCGACGGTTTTGGCCGCCGGGGTTTTGGCCGCCGGGGTCTTGGGCGTCGCAGCCTTGGTCGATGCGGGCTTGGGCGCAGCGGGCTTCGGCGCCGCCGGCTTTGCGGCCGGCGCCGGAGCCGCGGCCTTGGCGGGCGCAGGCTTGGCCGGAGCCGCGGTCAGGGTCTTGTTGTTTAGCCAGCCGATGATGTCGCCCAGGATCACGTCCGTGCCCGGCTCGTCGACCAGCCAGTGGGCGTTGTTGGGATATTCGACATAGTCGCCGCCGACGGCCGAATATTTCTGGCCCACCAGGCGCAGATCATCGACCGGCGTCGTGCGGTCCAGGGCCCCGGCCACCACCAGCAGCGGAACCTTGATCTTGTCGACATCGACCATCGCGGTCTTGTTGGGATCCTTGTCGGGCCAGGCCAGATCGGCCAGGACACGACCGGAGTCGTAGACCATGCGGGCGTAGAGCTTGTCATGTCGGGCGGCGGGGACAGCGTTCATCACCCCCCACTTGAAGCCGGTCTTCCACTGCTTGACCGTCTTGGTCTCGGGCTTGGACATCAGAACGGCGTTGAGGAAGGCGAAGACGGGCGACAGCTTGGGCTTGCCGCGCGCATCGGCCGGAGAGGCGGGGGCGAACAGCACCGCGCCCGAGACCAGGCCGGCCTCGGCCAGCTTCTGGGCGATCAGTCCGCCCATCGAGTGACCAAACACCACCGGCGCCGCGCCATCGCGCTGGGCCAGGCTGGCGGCCAGGGCGCTCATGTCGGCGACATAGTCGGCCAGGCTCAGATCGGCCAGGCCCGCGCCGGGGGCCGAGACCTTGCGCTGGTCGGCGCGGAGCGTGGGGGTCTCGACCGTGTAGCCCTCGGCCCGCAGCCGCGCCGCCGCCGTATCCCAACTATCACCCGCGCAACCATAGCCGTGGATCATCAAGATGGTCTTGGCCATGACGAACGTTCTCCCAGTCGGGGGCGATCAGTCGCCCGCCGCGAACTTGTTGAAGGCTGCGACCACGGTGTCGTAGACGCCACGCTTGAAGGGTACGATCAGTTCGGGTGTTTCGTCGAGCCTTCCCCATTTCCAGGCGTCAAACTCGACATCACCATGGGCGTTCAGGTCGATTTCGGGCTCTTGCCCGGTGAAGCGAAAGGCAAACCAGACCTGTTTCTGGCCCAGCCAGCCCCGTGCCCGCTTCGAGCCGACGAGTTCTGGCGGGAAGTCATAGGCGATCCAGCCTTCGGTGCGGCCCAGAAGCTCGGTCGAGGTGACGCCGGTTTCCTCGGCCAGTTCGCGGCGGGCGGCGTCCAGCAGGTCCTCGCCATCGTCGACCCCGCCTTGCGGAAACTGCCAATTATAGGGCGGCGGCTGCTGGTTGCGGCGACCCAGCCAGACGCGGCCGTCCGGGTGAAACAGCACGACGCCGACATTGGGACGATGGCGCGGCAGGGCGTCTTCGGGGGGCGCCGAGCTCATCGACGCGCCAGGGCCGAGGCCGGCGCCAGTTGCAGGCCGCGCGCCGACAGGCCGTTGGCCCAGACGCGCACCTGGTTGATGGTGACCGGATAGGCGAAGCCCGAACCCATGGACTGGCCCCGGGCGACGGCGCCGGTTTCAAGCGCGCGCAACTGGATGTCGATGGCCGAGGCCGACAGCTCGTCGTCGATGATCCGGTCGGCCGAAGCGCGCGGGATCGCGCCGCCGCGTCGCGCCGCCAGGCCGTCGTCGACAAAGGCCAGGCCGCGGGCCTTGAGGGCCGAGTTGAAGGTGTTCATCGCCGCGTCCGACTCGACGAACCGGGCGCCCAGATAGTTGCTGAGGCCGAAATAGCCGGTGGCGCGCGACATCAGCCATTCCAGCTTGCGCACGGTGTCTTCGGGGCGGTTGGCGGCGATCAGCGTATAGGGGCCCGGATCATTGGCCGGATAGTCGGCCGGCTCCATCGGGGTTTCCAGCAACACCTCGTGACCGTTGGCGCGGGCCAGGTCGATCCAGCCCTGCAGCCCCTCGGCATAGGGCGCGAACGACAGGGTGATTTCCGGCGGCAGGGTCTCGATGGCCGCCCGGGTGGTCTGCGGGTTGAGGCCCAGGCCGCCGATGACGACCGAGACCTTGGGCCGGCCACTGGCCGTGAACGGACGGGCATAGGCCTGGGCGGGGGTGCGGCCGTCGACGCCGATGATCGGCAGCGGCGCGCCACCGGGACCCGGGCCATAGAGGCCCGCGAGCGGCGCCTGGGGCAGGCCGCCGCCGGCCGGGGCGACGGGGGGCGGGCTCTCCTCGCCGGGGAACGAGATCGAAGCTTCGGTCGGGTGGTAGACGATGGGCTTGGTCGACAGATCGAAGGTCTCGGGCTTGAAGGCCGCTTCGTGTTCGCTCTCGTCGGTCAGGGCCTCTTTCCAGCCCTCGGGGGCGTTGCGGGTGGCGCCGATCTTGGTCAGCTCGACCCGGATGATCGGGGCGCCGGCCTTTGGATCGCCGGTGACCAGCACCAGGCCGGCCAGGGTGATCATGAACAGGAAGGCCGCGCCACTGGCGGCGATATAGGGGTTGGACACCGCCGCCATCAGCCGGGCGCGCAGGTCTCCGCTCGCGTCCGAGACCGGTGCGGAGGCGGCATAGGCGGGCTTGCGGGAGAACATGGCGGCCATCGGAGCAACCCTAGCCGGCAAGCTTCAAATTTATGGTTAACAAGGCCCTGTGACGAATTGGCCCTCGCGCGGAAATGCGAGGGCCGTTCGACAGGCCTATTTCTTCTCGACCACCGGCTTGCCCATGGCGGCGGCGCGGGCCGTGATCTCGGCGACCTTGGCGGCGGGCTTGGGCATTTTCGGCGTAGCGGAGACCGAGCCGGCCTTCAGCACCGCCAGGGCGCGTTGCAGCTGGAAGTCATCTTTCTTGTCATCGAAGGTCGCGGGCGGGGCTTCGGCCGGGGTGTGGGCCCCCTGGCGGGTCTTGCCATCGTCGGCGTTGAGGGCGTTCTTGAAGCTGGCTTCGCTGAACCAGACGCGGTTGGCGATGTCCTGGGCCTGGTCGCGGGTCTGGGCGACCTCGAGGTCCGGGGCGATGCCGGTCTTCTGGATCGAGCGGCCGGAGGGCGTGAAATAGCGGGCCGTGGTCAGCTTCAAGGCCCCATCCGCCCCACCACGCAGCGGGATCACGGTCTGCACCGAGCCCTTGCCGAAGCTGGTCAGGCCCACCAGCTCGGCGCGGTGACGATCCTGCAGGGCGCCGGCGACGATTTCAGCCGCCGAGGCCGAGCCCTGATTGATCAGCACCACCACCGGCAGGCCGTGCAGAAGATCGCCCGGACGGGCGTTGTAGCGCTGGATGTTGCGCGGATCGCGGCCGCGCTGGCTGACCACCTCGCCGCCGTCCAGGAACACGTCGGCCACGCCGACCGCCTGGTCCAGCAAGCCGCCCGGATTGTTGCGCAGGTCAAAGACCAGGCCCTTCATCTTGGGGTTCTTGGCCTTCAGCTCATTGATGGAAGAGACCAGGGCGTCGGTGGCCTTTTCGTTGAAGCCTGGCAGGCGGACATAGCCATAGTCGCCTTCCATGCGGGCGATGGCGGCCTTGGGCTTGATGACCTCGCGGATCAGCTTGACGTCGAAGGGGTCGGTCTTTTCGCGGGCGATGGTCAGGGTCACCGGCTCTCCGGCTGCGCCGCGCATCTGCTTGACCGCTTCGGTGACCGTCAGGCCCAGCACGCTCTGGCTGTTGACCGCCGTGATGTAGTCGCCCGCCTGAATGCCCGCCCGCGCGGCCGGCGTGCCATCCATGGGCGAGATCACCTTGACCACGCCGTCTTCGCTGGTGACCTCTATGCCCAGCCCGCCATATTCGCCGCGGGTGGTGTCCTGCATGTCTTCGAAGCTGTCGGGCGACAGATAGCCCGAATGCGGGTCAAGGCTGGTGAGCATGCCGTCGAGGGCCGCCTCGATCAGTTTCTTGTCGTCGACCTCGGCCACATACTGGTCCTCGACCGTGCCCAGCACGTCGCCGAACAGTTCCAGCAGCTTGTAGGTCTTGGTCTTGGGCGGGATGTTCGCCTCGGCGATGGGGCTAAGATAGGCCATCGTCCCCGCGCCGAGGACAAAGGCCGAAACTCCGATGAGCAGGTACTTGCGCATTAGGCCTGGAAGGCTCCCTGGCGACGCGGTGCGTCGCGCTTGTGATCACTTGCTCTCGACCATCCCCGTCGAGCGCGTCTTATTTGCGGCCATCATTGCTGAAAAAGCCGTCTACGGCGACCCCTGCTTCAACCAGCGCTCCGGGTCGACCGAAACACCGTCTTCGCGGACCTCCAGATAGAGTTCAGGGCCGGAGGATACACGTTCGGCCATCTTTCCGATCGGGGCGCCGGCCGCGACCGATTGTCCGGGTCCGACCGAAACCTGATCCAGACCGGCCAAGACGATCAAATAGGCGCCCTGGGCCCGCAGGATCAAGACAACACCCCAGCCATTCAGCGCGCCGGCATATTCAACGGTTCCCGCTGCGGGACTGGTCACGGTCCGCCCCTTTTCCGTGCGGATCGACAGGCCCGACGAGCGGCCGCCGGCCGGCAGGCCGTCGCCGAAGCGGCTGGTGACAGGGCCGGGCGCGGGCGAGGCGAGCGCCAGGGGGCCGGTGGGGGCGCGGGGCGTCAGGCTGTCGGTCAGGGCCCCCAGGGTGCGCAGTTCGCTGGCCTCGATCAGCGCCTCCTGGGCGTAGGCGCGTTCCAGCCGGGTCTTCTCGATGATCAGCCGTTCGATCTCGCCCTTGCGGTCGGCCACCACGCTCTCGGCGGTGAACAGCTCGGCCGCCGCCGCCGCCGCCTCGCGGCGCAGGGCTCGCACCGCCAGGGCCTGGCGGGCATAGGCGTCAGCCCGGCGCTGCAGGTCCGGGGTCATGGCGCGGATCAGGATGGCGGCCCGCACCGCGTCGCGGGCGTCGTCCGGACTCACCAGCAGGGCGGGCGGCGGATTGCGCCGGAACAGCTGCAGGGCCGACAGCAGCCGCGCCAGGCGGTGGCGGTCGCGACCCAGGTCGGCCAGCACCGAGGCCTCGCGCGCGTTCAGGGCCTCCAGCCGGGCCCGCTTGAAATCGACATCGTCGCCGGCCGAGACCCGGGCATGGTCCAGGCGCGACAGTTCGCCGCGCAGGTCGTCGATCTCGCGGCGGGTGTCGATGGCGGTCTGGCGATCGCGCAGGCGCTGCCTGTCCTGACGCGCCAGGCCGACGCCCGCCGCCGACAGGGTCAGGGCCAGGACGATCGCAGACAGGAGCACGGGCGAGGGACGGCGAAGCACCTCTGCTGTCTAACCCTAATCACGGTGATAGGGCGAGCCCGCCAGGATGGTGACGGCGCGATAGATCTGCTCGGCCAGCATGGCCCGGGCCAGGGCGTGCGGCCAGGTCTGGGGGCCGAAGGCCAGGGTTTCATGGGCCCCGGCCAGGATCGCGGGGTCCAGGCCATCGGCGCCGCCGATCAGAAAGACGACCTTGCGCGTCCCATCGTCGCGCAGGCGGCCGATGTGCTCGGCGAAGGCGCGTGAGGGGCGCACCTTGCCGTGTTCGTCGCAGGCGATGACATGGGCGCCCTCAAGGTGGGGACGCAGCATCTCGGCCTCGGCGGCCTTGCCCGGCTTGCGGGCCTCGACCTCGAGGATCTCGGCCGGACCCAGGGCCAGGGCGCGGCCCGACGCGGTGGCGCGGGACATATAGTCCAGCGCCATCTGCGCCTCGACCATGCGGCCGAGCTTCCCGACGGTGAGGATGGTCAGTTTCATGGGGGAGGACGCGCCACCTTAATTTGCCGTCCTCGCCCTTGTGGCGAGGAGTCATGCCGATGGCGGCTCAGAAGATCAAAGCTCGCACTCAGAGCATGATCCAGCCATGGGCCCTCGCCACAAGGGCGAGGGAGGCCGGCGGATCAGTTGGAGGCGATGCGGTGCGGGGCGTCGATCGCCCAGATCTTCTCGATATTGTAGAAGCTGCGCACTTCGGGGCGGAACAGGTGAACCACCACGTCGCCGGCGTCGATCAGGACCCAGTCGCAGTGCGGCAGGCCTTCGACCCGCGCCTTGCCGAAGCCCTGCTCCTTGAGCGCGCGGATGATGTGATCCGCCAGAGCGCCGACGTGACGGTGCGAACGGCCGGACGCCACGATGAGGCTGTCAGCCACCGAGCTTTTGTCCGTCAGGTCGATGTGAACGATGTCCTGCGCCTTGTCGTCGTCGAGGCGGGACAGGATCAGGGTCTCGAGAGCCCTGATGCTTTGATCCAGGCTGAGGCCTGAAGTCTGGGTCGGGGATTCGGTGGAAACCGTATCCTCGTGCGCACTTTGCGCGGGGTCGCTACGCAGCGGAAGTACTCCTTATGGGGTCGCGCGGGTCCCCTTCATAACATGGATGAGTCGAAAAGGTGAGGGGTTGCGTGCACGAACCCGATCAAGGCGCCTTGGTGAGGCGTTCGCGCATCGCCGTGGACGAGGCGAAGTTCAGCGGGCCGGTCAGATAGACCCAGGCCGGGGCGGTCAGATCGGGCAGGGTGGCGGCGGCGCTGGCGGGCTTGCGAGCGTGCGAAAAACGCCGCGCGGCGGGCGAGGTCCGCGACTTCAACGCGGCCCAAGGTCGCGAGATCACCGCCACCGGAACCTCGCGCATGATCTGGGTCCAGCCGCGCCAGCGGTGGAAGGTGGCCAGGCTGTCGGCCCCCATGATCCAGACAAACTTGACCCCCGGATAGCGGGCCCGCAGCACCCGCAGGGTGTCGATGGTGTATTGCGAGCCCAGCCGGGTCTCGGCGTCGGAGACGATCATCGCGCCGCCATGGGCGTGCCGACGGGCCCCGGCCATGCGCTCGGCCAGGGGGCGGGTCTCGTGGGCCGATTTCAGCGGGTTCTGAGGCGAGACCAGCCAGATCACCTTGTCGAGGTTGAGGCGATGCAAGGCGGTCTCGGCCACGTGGGCATGACCCTCGTGCGCGGGATTGAATGAGCCGCCGAACAGCCCGACGCGCATGCCCGGCTCCAGATGGAAGCCAAGACGCTGCGCGTTGGGCCGGCCGGCCTCAGGGACGAGTCTGGCCGGTCCCGCGAACCACATATTTGAATGTCGTCAATTGCTCGGCCCCGACCGGACCGCGGGCGTGTAGCTTGTCTGTGGCGATGCCGATCTCGGCCCCGAAGCCGAATTCTCCGCCGTCGGCGAACTGGGTGGAGGCGTTGATCAGGACGATGGCGCTGTCGACCTCGGCCGCGAAGGCCTCGGCGGCGACGGCGTCTTCCGTGACGATGGCGTCGGTGTGGCCCGAGCCGTAGCGGGCGATGTGGTCGGCCGCCCCGGCCACGCCGTCGACAAGGGCCACCGACAGGATCGGGGCCAGATATTCGGTGGTCCAGTCGGCGTCCTTGGCCTTTTTCATGGTGGGCTCGATGGCCAGGGCCGCCGCGTCGCCGCGCAGTTCGCAGCCGGCCCTGATCAGGGCGTCGGCCAGCCGCGGCAGCAGCGTGTCGGCGATCGCCCGGTCGACCAGCAGGGTCTCGGCCGAGCCGCAGACCGACACCCGCCGCATCTTGGCGTTGACGGCGATGGCGATGGCCTTTTGGGCGTCAGCGCCGGCGTGCACGAAGACGTGGTTGAGGCCTTCCAGATGGCCCAGCACCGGGGCGCGGGCCTCGGCCTGGACGCGGGCCACCAGGCTCTTGCCGCCGCGCGGGATGATCAGGTCGATCGTGCGGTTCAGGCCGCTTAGGATCAGGCCCACGGCGGTGCGATCGGGGGTGGTCACCGCCTGGACGGCGCTGGCGGGCAGTTTGGCGGCCTTCAGGCCCCGGACGATGGCGGCGTGCAGGGCCAGGCTGGAGGCCAGGCATTCCGACCCGCCGCGCAGGATCACCGCATTGCCCGAGCGCACGCACAGCGCCGCCGCGTCGGCGGTGACGTTGGGGCGGCTCTCATAGATCATGGCGATCACGCCGATCGGCGTGCGGACGCGGGAAATGTCCAGGCCGTTGGGCCGGGTCCAGCGCGAGGTGGCCACGCCCAGGGGGTCTGGAATGGCGGCCACGGTCTCGACGCCGGCGGCGACGCCCTCGAGGCGGGCCGCGTCCAGCATCAGCCGGTCCAGCATCGGACCCGAGAGGCCATTGGCCCTGGCCTGATCGAGGTCCCTGGCGTTGGCGGCGAGGATCTTGGCGGCGTCTTCGCGGATTGCGGCGGCCATGGCGTGAAGGGCGGCGGTGCGCTGGTCGGCCGAGGCGAGGCGCAGGGCGCGCGCGCCCGCACGGGCCGCCTCGCCCATCGCCATCATCGTCGCCTGCAAGCTGACGCCCGCGTCGTCCATAAGTCCGATCCGATCCGGATATGCTCAGGTTGAGCCTTACCTAGGCGCATTCCCCGGCGGGGGGAACCTTGATTGTCTGATGGCGGACGCAGGTTCCCTTGAGGCGGCCTCAGTCCACGTCCCAGCTATAGGCCTTGTCGATCCAATCCCCGATCCGTCCATCCGGCCGCGCCAGGGCGAAGATCTCGGCCATCTCCTCGGGCGTCAGGTCGAAATCGAGCACGTCGAAATTCTCGACCACGCGGGCCGGGGTCTTGGTGCGCGGGATGGCGATGACGCCCTGCTGGATCAGCCAGCGCAGGGTGACCTGGCCCGGCGTCTTGCCGTGGGCCTGGCCGATGGCGATCAGCACCGGGTCCTGCGCGACCTTGCCCTGGGCCAGGGGCGACCAGGCGGTGATCGAGGTTCCGGCCGCGTCGGCGGCCGCGATTAGGGTCTTTTGCGACAGATAGGGGTGGTATTCGACCTGGTCGGTGGCGATCGGGGCCTTCGAGAGGCTCCGGGCCTGCGCCAGCACCGCCGACGGAAAGTTCGAGACGCCGATGGCGCGGGTCAGGCCGCGATCCCTGACGTCATTGAGCGCCGCCATTGTTTCGGCCAGGGGCACGTCGGGCTTGGGCCAGTGCAGCAGCAGCAGGTCGACATGGTCCAGACCCAGCCGCTCCAGGCTCTTTTCGGCCGAGCGCTGCAGGTCGCCGTCGGCAAACTGGTCGACCCACACCTTGGTGGTGACGAAGATGTCGTCGCGCTTGATCCCGCTGGCGGCGATGCCGGCCCCGACGTCACGCTCGTTACGATAGGCCTGGGCGGTGTCGATATGGCGGTAGCCGATCTCCAGCGCCTGTTCGACCAGAGGCTGGGCGCTGCCGTTGTCCAGTTGCCAGGTGCCAAAGCCGAGGGCGGGGATCAGGACATCGCCCGAGCGGACGGCGGGAACAAGCTTGGACATGGAGGTCTCCGGAGACAGGCGGTCAGGCGGGCAGGGAAGCGGCGCGCCCGATCAGCAGTCTGGCGCGCGCCCTGTGTAACGCGGTGAACGCCAGGGCGAGCCCGAAGAATCCGAGAAACATCACGATCATGGTGGTCAGGGCGCTGGCATAGCCGTGCCTGGCGACGTTGAGGAAGCCATAGGGATAGAAGCCGGTCAGGGCGCCGTGGAGCAGGGTCCAGACGCCATAGAGGAACGGCGTCGGCAGGGCCTTGAAGGCCGCGTTCCAGCGCGCCTCGCCCTGGCCGCCGCGCAATAGCCAGTCGATCAGGAAGGCCGCCGGGGTCAGGGTGTGCAGGATCGTCGTGCAGGCCAGGTCCAGGCCCTTGGGATCCCACAGCCCGGCCAGCAGGGCGTGATAGATCACCGCCGTCACGGCAAGATAGACCGCCACGGCGATCCGCGTCGTCGAGGTCTCCGCCCACACCGCGAGGCGCGCGGTCGGGGCGACCAGCGGCGCGGTCAGGACCACGGCGGCCAGGATGTTGCTGACCATGGTGAAATAGCTGAAGAACTCGATCGTGGTGGACGCGAAGGTCGCCCAGCTCTGGTCGTGGATCATCAGGCCGTATTTCAGAACCACGCCCAGGGCCGCGAGGGCGGCGATCAGGATGCGCCAGGCTGTCATGCGGTCTCCGTCGGGTGTTGGGCGTCCCAGGCCTTCAGGATCCTCTTGGGCGCCGTGGCGCGCCACTGGCGCAGCAGCAGGCGCTCGACCGTGCCCGGATGGGCGTGCGACAGGCGGATCAGGACATAGGGATAGTTGCGATAGTGGTCGGTCAGATAAAAGGCCTCGGGCTGGGCCGCCATCAGCATCTCGCGCTCGTCGAAGCCCACGCCGGGGCAGACCAGGCTGTCGCCGTCGTCCAGCAACCGGGTCAGGAACTTGCCGTGCGCCTTCAGGCTTGGATAGCCGTAGCTGGCGCCGTCCGCCACGCCGGGCAGGCTGAACGCGAAGACGCGCACCGCGTCGAATGTCATGCCCATGGCCGGCTCCCCCCAACCCTGACTATATGGGTAACATGAGCGCCGAGAACCCCCTGAAGACGCCGGTCCTGGTGCTGGGCGCGACCAGCCTGATCGGCGGTCATCTGCTGAATCGCCTGCGGGCGGCCGGCGTCGATCCCGTGGCGATCAGCCGCCGTCCGCCGACGGTGGAGGCCTGCTGGCTGGACGCGGACCTGTCCGACCCGAACCTCGCCGAAGCCCTGCCGCCCGTGGCGACGGTGTTTTCGCTGTCGCCCATCTGGCTCCTGCCCGCCGCCTTGCCGGCCCTGAAGGCCAACGGCATGACGCGGCTGGTGGCCTTCTCCTCGACCAGCCGCTTCACCAAGCGCGACTCGGCGGTGGCCGAAGAGCGGGCCGTGGCCGCTCGCCTGGCCGAGGCCGAGGCCGATGTGGAGGGGTTCTGCCTCGATCAGGGCGTGAGTTGGACCATCCTGCGGCCGACCCTGATCTATGACGAGGGCCGCGACGGCAATGTCAGCCGGCTGGCGGGACTGATCCGCCGGTTTGGCCTGCTGCCGCTGTCGGGCGACGGCCAGGGCCTGCGCCAGCCGGTTCACGCGGAGGATCTGGCCATCGGCGCCCTGGCGGCCGCCGCTGCGCGCGCCGCCGAAAACCGGGCCTATGACCTGGTCGGCGGCGAGACCCTGACCTATCGCGCCATGGCCACGCGGGTGTTCGAAGGCCTGCGCCGCCGACCCGTGGTGTTCTCCCTGCCGCCGGCCCTGTTTGCTGTGATGCTGAAGGCCGCCGCGCCATGGCTGCCCGGCGCCACCGCGGCCATGGGCGCGCGGATGGAGCAGGATCTCACCTTCGACAGCGGCGACGCCCAGCGCGATTTCGGCTGGGCGCCGCGCGATTTCCATCCGCGGTTTTAGGGGCTCCTTCTGGGCGCCCCCGTCGGCGAAGCGTTTTAAAGCGGATCCAAAAGCTCCCGCCTTCCTGGGCCTTGTGCCCAGGATCCAGGCTTGAGGACCCGCTGAGCCCGTTTCGCGTTCCGGGGTTTTCAGCCGCAGATCACGCCCAAGCCACGATCCGCCTTTGGCATGGGTCCTGGGCACAAGGCCCAGGAAGGCGATCTGCTTTTAAGGTTTGAGGGAGAGCTCTGACCGCTCAGCCGCGCCCTTCGCTCCACACCGCCAGCTCGTTGCCCGAGGGGTCGGTGAAGTGGAAGCGGCGGCCGCCCGGGAAGTCGAAGATCGGCTGGGTGATCACGCCGCCGGCCGCCGTGACCTTGGCTTCCATGGCCTCGATGTCGTGGGCGTACAGCACCACCAGCGGCTTGTCGGTCGCGCCGTCCTGCGGCGTGGTGAACCCCCCGTCGGCGCCCTGGCCTTCAAAGGCCGCATAGTCGGGGCCATAGTCGGTGAAGGCCCAGCCGAAGGCCTGCTGATAGAAGCCCTTGGTGGCCGGCAGGTCGGTCGCGGGCCACTCGATATAGTCGATCTTGCCGTCTTCGCGCATGGTGTGGTCCCCTAAAATGTTCCGCTAATGTTCTAGTCTGACGGCTATGGCAGAGTCCAGACGCAGGTGCGTTTGACGGCGAAATCTTCCAGCTCGCGGGTGGTCTCGACCTGGTACTCGGCCAGCTGGATCAGGTCATCCTTGCGGAAATAGGTGCGGCCCGGATCGCCGATCAGCACCGTGGCGCCGGCCGCGCGGGCCTGCCGCAGCCAGTCCATCACCGCTTCGGCCATCGGCTTTTCGTAGCAGATGTCGCCGGCCAGCAGCACGTCGCAGGCCGGGGGCGGGGCGTCCAGCAGGTTGGCGTCGGTGAAGGCGATGGCCACGCCATTGACCCCGGCGTTCAGACTCACCGCCGCCTGGCAGAAGCTGTCGATGTCATTGGCCAGCACGCTGTGCGCTCCGGCCTTCATCGCCGCGATGGCCACGATGCCCGAGCCGGTGGCGAAATCGACCACGGTCTTGCCGGCGACAATGTCGGGATGGTCGAGAATGTAGCGCGCCAGGGCCTGTCCGCCGGCCCAGGCGAAGGCCCAGAACGGCGGGGCCAGGCCCAGCTCTTCGAGGGCTTCCTCGGTCAGTTTCCAGATCGGGGTGATCTCGTCGGCCAGATGTAGCGACAGCTCCGGCGCATGCGGCGGCGCCTGGACGCGGGTGTTTTCAAGAATGAAGGCGCGGCGGCCTTCCAGCGTCTGGTCGATCATGGCGCGCTTAGAGCACCGGCGCGGCCCTGAAGCCAACAGGCCCACCCATTTTCCGTCATTCCAGCCCAAAATGGGGGAGCAGACCGAGACTGGCGCGCCTGGTCGCGAGCGCTAAAAACGGACGCGTCCACGGCTGGGTCACGGCCATCAGCCATCTCGTCTGTCTTGCTGCCGGACCTGCGTCAAATCGTCCTCGCCACAGATCCGCCACGTCGCCGCAAGTCATCATTAACCATCGTTCTGCAGAAATTTGGGCGTCGATAACTGTGTCGATGACCCTAGTTCGCGTTTGCGAACGCCTAGACTGTCGGTGGATCGATTCGATGCTGAAAGCTCTCATCAGGACCGGAAAACCCGCTGACCGGGGTCAGGTTCTGGAGG
Source organism: Caulobacter sp. FV2ps19 (assembly GCF_058681035.1). Classification (NCBI taxonomy): domain Bacteria; kingdom Pseudomonadati; phylum Pseudomonadota; class Alphaproteobacteria; order Caulobacterales; family Caulobacteraceae; genus Caulobacter; species Caulobacter sp. FV2ps19. Next base: position 349,197 of record NZ_CM178729.1, on the reverse strand, counting down.
CGCTGCGCGCCAACATCATGGTCGCCGACGCCAAGCTCAATATCACCTACATGAACCCCGCCGTGCGGGCGCTCTTGCAGGAGAACGAGGCGAACATTCGCGCCGAATTGCCAAACTTCAGCGTCGCCAAGCTGATCGGCGCCAACATCGACGTGTTTCACAAGAACCCTGCCCACCAGCGCAACATGCTGGCGACCCTGACCAAGCCCCATGACGCGACGATCCGCGTGGGCAGCCTGGCGTTCGACCTCCTGGTCACGCCGTTGCGCGAAGGCGGCAAGACCACGGGCTTCGTGGTCGAATGGGCGAACGCCAAGGAGCGTTTGCTGAATGTGGACTATACGGCCCAGATCGCCGCGATCAGCCGCTCGCAAGCGATGATCGAATTCACGGTGGACGGCACGATCGTCAACGCCAACGAAAACTTCCTCAAAACGATGGGCTACACCCTGGCCGAGGTGGTCGGTCGCAAACACAGCATGTTCACCGAGGCGGCCTATCGCGAAAGCCAGGAGTACGCGGACTTCTGGGCGCGTCTGGTCCGCGGCGAATATCAGGCCGCTGAATTTACCCGCATGGCCAAGGGCGGCGGGGTTGTGACCATCCAGGGGTCCTACAACCCGATCATCGACGACAAGGGCAAGGTGGTGAAGATCGTCAAGTTCGCCACCGACGTCACCAAGCGTGTCGAGGCGGTCAACGAAATCGGCGAAGCCTTGACAGCTTTGGCGCAGGGCGACCTGGAACAGCGGATCGACCGGGCCTTTATCCCCGAACTGGACAAGCTGCGTCTCGACTTCAACCGCGCCCTGGACACGCTTCAGGGAACGATGAAGCAGGTGGGGCGCACCGCCGAGACTATTCGCGCCGGCACCGACGAGATCCGGAGTTCATCGGATGATCTCTCCAAGCGCACCGAGCAGCAGGCCGCGAGCCTGGAGGAAACGGCCGCGGCGCTCGATGAGATCACGGCGACCGTCAAGCGCGCCGCTGAGAACGCCAAGCAAGCCTCGTCCGCCGCGTCCGGCACCCGAACGGACGTCGCACAGTCCGGCGCGGTGATGCGCGAGGCGATCTCGGCCATGGGTGAGATCGAGCAGAGCTCAAGCCAGATCACCAATATCATCGGCGTGATTGACGAGATCGCCTTCCAGACCAACCTCCTGGCCCTGAACGCCGGCGTCGAGGCGGCCAGGGCTGGCGAAGCCGGTCGCGGCTTCGCGGTCGTCGCCCAGGAAGTGCGGGCTTTGGCCCAACGCAGCGCCGAAGCCGCCAAGGAGATCAAGACCCTGATCGCCAGCAGCACCGCCCAGGTCGGACGCGGCGTCAAACTGGTCGGCGACACCGGTCAGGCCCTGACCATGATCGTCGACAAGGTCGCCCAGATCGACAGCTTGATCTCCGAGATCGCGACCTCATCCCAGGAGCAGGCGACGGGCCTCAATGAGGTCAATGCCGCGGTCAACCAGATGGACCAGGTCACCCAACAGAATGCCGCCATGGTCGAGGAAGCCACCGCTGCGGCCCATTCCTTGCGCGAAGAAACACGGACGCTGGCCGAGCTGATCAACAAGTTCCAGTTCGGGGCGGTTGAGGCCGCATCCTCACCCCGACGCGCTTCGCAGCCCTCCCCCACGCCCGTTCATGCCGCGCAACAAAAGATCAAAGCCTTTGCCGGAGGCCGCCCCGGCGGCGCCGCCAATGCCGCCGTGAAGACCGAAAACTGGGAAGAGTTCTGATGGCTGAGCTTGCCGCCCCTGGTCAGTTGGAGCTGATTTCCTTTGAGATCGGCGGCCAGGAATTCTGTATCGACATCAGCGTCGTGCGGGAAATCCGTGGCTGGACCCCTGCCACGGCCATGCCTCAGACGCCTGAGTACATCCGGGGCGTCATCAATCTGCGCGGCGCGGTGATGCCGGTCCTCGACCTGCGCAACCGTCTGGGTTTGGGCCACACCGAACCGTCTTCACGCCACGTCATCGTGGTGGTGCAGTTTGAGGAGCGAATGGTCGGTCTGCTTGTCGACGCCGTGCAGGAGACCTTCATGGTCGACGCCGGACTTCTGCAGCCCCCGCCGGCCATGGATACGACCGGCGAGCTCTTCGTTGACGCCATCATTCCGCTGGAAGGGCGCTTGCTCAGCCGCCTCGTCGTGAGCGCCCTGATGCCAGGCGGCGCGGCGCTCGCCGCCTGAAACGACCGGTCCAGTCCATCCACGGCCTCAAATGGATGGATAGTGGACATTGCGGCTACGGCAGCGTCGGAAAACGGCCTGATGCTCAATGTTGACGAAGCCATATTCTGATCATGGCAGAGCCAATGAATGTTCGCTACGGGGGCGTAGGTCCCTCCTCGGCGTCCTGCCGACAAGCGACCTTCAAATCTCTACCGCCAGCCATTGTCGGTTTCGGACTACACATGCCCTTGTGGCGGAAATGACGGATTGAATTTAGGCCGGGACCTTGCCCGACGCTTCTTTCAGCACGCTCAGATACCCCGGCGCCGTCAGCATGTCCTCTGTCAGCCCCTTCTGCGCCAGCAGCCTGTGCGCCCGCGGCAGGTTCCAGCACGGGGTGTGCATGAACAGGTGATGCTCGGCGTGGAAATTGACGTGGTAGGGCGCGATCAGGGCGCGCTCGATCCAGTTGGCCTGCGTGGTGCGGGCGTGGCGGAACGGGTCGGGCTCGTCCTTGGCGACCAGGGCGTGCTCGGCGATGTTGCGCAGGCGGGTGACCAGCGGGAACCAGGTCGCCATCGGCACGATCCAGAGGGCGAACCAGGCCCACCACAGGCCCACCATCGACAGGGCGACCAGCAGGCCGAGATTCCACAACAGGAACGGCGCCTGGCGGGCGATCTCGCCGGTGAAGATCGCGCCCTTGGGCTGGCCGACGGCCTTGGAGCCTTTCAGCTTGGCCAGCAGGGACCCGAAGCGCTGCTTGAAGAAGGTCTGGCCGGTCAGGTCGCGGATCATCTTGCGACGCAGGGAGGCGCGGGTGGTCGGGAAGGGCGCCGAGAGAATCAGGTCCGGGTCCTGGGCCTGTTGGGCGTATTTGTGATGGCTCAGATGATAGGGGCGATAGCTGGCCAGCGACGCGCCCACCGGGGCCGCGCACAGCCACTCGCCCAGCCAATCATTGATCTTCAGATCGGGGTGCAGGCCGCCATGGGCCGCCTCGTGCATCAGGATCGCCAGACCCAGCTGCCGCGCGCCGATCAGCATCACGGCCAGGACATAGGTCAGCGGGTTGGGGAACAGCACGAACAGGGCGCCGGCCGCCAGGATCACCGCCCAGGCGTGGGCGACCATCCAGATTCCGCGCCAGGACGAGCGCGCTGAAATCCTGGCCCATTCGTCGGGCGTAAAAAGATCCAGGGGTTTGACGCGCGATGCGACGGCCATGGACCAATCATCGCACATTCAGCTTAGGGCTGACAGGATGACCCTACGTCACAATCCCTGGAGACCTCTATGCGCCCCCTGATCCCCGTTCTGGCCCTCGGCCTGGCCTGCATCGCCGGTTCGGCCGGCGCCGCCAGCTTCGACTGCGCCAAGGCCCGCGCGCCCGACGAAAAGGCGATCTGCGCCGATCGCGCCCTCAACGACAAGGATGTGCGGATGGACGTGCTGTACGGCATCAACCGCCACACCCTGGCCATGGGCGGCCGCGGCGCGCTGATCGACCAGCAACGCGACTGGCTGCGCGACCGCAAGACCTGCGGGCGCAACAAGGCCTGTCTGAACCGCGCCTATGACCAGCGGCTGGCGGACCTCGAGAAGAGCATGGAGCGGATCTATACGCGGGGGCCGTTCTGATCTGACTCCCTCAATATCCGTTTTCCCCGCGAAGGCGGGGAAGACGGTGAGGGGGGAGACCCTAAAATCGCGTCTCCGGCTTCCACAGCCCCGCCACCAGGGCCAGGAACAGCACCAGCCCGGCGACGGTGTTGGACTTGAACAGCTTCAGCGCGCCCATGCCGTCGTCGATCCGTACGGCGGCGGCCTGGCGCGACAGGTGGACGGCGAACAGCGCCGCCAGCGGCAGGAACAGGGCGCCGAGATCGCCGACCCAGGCCGCCGCGACCGCCAGCACGAAAGACGCCGCATAGAAGCCGGCGACGCCGATCTGCACCCTGTCGCCCAGGCGGCGGGTGGAGGACTTGATCCCGGCCAGGGCGTCGTCCTCGAGGTCCTGGATGGCGTAGATGGTGTCATAGCCCAGGGTCCAGAAAATCCCCGAGGCGTAGAGCAGGGCGGCGCTCCAGCTCAGCTGATGGGTGGCGGCGGCGTAGCCCAGCAGGACGCCCCAGTTGAAGGTCAGGCCCAGCCAGGCCTGCGGCCACCAGGTGATGCGCTTCATGAACGGATAGGCCGCCACCAGACCCAGCGACAGCACCCCCAGCCCGATCGCCAGCCAGCCCAGGCAGACCAGGATCAGGAAGCTCACCGCGCAGCAGCCGATCACGAAGGCCCAGGCCTGTTTCACCGTGATCAGCCCGGCCGGGATCGGCCGCATCGCCGTACGGCTGACCTGGGCGTCGAAGTCGCGGTCGACGATGTCGTTGAAGGCGCAGCCGGCCGCCCGCATCAGGGCCGCGCCGACGAAGATGGCGATCAGCAGGAACGGGTTGGGCCACTGGCCCTTTTCGGCTCCGGCCAGGGCGACGCCCTGCCAGCCGGGCAACATCAGCAGCCAGATCCCGGTCGGCCGATCAAAGCGCCCCAGCTTCAGCCAGGGGCGCAGGGCGGGGGGCGCATGACGGTCGACCCAGTTGGTCGCGGCGGCGTCGGGCAGGATGGCGGGGATCGGGGCGGTCATGGGCCAAGGCTTAGCGCGCGCCGGCGATCAGGGAAACAGGCGGGAATTCGACAAGGCGAGGCGGGTTCGTTCACGACCGGCCGGGTGTGACCGCGCAGCATGGAGGCGATGTCACCATAGATTGAGCCGATGCTGACGAGAAGAACGATCAATTGGATCTATTGTCGCGGCGGGCGCAAGGTGACGTCACACCAGCGACGGAGCCAAGAGACATGACCCGCAACACCCTGACCACGACGGGCGGCGCCCCGATCGCCGACAACCAGAACTCGATCAGCGCCGGTCCGCGCGGACCCCTGCTGATGCAGGATCACCAGCTGCTGGAAAAGCTGGCCCACCAGAACCGTGAGCGCATTCCCGAACGGGTGGTCCACGCCAAGGGCTCGGGCGCCTATGGCACGCTGACGGTGACCCAGGACGTCACGAAATACACCAAGGCCGCCTTCCTGTCCGAAGTGGGCAAGACCACCGAGATCCTGATGCGGTTCTCCACCGTGGCCGGCGAGCGCGGCGCCGCCGACGCCGAGCGCGACGTGCGCGGCTTCTCGATCAAGGCCTACACCGAGGAAGGCAACTGGGACATGGTGGGCAACAACACCCCCGTGTTCTTCGTCCGCGACCCGCTGAAGTTCCCCGACTTCATCCGCACCCAGAAGCGTCACCCGGTGACCAATCTGAGGTCCAACACGGCGATGTGGGACTACTGGTCGCTGAGCCCCGAAAGCCTGCACCAGGTGACGACCCTGTTCTCCGACCGGGGTCTGCCGCAGGGCTTCCGGTTCATGCACGGCTTCGGCAGCCACACCTATTCGTTCATCAACGACGCCAATGAACGCGTGTGGGTGAAGTTCCACTTCAAGTCGATGCAGGGCATCAAGACCTGGACCAATGCCGAGGGCAATGCGGTCATCGCCAATGACCGCGAGAGCGCCCAGCGCGACCTGTTCGAGGCCATCGAAGGCGGCGACTTCCCGCGCTGGAAGTTCTGCATCCAGGTGATGAGTGAGGCCCAGGCCGAAACCTTCCGCTGGAACCCCTTCGACCTGACCAAGGTCTGGCCGCATGCGGAGTATCCGCTGATCGAGGTCGGGATCGTCGAGCTGAACCGCAACGCCGACAACTATTTCGCCGAGATCGAGCAGTCGTCGTTCAGCCCGTCCAATATCGTGCCCGGTATCGGCTTCTCGCCGGACAAGGTGCTGCAGGCGCGGATCTTCGCCTATGCCGACGCGCACCGCTATCGCGTGGGGACCCACTACGAGTCCTTGCCGGTCAATCGTCCGCGCTGCCCGGTTCACACCCAGCACGCCGACGGCGCGATGCGCTTCGACAGCCCGCCGCGCACCGAAGCCTGGTACGAGCCCAACAGCTTTGGCGGTCCGGTCGAGGACAAGCGCTTCGCTGAACCGGCCCTGCCGCTGTCGGGCGACGCCGATCGGTTCAGCCATCGCGACATCAGCGACGACTACACCCAGCCGGGCGACCTGTTCCGGCTGATGAAGCCCGATCAGCAGCGCCAGCTGTTCGACAATATCGCCGCGGCCATGCACGGCGTGCCGGTCGAGATCCAGACGCGTCAGTTGGTCCATTTCCATCGCGCCGATCCGGCCTATGCCGCCGGCGTCGCCCAACGCCTGGGGATCGTCTTCGACGCCCCTGTCGCCACCGCCGCCGAATAGTCCGCCCGACTGTTCGGCGGCGCGGGAAGGACGGCGCCCCCCAGCCCGTCGTCCTTCCCGACCTTTTTGAGCCGGAGTTTCCGATGTCTGACCATCTCCCCGCCGATCCCGTCTCCCTCGCCTTCCGGGCGCTGGGCTGGATGCTGCTGATCCTCGGCGCGGCCCTCGGCGTCGTGGCGCCGCATCTGGTCACCACCGCGCTGTGGACGGCGGCGGCTCGCGTCTTCGCGCGCGGCGGGGATAGTCGGATGGTCCTGCGTTTGATGTCGGCCACGAAGTTTGGCCCGCGCATCCGCCGCCGGCTGAACCACCCGGCCCCCCGCCGCGTCGGCGGGGTTTGCGCGGCCTGATCTATCCCCTTCCCGCCGTCATCTCAGGGGGGGGCACGAGCCTCTCGTCCGTGGGTGTCTGAAGGCAGAAAAACGGGCGCAATTGACGCGAAATCGCCCGACAGTACGCGTACTGTCGGGCGCGACGCGCCGGCGGCGCAAACCTGTGGATCAGGCGGCGGGCCGAAGGAAGGCCAGGCGTTCGTCCGTTCTGGCGGGCGCGATCTCGGCGATTTCAGCCGTCACGACGCCTGCCGCGACGAAGGGATCGCTCTGGACCCTCGACTCGATTTCAGCCCGCGTCGCGCCATGGGCGACGACCACGCCGCCTGCGGCAGGCTGAAGGCTTCCGACCAGCAGAAACACGCCGTCTTCGAAGCCCTTCCGGATCCAGGCGTTGTGGTCATCCATCAAGGACGGCGCGCGGCTCTTGTCGGCGAAGCGCAGGGTGATCACGAACATTGGCGTTCCTAAAAGCGAGGGGGGGGGGCGTTCAAGAGGACTTGGGCGTCTGAGCGCCAAGCCAGGCCTTCAGGTCGGCCACCTCACGGCGAATGAAGGCCTCGTCTTTGAAAGCCGTGGCCAGCATGGCGACGCCTTGGCTGCGCATAAGGGCGTGCAGAGCGAGCGCGTCCGCCGCGTCGGCTCGGCCGAGCGCGACAAACTGAAGTTTCAGCCAATCACGGAAGAGCGTGAAGAGACCTGTGCTCGCCATCGCCGCTGGGTGGTCGAGCTTTGAAAGCTCGGCGCAAAGCGTTCCCACGGGGCAACCGTGGCCCATGATCTTGGTCCGGTTGACAATCAGGATCTCAAGGAAGCTTCGAATGCGATCGGCGGGGCGAGGGCTTGCGCGTTCCCAGGCGGCGAGCATGGCCGACGTGGTGACCAGGCGGAGCGCGATCACCGCGTCGAGGATCTCGTCCTTGGTTCGGAAATGATAATAGAAGTTGCCCCTCGACAGACCGGTGGCCGATGCGATGTCGCCGAACGAGGTGGCCTCAAAGCCGCGCTCATAGAACAAGCGATCCGCCGCTTCGACAATTTGCGCTCTCGTATCAGCCGCTGACACCTTGATCTCCTAGCTTGATCACGTTTTAGGACAAATGACCTAGGGAGTCTAGGTCGTTTGTCCTAGCGCTGCCTTGGCAGATCGACGCCGTCTTGCCCGATATGAGCGTGCGCCTTCCTGCGGGAACCCCTGGTTCAGGTTTCAACTGAAGCGCCGTGGCGGGCTAGCCCGCCCATCTTCCGCACCTGCGGCGGATAAAGCGGTTCCCGCCACAAGGGCGGGAATGACGGCGCTATATTTGGGCGATAGGTTTCAGCGATGACGGCTCCACTCCTTCCTGATCGCCAACCTCGCCGCCGTCGCCGCCGCCCCCTGACCCGCGCCGAGCGCTGGGCGCTGGACGGTCTGGGCGGCGCCCTGGTGGCTACCGGCGCGGTGGGGGTTGTAGTGCCGGGCCTGCCGACGACGGTGTTCTGGATCGGGGCGGTGGTCTGTTTCCTCAAGACCCGGCCTCACGCCGTTCGGCCCCTGTTGCGCACGCCGGTGGTAGGCCCCGCGATCCGGGGTTTTCTGCGCTGGCGGCCGTTTGGCGGCGGCAAAACGCGCTAACGGGTCGCCTCCACGCGGCAAAACCCCTATCTAGCGCCCATCATGAGCGACTTTATCGACGACGAGGATGAAACCGGCGGCCGCAAGCGGGCGCTGTCCAACGGGCAGGTGCTGGGCTTCATCGCGCGGTTCTGGAAGCGGCGGCCGGTGCTGTTCTCGCTGGGCGTCGGCCTGACCCTGGTGGCGATCGGCTTCGACCTGGCCCTGCCCTACGCCTCGGGCCGTCTGGTCGACGCGGTGGTCGACAAGCCGCGCGGCGATCCGGCCGCCTGGTCGGCGCTGGGCCTGTTCGTCGGCGTCTATCTGGCCTTCGCGGTGGTGCGCAACATCTCGCACCGGTTCTGGATCCCGCTGGCCGCCCGCAACATGGAAGAGATGACCAACGAGGGCTTCGCCAAGGTGCAGGCCTTCTCGTCGGACTGGCACGCCGACAGCTTCGCCGGGGCCACGGTGCGCAAGCTGACCCGGGCCATGTGGGGCTATGACAGCGTCACCGACGCGGCGACCATCTGGCTGGGGCCGGGGATCGTGGTGCTGGTGGGCCTGTCGGTGATGATGCTGCTGCGCCAGCCCCTGGCCGGCGTCGTCTCGCTGGTGGTGGTGGTCGCCTATCTGGGCGCCAATCTGGTGGTCACCGAGCGCTATGTGCGGCCCAGCAACCTGCGCTCCAACGCGCTGGACTCCAGGATCGGCGGGGCCCTGGCCGACGCCGTGACCTCCAACCCCACCGTCAAGAGCTTCGGGGCCGAGGCGCGCGAGACGGCCCGGATCGCCGAGGTCACCGCCCAGTGGCGCGACGCGGTGATGGTCACCTGGAGCCGGTTCACCGATGTGTGGCTGGGCCAGAACCTGTTGCTGGTGCTGCTGCAGGCCGGCCTGACGGGGTCGATGGTCTGGGGCTGGTCGCAGGGCACGGCCACGCCCGGCGACGTGGCTTTCGCCATCACAGCCTTCATGCTGATGAGCGGCTATCTGCGCAATCTGGGTGAGAACATCCGCATGCTGCAGAAGGGCCTGGACGACACCGAGGACGTCGCCGCCTGGGATCGTCTGGCCCCGCAGATCGCCGACGCGCCTGGCGCGCCGACCTTCAAGGCCGGCCCCGGGGCCATCGCCTTCGAGGACGTGACCTTCCGCTACAAGGCGGCCGGGTCGCCGCTCTATGACCGGTTCTCGCTGCGCATCGCGCCCGGCGAGCGGGTGGCGCTGGTGGGGGCGACCGGCTCGGGCAAGTCGACCTTCGTCAAGCTGATCCAGCGCCTGCACGACCTGCAGGGCGGCCGCATCGTCATCGACGGCCAGGACGTCTCGGCGGTGACGCAAGGCTCGCTGCGCCGCGCCATCGCGGTGGTGCCGCAGGATCCGGCCCTGTTCCACCGCACGCTTCTGGAGAACATCGCCTACGGCAAGCCCGACGCCACCCGCGAGGAGATCGAGGCGGCGGCGATGAAGGCCCACGCCCACGACTTCATCCTCAAGCTGCCCAAGGGCTATGACACCCTGGTCGGCGAGCGCGGCGTCAAGCTGTCGGGCGGCGAGCGCCAGCGCGTGGCCATCGCCCGCGCCTTCCTGACCGACGCCCCGATCCTGGTGCTGGACGAGGCGACCTCGTCGCTGGACGTCGAGACCGAGGCCGAGGTCCAGATCGCCGCCGAGGCCCTGATGGCCGGCCGCACCACCATCGTCATCGCCCACCGACTGTCGACCGTGCGCGGCGCCGACCGGATCCTGGTGTTCCAGAAAGGCCGGGTGGTCGAGGAAGGCCGCCATGCCGAGCTGAAGGCGAAAGGCGGGGTCTATGCGCGGCTGAATGCGGTCAGCGAGGGGGTGGGGTAGGCTACTGGCCCCCTACGGATCGCTTCGCGATCGTCTTCCCCCGGAGGGGGAAGATGAGGTCGGCGCGTTTCATCTTCCCCCTCCGGGGGAGGAGCGCCGCAGGCGCGGAGGGGGCAAGTGCCGCGGTCCCCAGGATCAGCACCCCGGCCCGACAGGGGTCAGAGCCAGGCGCTGGTCTCCCACCAGAAGATCCCGCCGCTGAACCGGCTCGGACATGCCAACCGGGCCGGTCTTGAGCGCGGCTTCGAGCCCGGCCGACTGGCACCCCTGCGTGGCTTCGGCCACCTTGCGCCAGCGGCCATCGACCCATTTCATGACGTCGAACATCCCGCCGCTGGTCAAAAGCACCTCGGCGACGCCGTCGCCATCGGTATCGAGGATCAGGGCCGAACAGGCCATGCCGGAGAAGACGCAGGTCGAGCTGGGCTGGGTATGGCTCCAGTCCTGGGCGCGGAAGCTGGCGGGCAGGGTCGCGCCGACGGGATAGATCTTCATCTGGTCGAAGTCCGGCCCCTTGGCGGCGGCGATCGTCTCGGCGGCCAGCTGGGCGGCCTCGCGCGCCTTGGCGGCCACGCCCGGCTGCTGGCTGGTCCTCAGCCGCTCCAGCGCCGCCTTGCCATAGCGCCCGCTGCTGAACCGCAGGAACTGGAAGTCGAAGGCCTCGGCCTTCACCGCGCCCCGCTCCAGCCGCGCCACCTGATCCTGCACCGACAGCCGCGCCGGGTCGGCGATCGGGGTGAACAGGGCCAGGATCAGGGCGAGGGCCACGAAGGCCTGAGCCACATTGGTCTTCTCCAGCCCCTTCATCCAGGCGCCCGGCCGCACGGCGGCGAGCGTGTAGCCCACGGCGTAGCCGGCCGCGATCAGCACGAAGGCGGCGGCGAACACCCGTTCGGGCGTCAGGCCGTACTGACCGATGCGCAGGGCCAGGCCATAGGCGGCCAGCAGGCTGATCGGGATCAGCAGCAGGCTGGCCAGCCGCGCGGCCCAGGCCAGAACCACTTGCGGCGGCTCGTCGCCGTCCTGATAGGCGGCGTTGATCAGCACGATCAGATGGGCGGCGGCGGTCAGCAGCAGGGCGGTGGCGGCGCGGGTCTTCCACAGGGGCTCCAGCCCGGTGAACGGCAGGCTGGCCAGGAAGCCGGCCGCGATCAGGGTCATCAGCGGCAGCAGCCAGGCCAGCAGGGTCAGGGCCACGGTGCGCACGCCCCGCACCAGGCTGGAGCGCCCGTCGGTCAGCTGCACGGCGGCGGCGAACATCAGCGTGGTGGCCGGAATGGCGAAGGCCGACTTGCCGATCAGGGTGGCGAAGGCCTCGATGCCGATCAGCTTGAACAGGGCTGAGCCCAGGAACAGCAGGATCCAGAACGCCCCGGTGAAGCCCGCCGCCAGCACCAGCTGCACCCCGTGCATCCAGGTGATGTCGAAATAGTCGCGATAGGGCGCGATCCATGTCCCTTCGGCCTCGGCGGGCTGGATCAGGTGATGGGCGATGAACAGGCCGACGGCCACGGCCAGGAACACCGGCGCGTCGGGCATGCCGTCGTGGCCAAGGCCGCGCCACGCGCCGTAGAGGGCCAGACCGGCGGCCAGAGCGGCGGCGACCAGGCTCCAGACGATCAGGCTGGTCCGCTTCAGGGCGCCCAGCCCGGCCAGGATCACGAACGGCGCGAACAGGGTGGCCATCACCAAGGGCGCGAAGACCAGCGGCTGGGTCGCGGGCCAGGCCTTGGCGTCTTCAGCGTGGCTGAGGCCGTACAGGATCAGACCCTGGACCAGCCCGACGCCGAGCCGGATCAGCATGGCGGTGCGGGGGCTGGCGTTCGCCGCGTCGTTCATCGCTGGATCTTCCGCAACCTTGAGGCGGAGACAGGATCACGCCCAAGCGACGTTGTGAAGCCGGGTCTCGCCCTTTCGGGGCGACGCGCGGCTTGACGCCACGGCGGCGACCGGGAAGCTTCTGCAGGGAAAGATCGGGGCCGGTTGTCGGATCTTGCGGTCGCGGGGCGTCCTCGATCAGACCTCGGGAGGACCCGCCGTGAAGCCCGCCGCCGCCTCGATCGACGCCTATCTGGCTGACCTCCCGCCCGACCAGCGCGCCGCGCTGGAGCGTCTGCGCCGCCAGATCCTGGCCGCCGCGCCGGGCGCGGAGGACTGTATCAGCTATGGCCTGCCCAGCTTCCGGCTCAACGGCCTGCTGGTGCATTTCGGGGCCGCCAAGCGCCACTGCGCCTTCTATCCGCACAATGTCATCGCGCCCTTCGCCGACCGGCTGAAGGCCTATGACACCAGCAAGGGCACGATCCGCTTTCAGCCGGACAATCCGCTGCCCGAGGCGCTGGTTCGCGAGATCGTCGAGTATCGTGTGGCCCAGAACCTCGAGATCGCCGCCGAACGCGCGGCGCGGAAGCGGCGGCGCTAGACGATCCCTCTCTCTTTGAGAGAGGGAGGGGCCCGCCGCGAAGCGGTGGGAGGGTGAGAGGTTACAATCTCTCCGAACCGGACGCAGACGGCCTTTGAGCCTTTTTGCGGACCCTGGTCCGAGGCGCTAGCCTAGAGACATGTGGTTGCCAGTCTGGATAAATCGAAGCGACTTCTGGCGTGCGTTCGTCGCGACATGCGTGCTGATGACGGTAGGGACCTTCACCGTAGCAGACCGCCTGCCAACATGGGCTTGGCCATGGCTTCTGATTCCGGTGTTCTGGGGTCTGGTAGGTCTTTTCCGAATCCTGCGACGTCGCGCCGCGAACAATGCTGCGGCTCCGGAAGACGCCTCCAATAATTGAACTCGGCGGGGGACGGCCACCCACTCCTTTCTGCAGCTCAACATAAATCGGGTTTCCCGGACACGGTGAAACCTCTCACCCTCCCACCGCCTGCGGCGGCGGGCCCCTCCCTCTCTCTATGAGAGAGGGATTCTAGGACCTACCGCGCCAGCCGGCCGTCGGTCAGGGCGCCGACGTCGAACGGGAAGATCACCTCGGGATCGGGCTTGGCGATGCCCTTCAGCAGCTTCTTGTCGCCGGCCGCGTGCAGCAGCCAGCGGATGACATTGAGGCGGGCCGCCTTCTTGTGGTCGGCGCGCACGCAGATCCACGGCGCGGCGTCGGTGTGGGTGCGGGTCAGCATCTCGTCGCGGGCCAGGCTGTACTCGTCCCATTTGTCCTGGGCCACCTTGTCGAGCGGACTGATCTTGAAGGCCTTCAGCGGATTGCTGGTCCGGGCGTCAAGACGCTCGGCCTGGGTTTCGCGGCTGATGTCGAGCCAGAACTTGGCGTAGCGCACGCCGCTGTCGACCAGCATCTTCTCGAAGGCCGGCACGTCGTTGAGAAACTGCTCCTGCTCGTCGGGACTGGAGAAGCCCATCACCTTTTCCACCCCGGCCCGGTTGTACCAGGAGCGGTTGAACAGCACCGCCTCGCCACAGGCCGGCAGCCATTCCACATAGCGCTGGAAATACCACTCGCTGCGTTCGCGGTCCGAGGGCTTGGGCAGGGCCACCACGATAGTCTCGCGACGACTCAGATGTTCGGTGATCCGGGCGATCGTCCCGTCCTTGCCGGCGGCGTCGCGGCCCTCGAACACGGTCAGGATCTTCCAGCCCTCCTTGAGGGCCTTTTTCTGCATGGCGATCAGGGCCAGCTGCAACTGGACCAGCTCGGTGTCGTAATCGTCTGACTTGCTCATGCGGCCAGCCTACCCTTGGAAAGCACAGTTGCGCTAGAAGAGCGCCATGATCCGTCTTTTCGTTCCCCAGGACCTGGCCGCCGGCTACGGCGTCGTCCTCACCCTCGAGCAATCGCGCTATCTGACCGCGGTGATGCGTCAGGCCATCGGCGCCCAGGTGCTGCTGTTCAACGGCCGCGACGGCGAGTGGACCGCCACCCTGACCGAGACCGGCAAGCGCGGGTCGCTGCTGAAGGTCGATGACCTGGCCCGACCGATGGCCCTGGGCCCCGACCTTGATCTGGTCATCGCCCTGGTCAAGCGCGGCCGGGTCGAGACCATCGTCGAAAAGGCCGCCGAGCTTGGCGTGCGCCGGGTGCGGCTAGCAGTGACCCGACGAACGAACGTCGATTTCGTCAAGCTGGGTCGCCTGGACGCCATCGCCATGGAGGCCGCCGAGCAGACCGGCCGGATGGACGTGCCGTCGGTGGAGGATCCCGAAAAGCTCGGCGACATCCTCGATGGCTGGGACCCGGCCCGAAAACTGGTATTTTGCGATGAGGCCGGCGATGCCCGGCCGGCGATCGAGGCCCTGGCCGGCAGCCACGGCCCGGCCGCGATCCTGATCGGCCCCGAGGGCGGCTTCGCCCCCGAAGAACGCGAGCGTTTGCGGTCCTTGCCCTTTGTCATTCCGGTGTCGTTGGGACCGCGCATCCTGCGCGCCGACACCGCCGCCATCGCCGCCTTGACCCTGTGGCAGGCGGCGGCGGGCGACTGGCGGGAAACCTAAAGCGTGGGGACCCTCTTGAGGTTCGCAAAGAAAACGCCCAATTGCGCTGACGACAGCTCGCGGCCGGTCGGGGGGAATTGGGCCTCTCCCTACTCAATGCGTTTGTGACCTTGGGGAGAGACGGCTCATGGCCGACACCGCTAGCCTGCAGGAGCGTCCGCTGACGCTCGACGACCTGACCGCCTATTTCGCCTCGGGGTCCAAGCCCAGGGATCAGTTCCGCGTCGGCGCCGAGCACGAGAAGTTCGGCTTCTATCTGAACAGCCACGCGCCCGTGCCCTATGAGGGCGACAACGGCGTCCATGCCCTTCTGGTCGGCCTGCAGCGCTTTGGCTGGAAGCCGGTGATGGAAGGCCCGACGATCATCGGGCTGGAGCGCAACGGCGCCAATGTCAGCCTGGAGCCCGGCGGCCAGTTCGAACTCAGCGGCGCGCCGCTGCTGACCATGCACGACATCTGCGCCGAGACCGGCCAGCATCTGGACGAGGTCAAGACCGTCGCCGACGAACTGGGCCTGGGCTTCATGGGCCTGGGCTTCTCGCCGATCTGGACGCGCGAGCAGGTGCCGGTGATGCCCAAGGGGCGCTATGTCATCATGCGCAACTACATGCCCAAGGTCGGCGGTCTGGGCCTGGACATGATGCTGCGCACCTGCACGGTGCAGGCCAATCTCGACTTCTCCAGCGAAGCCGACATGGTCGCCAAGTTCCGCATGAGCCTGGCCCTGCAGCCGATCGCCACGGCGCTGTTCGCCAATTCTCCGTTTACGGAAGGCAAGCCCAACGGCTTCCTCTCCAGCCGCGCCAATGTCTGGACCGACACCGACGCCGACCGCACCGGCCTGCTGGACTTCGTGTTCGAGGACGGTTTCGATTTCGAGCGCTACGCCCGCTACGCCCTGGACGTGCCGATGTATTTCGCCAAGCGCGGCGATCGTTATATCGACCTGGCCGGCCGCAGTTTCCGCGATTTCATCGACGGCAAGATCCCTGAACTGCCGGGCGAGTACGCCTCGCTCAAGGACTGGGCCGACCACACCACCACCCTGTTTCCCGAAGTGCGGCTGAAGACCTATCTGGAAATGCGCGGCGCCGACGCCGGCCCGTGGAGCAGCCTGTGCGCCCTGCCGGCCCTGTGGACCGGCGTCTTCTACGATGACGCCGCCCTGGCCGCCGCCTGGGACCTCTGCAAGGACTGGACCCCCGAAGACCGCGCCAAGCTGCGCCGCGACGTGCCCAAGGAAGGCCTCAAGGCCATTGTCGGCGGTCGCTACGTCCAGGACGTGGCCAAGGACTTCGTGGCCATCGCCAAGGCGGGCCTGAAGGGCCGCGCCCACATCAATGGCGGCTTCCTGGACGAGACCATCTATCTGGGCGAACTGGAAGAGATCGCCGCCACCGGCCGCACGCGCGCCGACCGGCTGCTGGAGCTCTATCACGGCGACTGGAAGGGCGATGTCAGCCGGGTGTTCACCGACTGCGCCTACTGAGCGGCCGCACTTGCCCCCTCCGCGCTGACGCGCTCCTCCCCCGGAGGGGGAAGATGAGTCCGCGCTTTTCATCTTCCCCCTCCGGGGGAAGACGATCGCGGAGCGATCCGTAGGGGGCAAGTCGCTTCCCCACATCCCCGACTCCGGCTAAGAACGGACCATGAACTTTGCAGATCCGTTCCTGATCCTCGCCGCCGTGTTCGCGGCCATCGCCGTCGCCGCCGTCCTGTGGGCCCTGGCCGCCGGCAAGCGCGCCACCGCCGCCGACGCCAAGGCCTGGCAGCTCAACGAGCGTCTCGCCCAGGCCGACGAGCGGGCGCGCCTGCTGGAAGACCAGGCCGCGACCCAGGGCGAGCTGATCCGCGCCCAGGCCGCCCAGCAGGCCAACATGACCGCCAACACCGTGGCCGAGGCGCTGATCAAGCGCACCGAAGAAAACTTCAAGAGCCGCGAACTGCTCTCGCAGCAGCGGCTGGAGGCCCAGCTCAAGCCCGTGGCCGAGACCCTGGCCAAGTTCGAGGCCCAGGTCACCGCCGTCGAAAAGGCCCGCGCCGAGGAAACCGGCGGGCTGAAGGCCCAGATCGCCGCCCTGATGGAGGCCTCCACCGCCACCCAGTTCGAGGCCCGCAAGCTGTCGGCCGCCCTGCGGCGCGGGGCTGGCGTTCAGGGGCGCTGGGGCGAGCAGACCCTGCGCAACGTCCTTGAGGCCGCCGGCCTCAACAAGCGCTTCGATTTCGAGGAGCAGTTCAGCGTCGACACCGACGAGGGTCGCCGCCGGCCCGACGTCAAGGTGCGCATGCCCGGCGGGGCGGTGTTCGTCATCGACGCCAAGTGCTCGCTGAACGCCTTCCTGGAAGCCCAGGAAATGACCGAGGAGCTGCCGCGCGAAGCCGCCCTGCTGCGTCACGCCCAGAGCGTGCGGGCCCACATGACCAGCCTGTCGGCGAAATCATACTGGGACCAGTTCGCGTCGGAGGGGTCGCCCGATTTCGTGGCGATGTTCGTGCCTGGCGACAGTTTCCTGGCCGCCGCCCTGGAGCGCCTGCCCGACCTGATGACCGAGGCGATGGACAAGCGGGTGCTGCTGGTCACCCCCACCACCCTGTTCGCCCTGTGCAAGGCCGTCGCCTACGGCTGGCGGGTCGAGGATCAGGCCAAGAACGCCGCCGCCATCGTCGCGGTGGGACGCGAGCTCTACAAGCGGGTGGCGGTGATGGGGGCCCATGCCGGCGCCGTCGGCAAGGCGCTGGAAAGCGCCGTGGGCAAGTACAACCAGTTCGTCGGCTCGCTGGAGAGCCAGGTCCTGACCCAGGCGCGCCGCTTTGAAGATCTGTCGGTCGACCACGAAGGCAAGGAAATCGCCGAGCTGGTCCCGGTGGAATCGGGCGTTCGGTCGCTGACCAAGCTGGCCCCCCAAGCCGGGATGGAACAATCCCCCACCTTGACGCTCGGGAATGAGAACCTTACCTGACACCTATCATGTCTATCCGTCGCATCCTCACCGTCGATAACGCCGCCGATCTGGCCGTGTTGAAGAAGATCTCCACCCCCGTCGAGGCGGTGACCGACGACCTGCGCCATCTGATGGATGACATGCTGGAGACCATGTACGACGCCCCCGGCATCGGTCTGGCCGCCGTGCAGGTGGGCGAGCCGATCCGCGTCATCGTCATGGACCTGGCCCGCGACGGCGAGGAGCCCACGCCGCAATATTTCGTCAATCCCGAGATCCTGTCGAGCTCGGAAGAGCTGCAAGGCTACGAAGAGGGCTGCCTGTCGGTCCCCGACTATTATGACGAGGTCGAGCGCCCCTCGAAGGTGACGCTGCGCTATCAGAACTATCAGGGCGAGACCGTGGTCGAGGAGGCCGAGGGCCTCTACGCCGTCTGCATCCAGCACGAGATGGACCACCTGGAAGGCGTCCTCTTCATCGACCATCTGTCGCGCCTGCGCCGCGACCGCGCCATCCTGAAGGTCAAGAAGGCGCGGCGGGCGGCCTGACACCATCCGCTCATAGCCGCGAAGGCTGGGACACGCGCTTAATCTATCGAAATCCTGCCTTCCCAGGCCTCGTGCCTGGGACCCAAGGGGCCGGTTGCGCATTGAGATCATCGGTGCGTTGCGGCCACGGCGGCGCGTTGGCGATCTCTCACAGCCACGCTTGAGCCATGGGTCCTCGCCACAAGGGCGAGGAGGGCAATATTATTGCCAAGGGTGAGCGGGCGCTCTACCGCGTCGCGTCGTGAATCTCTTCCTTGGTCTCCTTGCCGGCCTTCTTGGCGCCGGCCTTGATGTCCGAGCCCGCCTCCTTGGCCGCGTCGCCCGCCTTCTCGCCAGCGGCCTGCATCTTGTCGCCCGCCTCGCCGGCGGCGTCCTTCAGCTCGGTCCCCGCTTCCTTGGTGCTCTCCTTGATCGCCGTGCCGGCCTGGCGAACGTCGGGATCGGTGGCGATGTTGTGGGCGGCGTCCTTGACCTCCGAGGCGGCGGCCTTGGCGCCCTCCTTGATCTCGGTGGCGTGTTGATCCGAACAGGCCGCCAGCGAGAGGGCGGCGGCGCAGACGGCGAAAATCAGGGTGGAACGCATGGTGATGCTCCTAGACGATATGTCGGCCAAACAACGGTCGCCCAAGGCCAAGGTTCCGAGTCCGTTTTCCGCTCGCCTTCCCTTGGCGCGCTTGGCCCGCTAAACCGCGCTGATGCGCATCGCCTTTCTCGGAACCCCTGATTTCGCCGTCGCCTGTCTGGCCGAACTGGTCGCCGCCGGCCACGAGATCGCCTGTGTCTATTCCCAGCCGCCCGCCCCGCGCGGTCGCGGCCAGGATCTGAAGCCCTCGCCGGTCCACGCTTTCGCCGAGGGGCTGGGCCTGCCGGTCCGCACGCCGGTGTCGATGAAGACGCCCGAAGAGATCGAGGCTTTCCAGGCCCTGGATCTGGACGCGGCCGTCGTGGTCGCCTTCGGCCAGATCCTGGTGAAGGCCGTGCTCGAAGCCCCCCGCGAAGGCTGCTTCAACCTGCACGCCTCGCTGCTGCCGCGCTGGCGCGGCGCCGCCCCGATCCAGCGGGCGATCATGGCCGGAGACGCGGTCACCGGCGTCCAGGTGATGCGGATGAGCGAGGGCCTGGACGAGGGGCCGATCCTGATGTCCGAACAGGTGCGCATCGACCGGCTGGAGACCGCCGGCTCCCTGCACGACAAGCTGGCGCAGGTCGGGGCCCGCATGCTGCCGGTGGCCCTGGGCGCCATCGAGCGCGGCGGGGCCCGCGAGACGCCGCAGAGCGAAGACGGCGTGACCTACGCCAAGAAGATCAAGTCGGCCGAGGCCCGTATCGACTGGAGCCGCACCGCCGCCGAGATCGACTGCCATATCCGCGGCCTGTCGCCGTTCCCCGGGGCCTGGTTCGAAGCCCCGTCCGACAAGGGCCCGGTGCGGGTCAAGGCCTTGCTGTCGCGCGTCGAGGACGAAACCGGCGCGCCCGGGACGGTGCTGGACGATGCGCTGCTGATCGCCTGCGGCCCAAATGGTGAGGGGCGCGCGATCCGCCTGCTGAAGGCCCAGCGCGAGGGCAAGGGCGTGCAGGACGCCGGTGACTTCATTCGGGGCTTCCCCCTCAAGACCGGGACAGTCCTGGCCTGATGCCCCGCTACCGCCTCCTGGTCGAATATGACGGCCGGCCCTATTGCGGCTTTCAGGCCCAGGCGACCCTGCCCTCAGTGCAGGGCGCGATCGAGGCGGCGGTGAAGGCCTTTTGCGGTCAGGAGCTGCGCATCGCGGCGGCCGGGCGCACCGACACCGGCGTCCACGCCACCGGACAGGTCGTGCATGTGGATCTGGAGCGCGACTGGCCGGCCCAGACGGTGATGAACGCCCTCAACGCCCATCTGGTGCGCGAGGCCGTCAGCATCCTGGATTGCGAGATCGCCGACGGCGACTGGCACGCCCGGTTCTCGGCCAATGAGCGGCGCTATCTCTATCGCATCCTCAACCGCCGCGGCCCGCCGGCCCTGGACCAGGGCAAGGTCTGGCACGTCAAGAAGCCGCTCGACGCCGAGGCGATGAACGCCGCCGCCCAGGTGCTGGTGGGCCTGCACGACTTCACCACCTTCCGCGACATGCACTGCCAGGCCAAGTCGCCGCTCAAGACCCTGGATGTCGCCCGCGTGCGGCGGGTGGGCGAAGAGGTGCTGCTGGACTTCGAAGCCCGCAGCTTCCTGCATCGCCAGGTGCGCTCGATGACCGGCACCCTGGTCGAGGTCGGGATCGGGCGCTGGAGCGTGGATGACGTGCGCGAGGCGCTGGAGGCCAAGGACCGCACGGCCTGCGGGCCAGTGGCCCCGGCCGATGGGCTCTATCTGGTCGGCGTGGGGTACGGGGACTGACACTTGCCCCCACCGGGTCGCTTCGCGACCGTCCGCCCCCGTAGGGGGCGGATGAATTCATCTTCCCCCTACGGGGGAGGAGCGCCGGAGGCGCGGAGGGGGCAAGTCAGCCGCGGCCTACAGCACCGAGCAGCTGGTCAGCTGGGCGAACGCTTCCAGGGCCGCCGTGCCGACCACCGAGGTGCCGAAGCGGTCCAGCTCGGGCGACCACACGCAGATCACCGCCTTGCCCGGCACGACCGCCACGATGCCCCCGCCGACGCCGCTCTTGGCCGGCAGGCCGACGCGGTAGGCGAAGCTGCCGACGCTGTCATAGATGCCGCAGGTCAGCAGCAGGGCGTTCAGGCGACGGGTCAGACGGTCGGGGAAGATGGTCTCCTGGATCACCGGCGAGAAGCCGCCTGCCGCCAGGGGCAGCAGGGCGCGGGCCAGCTGCCGGCAGCTCATGGTCAGGGCGCACTGGCGGCAATAGGCGGCGACCACGGCCTCCGGGGCGTGGGTGAGGGTCTCCTTGCCGCGCATCAGATTGGCGATGGCGCGGTTCTGGTGGGCGGTGGCCAGCTCCGACGCGGCGACCGCCTCGTCGATTTCGACCTGCTCATCGGCCAGGAACCCCGCGAAGCCGCGCACCAGGCCGGCGGGGTCCTTGATGGTGTCCAGCAGCAGGTCGGTGATCGCCAGGGCCCCGGCGTTGATGAACGGGTTGCGGGGCACGCCGCCTTCGGATTCCAGCTGCGAGAGATGGTTGAACGGCGTGCCCGACGGCTCCTTGCCGACCCGGGTCCAGACCTCGTCGCCAAAGCGGTTCAGGGCCAGGCCCAGGGCCAGGACCTTGGTGATGCTCTGGACCGAAAAGCCCTCGTCGGCGTCGCCGATCACGTGCTCGCCGCCGGTGACCGTGCACACGGCCATGCCGAATTTTGAGCCCGGCACGTTGGCCAACTCGGGAATGTAATCCGCCGGCCGGCCCTTGCCGAAGTGGGGTTTCACCAGAACGGCGACCTCGGCCAGCACCTGGTCGATCGAGAAATCGTCCATGGCCGCCATGCGCGAAACCCCTAGGCTCTGAAGGTTTCGAAATAGCGGCGGATCAGGGCCTCATAGGCCCTGGCCAGGTCGCGGATCTCCTGCACAGGAACCCGCTCGTCGACCTGGTGCATGGTCGAGCCGACCAGGCCGAACTCGACCACCGGACACAGGCTGCGGATGAAGCGCGCGTCGCTGGTGCCGCCGGTGGTCGAGAGCTCGGGAACCCGGCCGGTGGCCTCCTGGGCGGCGGCGGCGATCACGTCGGTGAAGGGGCCCGGCTGGGTCAGGAAGGCCTCGCCGCTGATCTTGCACATCGCCACGGCGCGGGTCTGGAAGCTTTCGGCCGCCGCGGCGCATTCGCCCTCGATCCAGGCCTGCAGGTCCTTGCCCTGGTGAGCCGGGTTGAAGCGGATATTGACCCGGGCCCGGGCGGTGGCCGGGATCACATTGGTGGCGGTGTTGCCCACATCGATGGTGGTGACTTCCAGGTTCGAGGGCTGGAAGCCCTCGTAGCCCTCGTCCAGCACCCGGCTTTGCAGGCGCGACAGGATCGAGACCAGCATCGGGATCGGATTGGCGGCCCGGTGCGGATAGGCCACGTGGCCCTGCTGGCCCTCGACCGTGATCCAGGCGTTGATGCTGCCGCGCCGGCCGATCTTGACCATGTCGCCCAGGACGCTGGCGCTGGTGGGCTCGCCGACGATGCAGTGATCGATGATCTCGCCTTCAGCGGCCAGGGCCTCGACCACCTTGACGGTGCCGTCCTCGGCCACGCCCTCTTCGTCGCCGGTGATCAGGAAGCTGATCGAACCGGCCGTTTGCGGCATCCGCGAGACGGCGGCGATGAAGGCGGCGATGGCGCTCTTCATGTCGACCGCGCCGCGGCCATAGAGCACGCCGTCCTGGATCTCGGCTTCGAACGGTCCGGCGGTCCAGGCGGCGTCGTCGCCGACCGGCACCACGTCGGTATGGCCGGCGAAGCACAGGTTGGGGCGGGCGGTCCCGCGCCGGGCGTAGAGGTTTTCGATCTCGCCGAAGGTCATGCGGCGGCAGGTAAAGCCCAGACCTTCCAGCTGCCGCTGCACCAGGTCCATCGCGCCGGCGTCGGCTGGCGTCACCGAGGGGCGGCGGATCAGGGCCTGGGCCAGGTCGACGGGATCGATGCTGACAGATGCGGGCGCGGGGCTGGTCATGATCCTGCCTTTAGGCTTCCCTCCGGCGTGACGCAAACCACGCAAGTCTCTTCCACGGATCCCCATGCCCAAGATCGACATCGCCGCCGCGCCCACCCGTTTCGGCACGGCCTATCCGCCGCCCTACGACGCGCCGTGCCAGGGGCGCCAGCGCTGGAAGCTGGGCGACGCGGCGGGGCTCACCCAGTTCGGCGTCAATCTGATGCGCCTGCCGCCCGGCCAGTGGACCAGCCAGCGCCACTGGCACACCGCCGAGGACGAGTTCACCTGGGTGGTCGAGGGCGAGGTGGTGCTGGTCGAGGAGGAGGGCGAGACGATCCTGCGGGCCGGCGATTGCGCGGGCTTCAAGGCCGGCGTCGCCAACGGCCACCACATCCAGAACCGTTCCGACACGGTGGCGGTGCTGCTGGAGATCGGCACGCGCGCGCCGCAGACCGACGGCTGTGACTATCCCGATATCGACCTGATCCTGCGCGAGGGCGAGGAAGGCTACCGGCATCGGGATGGCACGCCGTACGAGGCGGAGGGCGGGCGGAAGCGGTAGGGGTTTCAATCCGCCCCACCTCACCGACTATCCCCGCGAAAGCGGGGACCCAAGCTGAGACTGCCGTGCTCTCTCGATCGGCTGCGACCCAACCTGTGAGTCAGCTTGGGTCCCCGCTTTCGCGGGGATAGTCGGTGTTGTTGTTGGACATAAGTTCATGATATGTTCCCATCGCTCACAGGCGATATCGGAGCCCCTCATGCACAGGATGTTCTGCGTCTATCTACTCGCCAGCCGACCCTACGGCACGCTCTATTGCGGCCATACCGACGACCTCGCGCGCCGGATCTGGGAGCACCAGCAGAAGACCCGCAAAGGCTTCACGGCCAAGTACGGTGTCGATCGGCTGGTCTGGTACGAGCTGGGCGAAACCCGCGAGGGCGCCGTCATCCGTGAACGGCAGATCAAAAAATGGAACCGGGCCTGGAAGATCCAGCTGATCGAGGCCGGCAATCCGACCTGGGCGGATCTGTCCGAAACCCTGAACTGCTGACTGCCTCACCCTAACTCCGACTATCCCCGCGAAAGCGGGGATAATCGGAGTTCTTGCTAGTCCCGCAGCAGATCGTTGATGCTGGTCTTTGACCGCGTCTGGGCGTCCACTGTCTTGACGATCACGGCGCAGTAGAGGCTGGGGCCGCCCTTGGGATCGGGCAGGCTGCCGGGGACGACGACGCTGTAGGGCGGCACCTTGCCGATGTGGACCTGGCCGGTCTTGCGGTCGACGATCTTGGTCGAGGCGCTGAGGAACACGCCCATCGACAGCACGCTGCCCTCGCCGACGATCACGCCCTCGACGACTTCGGACCGGGCGCCGATGAAGCAGTGGTCCTCGATGATGGTCGGGTTGGCCTGCAGGGGCTCCAGCACGCCGCCGATGCCGACGCCGCCTGACAGGTGGACGTTCTTGCCGATCTGGGCGCAGGAGCCCACCGTGACCCAGGTGTCGACCATGGTGCCTTCATCGACATAGCCGCCGATATTGACGAACGACGGCATCAGGATGACGTTCTTGCCGACATAGGCCCCGCGACGGACGATGGCGCCGGGCACGGCGCGGAAGCCGGCGGCTTCGAAATTGGGCGCGTCCCAGCCGTCGAACTTGTTGGCCACCTTGTCCCACCACGGACCCACGGCGCCGCCCAGGGTTCCGGCCCGCATCACGGTGTTGGGGTTGAGGCGGAAGGACAGCAGCACGGCCTTCTTCAGCCACTGATGGGTGACCCACTCGCCGCCCACTTTTTCCGAAACCCGGGCCTTGCCGCCGTCGAGCAGCAGCAGGGCCTCGTCCACCGCTGTGCGGACCGGGCCGGTGGTGGCGGTCGAGACCGCGTCGCGGGCCTCCCAGGCGGCTTCGATCTCGGTTTGCAGGTCAGCCAAAGAAATGGCGGGGGGGCTGATGGTGGTCATGGCTTACAGGTCCTTAAGGCGGGCCAGGTTGAGAAACCCGGCCAGGTCTTGCGTGCGGTAGTGGACGAAGTCGGCGGTCGAGGCGGCCGCGTGGGCCCCGACCAGAACGGTGGTCATGCCCAGGGTCGCGGCCGGGGCCAGGTTCTTCTCGCTGTCCTCGAAGAAGGCCGTGACCGGCGCTGAAACGCTGTGCAGCGCGCTGATCTTCTCGAAGGTCGCCAGGGCCGGCTTGGGCACATAGTCGGCCGTCTCGATGGCGAACACGTCCTCGAACAGATGGTCCAGGCCCAGATGGCCCAGCACCCGCTCGGCATGGCCCAGCGAGCCGTTGGTGAAGATCAGCCGGCGGCCGGGCAGGCGGTGGATGGCGTCGCGAAGGGCCGGATCGGGGACCAGACGGTCCATCGACACGTCATGCACCTCGTCGAGGAACGCCTTGGGGGCCATGCCGTGGTGGGCCATCAGCCCGGCCAGGGTGGTGCCGTGCTCGTGATAGTATTTCTTCTGCAGCGCCCGCGCCTCGTCGCGCGGAAGCCCGGTCTCGCGCTCGACGAAATCGGTCATCCGGCCCTCGATCAGGGCCATGTACTCGCTTTCAGCGGGGTACAGGGTGTTGTCGAGATCGAACAGCCAGGTGTCGACGTGGGTCAGGTCGGCGCTCATCAGGTCGTCCTCCCCTGCGCAGCGGGGGAGGTGGCGCGGCGCGAAGCGCCGTGACGGAGGGGGCGAGGGGCGTGGAAGGCTCCCTCCACCGCTTCGCGGTCCCCCTCCCCCGTTTCACGGGGGAGGATGAGTGCGATCCGCCTCATTTCGAGATCAGCGTACCGGCGCCATGCTCGCTGAACAGTTCCACCAGCATGGCGTGCGGACGGCGGCCATCCAGGATGACCACGGCCTCGACGCCGGCTTCCACGGCGTGGATGGCGTTTTCCAGCTTGGGGATCATGCCGCCGCTGGCGACGCCGCTGGCGATCAGGCCGCGCGCCTCCTCGATGGTCATCTGACGGATCAGCTTGCCGTCGGCGTCCAGCACCCCGGCGATGTCGGTCAGCATCAGCATCCGCTTGGCCTTCAACGCGCCCGCCAGGGCGCCGGCCACGGTGTCGGCGTTGATGTTGAAGGTCTGGCCGGCCTCGGAGACGCCGATCGGGGCGATCACCGGGATGTAGTCGGTTTCCGACGACAGCAGGGCCTGGATGATGTGCGGATCCACCTTGGTCGGCTCGCCCACGAAGCCCAGGTCGACGACCTGTTCGATATTGCTGTCGGGATCGCGCTTGGTGCGGGTGACCTTTTCAGCGGTGATCATCCGGGCGTCCTTGCCCGACAGGCCCACGCCGCGCACGTCGGCCTCGGCCCCGGCCAGGGTGATCCAGTTGGCGATTTCCTTGTTGATGGCGCCCGACAGCACCATCTCGGCCACTTCCATGGTGGCTTCATCGGTGACGCGCAGGCCGTCGATGAAGGTCGACTTGACCCCGGCCCGCTCGAGCATGCGGCTGATCTGCGGACCGCCGCCATGCACCACCACCGGATGGACGCCCAGCAGCTTCAGCAGCACCGCGTCGGCGGCGAACACCTTGGCCACCTCTTCCTGGCCCATGGCGTGACCGCCGTATTTGATCACCACCGTCTCGCGGTCATAGATCTGGATATAGGGCAGGGCCTCGGCCAGGGTCTTGGCGGTGGCCCAGCCCGCTTCCTCGGCGGCGTCGGTCAAGGCGAAAATCCTATGCGGAAAAGGGCGGGTCTCGATAGCGGACCCCGCCCCCCCTGTCACCCCGCCCTGTCACTAAGGCAGAGGGATCAAGTCCGGCGCCGGGTCAGGCGCTGTGGCGGCTGAAGCGCCATTTCATCGCCAGCACCCCGGCCGACATGGTCAGACAGGCCAGGTTGGAGGCGATCACCGGCCAGGCGTGGATCAGCACGCCATACAGCGTCCAGCATGAAAAGCCGGTCACGGTGACCACATACATGCGCAGCGAGACCGACGAGGCGTCGCGCTCGCGCCAGATCTTGATCATCTGCGGCGCGAAGCTGGTGATCGACAGCAGGGCCGCCGCGACGCCGACCGCGACCGCCAGGGGCGATGCGACCATGGTCAGCCGGCCTTTGCCAGGGTGTCGAGGCCCCACAGGGCGATATAGGCGGGCGACAGGGTCAGGCCCGCCGGCGGCGGACCGGGCGCGTGGCCGTCCCGCAGGCAGGCGGTCAGATAGTGCAGGGCGCCACGCACGCCGTTGCTGGAATAGGGCTTGCCGATCACGCCGCAGGCGCCGGCGAAGTCGTCGGGCAGACGCTTGACGTTGGCGGTCATGAAGAGCGCCACGCCGCCGCAATCCTTGTTGATCTGTCGCGCGACCTCAACGCCGGTCGGGCCGTCGGACAGATGAACATCCACCAGGGCCAGGTCAGGGTGAAGGTCGTGCGCCATCTGCACGGCCTCGTCCGCGCTCATGGCGTGTCCCAAGGCGCAGCATCCGGTCTCCTGCAGCAGGAACTCCAGTTCCGTGGCGAGCAGAACTTCGTCTTCAACGATCAAAACGCCGAGCGGGGGCTCGTTCATGGCACATCCTCGCCCGGGTCTAGGTGTGCGCGGCGTTCATGGGCAAGGTGATCACAACGCGCGTTCCCGGCGAGGCGTCCAGGGTCTCGAACTTGGCTTTCAATTGCTGGCAGAGCAGCTGAATGATCGTCAATCCAAACCCGTTGGCGCTTGCCGAGGTCGCTGTACCAACGCCGTCATCGGCGATTTCGATCCGAAAATCGGTTTCGCTTCGCGTGATGCCGACGCAGACCCGGCCCGGGCGGCCTTCCGGGAAGGCGTGGCGGAGGGTGTTGGAGAGAACCTCGTTGACGACCAGGGCGAGGGGCGCGGCCTTCGAGGCGGCGACGTCGACGCGTTCCAGATCGAGGCTGAAGGCGATGTCGTTGCGCCCCCCCGAGCCGACCAGGTCAGCCACCAGATCCTTGACGAAGGCCGAGACATCGAAGTGCTCGACATCGTCGCTCTGAAACAGACGGCGGTGAACCGTGGCGACGGCGTTGACGCGGTCCAGCATGCCGCGCAGCGCCGCCTTCACCGCCGGGTCGGCGACGCGGCGGTTTTGCAGCAGCAGCAGGGACGAGATGAGCTGAAGG
Source organism: Caulobacter sp. FV2ps19 (assembly GCF_058681035.1). Taxonomy (NCBI): domain Bacteria; kingdom Pseudomonadati; phylum Pseudomonadota; class Alphaproteobacteria; order Caulobacterales; family Caulobacteraceae; genus Caulobacter; species Caulobacter sp. FV2ps19. Next base: position 321,275 of record NZ_CM178729.1, on the reverse strand, counting down.
TTGTTTTTGACCCGATGATCGACCTCGTGAAGCAGGGCGGTCTTCTGCTCCAGGGCCAGGGTCAGTTCCCGCGTGCGGTCGGCGACCAGCTGCTCGAGATCTTGCCGGGTGGTCAGATCGCTATCCGGCGCGGGAGGGTGTGAAAGGTCTGTCATGCGTCCGCCTGATCCGACATGTCCTGCCTCCCTATCGCGCTCAACGTGTCGAGGGCGCACGCAGTTCCTGGTCCGCGGCCTGGTCTGCCGTCTGGGCAGCATGACGCAAAAATCCCGCAGCGTGAATCGGCCCCGGTGTCACACCGCAGGAGCCGACGGCGGCGACACGGGCGCGCCGGCGTCCTTTTTCAGCTGTGAGATCCTGTCGAACACCCCGCCGCGGCGCCCGTCAGGACACGGCGGCGGGAGGGAGACTCTAGAGACGGCGCTCATGAGGGACGGTCCTTCTTGGCATGCCGGAAGGGCCGGTTGGCGACGCGTTAGAACGCGAACTGGCTCCTCAGATTGACAGCCTGGTAGTCCTGGCTGAGGCCCGCAACGGTGCCGGCCGCGTCCATCCGGTCGATGCTGACATCCAGATAGTCCAGCGAGAACTTGGTCACCCCGTTGGGGAACCAGTTGATGCCAATCGTCGAGATTGTCTGCTCGCCGCCGCGCACGCGATCGGCCGCCAGGGCGGCGTTTTCGTGATGGTTCAGGTCCAGAACCGAATAGCGGGCCGCCAGTTCCCAGGCGCCCCATTGGCCCTTTTTCGGATCAAAGGGTTTTGCGATGCTCGGGGCGTCGAAGGCGAAGGTCGTGGTGTTGTACTTGCGGGTCTCGCCCGTCAGAACCCAGCCGCCTTCGACATACCAGCCGGTGAACTTCGGATCGGAGATCCCGGCGGCGGCGTCGCGACGGTTGACCTTGATGTCGAAATATTCGGCCTGGATCAGCATGTTCTTGCGCTGCGCGGCCAGTTCGAGGCCCAGGTGGGTGGCGCCCGAGGCGTCGATCGCGCCGCTGGTGACCAGTCGCTGGCCATCCACGCGCAGCTCGGGGCGGTCCTGGACGGTGATCGGATAGGCGCCGGTGAGGGCGGCGGTCTGGGCGGGCGTGGCCACGAGGCTGGCGTTGACGCCGGTATGGATCAGCCAGTCCTTGCCCTTGAAGGGCGTGGCGGCGGCGCGGCCCACATAGCCCAGCTGCTCGTCATAGGTCTGGGAGTCGCCGGCCTTGGCGCCGGTGACCGCGCCCGTCAGCAGCCAGCGGTCACCCTTGACCTGGGCCTGTAGGGCGATGCGCTTGTCGGCGCCGGCCAGGGTGCGCGCCGCTTCGGCGGGGGAGGCCCGTTCCGGGAACATTGCGCCCAAGACCGAGCCGGCGTCTTCCAGACCAAGGTTTGGCGCGAACACCCCGACCTTCAGGCTGACGGGCTTGTAGTCGTACTGCAAAAAGGCCTCTTGCAGGAGACCGGCGCCATCCGTGCCCGCGCCGCCGAAGTCGAGCAGGACCCTGTAGCTGAAGGCCTTGTAGAGCTTGCCGTCCACGCCCATGCGGACACGGCGGAAGTTGGTTCCGTTGTTCAGGTCGCGGGCGGCGCCGATCCCGGCGGGCAGGCCCTTGTCCTGATAATACTGCGCGGCGTCCAGCTGCATCACGCCATGGAAGGCCATGCTGAAGGCGCCGTCGCTTGAGGCTATGACCGGCTTGCCGCCGGCGATGGTGACGACGGCGGCGCTCGGGCTGGGGGTCTGGGCGGCGCGGACTTCCTTGATGCTGGTGGCGGTGGAGGCCTTCAGATCGGCGATCTGGCTCGACAGGGCGCTGAGCTGGGCTTCGAGCGCGGCGATACGGGCTTCTGCGTCGGCGGGCGTCTGGGCGTAGGCGGCGCTGGTCATGGCCATGAACGAGACGCCGGCGATTAGGGCCGTTCGAAAGACGGTTTGTGTCGTTTTCATGGGTCTTCCCCTCCCGGCGCTAAAAGGGGCGTCGGTGTGTTGTTGATGGGGAGAGACGATTGAGCCTAGTGGTTAAATTGAGCCTAGGAAATTCAGATTTCTGATTTTCAAAGGCGTGACCGAACGTCGCAGCCGACGGTGCGAAAGCTTTTCGAATCCAAGGATATGGCCGACTATCAGGCTGTCAGCTCGATCCGTTGGCGGATCATGAGGGGGTCGAAAAGGTGCGTGGCGGACGCCCAGGCGCCCGCCATTCCGATCCCTAGAACATCGCTCGGCCGGAGAGGCGCAGATTGTAGCGCTTCTGCTTCTTGGCGGCCTCGACGCCGCCTTCGATGGCCAGATAGGACATCGGCGTGCCTGCCTTCAGCGCGAAGCCCAGGGTCGCGGCGCCCTGCTTGTCGTCGAGCGCGGCCAGGGTGAAGGGGTTGCCGCCGGTGAAGTGCGCCGTCGTGTCGCCCACCTGGCCGGCCAGGGTCTGGCGATAGCCGACCCGAACTTCCGGCCGCCACCAGACGTCCTTGCCATAGTCAGCGCCGAAGGCGATGCCGAACTCGCCGCTGAGATTGCTGGAGGTGCGTTCCTCGACGGTGAGGTCAAAGCCTTTCCCGCCGCCCGATTCCTTGCGTTGCCCCTCGCGCAGCCAGACATAGTCGATGCGGCTTTCAGGGCGAACGAAGTAGCGGCCGATCTTGTGCTCATAGGCGGCGCCGGCGAAGGCGTTCAGGGTCACGCCGGTCCAGTCGGCGTTGTTCTTCAGGATCAGGTCCGCCACGCCGTCGCTATTGGTGTCCGGCGCAATGAAGCGACGGTCGCCGGTGAACCAGCCATAGCCGCCGCCGCCGCCCGCGTTCATGCGCCAGCCGCCGACGGACCGGCGCCAGTAGGCCCCGCCCTGAACGAAGGAGGCGGTGGTCTGCTCGCCGACCTTGGCGACCGTGTCATGCTCTTCAACATTGACATAGGCCAGGGTCAGCCCCAGGGCCCCGCCCGCATCGCCCATCGCCTCATAGCCGGCCACGAAGCCGAAGGCCTGGTTGTCGGAGCCGGAGGTCGGGCCCTTGTCGCGGCGGACCAGGGAGTTGATTTCCTGGATCCACAGGCTGTCGGGGCCATAGCGGTTGCCCGGATCGGGCTTCACGGCGGTGGCGGCCGAGATCATCTGATTGGCGGCCTGAAGCGAGGCGAACAGACCCTCGCCCTGGTCAGGCAACAGCTGATCATACAGGCCCAGGAAGCCGTCCTTGCCGTTCTGGGCCAGAATGGTCGAGGCGATGTTGCTGTCCTGGCCCAGGGCGGCGAACACCGCGTCATAGGCCGAGGTTTCCGACTGGTTCATGCCGATCTCTGCGGCCGTCCGGCGGCGCAGATCGACATAGACGTTGTTGGCGTCGGCGCGGCTGGAGGCGACGTACAGATAGGGCGATTCCGCCAGCAGGCCCTGGCCCAAGGCGCCGGCGTTGACGCTGCCGGCCGAGATCACGGTATAGGACGTCGGCTGGCTGACCAGGCCGGTCAGGCGAATGCCGAGCTGGGCCCCGGAGGCGATATTGGCCGCGCCCGACACGACCAGCTTGGTGTTGGTTCCAGCGGTCGGATCCGCCGTGAACAGGATCTTGCTGGCCGCGCCGAGATCGACGCTGGTGACATTGATCGTCGCGGCGTTGGCGATGCCCAGGCTGCCCGTGCCGACCTTGATGGCCAGCCGGCCGTCGCTGTCGGTGAGGTTGCCCAGGGCGATGGCGCCGCCGTCGATCGTCAGCTTGTCCGCGCCGGCCCCAAAGGCCATCGCGCCGACCAGGCTGCCGCTCTGCAGGTTGAGGCTGTCGTCGCCGGCGCCGAACAGCACATCGCCGATCATCGACGGCGTGGTCGTGGCGACGGCTGTGCCCGTCGTGGTGGTGACGGTGTCCGTCGAGGGATAGGTGCTGGTCGAGGTGTAGGACGTCGGACCCGACTGGGTGACCGTGACGCCCGAGGCGTTGGCGCGCAGGTCCAGGGCGATCGCCGAGCCCGTGGCGGTGACGGTCGAGCTCGTCCCGTCGCGCGTCACGCCGGGGGCGCCGACGGAGGCGCGGATGGAGCCGGTGTTGGTGATGGTCTTGAGCGTTCCGGCCTGATCGAGCACGGCGACGGCGTCGCCCTTTTCGCCCGTGCGCACGGCGGCGATGGTGCTCTTGTTGTTCAGGCTGGTGGCGGCGGCGCCGGTCCCGATCACGACAGCGTGGGCGCTGGCCGTGACGCCGGAGCCCGCATACGAGCTGGAGCTGGCGCCGATGGAGCCGCGATTGAGGATTTCCGCCGTCGTCGCCCCAGCGTTCAGCTTCAGGCCGGTGGCGTCAGCTTCGATGGCGGTCGCCGTCACCTGACCATCATTGCGGACGCCGCCCGAGAGCGTGGTGGCGAAGCCGCCCGAGCCTGTGCCGATCTGGATGGCGGTCGCGTTGACCTTGTCATAGACGCCCGAAGCGCTGATCGCGCCCTTGGCGACCAGGCCATAGGCGTTGTCGGCGGCGCCCACGGCGCCCAGGGTCACGTTCTGGGTGCTGGAGCCGATCAGCAGGGCGGGCGCGCCGCCATAGGTGGTGATGCTCGACGTGCCGCTCGTCGACGAGGTGATGGCGGTCGCGACGGTGTTGCCATCCGCGCCGACCGCGATCGAGGTGTTGGAGCCCTGCAGCAGCAGGCCGCCCGTGACGTCGCCGCCAACCCGGACGCCGGGACCGCCCTGCAGCAGGTCATCGGCGTCGAGCTTGTCGAGCGCCGTGTTTGCGGGGCGCGAGGTATAGCGATAGCCCGTTGTGGAAATCGAACCCTGCAGGACGAGCGGGCCGGTGACGTTGGAATCGATGGCCGCACCGACGGCGTTGGCGCCCTGGGTGCTGATCGTTCCGCCCAAGGTGATCTTGCCGGTCACCGGGGCGGCGACCCGCACGCCGCTGGTGTTGTCACCCAGAACGGTGATCGCCCCGCTGGTGGTCAGGTTGCCGATCAACTGGCTTTCGAGCGAGATCCCGGCGGAGTTGTTGCCCTCGATCGAGATCGTGCCCGCCGAGTCGTGGGTGATGTCGCCGGTAAAGGCGCCGGGACCGGTCAGGCGAACGCCGAAGCGATTCGAACCCTGGGCGAAGGGGCCGTCGATATCGCCGTCCGAATCGGTGTCGGTGGCCGTGTAGTCTTCGTTCAGCGTGATGGCGTTGGAATTGGTGACCGAGCCGGTCTTGCCGCCCAGGATCAGAATGCCGGTCGAGTCATTGACCCCGACCGTGGCCAGGGTCCCCAGGTTGGTGACCTTGTTGTTGCTGTCCAGGGTGATCAAGGCCCCCGCTGTGGTGGGCTTGATCGAGCCGTCCGCCGTCACCTTGACGTCGTCGGCCGCGCCGCTGGCGGCGCTCGACGTCGCGATCGCCGTCGTTCGGGCGGTGGTGACCGTGGTTTCTGCCGACGCGGCGAACGCCAAGGCGAGGAGAGGAGCGGCTGCGACTGTCGCGACCAGGACCTTGCGCTGCATTACGTTCGATACCTCGGAAAGAAACCCAGAGCCTAATTTGCGTCTCGTTGCGGCGAAATTGCGGTGAGCAACGCCATCAACACGCATTCAGACGTCAACCGTCTATCGCATGGCATGCCAGGGCGCCATATCTGGTTCAACGAATCCCTGTCACGGCGAGAATCGAGGCGCGTGTCCATGTCGCCGGCGAACCAGTCCCTTGAGAACGCGGCCCGCCTGGCGCGCCGCGCCGCGTTGCCGGTCCTGGTCGGGCCGGCGGCGATCCTTGTGCTGGCTGCGGCGGGCGCCGCCCAGCCCGGCCCGGCCGTGCTGGCGGCGATCGCCACGGGCCTGGGCGGTCTTTATCTGAACGCCCGCGTGCGCCGGGCGCAGATCGAAGCGCTTCCCGCAGCGGCCCTGGTTCCAGAAGCGCAACAGAAGACCCCGCCCTTCGCCACCATCCTGGAGCGTCTCCCCGATCCGCTGATGGTGATCGCCGCCGACGAGGCCGACGATCTGACCGGTCGCCGCTTCGTGTTCGCCAATGCGGCCGCCCGCGAGCTCTTCCGGATCCAGCGCGAGGGCACGCTGCTGGTGACGGCCATGCGCAACCCGCAGGTTCTGGAGGCGGTGGACGAGGCCCTGTTCGGCGATATCGAGCGGGCGGTGGAATATGAGACCGGCGGCAGCCAGGGGCGCTCATGGATCGCCTATGCCCGGCCGCTGAGCGACGGGCCGGAAGGCTCGCGCCTGGCGATGCTGGTGCTGCGCGACGAGACCGACGCCCGCCGCAGCGAGCGCACGCGCGCCGACTTCCTGGCCAATGCCAGCCATGAGCTGCGCACGCCCCTGGCCTCGTTGTCGGGCTTTATCGAGACCCTGCGCGGCCACGCCAAGGAAGATCCGGTCATCCGGGAGAAGTTCCTGGGCATCATGCAGGCCCAGGCCGAGCGGATGTCGCGCCTGATCGATGACCTGATGAGCCTGTCGCGCATCGAATTGAACGAGCATATCGCGCCGCTGGGTCGGGTGGACCTGGCGATGGCCGCGATCGATGTGATCGACGCCCTCACGCCCCAGGGCAAGGAAAAGGCGATCAGCTTTGATCCTGTCCTGCCGCCGCGCGGCGCCGCCGTGGTCGAAGGCGACCGCGACCAGATCATCCAGGTGGTGCAGAACTTGATCGACAACGCCATCAAATATACCCCGCAGGACGGCGTGGTGCGGATCGAGATCTTTCCGGGCCTGACCGCAGACTCCGCCGCCGAGCCGCGCGATCCGGCGGCGGCGCGAATGTCGCTGCTGACCCCCGACCACGCCGTCGGCGAACGCTACGCGACCTTGCGGGTCACCGATCGTGGCCCTGGCCTGGCGCGCGAGCACCTGCCGCGTCTGACCGAGCGGTTCTATCGCGTCGAGGGCCAGAAGAGCGGCGATCGGTCCGGCACCGGCCTGGGTCTGGCCATCGTCAAGCACATCATGAACCGCCATCGCGGCGGCCTGACGGTCGAGAGCGTTCAGGGTGAGGGCGCGACGTTCGGGATCTACCTGCCGATGGCCAAGGCCGCGGCGGACCGACTCCAGGTTGTGACGGCGGAGGCCTAGGCGCGGGCCTGGCCGGTTCGCTGTCATTAAACTGTCATGGAAACGTCGCATAAGGCCAGCGCCGGGCGGGCATAGCTCATTCCGGGCGAGGCGGTGCGTTGGGCGCCGTCTTTGAAACCCCTCGCGCAAGACCCCGCCTCACGCATGCTGATCTGGCTCTCGCTCCTGTTTCTGGCGCTGTTTTCCAGCACCGCCTTCGTGCTTGGCCGACGGCGCGCCGTCAAAGCCGGCGGCGGCGTCGCGCGCGTCCTGCACTCCCTGCCTGACTATTATGGGACCTATGCCGCTCTGTGGGCCGGCGTTCCGGCCGCCCTGTTGCTGCTGCTGGGCGCCATGTTCGGCGATCGCGTCGAAGAGGCCATGCTGCAGGCCCAGCGCCCCGCCGTCGTCCGCGCCCTGGACGTCGATCGTCAGGCCGTGTTCTTCAGCGACGCCCAGGCCATCGCCTCGGGTGTCGCGCCCAGCGAGATCGCCTATGAGGGCGAACTGAAAGCCGCCCTGGACGTCAAGATCGCCGAGGCCCGGCGCGTTGACGCCCTGATCCGCTACAGCGTTCTGGGCCTGGCCGGCGTGGTCGCCCTGGCCGGCTTCCTGCTGGCCTTCCCGCGTCTTTCGCCCGACTTCCGCGCCCGCAACCGGGTGGAGGGTTGGGTCGGCGGCCTGCTGCTGATCTGTTCGATCGCCGCCGTCCTGACCACCGTCGGCATCCTGTTGTCGCTGATCTGGGAAAGCTGGCGCTTCTTCCAGACCGTGTCGCCGATCTCGTTCCTGCTGGGCACCGAGTGGAACCCGCAGATCGCCATGCGGTCCGATCAGGTCGCCGCCGAGGGCGCCTTCGGCGCGGTGCCGCTGTTCGCCGGCACCTTCCTGATCATGCTGATCGCCATGGCCGTGGCCGCGCCCGTCGGTCTCTATTCGGCGATCTATCTGTCCGAATACGCCAGCCGCCCGGTGCGCGCGACGATCAAGCCGCTGCTGGAGATCCTGGCCGGCGTGCCCACCGTGGTCTACGGCTTCTTCGCCGCCCTGACCGTGGGGCCGATCTTCCGCGCCTTCTTCAACAGCATCGGCGCCGCCATGGCCGGCGGCCCGTTCCCCGGCGTCGCCGACTATCTGATGCAGGTCCAGAACCAGATGGCCCTGGTGGCCGGGGTGGTGATGGGCATCATGCTGATCCCGTTCGTGTCGTCGCTGTCGGACGACATCATCAATTCGGTGCCGCAGTCGCTGCGCGACGGCAGCTACGCCATGGGCGCCACCAAGTCCGAGACCATCAAGAAGGTGGTTCTGCCCGCCGCCCTGCCGGGCATCATGGCCGCCATGCTGCTGGCCGTGTCGCGCGCCGTCGGCGAGACCATGATCGTCACCATGGCCGCCGGCCTGCAGGCCAAGCTGACCGCCAATCCGCTCGACACCGTGACCACCGTCACCGTGCAGATCGTCACCCTGCTGACCGGCGACCAGGAGTTCGACAGCGCCAAGACCCTGTCGGCCTTCGGCCTGGGCCTGACGCTGTTCGTCGTGACCCTGGGCCTCAACATCATCGCCCTGCGCATCGTCCAGAAGTATCGGGAACAGTATGACTGACGTCACCCATTCCCCCTTGGGTCCCGCTGGTTCCGCCGCCCCCCAGACCGACCCTAAGATCGCCCCCATGACCGCCATGCAAGCCCGCCTGAAGAAGCGTCACCGCTCGGAGATGTGGTTCAAGGCCCAGGGCCTGATGGCCATCACCGTGGCCATGATCTTCCTGGTGGTGCTGGTCGGCCGCATCGTCGGCCAGGGCTACACCACGTTCCAGACCCACACCCTGAACATTCCGGTCTATCTGAACCCGGAACTGATCGACGTGAGCGATCTGGAGGGCGTCAACTATGACTATATCGTCGCCGAGGCGACGATGAAGAAGCTGGGCGTCCAGGACGATGATCTGGGCACGACCTCGGGCAAGGTCATGGACCTGATCTCGCGCGATTTCGGCTTCCAGATTCTCAACCAGCTGAAGGCCGACAAGTCGCTGGTCGGCAAGACCATCACGCTTTCGGGCCCGTTCAAGGCCGACGCCGACCTCTATTTCAAGGGCGAGATCAAGCGCTCGACGGCCGAGGAAGACCGCAAGCTCGACAACCAGCAGCTCGACTGGCTGGACCAGATGAAGAAGAACGGCTCGGTCAAGTCGGGCTTCAACTTCGCCTTCTTCACCAATTCGGACTCCACCGAGCCGGAACAGGCCGGGGTGCTGGGCGCCGTGGTCGGCTCGGCCATGATGCTGCTGATCACCGCCATGATCGCCGTGCCGGTGGGGGTGATGGCGGCGGTCTATCTGGAAGAGTTCGCCCCGAAGAACCGCTGGACCGACGTCATCGAGGTCAACATCAACAACCTCGCCGCCGTGCCGTCGATCGTCTATGGCCTGCTGGGCCTGGCCCTGTTCATCAACTGGCTGCACGTGCCGCGCTCCTCGCCCCTGGTCGGCGGCCTGGTGCTGGCCCTGATGGCCCTGCCCACGGTGATCATCGCCACCCGCTCGGCCCTGAAGGCCGTGCCGCCCTCGATCCGCGAAGCCGCCCTGGGCGTCGGCGCGTCCAAGACCCAGACCGTCTTCCACCACGTGCTGCCGCTGGCCATGCCCGGCGTGATGACCGGCGCCATCCTGTCGCTGGCCCACGCCCTGGGCGAGACCGCGCCGCTGCTGATGATCGGCATGGTCTCGTTCGTGCCCGGCGTGCCTGACGGCTTCACCGGCGCCGCCACCGTCCTGCCCGTGCAGGTGTTCATCTGGGAGAACGCTTCGGAGCGCGCCTTCCACGAACGCACCGCCGGCGCGATCATCGTGCTGCTGGTCTTCATGATCGTCATGAACGCCGCCGCGGTGATCCTGCGCCGCCGCTTCGAGCGTCGCTGGTAGAGCAAGATCATGATCCTGAACCCTTCCGCCCTTCCCCTCGTCCAGGGACACGCCATGCCCCCCGCCAGCCCCGATGACTCGGTCTCCGCGCCGATGATCAAGACCGCCGCGCCCAAGATCTATCCGCCGGCCTCGTCCAGCGAGATCAAGATCCAGGCCAAGGACGTCAACGTCTTCTATGGCGACAAGCAGGCCCTGTTCGACGTCAATATCGACATCCCGGCCAAGTCGGTCACCGCCTTCATCGGCCCGTCGGGCTGCGGCAAGTCGACCTTCCTGCGCTGCATCAACCGCATGAACGACACCATCCCGACGGCCAAGGTGTCGGGCGTGATCGAGATCGACGGCCAGGACGTCAATCTCAAGAGCGTCGACCCTGTGGTGCTGCGCTCGCGCGTCGGCATGGTGTTCCAGAAACCCAACCCGTTCCCCAAGACCATCTTCGAGAACGTCGCCTACGGCCCGCGCATCCATGGCCTGGCCACCGGCAAGGCCGAGCTGGAAGCCATTGTCGAGAGCAGCCTCAAGAAGGCCGGCCTGTGGAACGAGGTCGCCGATCGCCTGCACCAGCCCGGCACCGGCCTGTCGGGCGGTCAGCAGCAGCGTCTGGTCATCGCCCGCGCCATCGCCGTCGGCCCCGAGGTGATCCTGATGGACGAGCCCTGCTCGGCCCTGGACCCCATCGCCACCGCCCGCATCGAGGAACTGATCGACGAGCTGCGCAGCCAGTTCTGCATCGTCATCGTCACCCACTCGATGGCCCAGGCCGCGCGGGTGTCGCAGAAGACCGCCTTCTTCCATCTGGGCAAGCTGGTCGAGAGCGGCTCCACCGAGGACATGTTCACCAATCCTCGCGACAGCCGCACCCAGGACTACATCACCGGCCGCTTCGGCTAACCGGCAGGATCACCCACGCCATGACCGAACATACCGTCAAATCCTACGGCGAAGAGCTCAACCACCTCGCGGCCGAGGTCACCCGCATGGGCGGCCTGGCCGAGGCCCAGATCGCCGACGCCGTCGAGTGCATCGCCCGCCGCGACGCGCCCCTGGCCCAGCAGGTCGTGGCCCGCGACGAGCGCCTCGACACCCTGCAGGGCGAGATCGAACGCAAGGCCTTCCGCCTGATCGCCCTGCGCCAGCCGATGGCGGTCGATCTGCGCCACGCCGTCGCCGCCCTGAAGATCTCGATGAGCCTGGAACGCTGCGGCGACATGGCCAAGAACATCGGCAAGCGGGCGCTGATCCTCACTGACGCCGAGCCGATGATCGCCCTGACCCGCTCGATCGAGCGGATGGGCAAGCTGGTCCAGGGCCGGCTCAAGGACGTGCTGGACGCCTATTCGGAATCGGATCTCGAGCGCGCCAAGGGCGTCTGGGGCCGCGATGAAGAGGTCGACGAGCACTACAACGCCATCTTCCGCGAACTGCTGACCTACATGATGGGCGATCCGCGCACGATCAACGCCTGCGCCCACCTGCTGTTCGTCGCCAAGAACCTGGAACGCATCGGCGACCACGCCACCAACATCGCCGAGATCATTCACTTCGAGATTACGGGCGAGGAGATCATCTCCAAGCGTCCGAAGCTCGAAACGCCGCGCTAAGGGGCCACGCCGCCATGACGCCGTACGTTCTTGTGGTCGAGGATGAGGACGCCCTCGCCACCCTGCTGCACTACAACCTGGACAAGGAAGGCTACCATGTCGGCGTCGCCGGCGATGGCGAGGAAGCCCTGACCATGGCCAGCGAACGCGCGCCGGACCTGGTGATCCTGGACTGGATGCTGCCCAAGGTGTCGGGCATCGAGGTCTGCCGCCGCCTGCGCGGCCGCTCCGAGACCCGCAACGTGCCGATCATCATGCTCACCGCCCGCGGCGAAGAGAGCGACCGGATTCGGGGGCTCGACACCGGGGCCGACGACTATGTGGTCAAGCCGTTCTCGATGGTGGAACTGACCGCCCGCGTCCGCGCCGTGCTGCGTCGCATCCGTCCGGGCCTGGCCGACGACCGCATCACGGTCGGCGACATCATCATCGACCGCGTCGCCCACCGGGTGAAGCGCCAGGGCAAGGAAGTCCACCTGGGCCCCACCGAGTTTCGCCTGCTCGACTATCTGATGCAGCACCCGGGCCGGGTGTTCAGCCGCGAACAGCTGCTGGACGCGGTGTGGGGCTCGGACGTCTATGTCGAGGCCCGCACGGTGGACGTGCACATCGGCCGCCTGCGCAAGGCGCTCAACGGCTCGGCCGACGGCGATCCGATCCGCACGGTGCGCTCGGCGGGCTATTCGCTGGATGTCGAGGCGGCGTAAGCCCCCAAAACACCGACTATCCCCGCGAAAGCGGGGACCCAAGCCGAGCCCGGATCATTCTGCGCTGCTCTTGAACCCCAAGGCCGCTTGGGTCCCCGCTTTCGCGGGGATAATCGGTGAGAACTGCGCCGCCCTGATTTAGACATTCTTACATCCGTAATTATCGATCCTGCTCTGGGAGGAGACGGTAATGACGATGGTTACGCTTCGTCGGCTGGGCGCCGGCGCCCTGTCGCTGTTGATCGCCGGCTCGGCGGCGACGCCGGGTCTGGCCCTGGCCCCCGCCGCGCCGCGCGGCGACGGAACGCCTTCGGCCCAGGCCTGCGCCGCCCTGGGGTTCGCCCCGCCCCCGCCCGAGCGCGACCGACGTGGAATCACGTTGCGCTCCAGCAAGGCGCTCCCGCTACCGGCCATGGCCTATCCGGGTCCGCCACCCCCCGCGCCGCCGCCGCCGCCGCCGTCTTCGCCAGCGGTGATGGCCTATTCAGCGTCGCCCCCGCCGCTGGGCATCCCGCCCGTGGCCAGGCGGATCCCGACCGAGCCGGGCATGGTCCGCGACACCGAGCGCTATCCCGGCGCGGTCGCCAATCCGGTCAAGCGCACGGCCGAGGAGCCGGTCTCGACCTTTTCGATCGATGTCGACACCGCCGCCTACGCCAATGTCCGCCGCTTCCTCAATGACGGCGCCGCCCCGCCGCGCGACGCCGTGCGGGTCGAGGAACTGATCAACTATTTCGACTATGGCTATGCCCGCCCCACAAGCCGCGACACCCCTTTCCGTTCGACCGTGACGGTGACCCCGTCGCCCTGGTCGTCGCAGCGCCAGATCCTGCATATCGGCCTGCAGGGCTACGCCCAGCCGCGCGCCGACGCCCCGCCGCTGAACCTGGTCTTTCTGATCGACACCTCCGGCTCGATGTCGGGCGAGGACCGCCTGCCCCTGGCCCGCAAGGCGCTGAACGTGCTGATCGACCAGCTGCGCCCGCAGGACCGCGTGGCCATGGTGGCCTATGCCGGCTCGGCCGGGGCGGTGCTGGCCCCCACCGACGGCCGCTCCAAGCTGAAGATGCGCTGCGCCCTGGACGCCCTGCAGTCGGGCGGCTCGACGGCGGGCGGGGCCGGCCTGACCCTGGCCTATGACCTGGCCCGCCAGAACTTCGACAAGGCCGCCGTCAACCGGGTGATCCTGGTCACCGACGGCGACTTCAATGTCGGTCTCAGCGATCCCGGCCGGCTGAAGGACGTGGTCGCTGACCAGCGCAAGAGCGGCGTCTATCTGTCGGTCTATGGCTTCGGACGCGGCAACTATAACGACACGATGATGCAGACCCTGGCCCAGAACGGCAACGGCGTGGCGGCCTATGTCGACACCCTCAGCGAAGCGCGAAAGCTGTTCCGCGACGACTTCCAGGCCAGCCTGTTCCCGATCGCCGACGACGTGAAGATCCAGGTCGAGTTCAATCCCGCCCAGGTCGCCGAGTATCGGCTGATTGGCTACGAGACCCGGCTGCTGAACCGCGAGGACTTCAACAACGACCAGGTCGACGCCGGCGAGGTCGGGTCGGGCGCCGCCGTCACCGCCCTCTACGAGATCACCCCGGTCGGGGCGCGGCCGTCCTCGGACCCGCTGCGCTATGGCCCGGCCCCGCGTCGCGGCGCCAAGTCCACCGGCGAGCTGGCCTTCCTGAAGGTGCGCTACAAGACCCCGGGCGGAACGACGTCGAAACTGATCGAGCGCCCGATCGGCGCGCGCGACACGCTCGCCAGCCTGGCCGCCGCCCCCGAAGCCACCCGCTTCGCCATCGCCGTCGCCGCCTATGGCCAGAAACTGCGCGGCGACCCGTGGGTGGGCGACGGGTTCGGCTGGGACGACGTCACGGCCCTGGCCCAGGGGGCACGGGGGGAGGACCCGGAGGGTTTGCGGGCGGAGTTTGTGCAGCTGACCAAGGCGGCGCGGGATGTGAAGGGGCGGTGAGGGGGGATAGGCGGGGTTGGGCGCTAGATCACAACAACGCCCTTGGCTCTGCTGACCGAGTAGTCCCAGTGCGCCTAGATGTCTTCGTTCTTCACGGCAGCTCTCTGTGCCGCTTTTACACCCCGTTCATGCTCGATCTCCGCAAGCGATTTGAGCCGTTCCAGGCTCTCAAACTCACCCGAAAGTGATGGTGGAATCCGGAAATGAGCGCCCGCTTCGCCATGCTGAGCGAGGCGCACAATTGCTGGAAACCAAGCCATGAAAAACGCAGCTTGGCCCCATCGCCCGAGATTGCCGTACCATTTCATATGAGGGAAAACTGCGATCACACCGGACGCCTCTAGCGCCGCGCGCTCAAGCTGAACTCGCCTCATGTTACCGTCGCCCGAGACGACTAGACGCCCGCCGCGCCCACTAAAGTCTTCAATCCAGTTGACGTCCGGCAACCCTCGCTGCGCGAGTTCTTGTGGCGTTTCCAGCTGGATGTCTCGCTGAAATCCAATTGCCTTTATCGCACCGACGATGCGCGGGTTGATGCACTCGTCAAAGCGAATGAGGGTCAAGCAGCGATACGTTGCTCAAACGCTACGGCCTGGGTGACCGCTCCCTCACTGACACCAAACCAATCTGCAGCCTCAGTCAGGCCATCCACTTCAGCAGATGCAGCGAGCGTCTCTGTTGGAACAGTCTTGGACATCTCGACTACGACAGGTCTACCAAATGCCCTGGCCGGGTCGATCCGGATCAACGGCATTTCATCTGGATAGGGTTCCAGCCATGCCGCGCGTCCACTCTTGAAAATCACGCGGCCAGCAAGGGCTGGGCGTAGGGTTTCTGGGTGTAAATAAGCATCGGTGAGTAGATCGATTATCTTCTCACCTTGAAGCTCCAAAACGGCCGATCCATCGGTCGTTAGCCGTCGCTCACGCGCGAGAGGGTGCGGGTCCTCCCACCTTTGACGCATGGCTTTCATCGCCATTGCAAGCCGGCGGCGGGATATCCCCTCAGCGAGCAAGTAGTTGATCGCCCGAGCTTCGACCAAGCCATCGAAAGATAGTGCAATCCGCCCAGCCACCGATGGCAAATCGGATGCAATGAGGGGCGGATTTCCAGTTAGCCAGGAAGCAACCGTCGAGGGCTCAACGCCGAGCAACACCGCAACTTGCGTTGTGGTGAACGCGCCTCGTCGCCCAAGTTCGATCCAATTTGATGGTGTCTGCACGGCTTCCTCTCCCCGCATATGATGGTGATCCATAAAGTTTTGCAAATCACCATCTGCAACGCGGAACAGCTTAATTTCACCTAGGGGCGAGACCCCGACGCCCCCGCGTCGCGCCAAGCCTTACATCTCTTGGAGGCTGCAGCGTGCCGGTCTGGACAGGTCAGTCAAGGACGACGCTCTCGCGTCGCCGCGACGCGGCGGCCCGCAGGGCCGTCCTTGAGTGACCTGTCCAGACCGGCGATCGTCTCGCCGTGAGATGTAAGGATGGCTCCCTCCGGCGCGGAGGGTGTTCCACGACCTGGAACGCCGAGACACAACCCTTCCCCCTTTGATGGGGGAAGGGAGAAGGCGTCCCTCGTCTCGACGTGAGATGTCAGGATGGCGCCCTCCGGCGCGGAGGCGGGGCAGGCGCGCATCAAAAAACCCTCTCTCTGAGAGAGAGGGAGGGGCCCGCCGCGCAGCGGTGGGAGGGTGAGAGGTTTCACCGCCAACCGGAAAATCCTGATTCCTGTCGTTGAGCGCCTCAGCCGTCGCAGGCCATGCTCCCGTCATGGACAAGACCGCCAGCGCCCGTCGTCTACGCCGTGACCAGACCCTGGCCGAGAAGGCGCTGTGGACCCTCGTTCGCAACCGCCGGCTGGGCGGGTTCAGATTTCTGCGGCAGGTCGCGATCGACCGCTATTTCGCGGACTTCGTCTGCGAAGCGGCCAAGGTGATCGTGGAGCTGGACGGCGCCGCTCATGAAGGGCGCGAGGACTATGATGAGCGTCGCACCCAGGCGCTGGAGCTGTTTGGGTATGTTGTGTTGAGGTTTCCCAACGCGCGGGTGCTGACCGACCCCGGTGGCGTATCCGACGACATCCTGGCGGTGCTTCGTTCGGCGAGGGTGTAACCTCTCACCCTCCCACCGCTTCGCGGCGGGCCCCTCCCTCTCTCTATGAGAGAGGGTTTCGAGGAAGGCGGCCGCGCCCCCAATTCCCGTCCTCGCACGGGCGTTCACACCCCTCGCCCCCAACAAATTCAACGCCCTAACCGCCCGAGCCAGCGTCACGATGGAAAATCGACGCATCACCCTCCAGAACGGCCGCATACTTCTTCTCGCCCCACCCCTGGGGAGGCCGTCCAGCTGGCGACCTGACGGGGGGTGGGGGCGGTCGAGCGGGAAGCGCCCGTCGGCCGTCGTCGAAGGCCCGGCGGGGTCTGGCTGAGCGTGGACCCCCCACGAGGACCGTCCCGTGTTGAGGCCAGGCCCGGACCGCCGGGAGCACCCCTCGGCGACGCCCGGCAAGGCGCGCCAGGCGCGGGCTGAAATCGCCCGCGCGGTCCGGAAGGGTCGCTATCCCTTCCGCCCGCCGGGGGCCTAGCTACCGGAGCGGATTAACACCCCGCCAGCCCGGCGATGCTCCTGAACAACGACCGCGCGGAGCGCTCCGGCCACGGCCGAAACGGTACTCCTTCTATCCTCATCCGGGCCTGGCCCGGACGCTCCGCCGCCTCCCCACTTGCCGGTGAAAACCGGCGAGGCTGCAAACCCGTGTCCTGGGCGCCTTGACCCCGGACCCCGCCCGCGCCACACCCCGGCCCCATGGAAAAGATGACCATTCTCCTCGTCGGGTCGGGTGGGCGCGAGCACGCCCTGGCCTGGAAGATCGCCCAATCGCCGCTGTGCGGACGGCTCGTGGCCGCCCCGGGCAATCCGGGCATCGCCGCCGTCGCCGAGCTGCGCGCGGTCAAGGTCACCGATGTCGAGGGTCTGGTCGCCCTGGCCCAGGAGATCGCCGCCGACCTCGTGGTGGTCGGTCCGGAATCGGCGCTGGAGGTCGGGCTGGCCGACCGCCTGGCCGAACTGAACATCCCCTGTTTCGGCGGCAGCCAGCGGGCGGCCCAGCTGGAGACCTCCAAGGCCTTCACCAAGGACTTCTGCGCCCGCCACGACCTGCCGACGGCGGCCTATGGCGTGTTCACCGATGCGGCCTCGGCCGGCGTGTTCCTCGACACGCTGGAGGCCCCGTTCGTGATCAAGGCCGACGGCCTGGCGGCCGGCAAGGGCGTGGTGATCGCCGCCGATCGGGCCGAGGCCGACGCCGCCGTGCTCGACATGCTGGGCGGCCGGTTCGGCTCGGCCGGGGCGCGGGTGGTGATCGAGGAGTTCATGTCGGGCGAGGAAGCCTCGCTGTTCGCGATCTGCGACGGCAGGACGGCGCTGTTTTTCGGCGCGGCCCAGGATCACAAGCGCGCCTATGACGGCGACAAGGGGCCCAATACCGGTGGCATGGGCACCTATTCGCCGCCGCCGGTCCTGACTCAAGACCTGATCGACCAGGCCTGGCGCGAGCTGGTGGTCCCCACCATCGAGGGCATGGCCGCCGAGGGCAATCCCTATGTCGGCGTGCTCTATGCCGGCCTGATGCTGACGCCCGCCGGCCCCAAGCTGGTGGAATATAACGCCCGCTTCGGCGATCCCGAATGCCAGACCCTGATGCTGCGCCTGCAGAGCGACCTGGTGCCGATCCTGCTGGCCGCCGCCCAGGGCCGGCTGGCCGAGGCGGCCGCGCCGGTCTGGCGCGACGCGGCGGCGATCTGCGTGGTGCTGGCCGCCGAAGGCTATCCCGACGCGCCCAAGACCGGCGGCCGGATCGAGGGGGCCGACGCCGATTTCGGGCCCGAGGCAGTGATCTTCCACGCCGGCACGACCCGTGAGTTCGAGGGGCGCCTCGTGGCCTCCGGCGGCCGGGTGCTCAATGTCTGCGCCCTGGGCGCCACCCTGCACGAGGCCCGCGACGTCGCCTATGCGGCCCTGGGGACGGTGTCGCTGGAGGGCGGGTTCTATCGCACCGATATTGGGTGGCGGGGGCTGGGGCAGGCTTGATCAAGAACCCTTCCCCCTTGATGCAGGGCTATCGCATATGGGTTGCTGACGGACACAAGCCTTTAACAAACTCAAAAATCTTGCCTTCCTGGGCCTTGTGCCCAGGACCCATGTTTGAGGCAGGCTTTGATTTGGGCGCTATTCGCGGCTGAACGGCCCGTAACACCGACCCCAGTCCGCATCCGCGGCGCCATGGGTCCTGGGCACAAGGCCCAGGAAGGCTGGGTCTTTTAGCGCCAGATCCATATGCGATAGCCCTGCCCCTTGATGGGGGAAGGGCAGGGATGGGGGTGACCCCGCCGGACGATTTCACGCCGGCCGCGCCATATCCTGAACCTCTGTCACCCCCATCCCCGGCCCTTCCCCCATCAAAGGGGGAAGGGGGCGTTTGATGTTGCGCCCGCCGCCCCACCCTCTAAACTCCCGTTCAAACAAGTGTTGGGGAGAAACCGCATGGCCGACGTCGCCGAACAGACCGCTCAGGACCTGAACTCGGGCACCAAGCCGGTCGATCCCCGTCACGCCATCGACGAGGGCAAGCTGGCCGCGTGGCTGGCGGCCCATGTCGAGGGCTATCAGGGCCCGCTGGAGGTGCGCCAGTTCAAGGGCGGCCAGTCCAACCCGACCTATCAGCTGGTCACGCCCGGCAAGAAATACGTCCTGCGCCGCAAGCCGCCGGGCAAGCTGCTGCCCTCGGCCCACGCCGTGGACCGCGAGTTCAAGGTGATCTCGGGCCTGAACAAGGCCCACTTCCCCGTCGCCAAGGCCTATGCCCTGTGCCTGGACGAGGACGTCATCGGCACGATCTTCTACGTGATGGACAATGTCGAAGGCCGCATCCTGTGGGACGGCACCCTGCCCGACTATCAACCCGCCGAGCGCCGGGCGATCTATGAGGCGCAGATCGACACCCTGGCCGCCTTGCACAATGTCGACTACGCCGCCGTGGGCCTGGCCGACTATGGCAAGCCGGGCAACTATTTCTCGCGCCAGATCGACCGCTGGACCAAGCAGTACAAGGCCAGCGAGACGAAGACGCTCCAGGACATGGACCGGTTGATGGCCTGGCTGCCGACCTCGGCCCCGGAGGATGACCGCACCACCATCGTCCATGGCGACTATCGCCTCGACAACATGATCCTGCACGCCACCGAGCCGCGCGTGGTGGCGGTGCTGGACTGGGAGCTGTCGACCCTGGGCAATCCCCTGGCCGATTTCAGCTATTTCCTGATGAACTGGGTGATGCCGTCGGACCAGCGCGGCGGGCTGTCGGACATCGACGACCTGACCGCCTATGGCGTGCCGACCATCGAAGAGGCGGTGGCCCGCTACTGCAAGGCCACGGGCCGCGACGGCTTGCCCAATCTGGACTGGTACTTCAGCTACAACCTCTTCCGACTGGCGGGCATCTGCCAGGGCATTGTCGGCCGCGTCCGTGACGGCACCGCCGCCAGCGCCCATGCGGAGCTGATGGAGGCCCGCGTGCCGGTACTGGCCCGAGGGGCCTGGGCCTTCGCGCAAAAGGCGGGGGCCTGAAGGCGGCCGGGTCTAAAGCCCGGCCCTGGCCAGCACGGCGTTCAGCGCCGCCTCGTTCTCGAACCTCGCCCGCACCGGCCAGGGGGTGATCCTGGCCCGCCAGGTCGGCGACAGCCGCACCCAGTCCTTTTCGGTGGTGACCAGGCTGGCCTCGAACACGGCGGCGCGGTCGGCCAGCATCTTCAGCGTGTCCTCGTCATAGACGCCATGGTCGGGGAAGGGGGCGAAGTCGCGCAGATCGGCGCCGGCCGCCTGCAGGGCCCGCTCGACCTTCCAGGGCTTGCCGATCCCGGCGAAGCCGACCAGCGGTCCCTTGGGCGGCTTGCCCACCGGTTCCAGTCGGGCGATCAGCACCGGCGTGTCGCCGAACATCGCCAGCAGTTCGGGGTCGGCGGCCGGCAGGTCGGCGGGCAGCAGCAGGATCACGGCGTCGGCCCGGGCTAGGCCGACCTTCAGCGGTTCGCGCATCGGCCCGGCGGGAAACACCCGGCCGTCGCCGAACGGCCATTCATCGTTGCGGGTCTCGCCGTCGACCACGACCAGGGACAGCGCCTTCTTCAGGTCCGGATTCTGGTGGCCGTCGTCCATGATGATCGCGCCGGCCCCGGCGGCCGAGGCGCGCTTGGCCCCCAGCACCCGGTCGCGAGACACCCACATCGGAAAGTCCTGGGCCAGCATCAGCGGCTCGTCGCCGACCTCGGCGGCGGTGTGCCGCGCGCCGTCGACCCGGACGGCGCCCTTCAGCTTGCCGCCATAGCCCCGGGCCAGACCGTGGGCGATGATCCCCTTCTGGGTCAGGGTCAGCAGCAGTTCACGGACGATCGGGGTCTTGCCGGTCCCGCCGACGGTGATGTTGCCCACGCAGATCACCGGCGCCAGCACCTCGGCGGGCGTTCCCTTGCGCAGCCGGCGCGCCGTCGATGCGGCCCAGATCCATGACAGCGGGGTCAGCAGGGCGCGGGTGATCGGCGACGGACCGCCGCGTCTCACATACCACCAGCGGGGCGTCGACAGTTTCATGGGACCAGCTCGATGATGCGGGAGAGGCCGGCGCGGGCCTCGGCGTCGCGGGCGGCGACCAGGGCTCCGGCGCGCTCGGCCTGGGCGCGGCCGGGGGCCGGATCGGCCAAGGCGGCGGTCAGGCGCTCGGCCAGGACGCCGGCGTCGGCCAGGGTCACGCCCTCCACCGCCGAGAGGTCGGCATAGGCGGTCAGCCAGTTCTCGACATGCGGGCCCGAGACGATCGGACAGTCCAGCCGGGCCGGCTCCAGCGGATTGTGGCCGCCGATCCCGGGAACCAGGCTGCCGGCGATCAGGGCCAGGTCGGCCAGCCGGAACCACAGGCCCAGCTCGCCCAGGGTGTCGGCGATCAGGACGTCCACGGCGGCGGCGTCAGGCTCGGCGCTGCGCAGGGCGGCGGACAGACCCCGGGCCCGCGCCGCCTCGGCAATGGCCGGGCCGCGTTCGACATGGCGCGGGACAAGGATCAGGCGGGGGCGGACCGGCAAGGCGGCCAAGGCGTCCAGCACGATCTCATCCTCGCCCGGATGGGTGCTGGCCGCCAGCAGCAGAGGACGATCGGCGAGCAGGGCCTTCAGCCGCGCCAGCTCGACCAAGTCGACCGGCAGGGGCGCGGACCCGAACTTCAGGTCGGCTTCGCCGGCGACGGTCCCGCCCAGGCTGGTGAAGCGTTCCGCCGCCCGGCCGTCCTGGGCCAGGATCAGGTCGAAGCCCGAGAACAGCAGGCCGGCCGCGAACGGCTTGGCCCGCCAGCGATCATGGCTTTTGTCCGACAGCTTGGCCGAGACCAAGGCCAGGCGCGTTCCGGCGGCCTTGGCGGCCAGCAGCAGGTTGGGCCACAGCTCGCTTTCGACGAAAACCGCCAGGTCCGGTCGCCAGTGGGCGATGAAACGGGCCGCGCCGCCGGGCGTGTCGACCGGCGCATACTGATGGATGACCCCGGGGGGCAGTCGCGTGGCCAACAGCGTCGCCGAGGTCACGGTGCCGGAGGTGACCAGGAGGGCGACGTCCGGCCGTTCGGTCCGCAGGCGTTCGACCAGGGGCAGGATCGACAGGCTCTCGCCGACGCTGGCGCCGTGCATCCACACCAGGCGTCCGTCGGGACGTGGGACAATAGGGCGGGCCAGACGTTCGTTCAGGCGAGCGGGGTCTTCCTTGCCCCGGGCGGCGCGGCGCTTGAGGAGAAGGGGCGTGAAGGGCTCCAGGGCCGCCGTGCCGAGGCGGTAGAGCGCCAGCGACAGCGGAAGGCTCACACCACGTCCGCGGGGGCCAGGCGACAGGCATGAGCGCTGGCGCTGTGCTCGACCTGCACCGTGGCGTGACCGATCTTGAACTTGCTGGCCAGTTCCGAGCAGACGTCGTGCAGGAACTGGTCGTGATCCTCGCCCGCCGGTCGGACCACGTGGGCGGTCATCGCCGTTTCCGTCGTGCTCATCGCCCAGATGTGCAGGTCGTGGACCTCGACGACGCCAGGGCGGGCGGCCAGCCAGGCGCGCACCTTGTCCGGATCCATGCCGCGCGGCGCGGCGTCCAGGGCCATGTCCAGCGAGTCGCGCAGCAGGCTCCAGGTGCCCAGCACGATGACGGCCACGATCAGCAGGCTGGTGACCGAGTCGATCCACAACCAGCCGGTCAGCATCATCAGCAGGGCGGCGACCACCACCCCGGCCGAGACGGCGGCGTCGGCGGCCATGTGCAGGAAGGCGCCGCGGGCGTTGAGATCGTCCTTGGAGCCGCGCATGAACATCAGGGCCGTGGCGGTGTTGATGACGATGCCGATGGCCGCGACGATCATCACCGGGCCGCTCTCGACCGGGGTCGGGGCGGCGAAGCGGCGGACGGCTTCCCAGGCGATGGCGCCGGTCGCCGCCAGCAGCAGGGCGGCGTTGGTCAGCGACGCCAGCACCGTGCCCTTGCGCAGGCCATAGGTGTGGCGGCCGCTGGGCGCCCGCTTGGCCAGGGTCGCGGCGCCCCAGGCCAGGACCAGACCCAGAACGTCCGACAGGTTGTGGCCGGCGTCGGCCAGCAGGCTCAGCGAATGGGTGAACAGGCCCGCGCCGGCCTCGACGATGACGAAGCCGAGATTGAGCGCCGTGCCGATCGCGAAGGCGCGGCCGAAGTCCTTGGGGGCGTGATGGTGATGGCCGTGCGCATGGCTGTGGCCATGAGCATGATCATGGTCATGCCCATGGTCGTGATCATGGTGATCGTGGGCGTGTCCAGTGTGATCGTGCGGCATGGCCCTACATCTCACCATGGGCGGGCCGGATCAATGTTTCCCATCATCTGATCTTCCCGGCCTTCGCCGGGGAGAGCGGATTCAAGAAGACGGAGGGGGAGCCCCGTCCATCTCCCCTACCAACGCTTCCGCCCGGCGCGACACGGCCGACAGCCGGGCGCCCCAGGTTTCGACCAGCGCATCGGGGTCATCGTCGCGGCCGGCGCGGGCCGGGCCGTCCCAGACCATGGCGGCGCGGGCGAAGGGCAGGGGGATGATGGTGCGGTCCCAGGTGCCCAGGCGCAGGCAGGGCTTCATCGCGACGCCGACGAACAGCACCGGCGCCCCGCTGACCCGGGCCAGGGCCACGGCGCCCTTCTGCAGCACCTCGACCGGACCGCGCGGCCCGTCGGGCGTGATGGCCATGGCCCCGCCGTCCTTCACCCACTTGACCATGTCGCGAAAGGCCTGCTCGCCGCCCTTGTTCTTGGCGGTGTCGGATTTTTTCAGGGACGAGCCGCGGATCGACGGCAGGCCCAGCTTGGCGATCACCCGGGCGATGAACTCGCCGTCGCGCGACTGGCTGACCAGCACCCGGATCTCGGGCTTGTCGGGGCCCTGCGGCCAGGTCGTCGGGCCGACCGGAACGCGGGAATGCCAAAGCGCCAGGATCGCGCCGGACCTGGCGGCCAGGCTCTCGGCCCAGACGCCCTGGGCGATGTCCTGGCCCTCGCGGGTCCAGCGCAGGGTGCGATAGGTCAGGGCCAAGTAGCCCGACATCAGATTGACCAGCAGGGTCATCACCAGGGGCGAGCGCAGCGGCCTCACGCGGCGCCCTCTGGCGCCGCATCCAGATCCTGGGCCTTGGCGAGGCGGGCATAGAGCCCCCTGGCGCGGACCAGTTCGGCATGGGTCCCGGTCTCGATCACCTGGCCCCTGTCGATGACATAGATGCGGTCGGCGCCCTTCACGGTCGACAGGCGGTGGGCGATCAGGATCGTGGTGCGGCCGGCCATCAGCCGCTCCAGCGCCGCCTGGACCTGGGCCTCGCTTTCGGTGTCGAGCGCGCTGGTCGCCTCGTCCAGCAGCAGGATCGGGGCGTCCTTCAGGAAGGCGCGGGCGATGGCGATGCGCTGGCGCTGGCCGCCCGACAGCCGCGCCCCGGCCTCGCCGACGCCGGTCTCGTAGCCATTGGGCAGGGCAGAGATGAACTCATGCGCCGCCGCCTGCTGCGCCGCCGCCTCGATCTGGGCCTGGGTGGCGTCGGGGCGGGCATAGGCGATGTTGGCGCGGATGCTGTCGTCGAACAGGAACGGCTCCTGGGTGACCAGGGCGATGCGGTCGCGCAGGGAGGCGATGGTCACCGAGCGCACGTCGTGGCCGTCGATCGTCACCGCTCCGCCGGTCACGTCATAGAAGCGCGGGATCAGGTTCAGGATCGAGCTTTTGCCGCCGCCCGAGGGTCCGACCAGGGCCACGGTCTCGCCGCGCCTGGCGCTAATCGAGACCTCGGTCAGGGCGGGAATGTCGCCGCCATAGGAGAAGCTTACATTCTCCAGGGCGATGGCGCTGTCGCCGGCGGGCAGCGCCCTGGCGTCGGCGGGATCGACGATGGTCGGCGCGACATCCAGCGCCGCGAACAGGCGACGGGCGGCGGTCAGGCCTTCGCTGAACACCGTCTGCAGGTTGGCGACCTGGCGCAGGGACTGGGCGGCCATCAGCAGGGCGCTGAGGAAGGCGATGAAGGCCCCCGCGGTGATGCCGCCGGTCGTGGCGCGCCAGCCGGCGTAGAAGAACACGACCGCCGTGATCAGGGTCGTGAAGGTTTCGGTGGCCGGCGCGGCCATGGCGCGGGCGTTGGAGCCCTTGATCAGATGTTGCTGGCGGCGATCGACCACGGCGGCCACGCGGCCTTCCTCATAGGCCTCGCGGTTCTCCATCTTGACGATCTTGACCCCGTCCAGGCTTTCCATGATCGCGGTCGAGAGGTTGGAGGTCTCGCCCATGGCCCCCTTGGCGGCCTTGGTGGTCTTGCGGGAGAACCGCCGCATGATCAGGCTGGCGACGGGGGCGATGATCAGCACGCCGGCGGCCAGGATCGGGTCGAGGCTGAACATCACCGCCAGGGCCCCGACAACGGTCAGGAACTCGCGGGTGTAGTTGACCACCCCGCTGGTCGCCGCCTCACGGATCAGGCCGGCGTCATACAGCACCGAGGAGACGTACGACCCCGAATGGGCGCCGCGCAGGCGGGCCAGGTCGGAGCGCACCAGCTTGCCGAACAGCTGCACCTGGACGTCGCCGACCACGCCGTTGCCGATCCGGTTGATCAGGGTGGCCTGCAGCACCTGGAACAGACCGCGCAGGATGGCGATGGCGGAGATGGCCGCCGGAATAGCGATCAGGGCTCCCGGGCGCGGATGGGTGATCAACTGGTCGATGGCCGACTGGATCATCCGCACCAGTTGCGCGCTGAGGCCAGCCACGATCGCGGCGCTGACCAAGGACACGGTCAGGCCCTTCCAGCGGGGGCGCAGATAGTCGCGCCAGATCCGTAAGCTCAGGTCGCGGGTGCTGGCTTGCGGCGCGGCGGTGTCGGTCATGGGCGAGGGGTCGGACGTCGAGGCCAAGCTGTCAAGGACACCGGCGCATCAGTTCGGGTGGAAACGACCGCGCGTTTTGCAAAATCGGGCGGTCTATCCTACCTAGGCGCGGACATTGAGGGGACGCCACTTGGCCAAGTTCGACCTGACCACGCCGTGGGGACGCTTCAAGACCTATCTGCACTATCTGTGGAACGACCACGCCTATCTGCGGGTCGGCTTCTCCAACGCCCATTGGGTCAGCCCCGAGCTGGTGCGCGCCAACCAGCCCTGGCCGTTCCAGCTGGCCTGGTGGAAGAAGCGCGGCGTCAAGACCATCGTCAATTTGCGCGGCGGTTTCGACGGCAGCTTCTATGCGCTGGAGAAGGACGCCTGCCAGCGACTGGGCCTGAACCTGGTCGACTTCACCATCACCTCGCGTGAGGTCCCGATCCGCGAGCGGGTTCGGGGCGCCAAGGCGCTATTCGACACCCTGGAATACCCGGCTCTGATCCACTGCAAGTCCGGCGCGGACCGGGCCGGCATCATGAGCGTGCTCTACGCCCACTACCGCCTGGGCCTGCCGATCCGCGAGGCGATGAAGGAGCTGTCGCCGCGCTATCTGCACATCAAGGCCGGCAATACCGGCGTGCTGGACTATGTCTTTGAGCAGTATCTTGAGCGCGGCGAGCCCAAGGGGCTGAGCTTCACCGACTGGGTCGAGAGCGACGACTATGACCCGGTCGAGATGAAAAAGACCTTCCGGGCCGGGATGCTGGGCAAGCTGCTGACCGACCGGATCCTGCGGCGGGAGTAGGTCGGCGCGACCTCGGCTGCTCCCCCTTTGGGGGAGCTGTCGCGGAGCGACTGAGGGGGTCTTCGCGGCGCATGCCCAGTTGGCCCCCTCCGGCCCTTCGGGCCACCTCCCCCAGCGGGGGAGGAGCTTCGGATCAGCCCAGGCTCGGATCCATCAGCTTGTGGGCGTGGATGATGAAGTAGCGCGCATGGGCGTTGTCGACCGTGGCCTGGGCCTTGGCCTTCCAGGCCTTGTGCGCTTCCGCATAGCTGGAATAGGCGCCGACGAACTCGACCTGGGACAGGTCGCGGAACTCGATGTCGGAGACATCTTTCAATTCACCGCCGATGACGAGGTGAAGCAGCTGCTTGTCGGGCATGGGAGAGCACGTTCCTGCGAGGATTATCGTTAGGGAAGCTCGATATGCCCGACCCGACCCAGGATCAACGGCTGAAGTGTCGCATTCGCGCAAACCAGGCTCGGAACCAGCGGAATAGGGCGATTATAGCTGAAAGCTTGACCTTTGTGGTCGGTCAGGCAGGCGCCGGCCTCGGCGCGGATCAGGTCTGCGGCGGCCAGATCCCATTCGCTCTTGGGCGAAAGGGCCACGGCGGCGTCGAAAGCCCCGGCGGCCACCAGACAGACGCGGTAGGCGATCGAGTTGCGGCTTTCGACCCGCATGGGCGGCCAGGGCGTGGTCCAGGCCGGGTGCACGAACATCTTGGCGTCGCCCAGCATGGCGGCGTCCTCGAGGTCTTCAGTGTCGCTGGGCGAGATCGCCATACCGTTCAGGGTGGCGCCGCCGCCGGCGATGGCGGCGTAGGTCTCGTTCAGGGCGGGGGCATGGACGACGCCGGCGATCGGGCGGCCGTTCTCGACCACGGCGATCGAGACCGCGAACCAGGGCTTATTCTTCATGAAGGCCACGGTGCCGTCGATCGGATCGACCACGAACTGGCGCCGTGTTGTCAGGCGGGCCGGGTCATCGACCGTTTCCTCCGACAGCCACCCATAGTCGGTCCGGGCGGCCAGAAGACGATCCTTCAGCAGCGCATCCACGGCCAGATCGGCGTCGGTGACGGGCGAGCCGCCGTCCTTGGACCAGATCTTCAGACCGCTCGCCCGGGCGGCCAGGGCCAGCTCGCCCGCCTCCCGCGCCGCATCGAGGATCAGGTCCAGATCGGTCATTTGCCGGCGATCGCCAGGCCGTCGACCAGGATGGACGGGGCGTTATTGGCGCCGCGCATTTCCAGGTCCGAACCGGGGATCAGCCGGGCGTAGATGTCGATCAGATTACCGGCCACGGTGATCTCGGTGACCGGGCCGGTGACCTCGCCGTTCTCGAACCACAGGCCCGAACAGCCCACCGACCAGTCGCCGGTATTGCCGTTCAGCGAAGGGCCGAACATCGACGTGACCAGCAGGCCGGTCTTGGCGTCGGCCATCAGGCCGTCCAGGTCGCGGGTTCCGGTCGACAGGGTCAGGTTGCTGGTCGAGACGCCCGAGGGGCCCGCCAGGCCGCGCGAGGCGTGACCGGTGGTCGCAAGGCCCAGCTGTTTGGCCGAACTGGTGTTGAGCAGCCAGGTGGTCAGGACCCCGTCATCGATCAGGGCGCGGTGGACAGTGTCCACCCCCTCATCATCGAACGGCGAGGAGCCAAGGCCGCGAACCCGGTGCGGATCTTCGATCAGGCTGACGCCCCGGGCGAACACCGGCTGGTTCAGCTTGTCCTTCAGGAACGAGCTGCCCCGGGCGATCGATGGCCCCGAGATCGCGCCCAGCAGCGGACCGATCAGCGACATGGCCAGACGGTTCTCGAAGATCACCGGGGCGGTGGTCGAGGCGATCTTGCGGGCGTTGAGACGGGCGACGGCCTGGCGACCGGCCTCCCGGCCGATGTCGCCGGCGCCGGGCAGGTCGGCGAAGTGGCGCGCCGAACGACCCTCGCCGCCGCGTTCCATGCCCGCGCCCTCGCCGGCGATGGTCGAGACCGACAGGGCATGGCCGGTGGCGGCATGGGCGCCGGAAAAGCCGTCGCTGGTCATCAGCCGCCAGGAGGCCGAGCTCCAGCTGGCCGAGCCGCCGTCGGAATTGGTGACGCCCTCGACCGCTCGCGCGGCGTCCTCGGCCATGCGGGCCTGGGTCTCCAGGGCCTCGGCGGTGGGCTCATAGGGGTCGATGAGGTCAAGTTCTGGGAAGGGGCCCTTGGCCAGGCGATCGCGGGGCGCGAGGCTGGCATAGGGATCCTCGGGCGCCAGCCGGGCCATGGCCACGGCGCGCTCGATCAGCTTGGTCCGCGCCTCACTGGAGATGTCGGAGCCCGACACCGTGGCGCTGCGCTGGCCGACAAAGACGCGCAGGCCCAGATCGCGGGCCTCCTCGCGTTCGACCTCTTCCAGCTCGCCCAGGCGAACGCTGACGGAGAGGGACTGGCGTTGGGCGAAGACGGCCTCGGCCGTGTCGGCCCCGGCCTTGAGCGCGGCCGAGACCATGTCGCTAAGCAGATTATCATCCATGGGGTCTTATGGACGACGCCGACGGGGGCGGGCAAGCGCGGCGCGCGGCTTGCGCCCCGACGCCGCACCAGATCATCAGGCGATGGCGTAGAACAGCAGGGCCACCCCGACGAAGATATAGGCCAGCCAGGTCGCCACCATGCCCAGGGCGCGGGGAATCGAGGTTCCGCCGCTGTTGGACAGACCCACGGCGTGCAGCGCGCGGCCGACGAACAGGATGAAGCCGGCCACGTGGATGGCCAGGGGCGGGGCCTCGACCACGGCCAGGACGGCGATGGCGATCAGGGCGGTGGGGACATATTCGCTGGCGTTGCCGAAGGCGCGGATGGCGCGGGCCAGTTCGGGGATGCCCTCGTCGCCCAGGGCCACCTTGTGCTTCTGCCGCAGGCGCACGACCAGCAGTGACAGGGTCAGCATCAGGAAGACATGCAACCCTGCCCAGAGGGCGGCGGCGTGACCCGAAGTGATCGTATCCATTGGAGAACCTTACAGTCTTGACCACGCCCCGCGCGCGAGAGCCGGCATAGAAGCCCGCTCTGGCGCGCGCATGCAAGCGCTCTGGTTTACGTCCCCGTCTCCCGGGCGATCGGATAGAGCAGGTGATGGTCGTCATAGAAGGGCGTGCGGCGATAGAACCAGCTCAGGCGCGCTTCGGGATCGGCGGCGAACTTGGGGTCGGCGGCCAGCTTGGCCTGGAACTCGGCCTTCAGTTTCGGATCGGCCGCCATCATCTTTTCGGCCAGCGGCGCGATGGCGTAGCCCTCGATATACTCGACGCGACTGAGCACCTCGGGGATCAGGCCCCAGGCGAAAAAGCTCTCGCTGGATTGCGGCTCCAGCAGCAGCACGGCCAGGTCGCCCAGCGGCTGGTCGGTGGGCACGCGCACCGAGCCCGCCGGGAAGGTCCAGTCGCGGGTTTCGGGGCTCACCTGACTGACGCTGATCTGCACATGGCCCTCATTGGCGCGCGTGGCGATCTTGGGATCGTCCAGGCGCAACATCTCGACCGACACGGTCTTGGGCGCCCTCAGGGTCTCCATCCACAGGCCATGCAGCTGCAGGCGTTCGATCAGGTCGGACCGGTAGCGGGGGATCCAATAGGCGGCGGGGCGCTTGAGGATCAGGCTGGGGTGCGAACCATAGAAGGGCAGGGCCCAGGGCTTGGGGTCGGGCTGGCCCAGCCAGCGGATCTCCGCCCGACCCGAGGCGGGGCTGTCATAGGTCTCATACAGGATGCCCTTGAAGGCCCGGGTCGTGGTCGGCTTGTCGTCGGCGACGAAGTTGGCCGGGATTTCGGCGGGCCGCAGGGCGCGGTCGGCGTCGATGGCCTGGCGAAGATCGCCACCCTTTTCCGCCAGCAGCTTCAGGGCCGTCTCGATGAACACATAGGTGCCGAGCACCCGCTGGGCGTGGGGTTTGAGGCTATGGTTCTCGATCAGGATGGTCGGCACGTGGGCCGCCGAGCCCCAGCCGTTGGAATAGCGCTCGCCCAGGCCGCCGTCGCTCAGGCCGGCCTTGGGGTTCTGCTCGTCGATGCCGAACACCAGCTCTCCGGGGATGTGGCCCTCGGCCTCCAGGCTGTGGTTCATGGCCGGCTTGAAGGTGTTGTCCAGCCACCGGGCGATGGCCGGCGAGCGCGACCAGACGCCGTCCTCGCCATTATAGCCGTAGGTGACGTCGTACTGGTAATCCATGCCGTCGGTGACGTGGACGTCGACATAGAGATCGGCGTGATACTTGGCCTGCAGGCGCTTGAGGGCCTGCATCTCCGGCTGGTCCAGCTTCAGGAAATCGCGGTTGAGGTTCTGGTTGGTCGCCGTATTGCGCCAGCCCTGGATGCGCGGTCCGCGTTGGTTGGGGCGGCTGTAGGCGCCGGCCCGCTCATGACCATCGACCGACAGGATCGGGATCAGCAGCAGATTGACCTTGTCGAGCAGGTCGTCCTTGCCGTTGAACGCCATGTCGCGCAGCAGCATCATGCCGGCGTCCTTGCCGTCGATCTCGCCGGGATGGATGCCCGCCTGAACCAGCAGCAGCGGCTTCTTGGGATCCAGCTTGGCGCCATCCTTGGAGGCGATCACCGCATAGATCTCGCGGCCTTCCGGCGAAACGCCGAACGGCTCGATGCGGATCAGAGGCGAGGCCGCGTCCAGCTTGTCGAACCACTGGCGGGTGTCGACATAGTCGGGGCTGAAATCATGCTCCGGATCGGCCTCGAACGCCGTCACCCACGAATCGGACGTGTCGCGCAACAGCGCCTGGCTGGCGCCCTGCCATTGCGGCGCAGGCGGCAGGAAAGGCTGGTCCCAGGGGGCTTTGGCGGTCGGAGGGGTCTGGGACATGGCGAGACTCGGCGACAGGGCGGCGAGGGCCGCGAGAAAAAGAAGGCTCCGCATGACTAGGGTCGTCGCGCGAATGGCGTCCGCCTGCAAGGGGGCGGCGTCATTCCGGCTCGAACATCAGGCGCAGCACGCTCAGGACCTGATCCAGCGTTGTGTCGTCCAGTCGGCCCAGCCGTTTGATGAGACGACTTCGCGCCACGGATCTGATCTGATCGGGCAAGACCCGCCCCACCTTTTCCTGAAAGACGACTTCGACACGAAAGCGCGCTTTCGCGTCGCCTGAACTCATCGGCGCGACGATGAAGATGTCGTGGTGGCTCAAGCGGTCTGGCGAGACGACTACGCACGGGCGGGTCTTGCGGATCTCGCTGCCCTCGGTGGGATCCAGGCGGGTCAGCCAGACCTCGCCGCGCTTCACCATTCCCAGTCCTTATCGGCCTGGCTGCTGAGGGGCGCCTCCAGCCACTCGCGGTCTTCCTCGGTCAGGCCAAGGGCGCCCAGGCGCTTTGAGTCTTCTTCCCAGCCTTCTCGCGGATCCCTCGTGACAGGGGAAAGAAACACGCGGCCGTCTTCCGACACGAAGTCGATGCGGTCGCCCAGCTTGGCGCCGAGCGTCTCGAGCACCGGCTTGGGCAGGATGACGCCCGCCGAATTGCCGATTTTGCGAATGGCCGAGGACATGACGGACTCCGTTCTAACGGAGTAATAACATCGTCAGGCCCTTACTTCCAGATCGGCTTGCCGTCTCCCGGCAGGCCCAGCCGGCCCCACATGGCGCTGACCTTGTCGATCACGCCCTGGTCCATGCGGATCTCCTGGCCCCATTCGCGATGGGTTTCGGGCGGCAGCTTGTCGGTGGCGTCCAGGCCGATCTTGGAGCCCAGGCCGCTCTCGGGGCTGGCGAAGTCGAGATAGTCGATCGGCGTGTGCTCGATCACCGTGATGTCCCGCGCCGGGTCCATCTTGGTGGAGATCGCCCACATCACGTCCTTCCAGTCGCGGGCGTTGATGTCGTGGTCCACGACGATCACCCACTTGGTGTACATGAACTGGCGCAGATAGCTCCAGACGCCCAGCATCACGCGCTTGGCGTGGCCCGGATAGGCCTTCTTCATCGAGACCACGGCGATGCGATAGCTGCAGCCCTCGGGCGGCAGCCAGAAGTCGACGATCTCGGGAAACTGCTGGCGTAGCAGCGGGATGAACACCTCGTTGAGCGCCTCGCCCAGCACCGAGGGCTCATCCGGCGGCCGGCCGGTGAAGGTGGTCAGATAGATAGGGGCCCGCCGCATGGTGATCGCGGTCACCTGGAAGATCGGGAACTTCTCGACGCTGTTATAATAGCCGGTGTGGTCGCCATAGGGCCCCTCGTCGGCATAGTCGTCGAGCAGGACGTGGCCCTCCAGCACGATCTCGGCATGGGCCGGGACCATCAAGGGCACGGTCTTGGCGGCCACGAGGTCGACCTTGGCCCCGCGCAGCAGACCGGCGAACTGGTATTCGCTGAGCGTGTCGGGCACCGGCGTCACCGCCGCCAGGATGGTGCCGGGATCGGCGCCCAGCACGGCGCAGGCGGGCAGGGGCTCGCGCTTGCCGGCCTGCTTGTGGCGGGCATAGTGCTGGGCCCCGCCGCGATGGGCCAGCCAGCGCATGATGCAGCGGTCCTTGCCGATCACCTGCATGCGATAGATGCCCAGGTTGAAATCGTCCTCGCGGTCCTTGCCGGGCCCCTTGGTGACCACCAGCGGCCAGGTGATCAGCGGGGCGGGCTCGCCGGGCCAGCAGGTCTGGACGGGCAGTTTGCTGAGATCGATTTGTTCGCCGGTCAGCACCACCTCCTGCACGGGGGCCTTCTTCACCGTGCCGGGGCGCATGGCCATCACGGTCTTGGCCAGGGGCAGCATGTCCAGGGCGTCTTTCAGACCCTTGGGCGGCGCGGGCTGACGCAGGAAAGCCAGAAGCTCGCCCACCTCGCGCAGTTCGCCGGCGGTGGTGCGCGGCTCGCCGCCCAGGGTGACGCCCATGGCCACCCGCTTGACGGTGCCAAACAGGTTGGCCAGGGCCGGCATGGACGAGCGTGAGCCATCGGGCAGGATGACGTTTTCGAACAGCACCGCCGGGCCGCCCGTGGCCAGCAGACGGGTCTGGATCTCGGTCATTTCCAGCACGGTGGAGACAGGCTCGGAGACGCGGACCAGCTCGCCTTGGGCCTCAAGGACGTCGATGAATTCGCGCAAGGACCGATAGGCCATCAGAGTCTCCGGATCGTTTCGGTCTAGCTACGTCGATAGGGTGCGGCGGATCAGTCCGAAACGGCCAGATCGTCGGCATGGATCACCGGGCCCCCGATGTAGCCCAGTTCGGCCTCGATGGCGTCCGAACGCAGACCCGCGATGCGGTGAGCGTCGGCGCTGTCATAGCGGATCAGGCCCCGGGCCACCTCGCGGCCGGTTTCGTCGCGCACGCGTACGGCGTCGCCCTTCTCGAACGGCCCCTCCACGGCGCGGACCCCGGCGGCCAGCAGGCTCTTGCCCTTGGCCAGGGCCGCGGCGGCGCCGGCGTCGATCGACACCCAGCCCTGCGGCGCCAGGCTGCCGGCGATCCAGGCCTTGTAGGCGGCGGCGGGGCTGGCCCCGGTTTCGATGAGGGTCGCCTTGGCGCCCTCTTCCAGGGCTTTCAGCGGATGGGGCCGCGAGCCCAGGCTGATCAGGGTGGCGCAGCCGGCGGCGCGGGCGATGCGGGCGGCGGCGATCTTGGTGGCCATGCCGCCGGTCCCGACCCCCGAGGCGGCGTTGGCGCCCCCGGCCATGGCCTCGATGCGCGGGGTGATCTCCGAGATCACCGCCAGATGCTCGGCTTTGGGGTCCTGACGCGGATCTGCCGTGTAGAGGCCGTCGATGTCCGACAGCAGCACCAGCAGGTCGGCGCCGGCCAGCTGGGCCACGCGGGCGGCCAGCCGGTCATTGTCGCCGTAGCGGATTTCCTCGGTGACGACGGTGTCGTTCTCATTGACCACCGGCACGACGCCCAGGCCCAGCAGGGTCTCGACCGTGGCGCGGGCGTTCAGCCAGCGACGGCGGGTTTCGGTGTCGTCGCGGGTCATCAGGATCTGGGCGACCCCGACCTCGTGCGGTTCGAACGCCTCTTCCCAGGCCCGCATCAGCAGCGATTGGCCGGCCGCCGCGGCGGCCTGTTTCTCGGGCAGGGTGAGGGACTTGCGGCCGGTCAGGCCCAGGCGACGGCGGCCCAGCGCCACGGCGCCGGACGAGACCACCACCACCTGCTGGCCCCTGGCCCGCAGAGCGGCGGCGTCATCGCAGAAGGCCTTCAGCCAGGTCTTGTTGGCCGCGCCGGTGTTGGCGTCGACCAGCAGGGCCGAACCGACCTTGAAGACGATCCGCCTGGCGCTGAGCAGGATGCCGCCGGGGCCTTGCCCGGCCGAAGCCTGGGTCACGGAGTCCAGCCCCCGGGGGTCTCCGGGACGTGATCCTCTTCCTCGTCGATCTCCTCGATCTCGTCGCCCCGGCGGATGCGCACCTGGCGATAGGCGGCGCGCAACATCTCCTTGACCCCCTGACCCGAGACGCCCGAGACGAGGCGCGGCCTGACGCCGGCGACGGCCTCCAGTTCAGCGACCTTTTGCGCGATCGTGTCGGGATCCAGAGCGTCGACCTTGTTGAGGGCCAGGATCTCGGACTTGTCGCCCAGATCGTCGCCGTAGGCCTCGAGCTCGCCGCGGATCGTGGTCCAGGCCCCGGCGATGTCGTCCTGGGTGGCGTCGACCAGATGGATCAGCACCGCCGAGCGCTCGACATGGCCCAGGAAGCGGGTGCCAAGACCCGCGCCTTCCGACGCGCCCTCGATCAGGCCGGGAATGTCGGCCAGCACGAACCGCTCGCTGGTCGACAGGTCGACCACGCCCAGATTGGGCGTCAGGGTGGTGAACGGATAGTCGGCGATCTTGGGCTTGGCGGCCGTGGCGGCGGCCAGGAAGGTGGACTTGCCGGCATTGGGCAGACCCACCAGGCCGACGTCGGCGATCAGTTTCAGGCGCAGCCATAGCCAGCGCTCTTCGCCTTCCTGGCCAGGATTGGCGTATTTGGGCGCCTGGTTGACCGGGCCCTTGAAGTGCAGGTTGCCCCAGCCGCCGTTGCCGCCCTTGCACAGGCGCACGATCATGCCCGCCGTATCGAGGTCGGCGATCAGGGTTTCCTTGTCCTCTTCCAGCACCTGGGTGCCGACGGGGACTTTCAGGGTGATGTCGCCGCCGGCCGCGCCATGGCGGCCGCGGCCCATGCCGTGGATCCCGGTCTCGGCCTTGAAGTGCTGTTGATAGCGGTAGTCGATCAGGGTGTTGAGGCCGTCAACGGCCTCAATCCAGATGTCGCCGCCACGGCCGCCGTCGCCCCCGTCAGGGCCGCCGTATTCAATGTACTTCTCGCGTCGGAACGAGACCGCGCCGCCGCCGCCGTTGCCGGAGCGGACGAAGATCTTGCACTGGTCCAAAAATTTCATGGAGGTCTTTTGTCGTAAGGCGCTTGCCACGTCGAGCCGAAATGGCGTGCGGCTGATTCTCCTGCGCTTTCAATGAACGAGGTTCAAGGCGTGACGAAATGTTAAAACCTGCTGTGCGACAAAGTAGCTTGCAGCGAAACCGTCGTTTTTATCGCGACGGAAGGGGAGGCTGGCTTTGACCACGGCACAAGACAGCGGGATGGAACTGGCGCAAGATCTTAAGGATCTGACGCTCCAGACCCTGTGTCGTAAATACGCCAGCGAAGCCTCGGTTCATCGCAATATCCTGATGAGCCGCGGTACGGGCGTTACCGGCACGTGGCGCGATTTCCGCGCCTTCCTCACCGATATTGGTCAAAAGCCCAGCCCCGAACATGGCCTGGTCCTGATCAATCGCAATGAACGCACCTATGGCCCGGGTCGGGCGCGCTGGATGACGCCGGAAGAAGAGGCGATCCACGAAGCTGAATTCGACCGCATCCAGGCCGAGAAGAAGCGCGAGGAGCAGCTGCTGCTGCACCAATCGGCCGCGATGAAGCGGGCCCAGGATCCCAAGGCGGCCTCGTTTGGCCAGTGGACGCCGATGGCGGGCCAGCAGGTGGCCTACAGCGACGTCGCCAAGAAGCTCAACATTCCCATTACGGCGCTGTCCAAGACCATGGCCGACGGCCGCTCGGCCGACGAACTGGTCAAACGCGCGGCCGGCGCGAGCGACCTGATCAATCAGGACGCCTCCTGGCTGCCGCCCGATCCCAAGCGCAAGGCCGGCTTCTTTGAGGCCTACCGCATCTGGCACATGCAGGTGCAGCCGCAATTCGGTCGCGCCGCGACCCCGACCTTCCTGTTCCTCTACATCGCCCTGCCGGTGATGAAGCAGTGCCGGGACGAACTGGTCGACCTGAATCTGTGGAACCCCTTGGGCCAGAGGGCCATGAACGCGCGCGACTCTCACGCGTCGTGGAAGAAGTATTGCGAGTTCATGCCGCGGGCCCAGGTGGCGATGATGGAGATCCCCATCTACGCCACCTATTCGCTGCTGTCGGACCTGGACGCCCTGTGCGAGCGCATCGTGACCGCCGAAAAGCGTTTCCGTGAAGGCGCGCAGAAGGTCATCGCCACCCACCGCGCGGCCTAGAGCCTTTTAGCCTCACATGGAATCATGTGAGGCGTCTAAAAGGGCTCTAAATCAAACATTTAGAGCGTGATAGCCGCCGAAACCGCGTACACTTTCGGCTATCACGCTCTAGGGTCCGCCCTCAGGCCAGCCAGATCATCATCCGCGTCGCCGTCGGTTCGCCGCGCGCGACGGACGGCTTCATCTCGACGACACCGGTATAGAGAAAGCCGGCCTTGATCAGCACCTGGCCCGAGGCGGGGTTGTCGGCGAAATGCCCGGCGACCACCAGTTTGCGCCGCCAGTCGCGGTGCGCCCAGTCCAGCGCGCCTCTGACCGCCTCGGTGGCCAGGCCCCGGCCCCAGAACGGCTTGCCGATCCAGTAGCCGATCTCGAGAGGGCCGGCGGGCGGGGTGAACAGGCCCAGCACGCCGATGACGCCCTGATCCTCAAGCTCGATGGCGAAGGTGTTGTCGCGCCGGCGGTCCTGAGCCTGGCAACGCCCCACGAAATCCTCAGCATCTGACAGGCCATAGGGCCACGGCATGCGGGTGGTCATGCGCGAGATGTCGCGATCGCCGCCCAGTGTCGCGAGGGTGGGGACATCGGCCATGGCCGGCGCGCGCAGAACGATCCGCCGCGTTTCAATGATGGGACTACTGTCGATGACGCACATCGCACGCCTCCCGGTTTCTCGGTCCCTCTTTGCGCGTGGACCGTGACGCCGCCATGGCGATCCTGTTGCAGGGCGGCGTTGGACAAAACAAAAGCGGGGAGTCCGGCGTTCCGGACTCCCCGCTTCGGTTCGTCTGTCCGGATCGTCTTCTCGGCTGAGAAGCACGACCCGAAAAAGTCGAGTCGTACTACTCGGCGGCTTGCGCCTTGGGCGCTACCGTCACGTAGGTGCGATTTTGCTTCTTGGTCACGAACTTCACCGCGCCTTCGACCAGGGCGAAGAGGGTGTGGTCCTTGCCGATGCCGACGCCTGCGCCGGGCCAGAACTTCGTGCCGCGTTGACGGATGATGATGTTGCCGGCGAGGACCTTCTCGCCGCCGAACTTCTTCACGCCAAGGCGGCGGCCGTCGGAGTCGCGACCGTTGCTGGACGAGCCGCCTGATTTCTTGTGAGCCATCTTGCTCTCCTGATCCTAGAGGCGCAGCCGCTTAGGCTTCGCCGTCTTCCTTGGCGGCGGCCTTCTTAGGCGCTGCCTTTTTCTTGGGGGCGGCTTCGGTGGTCGCTTCAGCGGCGGCGGCCTTGGGGGCCTTGGCGGCCTTCACGGTCGGCTCAGCAGCCTTGGCGGTCGGGATCGACGCGACGTTCGAGACTGCGGCGTCGCCGAGGCCGCGAGCGCGGGCGTTGAGGATGAGCTTCGGGGTCAGATCGACCACGCCGTCCCACTTGGTTTCCTTGCCGGCGCCGGCCACCGACGTCACGCGCAGGACCGTTTCGGTCTGGCGGTGACCGCGGGTGCGGCGATAGCCCTGACGGCGGATCTTCTTGAAGATCTTCACCTTCTCACCCTTGCGGGTTTCGATCAGGGTGGCGTTGACGACAGCGCCGTCCACCATGGGGGCGCCGACCGTCACGGCCTCGCCTTCACCAAGCATCAGGACTTCGCCAAAAGCGACAGTCGCGCCGGGTTCACCGTCGAGCTTTTCGACAACCAGCAGGTCGCCGGCTTGGACCCGGTACTGCTTGCCGCCGGTTTTGATCACCGCGTACATAGGTTAGCGCCTTAAGAAACGTGCGTTCGCAAAATAGGGAACGCCCGCAAGGAAACCCGGCGGGCGAGGGGGCGGACTTATACAGCCGACCGACCTTGAGTCAACGGTCTCGAACAGATTCCCGGCCATGAAACGCCTGAGGGGAAACCTCAGCCTGGCCGGAAACGGTTTTCGGCTGGAACGTTACAATATAACAGTATATAGGCCTCGGCGTGAACTCGACCTTCTTCGCCTCCATCGCCGCGACCGGTTTCGCCGTCGCCTTCCTGCATGCGGCCCTGCCCACGCATTGGCTTCCGTTCGTGCTGGTGGGCCGCGCGCAGAAATGGTCGACGGGCCGAACCCTGGGCGTGACCCTGATGGCGGGCCTTGGCCATGTGGGCCTGACCATGCTGCTGGGCCTGGCCCTGGTCGTCGCCGGCTTGGCGCTGGAACCCCGGCTGGGCGGTGTGTTTCACTGGGTCATCGGCGGACTGATGGGCGCGGCGGGACTCTTCTATGTGCTGCGGAGCCGTCACACCCACGCCCTGCCGGCTGCGGGGCGGCGGACCTATGGATCCGACCGGGCGGCCGTCATCGCCCTGGTGACCTTGCTGACCCTGTCGCCCTGCGAGGCGTTCCTGCCCTATTATCTGGCCGGTATGGAGCATGGCTGGCGGGCGTTCCTGCTGCTGAGCCTGGTGCTGATGGCGGCGACCTCGGCGGGCATGCTTCTTTTTACGGGCCTCAGCCTGGCCGGTTTCCGGCGATTGGACCTGCAATGGGTCGAACGCTACGAAGAAACCATCCTGGGTGTGGCCCTGATTCTGGTCGGGCTGGCCGTCGCCTTCTTCAAGACCTGAAGCCCGACACGCGGCGAGGCTTTCGCCGGGCCGCTACAGCCCCTAAATAGCGCCCATGACCCAGACCCCCGCTCCCACTGGCAAGATCCCCGTCACCGTGCTGACCGGCTATCTCGGCGCCGGCAAGACAACCCTGCTCAATCGCATCCTCACCGAGAAGCATGGCAAGCGTTACGCCGTGATCGTCAACGAGTTCGGCGAGGTCGGCATCGACAACGATCTGGTGGTCGGGGCCGACGAAGAAGTCTTCGAGATGAACAATGGCTGCGTCTGCTGCACGGTGCGCGGCGACCTGATCCGGGTGTTGTCGGGCCTGATGAAGCGCAAGGGTGGCTTCGACGCCATCATCGTCGAGACCACGGGCCTGGCCGATCCGGGCCCGGTGGCCCAGACCTTCTTCGTCGACGAGGACGTCAAGGCCCGCACCCAGCTGGATTCGGTCACCGCCGTGGTCGACGCCAAGCACATCCTGCTGCGCCTTTCCGACAGCAAGGAAGCCGTCGAGCAGATCGCCTTCGCCGACCAGATCGTGCTCAACAAGACCGACCTGGTTTCGGAAGACGACCTGCGCCACGTCGAGGCCCGCATTCGCCGCATCAATCCCTTGGCTCCGATCCATCGCGCCCAGCGCTCGAACGTGCCTCTGGACGCCATCCTGGGTCGCCACAGCTTCGACCTGGAGCGGATTACCGATCTGGAGCCGGACTTCCTCAATCCGGCCCATGGCGAGGCCGGGCATGTGCATGATGAGCACTGCGGCCATGACCATCATGATCATGGGCATGACCACGCGCATGACCACGGCCACGTGCACGACGAGCACTGCGGCCACGATCACCACGGCCATGACCACGGCCACGCCAGCGCCATCCATGATGACGGCGTCAAGGGGATCTCCCTGACCCTGGACCGCCCGGTCGACGGTCAGAAGATCACCGTCTGGCTCAATGACCTGCTGGCCCGCCGTGGCCCCGACATCCTGCGCGCCAAGGGCATCATCGACGTCAAGGGCGAGGAGCGGCGTCTGGTCTTCCAGGCTGTTCACATGATCCTGGAAGGCGATTTCCAGCGGCCCTGGACCGACAAGGACAACCGCTACAGCCGCATGGTGTTCATCGGCCGCGACCTGGACGAGGCAGAACTGAAAGCCGGCTTCGAGGCCTGCGCGGCCTAGGTCGATCTGGGGCGCCGCGCCTGGCGCGGTTGAGATCGGGTGTCACTTGATCTCGACCCGCCGCAGGCCTCAGGCTGAAATCTGAGTCGCCAGATCGTCGGTCTTCGACTCCAGGCCCGCCAGGATCTGGGCCATCAGCCGCGAGCTCAGGGCGTCTGAGAGGGTCAGGCTGCTGAAGTCCGCCTGCGCAGCGGAGCGATAGGCGGCGATTTCGCGATCAAGGAACTTGTAGGTCCCCTCACCGCCGGATGTGCGCTCGGCCAGATCGGCCTTGGCCTGGTCGCGGATCTTCTGCTTTTCCGCGTCGGAGTAGACGGGCGGGGGCGTCCAGGTCTTGTCGGGGGAATTGGCGCTCGCTTCCTGCCAGCTGTTTTGAACCTCTTGGGGGAGTTCATCGAAGAAGGCTGGCACGAGAGGTAGGGCCACCATCCGTCCGGCACGGACCTCGTCGGCGCCGGTCAACCCATCTCCGTCAGCATCGACGACCATGAAGACCGGGCCTGATATCGTCCCGGAATCCAGGTTTGAGGCGCGGCGCAAGGCTCCTTCGGCCTTCCATTCGGTGTCCGAGAGCTTTCCGTCGCCGTTGACATCCGCGCGAGCGAAAAGGTCGGCGATGTCCTGGGTCTCTTGCTCCGAGCGCCCTCCGGCCAGAAGGGTCTGCGAGACCTTGCTGTCGGCATGCATGTTTTGCGTGGTGGCTGCCGTCTGAGTCTGGACCAGCGCCGAGAGCGTGTCGCTCGAGAAGGCGACCGACGACCCGGTCATTTCTGCCCGCCCGATTTTTCCGTCGCTGTCGCCGTCGAGCGTCTTGAACATCGCGGCGTAGTCTTGGCCGTCGCCTCCCGTAGCCTTCAGCTCGTCCATTGAAATGGCGTCGCTTTTATCGACGTCCAGATGGTCGAACAGGCGTTGATAGAGCTGTTGGGTCAGGCCGTTGCTGGCGATCGACGTCATCTGGAACACCCTCAGGTCACTGTTTTCAACTTGACCGTGCAACCTGCGTGCCACGACCTTGATGAACCCTGGATCGGCGGGGGTGCGATTGACGTCCAGGTCGACTGGGTCTGGCCCTCAGCGGCCCTGAAGCACGTCGACGATCGCCCAGAAGGTGTCCTTGGGCCGCGCCTGATCGTCGAACAGCAGCGGCGCGTCGGTGTGGTCCTTGACCCAGGTGGCGGTGCGCAACCACGAATCCTTGTCGCGCACGCCCCAGACCGTGAAGGCGTATTGCTGCTTTTCGGGCAGGGCGACGAACGCCTCCATCGCCTCGCGATAGAGGCGGTTCTGGGCCTTCAGCCGCTCAGGCCGTGACACGAGGCTGGGCTTGTCGCTTTGCAGGGAACAGTCGAACTCCGACAGGTGGACCGGCAGGCCCAGACTGGCCACATCGCGCAGGGCGGCGGTGATCTGGCCGGGCGGCAGCTCGAAGTTCACATGATTTTGCGTGCCGACGCCATCGATGGGCACGCCGCGCTTCAGCATCGACTCGACGAAGTTGAGAAACTTGGCCCGCTTCTTCGGATTGCTCTCCAGGCCGTAGTCGTTGACGAACAGCAGGGCGTGCGGATCGGCCTCCCGGGCGGCTTCGTGGGCGCGGATGAAGTGGCCTTCAAGGCCCAGATTGCGGGTCCAGATCGATTCCCGCAGGGTCTCGCCATCGTCATTGATCGGCTCGTTGACCACGTCCCAGGCGCGGGCCCGCCCGGCATAGCGACCGGCGACAGCCTGGATATAGCGCACATAGGCGGCCTCGAACGCGCGAGGATTGCCTTCCAGCTTCTGGAAGGCGGCCGGATTGTCGATGTACCAGATCAGGGTGTGGGCGTGCAGAGCCTGCTGATTGGCCGCGCAGAACGCCGCGATGCGGTCGCCGCCTTCGAAGCGCAGGCGTCCGTCCGGCTGAAGGATATATTCCATCTTCAGCTCGTAGCCGGTGGTGATCTGCGAGAATTGCGTGCTGGCGCGTTCGTCGAAGCCGGGACCGAAGTCATCGGTGATGATCTCCGTGCCGATCGGAAAAGGCGCCAGGTCGCGCAGCAACGGAACCGGTCCCTGGCGCGCTGCGGCATTGGCCGGATCGGCCGAGGCCTGAGGCGCGCCCTGGCCACAGGCGGTCAGGGCCAGGGTGGAGGTCAGGACCGATCGCCGGGTCAGGCGGCCGGCGCCAAGGGCCAGATTGCGGTCGTCAGGCATTCGGCGCTCCCGGGTCTTGGCCTGAGGTCGCTCCTGTTCGGAAACGGGACCCTCAAGGCCTTCTGGAGACAAGGCTTCAAGCGCCATGCCGCGCTTGGTGGTTGTGAGCGGCGCAAGCACGAAAAAGCCCCGGAAGCGTCGCTTCCGGGGCTTTTGACGTGTCGGTTCGCCGACGAGGATCCTAGTGGATGTCCTCGTTGATCAGGCCCACCTTGAACCAGCCGGCGGTTTGCAGCTGGTTGAGGACGCCCATGAAGTCGGCATAGGTCACGTCGGCGTCGGCGCGGATCATGACGCGCTGATCGTCCTTCGGGCCGGCTTGACCGGTCGCGGTGAACTTGGCGTCCAGATCCGCTTCGAGACCGTCGAGGCTGGTTTGCTGTTCAGCGATGAACAGGGCGCCCGATTTCTGGATCGAGATGAACACCGGCTCCTTCGGCTTGGGCGCGTCCGGCGGCGGAATCGTCGCGGGCGGAAGGTCAACCTTGATCGCCACGGTCGCCATCGGCACGGCGACCATGAAGATGATCAGCAGAACCAGAAGGATGTCCACGAAGGGCGTGACGTTGATTTCGGAGTTCTGGCCAAGAGAGTAGCGACCACCGCCACCGCCAGAGAGTTTAGCCGCCATAGCCTGACTGTCTCCCAAGGGCCGCGTCAGCCGCGGTCCCGCAATTGTAAGGTCGCCACGTCTGGCTCAGACGGGCTTGGAAGTAAAGCCCGACGACGCGGCGCAATGGCAAGCCCCTTTTTGAGTCTATCTGCCAGAACGTCGTTCGCGCGGCGTGGGGCGCCGGCGCCCTGCGACTAGGCGCCAGAGCCCTGTCGGGGTATGGCGCGGGCATGATTTTCTCTTTCGACGCCTTTGTCACCGCCGCCCTGTTCGACAGCGCCGGCCGCGCGGCCTTCGCCCTGGGCGACGGCACGGTGCGGCTCGAGACCGAGGACGGCTATGTCACGATCGAGGCCCACGGCGGTCCGATGGGGGGCGCCGTGCTGGCCGCCGTCCTGCACCCTTCAGGTCACGGTCTGGTCACCGGCGGCGACGACGGCCGCGTGGTCTGGAGCCGAATCGACAAGGGCGAGGTGGTCGCCACGGTCCTGGCCGAGGTGAAGGGCAAGTGGATCGAGCACGTCGCCGCCAGCCCCGCTTCGGGCCTGATCGCCTTCACCGCCGGCCGCGAGGCCCATGTGATCGACGTCGCCGATTCGGCCTTCAGCCGGGTTTTCGCCCACGAGAAGACCGTCTCGGGCCTGGCCTTCGATCCCAAGGGGCGCCGCCT
This sequence comes from Caulobacter sp. FV2ps19, assembly GCF_058681035.1. Taxonomy (NCBI): domain Bacteria; kingdom Pseudomonadati; phylum Pseudomonadota; class Alphaproteobacteria; order Caulobacterales; family Caulobacteraceae; genus Caulobacter; species Caulobacter sp. FV2ps19. Next base: position 277,097 of record NZ_CM178729.1, on the reverse strand, counting down.
GGCCACGGCGGCCTATGGCGGGGCGCAGCTGTGGTGGGCCAGGATCGCCGAGCAGAAGCCGCAGGTTCTGAAATGGGCGGGCAGCCATATCGCCGTCGCCTTCAGTCCTGACGGCAAGTTCCTGGTCTCGTCGATGCAGGAAAACCAGCTGCACGGCTGGCGACTGTCGGACGGCAAGGACATGCGGATGGGCGGCTATCCGGCCAAGATCAAGAGCGTGGCCTTCTTCGACAAGGGCAATTTGCTGGTCACCGCCGGCGCCAATGGCGCGGTGGTCTGGCCGTTCGCCGGGGCCAGCGGTCCGATGGGCAAGGAAGCGGCCGAGATCGGCTTCTCCCGCGATTCGATGGTGGTGCGGGTGGCGGGCGTCGAAAACCTGCCGGTCTCGCTGGCCGGCCAGGACGACGGCAAGATCTGGGCGGCGCACATGCGCACCGGCCGCATCGAGACCCTGAAGGCCGAAAAGGGCGCGGCGATCAGCGCCCTGTCGGTCTCGCCCGACGGCCAGCGCCTGGCCTGGGGCGACGAGGACGGCGAGGCCGGCGTGCTGGACATCCCGGATCTGAGCGGACCGCGCACGATCTAGTCTTTAACGGATCACTCGCCCCCTCCGCGCCTTCGGCGCTCCTCCCCCGGAGGGGGGGGCCAGTAGCCTTGGCGCTCCGCCCCTCAGAACCCCTGCAGCTCGCCCCACGCCTCGAACGGTTCGCGCCGCGAGCGCCAGGCGTTCACCGGCGCGGTGTCGTCGCGATAGCCCAGGGCCATGCCTGAAAACAGCATGTGGCCCTCGGGCAGGCCGACATGATCCGCCACGATCTGGTGGTAATGAGCCCAGAACTCCTGGGCGCAGGTGTCCAGGCCGCGTTCGACGGCCAGCAGCATCAAGGTCTGCATGAACATGCCCAGGTCGCTCCATTGCGGCGGCCCGCAGCGGCGGTCGATCGAGAAGAACAGCAGCACCGGCGCCCCGAAGCCGTCGCCGTTGCGGGCGAACTGCATCAGGCGGGCGGGCTTGTCCTCGCGGGGGATGCCCAGGGCGGCATAGAGGTCCTCGCCGACCTGGAAGCGGCGGCTGCGCAGCGGGTCCCACAGATTGGCCGGATAGACGTCATATTCCGGCGTGTCGGGCGCGCCGAGCCGCGTGGCCATGGTCGCTTTCAGCGCGGCCAGCGGCGCCCCGGTCAGGGCCTGGACCCGCCAGGGCTGCAGATTGCCGCCCGACGGGGCGCGGGCCGCGGCCTCCAGCAGGTCGCGCACCACGGCGCCGTCCACGGGATCGGGCCGATAGGCGCGCACCGACAGGCGGCGGTTGACGGCGTCGAGGACTTCCATACGCAGCTCCAAGGCCTTAGGTCATCATGCCCCCGAGACAGGGACGCAAGGTGTCGCTAGCATCCGGCCGCAGCGTCAAGACAAGAGGCGATCGGTGAAGCTGTTACGCAATATCTTCCTGGCCCTGTTCATCGTGCTGGTCGCCGGGCCGGTGCTGGCGGTGATCATGTTCCGTTTCGTGCCGCCGCCGGTGACGCCGCTGATGGTCATCCGCGCCACGGAAGGCAAGGGTCTGGACCATCGCTGGATGTCGATCGACAAGGTCTCGCCGACCCTGCCGCGCGCCCTGATCGCCGCCGAGGACGCCAAGTTCTGCGACCATCACGGCTTTGATTTCAACGCCCTGCAGAAGGCCTACGCCAATAACGAGAAGGGCAGGAAGATCCGGGGCGGCTCGACCATCAGCCAGCAGACCGCCAAGAACATCTTCCTGTGGCCGGGGCGTTCCTATGTCCGCAAGGGTCTGGAAGCCTGGTTCACGGTTCTGATCGAGACCTTCTGGGGCAAGAAGCGGATCATGGAGGTCTATCTGAACTCCATCGAATACGGCCCCGGCATCTATGGCGCCGAGGCCGCCGCGCAACGCTATTTCGGCGTCGGCGCCGACAAGCTGTCGCAAGCCCAGGCCGCCCGACTGGCCGCCATCCTGCCCAGTCCCCTGAAGTGGAAGGTGGTCAAGCCGGGCAAGTATGTCGCCAAGCGGTCGCGCAAGATCGGCGCGGCCTCCGGAACGGTCCGGCGCGAAGGCCTGGCCGCCTGCGTCATCTAGAGGAAGGACGCCATGCCCGTTGCTCCAGGCCCCGTGCTTGAAACCCAGCGCCTGATCCTGCGCCCCACCGCCACCGAGGACCTCGACGGCTGGGCCGAACTGATGGGCGACGCCGAGGCGGCGCGCTTCATCGGGGGCCAGCAGGTCCGCGCCGCCGCCTGGCGCGGCATGGCCTCGATGGCCGGGTCCTGGGTCCTCAAGGGCTTTGGCATGTTCACGGTCCTCGAGAAGGACAGCGGCCGCTGGCTGGGTCGGATCGGACCCTGGCAGCCGGAAGACTGGCCGGGGACCGAGGTCGGCTGGGGCCTGAGCCGCGCCGCCTGGGGCAAGGGCTATGCCGTCGAGGCGGCGACCGCGACGATCGACTGGGCCTTCGACCATCTCGGCTGGGACGAGGTGATCCACTGCATCGATCCGGAAAACACCCCGTCCCAGAAGGTCGCCGAGAAACTGGGCTCCTACAATCGTGGCCGCGGCCAGCTTCCGGCCCCGTTCCAGGATCACGTCATCGACGTCTGGGGGCAGACGGCGGCCGAGTGGCGGGCTAGGCCGCTCTAGTCAGAACCATCCCGCCTCCCTCAGGGCCCTGGCATAGGCGCGGCTGACGGGGGCCTCGAGGCCGCCGCGTAGCGACAGGACGGCCCGGCCATCGCCCCGGCGGGCGGTCTCGACGGCGTCGCGGGCCACCCACCAGGAGCGGTGGGTCTGGGCGCCCTCTATGCCTTCGAGCTCGGCGACGGCGTCCGACAGCCGCATCAGGATCAGGTCCTCGCCCTTGGAGGTGTGGAGGCGCAGATAGTGGTCCTGCGCCTCGACAGCGTGGATCTGCGCCCCGCGCAGACGCGGCGGCAGGCGCTCCAGGAAGCGTGGCGCGGGCGCTCCGGCCGGCGCGGCGTGGGTTTCGGGCGGCTGGCGTTGCACCAGGAAGTTAAGGGCGGTCATCGCCGCCGTGACGATGAACACCGGCGGCAGATAGTAGGGCAGGGCGGCCAGGCGCGGCCGGTCCTGAAACATCAGTTCGCTGACGATCCAGACGACGGTGGTGAAGGGCAGGGTGATGCCCAGGCATACCAGGGTTCCGTAGAGCCACGGCCGCTCGTCGGCGCGTCCGTCGCGGTCGACCAGCAGGCTGACCCCCGCGCCGACCACCGCCCCGGCCAGGCAAAGTCCGACCCAGTAGGCCAGGCGCACGGGCAGGGACGCCGCGCCCATGCCGAACGCGCCCGACAGCGCCAGGAACACGCCGGCCGCGGCCGACACCGCGAAGCCGCGCAGGGTTTCGGGGCTGAGCACGGTCATTCGCGAAGCGTGAACGGCGTGGGCCAGCCGTTCACGAAACGAGGGCGGCGACTGACGCAACGGCGATTGAGACACGAGGCGGAGGGCTCCAGGGATGACGTGTCGACGGACCACACAGCGCCGTCGCGATGGGAGATGAAGATGGCCGACCAAAACATGTCAATGCGCCGCGCCGTGATGGGCGGACGTTTCCGGGTTCTGGGCCTGGGCGTGATCACCATGGCGATCCTGGCCGCCAATCCCGGCGTGCTGGCCGCGCCGCTGCGGTTTCTGGCGCAGGCCGGCTATCAGCCGCACTGGCCCAACCTGGGCCTGCTGGCCGCCGCGCCTCTGGTCATCCAGCTGCATGTGGCCGGGGCGGTGGTCGCCTTCGTGATCGGCTCGGTGCTTTTGGCGGGGGTCAAGGGCACGGGCCTGCACAAGCGCCTGGGCTGGACCTGGGTGCTGGCCATGGCGCTGACGGCGGTCAGCTCGCTGTTCATCAAGGTCATCCATCCGGGTCATTTCAGCTTCATCCATCTGATCAGCGGCTGGACCCTGATCGCCCTGCCGATGGGGATCTTCGCCATCCGGCGGCGCAATGTTCGCCAGCATCGCCGGACCATGACCGGCATGTTCGTGGGCGGTCTGGTGATCGCCGGCCTGTTCACCTTCCTGCCCGGCCGGCTGATGTGGCAGGTGTTTTTCGGGTGAGGGGCAAGTGTCATCGGCCTCACGCGGAAACCCGCTGAAGGGATGGGAAGGGCTGCGGAGCGTCCGGGCCTCGCCCGGAGGATTGGGTAGTGAATACCGTTTCGACGAAGACAGACGCTCCGCGTAGCCGTTATTCGGGAGCATCGCCGGGTTGGCGGGGTTTTAACCCGCTCCGGTAGCTAGGCCCCCGACGGGCAGGGTGTTGGCGCACCCTGGACCGCATGAGCGATTTCAGCCCATGCCTGTTGCGCGTCATCGGGCGTCGGCGAAGGGTGCTCCCGGCGGTCTGGGCCTGGCCTCGACGCGGGACGGTCCTCGAGGGGTGTCCACGCTCAGCCAGACCCCGCCGGGCCTTCGACGACGGCCGACGGGCGCGACCCGCTCGACCACCCCTGCCAGTCGCAACGGTCGCCGTACGTGCGCCCTTCCCGTGCTGTCAGGTGAGATTGAGTATGCAGGCGGTTTGAACGCCGAGGATAAGTTCGCGCGAGAAAGTTGTAAGGTGTTGAAATCGCGGAGCTGTGCCTCGCCATTGCCGGGGATAGAGGGGCGTTTATCCCCGTGCTCGGCTCAACAAGGCCCGTCATCCCGCGCTTTATGCGCGGGACCCAGGGTTCAGCTATCCCGTCAGCGTGTCGCCCCGCGCCGCCCTTGCGGCGGACAGATGGGTCCCGCGCATAAAGCGCGGGATGACGGCGGTATTGCACCGGGCGCAACGCCCCGCCTCCGCGCCGGAGGGAGCCATCCCGAAATCTCACGGCGAGACGATCGCCGGTCTCGACAGGTTGCAGCCTCCAAGAGATGTAAGGCTTGGCGCGACGCGAGGGCGTCGGCTTTCGGGCGAGAAGCCAAGGCGTGCTTTCGACCAAGTCGGACGCGCGCGATGATCCCTCTCCCAGAGGGAGAGGGAGGGGCCCGCCGCGAAGCGGTGGGAGGGTGAGGGGTTACGAGGTTTGACGGCGTGCCGGCACTCCGTCTGACTCCGTAACCCCTCACCCCAACCCTCTCCCTATGGGAGAGGGAGTCCGATCCACCCCCTCTCGGCCGTTCGAAAGGTCGGCTTTCCGGCGCCGCTATCGTCTCACCCCCGCCTCATCCGCCTTGCCACGCCCGCCCGGATCGTTCATCCGAAGGCAGCGCAAACACGGCAGGCGAGAGAGTCAGATGACCGCAGCCAAGCCCCAGGCCCGCCCTCTGGCTCGAAGCGGCGGGCGGGGTCGACCGTCCAAGGCCAAGGGTCTGGACCTGAAGGAAACCATCCTCGACGCCGCCGAGGGCCTGTTCGCGCGCCACGGCTTCTATGGCGTCACCACCCGCCAGGTGGCGACCGAGGCCGGGGTCGATACGGCGCTGATCCACTATTATTTCGGGGCCAAGCGCGAGCTGTTCGACGCCGTGTTCCTGCGCCGGGCCGAGATCCTCAACCAGGTGCGCGAAGCCTCGATGGACCTGTATGTCCAGACCCATGCCGGGGCGATGACCGTCGAGGGCGTGATCGAGGCCTTCATCGATCCGCTGTTGCGGATTTCCCAGGACGGCGGGCTGGGCTGGAAGAGCTATTTCGTGCTGGTCGCCCAGGTCAACAACACCCCGGCCTGGGGCGGCGAGACGATGACCCGGTTCTTCGATCCGGTCGTCCACCGGCTGGTCGAGACCCTCAAGTCGGTTCGGCCGGAGGCGGAATATCGCGACCTCTACTGGTGCTACCAGTTCCTGACCGGCTCGATGATGCTGGCCCTGTCGGAGACCGGCCGCATCGACTCGCTGTCGGAGGGCGAGTGCCATTCCAGCGATCTGGAGGCGGTGCGGGCCCGGCTGTTCGCCTATTGCGCGGCGGGCTTCGAGGCGGTGATCGCGCGGGCCGGCAAGGCCTAAGGGCTCTCTGGCGCAGGACTGTGCAGAGGCGTTCGGAACCCAACCCGATCCTTTAAGGTCCGCCTTCCTGGGCCTTGTGCCCAGGACCCAGGGTTGGGAAGCTGCTGAGCCAAGTTTGCGTTCTGGGCTGTTCAGCTTCAACGAGTCTCAGGAATTCAGAGCCTGCCGTCCGCATGGGTCCTGGGCACAAGGCCCAGGAAGGCGATTCCAATTTGACGGGTTACTGCGGCGGGGGCGGGCCTGCCTCAAAGACCTGAAAGACACAGCACGGTACGATTTCATCACATGATGAAAAAAGGCTGGCGCGTTTCTTTGACCTGAGTGACAGTGACCCTATTCGCGGTTCGATGAATTCGCGAACCCCGAGCACGTGTCCGCCACAAGGACCCGGTTCGGACAGGGCGGAACGCAAAGGGAGGGGAAACCCCATGACATCGATGTGGAAGGCTGCGCTGCTGGCTGGCGCGGCATGGAGCGCGGCCGCGACGGTCGTTTCGGCTCAGGAGCAGGCGCCGGTCGCCAATACGGGTCTGTCGGTCGACGAGGTGGTCGTCACCGCCCGCCGTCGCGAGGAAAACCTCAAGGACGTGCCCGTGGCCGTCTCGGCCTATAGCGGCGAGACCCTGGCCCGCCAGGGCGGTTCGGACATCACCGTCCTGCAGCAGACCACCCCCAACATCACGGTTCAGACCGCCCGCGGTTCGAACTCGACCCTGATCTCCTACATCCGCGGCATCGGCCAGCAGGACCCCCTGTGGGGCTATGAGCCCGGCGTCGGCCTGTATGTCGACGACGTCTATATCTACCGCCCGCAGGGCGCGGTGCTGGACGTGTTCGACGTGGAGCGCATCGAAGTGCTGCGCGGCCCGCAAGGCACGCTGTATGGCCGCAACACCATCGGCGGCGCGATCAAATATGTGACCAAGCGTCTGGGCGACGAGGCCCACGGCAAGATCCGCGGGACCTATGGCAGCTACAACCAGACCGACCTGCTGGTCTCGGGCCAGACCCCGGTCGGCGGCACGGGTCTGTCGGTGGGCGGCGCCTATGCGATCTACAAGCGCGACGGCTTCGGCAAGAACCTGACCACCGGCGCCGAGCACTATAACAAGGACGTCCAGGCCATCCGGCTCAGCGCCGAATATGCGCCTAATGACGCCCTGTTCTTCCGCCTGGCCTATGACAAGGTGCAGGACGATTCCAACGCCCGTCACGGCCACCGTGAACTGCCGGCCCTGGTCGGCGGCTACAAGGTGCTGGACGAGTACGACACCCAGGCCGGTTTCGGCGACGACAACTCGGTGGAAACCGAAGGCGTGTCGCTGACCGCTCAGTGGAACGCTTCGGAGTTCCTGACCTTCAAGTCGATCACGGCCAGCCGTAAGGGCCACACCGACACGGTCATCGACTTCGACGGCACGCCCCTGCCGACCCTGGACGTGCCGGCCACCTATGATGACCGCTCGTTCTCGCAGGAGCTGCAGGCGGTCTATTCGGACGAGAACGTCCAGGGCGTGTTTGGCCTGTACTACATGAACAGCCAGGCCTCGGGCGAGTTCGACACCATTGCCGGCAATCTGGGTCTGGCCATCGCCGACGGCGGCAAGGTCAGCACCCAGAGCTTCGCGGCCTTCTTCGACTTCAGCGCTAACCTGACCGAGCGTTTCAAGGTCTCGCTGGGCGCCCGCGCCACGCGCGATCACAAGCGCAGCAACACCTTCCGCCTGTTCTATCTGGGCGCCACGCCCACGCCCTATCAGGGCGGGACCTCGCGTCCGATCTTCGCGACCCGCACCAATTACAGCGCCCAGACCACCTTCTCGCAATTCACCCCGCGTCTTTCGGCCTCGTATGAGCTGAACGACGACCTGACGACCTATGTCTCCTATTCCAAGGGCTTCAAGTCGGGCGGCTGGGACATGCGCGGCGACGCCGTGCTCACCCCGCAGACGGTGGACGGCTATGACCCGGAAACGGTCGACGCCTATGAGACCGGCCTGAAGGGCTATCTGTTCGACCGCCGCGTCTCGTTCGCCTCGGCCGCCTTCCTGTCGAAGTACAAGAACCAGCAGGTCTCGACCCAGGTGGTGGTGCCCACCGGCATCGCCAGCTCGATCGACAACGCCGGCGCCTCCACCCTGTACGGCGTCGAGTTCGAGGCCAAGACCAAGATCAGCCAAAGCCTGTCGGCCAGTGTCGCCCTGGGCTACATCCATGCCGAGTACGACACCTTCAACCGCTTCGTCCCGGCCGGCGCGCCCAACCCGCTGAACCCGTCGACGGTGATCCCGGCCGGCGGTCAGGTGATCAACGTGGCCGATCTGTACGGCTTCCAGAACACCCCGGAATGGACGGGCAATGTCAGCCTGACCTGGACGGGCCAACTGGCCGGCGGCGACCTGTCGATCACCCCGATGATCAGCTATCGCGACAGCTACCAGCAGTTCGAACAGCCCCTGCCCCTGCTGGATCAGAAGGCTTTCACCCTGGTCGACCTGACCGCGATCTGGACGGCGCCGACCGGCCACTACAAGCTGGCCCTGACCGGCAAGAACCTGACCGACGAACGTTATCGCACCGGCGGCTATAATTTTGGCGTCGCGACCTATAATAACTCGGTCATCGGCTTCTACGGCCCACCGCGCACGGTGTCGGCCAGCCTGGAAGTCGCTTTCTGATCTAGGTGAAACTGGCGGCGGCTTTCTGCAAAAGGCCGCCGCCATTTCTTTGTCTGACGCGTAAACAGTGACGGGGGCGACCATGGGCCAGGACCAGATCGAGCAACCAGGGTCGCGCTACCGCTATGTCGTGCTGGCGATGCTGATCCTCGCCTACACCTTCAATTTCCTCGACCGGCAGATCCTCGGCATCCTGGCCGGGTCGATCAAGGCCGAGCTGCATCTGACCGACACCCAGTTGGGGCTGATGGGCGGCGTGGCCTTCGCCGCGCTCTACACCACCCTGGGCGTGCCGATCGCCTGGCTGGCCGACCGGGTCAGCCGCACCTGGATCATGACCGTGGCCCTGACCCTGTGGAGCGGCTTCACCGTGGCCTGCGGTTTCGCCGGCGGGTTCTGGAGCCTGTTCCTGTCGCGGATGGGCGTGGGCGTCGGCGAGGCCGGCGGCGTGGCCCCGGCCTATTCGCTGATCAGCGACTATTTCCCCAAGTCGCAGCGGGCGAGGGCCCTGGCGGTCTATTCGTTCGGTATCCCGCTGGGCACCGCCCTGGGCGTGCTGTTCGGCGGGCTGATCGCCGCCTACGTCAACTGGCGCTACGCCTTCATCATCGTCGGCGCCGCCGGCCTGCTGCTGGCCCCGATCTTCAAGTGGGTGGTCAAGGACCCGGCCCGCGGCGGCATGGATCGCGAACCCCAGACCCTCGCCTCAGGCGAGGCGGCCCCGCTGGTGGCGCCTAAAGCCCCCGCCTTCGGGAAGGTGCTGGCCACCATCCTGCCCAAGCCCAGCTTCTGGCTGTTGTCGTTCGGCGCGGCCTGCTCGTCGATCTGCGGCTATGGCGTGGCCTTCTGGCTGCCGACCTTCTTCCAGCGCAGCTTTGGCCTCAGCCTGACCGAGCGGGCCCTGTTCTACAGCGCCCTGTCGCTGTTCGGCGGCGTGGCGGGCATCTGGCTGGGCGGTGTGCTGGCCGACAGGTTCGGCGCCAAGAACAAGGCCGCCTACGCCCTGGCCCCGGCCATCTGTTTCCTGGTGGCCCTGCCGTGCTTCCTGCTGGCCATGAACGTGCAGTCCATGGTTCTGGCCTTCCTGCTGTTCCTGATCCCCACAGGCCTGAACCTGGCCTGGCTGGGCCCGGTGGTCGCCGCCGTCCAGCATCTGGCCCCGGCCGCGATGCGGACCACGACCTCGGCCCTGTTCCTGCTGATCAACAACCTGCTGGGCCTGGCCGTGGGCCTGTGGTTCTTCGGCTATGTCTCCGACCTGCTGGCCCCGCGCTACGGCGCGGAGTCGATGCGACACGCGCTCTATTTCGGTCTGAGCTTCTATGTCCTGAGCGCCGCCCTGCTGATCGTCGCCTCGCGCCGGCTGAAGACCGACTGGGTCGACTAGGCGCCCGCGCGGGTTTGAGGTAACGCCGATATCTGCCAAGCTCGACCGCGACATCGTCGTAGGGGACTCGCCATGAAATTCGCCGCCATAGGTCTTTCGCTCGCCTTGGGCTTGGCCCTGGCCCTTCCGGTCCAGGCCGCGGCGCCGATCACCGAGCGCACCGAGAAGGTCAAGCTGAAGGGCAAGAAGGGCGAGAGCCTGTTCAAGCCCGGCTTCGTGCTCGGCGAGTATCAGGGTTGGTCGACCGTCAAGGCGTCCAGCAGCTCGGTCACGGGGATCTTCGAGGGCAACAAGGCCAGCGCTGAGATCCATATCACCGCGCCCGGCCTGGGGCCGCTGACCATCCTGTGCGGCGGCGGCCAGAGCCGCCTGGGCCTGGGCTGGATCACCTTCGATCGCGACAAGCTGTCCTATGTCTGCACGGTGGACGGCCCGGGGGCGGGCGGCGATGCGGCCTTCGCCCTCGCCCAGTCCAAGGGTACGCTGCTGGCGCGGCTGCAGCAGCCCCAGCGCGCCGGCGAACTGCGGTTCGGCGGCCGCACCTACCGTGTCGAGACCAAGCAGGTCGGCGGCATGCCCATCGGCGGCGGAACGCCGCTCGGCTACCTGATCAGCCGCGATGGCGAGGACGTCGGTGGGGTGGAGCTGGTCGGTCTTGGTCCCACGGCCTATCTGCCGGCGGCGCCCTCGGCGGACCGCAACGGCGCCGCCGTGGCCGCCCTGATCCTCATCTTCTTCAAGGATCAAGGGAAACTGTCCCGATAGCCGGCGCCCCATTGGATATGTGACCGGTAACAATTCCCTGGGTTCAGGGATTGCCGTGCCCGGGGCGCCGCGCAGACGGGCGGCTCTGTCCTTTCGGACAAAAGAACGACGCAAGGCGTCACCTTATCGGCCAAGCGCTGTTGCGCCTGAGAAATCACGCTCCTATAACCCGGCCACATTTCAGAAAAGCCGTCGTCGAGACTGGGCACTCATGAACATCCACGAACACCAAGCCAAAGCCGTACTCGCCGAGTTCGGCGCACCTGTTCCGCGCGGCTTTGCCGCCTTCACCCCCGAAGAAGCCTTCGCCGCCGCTGAAAAGCTGGGCACGCCGGTCTTCGTGGTGAAAAGCCAGATCCACGCCGGTGGCCGTGGCAAGGGCAAGTTCGAGGGCCTCGGCCCCGACGCCAAGGGCGGCGTCCGCGTCGTCAAGTCGGCCGAAGAGGTCAAGACCAACGCCGCCGAAATGCTCGGCCGCGTGCTGGTGACCCACCAGACCGGCCCCAAGGGCAAGCAGGTCAACCGCCTCTACATCGAAGAAGGCGCGGCGATCGCCAAGGAATTCTACCTGTCGCTGCTGGTCGACCGCGAAACCTCGATGGTTTCGGTGGTCGCCTCCACCGAAGGCGGCATGGACATCGAAGACGTGGCCCACGCCACGCCGGAAAAGATCCACTCGTTCTCGATCGACCCCGCCACCGGCGTGTGGCCGACCCACCAGCGCGCGCTGGCCAAGGCCCTTGGCCTGACCGGCGGCCTGGCCAAGGAAGCCGCCGTGCTGCTGACGCAGCTCTATACGGCGTTCCTGGCCAAGGACATGGCCATGCTGGAGATCAACCCGCTGATCGTGACGGCGGATGATCACCTGAAGGTTCTGGACGCCAAGCTGTCGTTCGACGGCAACAGCCTGTTCCGTCACCCGGACATCAAGGCCCTGCGCGACGAGAGCGAAGAAGACCCCAAGGAAATCGAAGCCTCCAAGTATGACCTGGCCTATATCGCCCTCGACGGCGAGATCGGCTGCATGGTCAACGGCGCCGGCCTGGCCATGGCCACCATGGACATCATCAAGCTGTACGGCGCCGAGCCGGCCAACTTCCTGGATGTCGGCGGCGGCGCCAACAAGGAGAAGGTCACCGCGGCCTTCAAGATCATCACCGCTGACCCCGCCGTGAAGGGCATCCTGGTCAACATCTTCGGCGGCATCATGCGCTGCGACATCATCGCGGAAGGCGTCATCGCCGCCGTGAAGGAAGTCGGCCTGCAGGTTCCGCTGGTGGTGCGCCTGGAAGGCACCAACGTCGAACTCGGCAAGAAAATCATCTCGGAAAGCGGCCTGAACGTCATCGCCGCCAACGACCTGTCGGACGGCGCCGAAAAGATCGTCGCCGCTGTGAAGGGCGCCCGCTAAATGTCGATCCTCATCGGTTCACAAACCAAGGTCATCTGCCAGGGCATCACCGGCGCCCAGGGCACCTTCCACTCCGAACAGGCCATCGCCTACGGCACCAAGATGGTCGGCGGCGTCACCCCCGGTAAGGGCGGTCAAACCCATATCGGCCTGCCGGTGTTCGACACCGTCGGCGAAGCCAAGGAAGCCACCGGCGCCGACGCCTCGGTGATCTACGTGCCGCCCCCCTTCGCGGCCGACTCGATCCTGGAGGCCATCGACGCCCAGATCGGCCTGATCATCTGCATCACCGAAGGCATTCCGGTGCTGGACATGGTCAAGGTCAAGAAGGCGCTGCAAGGCTCCAAGTCGCGCCTGATCGGCCCCAACTGCCCGGGCGTCCTGACGCCCAACCAGTGCAAGATCGGCATCATGCCGGGCGGCATCTTCTCGGAAGGCTCGGTCGGCGTCGTGTCGCGTTCGGGCACCCTGACCTATGAAGCCGTGTTCCAGACCACCAATGCCGGGCTGGGTCAGACCACGGCCGTCGGCATCGGCGGCGACCCGGTCAAGGGCACCGAGTTCATCGACATCCTCGAACTCTTCCTGGCCGACGAAGCCACCAAGTCGATCGTCATGATCGGCGAAATCGGCGGCTCGGCCGAAGAAGAAGCCGCCCAGTTCCTGGCCGACGAAGCCAAGCGCGGCCGCAAGAAGCCCATGGTCGGCTTCATCGCCGGTCGCACGGCCCCTCCCGGCCGTCACATGGGCCACGCCGGCGCGATCATTTCGGGCGGCAAGGGCGGCGCGGAAGACAAGATCGCGGCGATGGAAGCCGCGGGCATCCGCGTCTCGCCGTCGCCGGCCAAGCTGGGCGAAACCCTGCTTGAGGTCCTCAAGGGCTGATATCTACCGGACTCCCGCCCTCGCGGGGCTCAGGTTTTTTTGCGGCCGCCAGTCGACGATCCGAAAAAAATCACCTGGGCCCCGCGGATCGCGCGGGCGCCCGCTGATTGAGACACTATATTTACGGGCCTGGGTTATCGGTCCTGTAATGGATCGACAGTGTGACGGCCGAAAGCGGACCCTGGTCCACGCGACTGCCACGCTCTGATGGTTAGAGGCGAGCCTGTGTTTCCTTTTCGGAGAAAAGGACAGGCTCTAAGGCGAGCACGATGGCGGACGACGCAGGCATCATCAATCAGGTCTTGGCCGAGACCTCATTTCTCTACGGCGCCAATGCGGCGTTTGTGGAAGACCTGTACGCCCAGTGGGCGTCCGACCCCGGGTCGGTCGAGCCCTCGTGGAACGCCTTCTTCTCCACCCTGAAGGAACAGGCCGACCAGGTTCAGCGGGCCGCCAAGGATCCGGCCTGGACCCCGCGCGCCGTTCCGACCGCCCGTCCCGACTGGCTTTCGGCCCTCGACGGCCAGTGGCCCACCGTGGCCCCGGCCGTTGAAGCCAAGATGGCCAAGGCCATCCAGGGCAAGGCGCCGGACTCCTCGTCCGAAGCGGTTCGCGCCGCCACCCTGGACAGCCTGCGCGCCATCATGATGATCCGGGCCTACCGGATGCGCGGTCACCTGGCCGCCAATCTCGACCCGCTGGGTCTCGAGCCCCCGCCTTCGGCGCCCGAGCTCGATCCGGCCACCTACGGCTTTTCGGAAGCCGACTATGATCGCTCGATCTTCCTGGACTTCGTGCTGGGCATGGAGACCTCGACGATCCGCGAGATCCTGTCGATCCTGCGCCGCACCTATGCCGGCAATGTCGGCGTGCAGTACATGCACATCTCCGAGCCGCACGAAAAGGCCTGGCTGCAGGAGCGCATCGAGGGCCGCGACAAGGAAATCGTGTTCTCGAAAGAGGGCAAGGTCGCCATCCTCAAGAAGCTGATCGAGACCGAGGGTTTCGAACGCTTCCTGCACAAGCGCTTCCCCGGCACCAAGCGGTTCGGCATCGACGGCGGCGAGGCCATGGTCCCGGCCATGGAGCAGATCATCAAGCGCGGCGGCGCCCTGGGCGTGAAGGACATCGTCCTGGGCATGCCGCACCGCGGCCGCCTCAACGTTCTGGCCGCCGTGATGGGCAAGCCCTATCACGTGATCTTCCACGAATTCCAGGGCGGCTCCAGCCTGCCCTCGGACGTCGAGGGTTCGGGCGACGTCAAGTATCACATGGGCGCCTCGTCGGACCGTGAGTTCGACGACAACAAGGTCCACCTGTCGCTGACGGCCAACCCGTCGCACCTGGAAATCGTCAATCCCGTCGTGATCGGCAAGGCCCGCGCCAAGCAGGCCTTCACCCTGCGCGAACAGCCCGACGCCGGCCGCAGCCACGTGCTGCCGCTGCTGCTGCACGGCGACGCCGCCTTTGCCGGCCAGGGCGTGGTGGCCGAGTGCTTCACCCTGTCGGGCCTGAAGGGCTATCGCACGGGCGGCACCATCCACTTCATCGTCAACAACCAGATCGGCTTCACCACCAGCCCGCGCTATTCGCGCAGCTCGCCCTATCCTTCGGATGTGGCGCTGATGGTCGAGGCCCCGATCTTCCACGTCAACGGCGACGATCCCGAAGCCGTGGTCTTCGCGGCCAAGGTCGCCACCGAATATCGCCAGATGTTCGGCAAGGACGTCGTGGTCGACATGTTCTGCTACCGCCGGTTCGGTCACAACGAAGGTGACGACCCGACGATGACCTCGCCCTTGATGTACGCCAAGATCAAGGGTCATTCCTCGACCCGCGAGCTCTATGCGAGCCGCCTGATCGCCGAGGGCGTGATCACCCAGGGTGACGTCGACGGCTGGGTGACCGAGTTCGAGACCTTCCTCGACAAGGAATTCGACGCCGGCAAGACCTACAAGGCCAACAAGGCCGACTGGCTGGACGGCAAGTGGGCCGGCCTGGCCAGCCCCGCCGACGAAGAGCGTCGCGGCTCGACCGCCTTCCCCGCCACCCGCCTGCTGGAAATCGGTCGCCAGATCACGACCATCCCCGAGCGGATCGACGCCCACAAGACCGTCAAGCGCGTGATCGAGAACCGCCGCGAAGCGATCGAGAAGGGCGAGGGCCTGGACTGGGGCACCGCCGAACACCTGGCCTTCGCCACCCTGCTCGACGAAGGTTTCCCGGTGCGCCTGTCGGGCCAGGACAGCGTGCGCGGCACCTTCACCCAGCGCCATTCGGACGTCATCGACCAGACGACCGAAGAGCACTACACGCCGCTCAACAACATCGGTCCCAGCCAGGCCCACTACGAAGTCATCGACTCGGCCCTGTCCGAAGAGGCGGTGCTGGGCTTCGAATACGGCTTCTCGCTGGCCGATCCCAACACCCTGACCCTGTGGGAAGGCCAGTTCGGCGACTTCGTGAACGGCGCCCAGGTGGTCATCGACCAGTTCATCAGCTCGGGCGAGCGCAAGTGGCTGCGGATGAGCGGTCTCGTCATGCTGCTGCCGCACGGCTACGAAGGCCAGGGCCCCGAGCACAGCTCGGCCCGTCTGGAGCGCTTCCTGCAGTCGTGCGCCGAAGACAACATGCAGGTGGTCAACTGCACCACCCCGGCCAACTATTTCCACGTCCTGCGCCGCCAGATGCACCGCGAGTTCCGCAAGCCTCTGATCGTCATGACCCCCAAGAGCCTGCTGCGCCACAAGCGCGCCGTCTCCAACATGGCCGACCTGTCCGAGGGCTCCAGCTTCCACCGCGTGATGATCGACGGCGCGGAAGCCGGTTGCGACGTCGGTGGCGTCACCCTGAAGCCCGACGCCGAGATCAAGCGCGTCGTGATCTGCTCGGGCAAGGTCTATTTTGACCTCGTCGACGTCCGCGCCAAGAGCGGCCGCAACGATGTCTATCTGCTGCGTCTGGAGCAGTTCTATCCGTGGCCGCTGAAGTCGCTGATGGGCGTGCTGACCCGCTTCAAGAACGCCGAAGTGGTCTGGGTTCAGGAAGAACCTCGGAACATGGGCGGCTGGACGTTCGTTGATCCCTGGTTGGAGCTGACGCTGGACAAGCTGGACATCAAGGCCAAGCGTGCGCGCTATATTGGTCGTCCGGCCAGCGCCTCGACGGCGGCGGGTCTGATGAGCCGCCACCTGCGAGAGTTGCAAGCCTTCCTCGACGAGACCTTCGCCTAATCCCTACTTGATCGGACCCGGGTCCGACACGACACCGACCGGCAAAAACGAGAGACATCGGAACCCCCATGGCCGACATCATGACCCCCGCCCTCGGCGAATCCGTCACCGAAGCGACGGTGGCGCGCTGGACCAAGAAGGTTGGCGAGGCGGTGAAGAAGGACGAGATCCTCATCGAGCTCGAGACCGACAAGGTCAGCCTCGAAGTGGCCTCGCCCGCTGACGGCGTGCTGACCGCGATCGGCGCCGAAGAGGGCGCGACCGTGGTTCCTGGCACCGTCCTGGGCGTGGTGACCGCCGGCGCCGGCGCCTCGGCCGCCCCGGCAGCGGCGGCGCCCGCCGCCGCCCCCAAGGCCGCTCCGGCGCCCGCCGCCGCGCCCGCTCCGGCCGCCGCTGCGGCGCCGGCGCCCGCCACCGCCGCGCCGGTCAGCCCGGCCCCGGCCCGCGTCGCCGCCGAGAACAATCTCGACCTGTCGACCGTCGCCGGCACCGGCAAGGACGGCCGGGTGACCAAGGGCGACGCCCTGGCCGCCCTCGAAGCCCGCGCCAACGCCCCGGCTCCGGCCGCCGCGCCTTCGGCCCCGCGTCCGATCCATGAGCGCGAAGAGCGCGTGAAGATGACGCGCCTGCGTCAGACGATCGCCCGTCGCCTGAAGGAAGCCCAGAACAGCGCCGCCATGCTGACGACCTTCAACGAGGTCGACATGAGCGCGGTGATGGCCCTGCGCGGCCAGTACAAGGACATCTTCGAGAAGAAGCACGGCGTGAAGCTGGGCTTCATGTCGTTCTTCACCAAGGCGGTCGTGGCCGCCCTGAAGGCCGTGCCGGACGTCAATGCCGAGATCGACGGTACGGACATCGTCTACAAGAACCACTATGACATCGGCGTCGCCGTCGGCACCGAAAAGGGCCTGGTGGTCCCGGTCGTTCGTGACGCCGACACCCTGGGCCTGGCCGAGATCGAAAAGGCCATCGGCGCCCTGGGCAAGAAGGCCCGCGACGGTCAGCTGTCGATCGACGACATGCAGGGCGGCACCTTCACGATCACCAACGGCGGCATCTATGGCTCGCTGATGTCGACCCCGATCCTCAACGCGCCGCAGTCGGGGATCCTCGGCATGCACGCGATCAAGGAACGCGCCATGGTCATCAACGGCAAGATCGAGATCCGGCCGATGATGTACCTGGCCCTCAGCTACGACCACCGCGTGGTCGACGGCCAGGGCGCCGTGACCTTCCTCGTGAAGGTCAAGGAAGCCCTGGAAGATCCGCAGCGCATGCTGCTGGAACTGTAGTCTCGACGCACCGTCGAACGTTGAAGGGGCCGCGAAAGCGGCCCCTTTTTCGTTGTGGCGACGGGTGTATGCTCGACCGACAGCCACGGATCATCACCATGACCGACCCGGTTCCCGAGCCCGTCTACGCCAAGCTGTTCATTCACGGCAGAAGTCAGGCCCTGTGCCTTCCAGAAGGCTGCCGCTTCGAAGGGCTGGAGGTCGCCATTCGCCGCGAGGGCGACGCGGTCATCCTTGAGCCGATAACCACGGCGTCGCCTGCGATTGGTGAGTGAGATATGTCCGCTTTCGAGCCAGGGCGGACGCTGAGAAAGTCCACGCCGGGCCCGTTTTTCATCCGCTCTCCCCGGCGAAGGCCGGGGCCCAGATTCAGCCTGAGCCTCTGGGGATGATGCGCCTTCCCGCCTAGCCAAGCGTAGTGAGCTCTCGGGGTTCGATCTGGGCCCCGGCCTTCGCCGGGGAGAGCGGGGGAAAGAGCTCGGCCCTGAAACCACCCACCGACGACCCTCGAAGTGGCGGATCCCAGCTACCCATCACGATCTCCGTCATCCCGCAAACAGTCGCGCGATGACCAGTCCTTCGAAGCCGCTGCGAGACGCTATTGGTCCTTGCGCGGCCCCGGCCACACCGTCCGGAACGCTTCCAGCGCGGCCGGGTGATAGATCGTGCTGTGATGCTCCTGGGGCATCGGGTCATAGGTCCAGGTCAGCCCGCTCGGCTGTGCGACCTTCAGCGCCGTCACCAGCCTGTCGACGCCTGCCTGCATGGTGGAGCCCTCGTCGCCGATGGTCAGGTAGAGCTTGCGTTCTCCCGCCGGCCATCGCGCCAGGGCGGCGGCCGCGCCGCGCGCCAGGCTCTGATCGTCCCACCACAGGCTGGGGCTGGCGGCGATATAGGCGTCAAACAGCGCCGGCTGCCTGAGGAAGGTCTCCACCACGAACAGCCCGGCCAGGGATTCGCCGATCAGGGCGCTTTCGCCGCTGGTGCGATAGCGGGCCGCGATCCAGGGCTTGAGCTCCTCGCCCAGGAACCGGCGATAGGCCGCCGAGCCGCCGCTGGTCGGGAAGTCAGTGCGCTCCTTGGCCACCGAGGTGGGGTGGGTCAGGTCATGCTTGCGGTCCTTGCCCTCGATCCCGACCACGATCATCTCGCGCCAGGTCCAGGACAGCTCGCCCAGCTGGGCCAGGCCCACGATGTGCGGGAAGTCTTCCTGCTCGCCGCCATCCAGAAGGTAGAGCACGGGGTAGAGGCGGTCCGGATGGGCGGCGTAGCTGGCCGGGAGATGCACATTGATCCGCCGGGTGTCGTTCAGGATCGCCGAGTCCAGCGTGAGGGACTGGCCGATGATGATGGGGCGGCTCTGGTCTGACGGGCCGGTCTGGGCGAACGCAGGCGCGGCGGTGAGCAGGGTCAGGGCGAGGGCGGCGAATCTGAACATGACGGGCTCCGGAGCCGAGCGCCGAACGCTAGGGTGCGTCGCGCGCGGACGGAAGGGGGCCTGGGCGCCGGATTTCCTGGATGTTCAAGGCCCGGAGCGTCGAAAGCGGGTTTCGTTTTAACCTTTCGCGCTCTAAGGAACGGACGCCTCAATTGGTCTGACAAAGCGGCCGGCGAGGCCCCATATTAGTCCGGCGCCGCTTCCGGCGCGTCCTGAAGGCGAAGATCCATGGCTCAGTACGACGTCGTCATCATCGGGGGTGGTCCCGGCGGCTATAATGGCGCGATCCGCGCCGGGCAGCTGGGCCTCAAGGTCGCCATCATCGAAGGTCGCGGCAAGCTGGGCGGCACCTGCCTGAACGTCGGCTGCATGCCGTCCAAGGCCCTGCTGCACGCCTCGGAACTGTACGCCGCCGCGACCGGCGCTGAGTTCGCCACCCTGGGCATCGAGGTCAAGCCGAAGCTGAACCTGCCCCAGATGATGAAGCAGAAGGCCGACAGCGTCGAAGCCCTGACCAAGGGCGTCGAGTTCCTGATGAAGAAGAACAAGGTCGACTACATCAAGGGCTGGGGCCGCATCGCCGGCGCCGGGAAGGTCATCGTCAAGGCCGAGGACGGTTCGGAAACCACCCTCGAGACCAAGAACATCGTCATCGCCACGGGCTCGGAGCCCACCCCGCTGCCGGGCGTCACCGTCGACAACAAGCGCATCGTCGACTCCACCGGCGCCCTGTCACTGCCGGAAGTGCCCAAGAGCCTGGTCGTCATCGGCGCCGGTGTCATCGGCCTGGAGCTGGGCTCGGTCTGGCGTCGTCTGGGCGCCGAAGTCACCGTGGTCGAATATCTGGACCGCATCGTCCCGGGCATGGACGAGGAGACCGCCAAGGTGTTCCAGCGCAGCCTGACCAAGCAGGGCTTCAAGTTCCAGCTGGGGGCCAAGGTCACCGGCGCCAAGGCCTCGGCCAAGAGCGTGGACCTGACCTTCGAACCGGTCGCCGGCGGCGAAGCCCAGACGATCTCGGCCGACTATGTGCTGGTGGCCATCGGCCGTCGTCCGTTCACGGAAGGCCTGGGCCTCGACACGGTCGGCGTCACGCCCGACAAGCGCGGCATGATCGCCAATGACCACTTCAAGACCAGCGCCCCGGGCGTGTGGGTGGTCGGCGACGTGACCTCGGGTCCGATGCTGGCCCACAAGGCCGAGGACGAGGGCGTGGCCTGCATGGAGCTGATCGCCGGCAAGGCGGGTCACGTGAACTATGACCTGATCCCGGGCGTCATCTATACCAGCCCGGAAGTGGCCACGGTGGGCAAGACCGAGGAAGAGCTGAAGGCCGCGGGCGTCGCCTACAAGGTCGGCAAGTTCCCGTTCACCGCCAACAGCCGCGCCAAGATCAATCACGAGGGCGAAGGCCAGGTGAAGGTGCTGGCCGACGCCAAGACCGACCGCATCCTGGGCGTCCACATGGTGGGCCCCAATGTCGGCGACATGATCGGCGAATACTGCGTGGCGATGGAATTCGGCGGCGCGTCGGAAGACGTGGCCCGCACCTGCCACCCGCACCCGACCCGCTCCGAAGCCCTGCGCCAGGCGGCCATGGCCGTCGAAGGCTGGACGATGCAGGCCTAGGCAGCTTTTCCGATCACTCAGACGGATGATGGCGGGGTTCCGGAGGCGGAGCCCCGCTATTCTTTTTGGGGATGTGCGCCTCGTAAATCCCACCGTCATTCCCGCCCTTGTGGCGGGAACCCCTGTTTCAGCCGACATGTGAGACGCCAGCGAAGTGCGCGCGCACCTCGCCTCTCCCGCACCTGCGGCGGCGCGAGGGGTTCCCGCCACAAGGGCGGGAATGACGGCGTGTGGTGGGATGGAGTCCATACCCCATGAAAAAAGCCCCGCCAGTCTCCCGGCGGGGCTCGAGTTTTTCAGGGAGGGGCGCCCCAGAGGGGACGGGGGCGCCTTTACGCTACGCCTACTGAAACTCAGAACTCTTCCCAGTCCTCGCCGGTCGGCTTGGCCGATCCACCGCCCGCAAAGGCGGCGACCTTGGCCTGGGCAGCGCGAACCGGATTGGCGCCGGGACGGCTGGCGGCGCTGGCGGGCGCCGGGGCGGGCCGTGAAACCTGGGTGGGCGTGGCCGCGCGGCGGGCCGGGGCGCGGGCGGCGGCCGCATTGTCGCCGCCGACCCGGAAGCGCGAGATCATCTGCATCAGATTGCCGGCCTCGCCCTTCAGCGAGTGGCTGGCGGCGGTCGACTGCTCGACCATGGCGGCGTTCTGCTGAACGGTCTGGTCCATCTGGTTGACGGCGGCGTTGACCTCGTTGAGGCCGGTCGCCTGTTCGGCGCCGCCGGCGGCGATCTCGCTGACCAGGGCGTCGATCTCGCTGACCTTGGCGACGATGGCCTGCAGGGCCTCGCCGGTCTGGCCGACCATCGACA
Organism: Caulobacter sp. FV2ps19; assembly: GCF_058681035.1. Lineage (NCBI taxonomy): Bacteria > Pseudomonadati > Pseudomonadota > Alphaproteobacteria > Caulobacterales > Caulobacteraceae > Caulobacter > Caulobacter sp. FV2ps19. Next base: position 255,597 of record NZ_CM178729.1, on the reverse strand, counting down.
CGCCCTGACCCACTTGCTGGGTCGAGGTCGAGATCAGGGTCTTGATCTCCTTGGCGGCGTCGGCCGAGCGCTGGGCCAGGGCCCGCACTTCCTGGGCGACGACGGCGAAGCCGCGGCCCGCATCGCCGGCCCGGGCGGCTTCGACGCCGGCGTTCAGGGCCAGCAGGTTGGTCTGGAAGGCGATCTCGTCAATCACGCCGATGATCTGGCTGATCGACTGCGAGGACTTCTCGATCTGGTTCATGGCGTCGATGGCGCTGCGCACCACCACGCTGGAGCGTTCGGCGTCGCCGCGGGTCGAGCCCACCACCTTGGAGGCCTCGACGGCGCCGGCCGACGAGCGCTTCACCGTGGCGGTGATCTCGTCGAGGGCGGCGGCGGTTTCTTCCAGGCTGGCGGCCTGCTGCTCGCTGCGGCGCGACAGGTCGTCGGAGGCCGAGGCGATCTCGTCGGCGCCGGAGCCGATGCTGCTGGCGCTGGTGACGATGGTGCGCATCGCCTCTTCCAGCTGGGCGATCGAGCCGTTGAAGTCGCTCTGCAGGCGCTTGTAGGCCTCCGGGAAGTCCTGATCGAGGCGATAGGTCAGGTCGCCTTCGGCCAGACGGGTCAGGCCCGTCGCCAGGTTTTCCATCACGGCGGCCTGCTCGCGGGCGGCGGCTTCGGCGGCTTCCTGGTTGCGACGGCGCTCGGACTCGGTCTCGGCGCTCAGGCGCTGCTGATTGGCCTCGGCGGTGCGCAGGGCCAGAGCGTTGTCCTTGAACACCTGGACCGAGCGGGCCATGGCGCCGACCTCGTCCTTGCGCAGGGCGCCGATGACCTCGACCTCCACGGAACCCTGGGCGAGGGTTTCCATGGTCTTGGAAAGGTTGGTGAGCGGGGCGGAGATCTTCGAGCGACCGATCCAGATGGCGAAGGCCAGGGCGGCGCCGGCGCTGATCAGGCCGAACAGAATGCTGAAGATCGTACCGGAGGCGGCCTGCTTGTCAGCCTTCTCGACCATGACCTTGGTGGCGTCGGAATGGGAGTTGGTGAACGTGCTGACATCCTTGTTGAGGCTGGCGATGTCCGGGTCGATCACGGCCATGACCATGATCGCGGCTTCGTCGGCGTCCATCAGGGCCAGGTCGGCGCCCTGGCGGGCGCTGGAATAGATCTTCTCCAGACGGGTGCTGAAGTCAGCCAATGTCTTGGCGGCGCTGGGGTCGGCCTTCTTGACGGCGGCGAGGCGCGCTTTGCTTTCCGTGTAGGCCGCATCCAGATCGGCGCTGGCACCGGCCGCTTCGGGCGAGGATCCGGCGTTGGCGACCGTGCGATAGGCCGCATAGCCGATCGTCATGATCCGCCGATTGAAGCGCGAGGCTTCGAGCTCGGCCGGCGCGCGCTGTTCGACGAGGACCTTGGTGGCCGCTGCGGCTTGTTCGGCCTGCCAGGCGCCCAGGCCGACGATGGCCAGGGCCACCACCGTAAGGATAACGGCCGGCAAGGCCACCTTGGTCGAAATCTTCAGATCGTCGAATTTCATTACGAGCCCCATTTCCGGCGCACCCGCATCAATAGAGCGGGCGTCGGGTGTTAGGTTTACAAAGGCGCGGATGCAGTAAAAACGCGGTTAATTCTCGGACCGCGTTGATGATGTCGCGACAAGATGCCTCAGTTGCCTACCCACTATGGGGATGGGCGCTGGTATAGGCGGCCATAAGTCCCGCAGCGTCGACCTCGGTATAGCGCTGGGTCGTCGACAAGGACGCGTGTCCCAGCAGGTCCTGAATCGCGCGCAGGTCCGCCCCGGCCCCCAGCAGGTGGGTGGCGAAGGCGTGGCGCAGGGCGTGCGGCGTCACCCGGTCCGACAACCCCAGGCGGCCGCGCAGACTCTGGACGCAGGCCTGAACGTGGCGCGGCGACAGGGCGCCGCCGCGCTTGGCGCGAAACAGCGGCTCGTCGGGGGACAGGGCGAAGGGCAGGGTGGCGACATAGCCGTCGATCGCCTCGCGCACGGCGTCCAGCACCGGCACGATGCGGGTCTTGCCGCCCTTGCCGGTGATGCGCAGGGTCTCGCCCAGCGGCGCGTCACGACGGACAAGCGACAGGCCCTCGGAAATCCGCAGGCCGCAACCCCACAGCAGGGTCAGGACGGCCTCGTCGCGGGCCACTTCCCAGTCCTCGCGGTCGGGATCGGCGCCGATCTCGTTGATCAGGCCGTGGGCCTGGTCCTCGGTCACAGGGCGCGGCAGGCCGACCTTCAGACGCGGGCCGCGCACCAGTTCGATCGCGGCGTTCGGCGTGGCGAGGCGATGGTCGAGGAAGCGGTGGAAGGCGCGGATCGACGACAGGCTCTGCGACAGCGAGCGCGGGGCCAGGCCGTCCTCGCCCTGCCGGCGAAAGGCCAGATAGGCGCGCAGTTCGGCGGCGGTGATCGCGCCCAGCGCGGCCAGAGTCAGGCTCTCGCCGCGATGGCGCTCCATGAAGTTCAGATAGGCCAGGACATTGTCGCCATAGGCTCGCACGGTGCGCGGCGAGGCCCGGCGTTCGAGCTCCAGATGGTCGTGCCAGGCTATGAGGGCCTGACGGCCGCTCATCGCTTCAGGCGTCACAGAACCGGCCAGCGCTCGGCGGTGCGCTCGACCACCCGGGCCAGGAAGGCCACCAGTTCGGAGCCCATGTCCGGGGTAAAGGCTTCAGGGTCGGACGAGCCGAAGGCCAGGATGCCCTGGCGCGAGGGCTCCCACAGGGCCATGCGGACCATGGCCATGCTGCGGATATGGTCCAGCTTGTCGCCAAACAGCCCCAGGGCGGGCGCGTAGAAGCCCATGCGGGCCACGGCGTGCTCGCCCATCAGCATGTCGATCTGGCCGTCGATCAGGGCGTGCCAGCCGGCCGGAACCCGGCCCGGACCTTCCAGCACGATGACGCCGGTGGTCAGTCCAAAGCGCAGGGTGGCCATGTCGTCGACACGGCGGGCCAGGTCGGAATGGTTGCGGGCGTCCAGCAGGTCAATGACCGCGGCATGGGTCTGGGCCTGGGCCGAGAAGTTGGCGCGGGCGGTGTCCTCGATCTCGCGCCGAACCACGGCTTCGCGGCGATGGGCGGCGGAGGCGCGGGCCAGGGCGGCGGGACCAAAATCGATGATGTTGCCGCCGTCGACGCGCAGGCCCAGCTCGCCGAGCAGGTGCATGTCGTCGCGCAGGAAGTCCGGCTCGTCGCGCAGAAAGGCGCGGACGAGCTCGGGATCAACGGGCTGGATCAGGGCTTGGGTCGCGTCGCTCATCGTCGGTCTTCTCCGCCCCCGGCAAATCCACTCACGGGTGAGCCATCAAAACCCAGATCGGTTAACACCGGCTTGCGGCCCGTGATGATGGGCCATCTGGGGGCCCCTTTACCCCCGGGGCTCGACCCGCAGCGGCTTTCGCGGCAGAAGCTAAATCCCATGCCGCGCATCGCCTCTGTCCTCCTTCCCATGCCGTTGCCGGAGGCCTTCGACTACGCCGAGCCCGAGGGTCTGGACCTGGCCGTCGGCGACCAGGTGACCGTCCCCCTGGGGCCGCGCGTGATTCGCGGCGTGGTGACGGGCCTGCGCGACGGCGTCGGCGGTAACCGGCCGCTGAAGCCGGTTCTGGAAAAGCTGGACGACCCGCCGCTGCCGCCGGGCGTCCTGACCTTCATCGATTGGGCGGCCCGCTATTCGGTCGATGTTCCGGGCTGGCCCCTGGCCATGGCCCTGCGCGGCCTGCGCCATCCCCCGGCCAAGCCCGACAAGGTGCTGGTCCTGACCGGCGCCCAGCCCGGACGCATGACGCCGGCCCGGCTGAAGGTGCTGGCGGCGGCGCAGGCGGGACCGATGTCGGGCGCCGCCCTGGCCTCGGCGGCAGGCGTCTCGGCCGGGGTCGTCAAGGGCCTGGTCGATGAGGGCGCGCTGGCCGTTGAGTTCATCGAGGCTGACAACAGCTTCCCGGTTCCCGACCTGTCCCTGCCCGCCCAGACGCTGAACGCCAGTCAGCAGGCCTGCGCCGACGTCCTTGCCGAGATGCTGGGCCAGGGCGGCTTCCAGGCGGCGCTGCTGGACGGGGTCACCGGCTCGGGCAAGACCGAGGTCTATCTGGAGGCCGTGGCGGCCGCCCTGGCCGAGGATCCGGGCAGTCAGGTGCTGATCCTGCTGCCCGAGATCGCCCTGACCCAGGCGGTGATGGCGCGGTTCGAGCAAAGGTTCGGCGCGGCGCCGGCCGAATGGCATTCCGGCGTCGCCCCGCCCAAGCGCCGGCGGGTGTGGGAAGGCGTGGCCGGCGGTCGGGCGCGGATCGTGGTCGGAGCCCGCTCGGCCCTGTTCCTGCCGTTCCGCAAACTGCGGCTGATCGTCGTCGACGAGGAGCACGACAGCTCGTTCAAGCAGGAAGAGGGCTTCATCTACCAGGCCCGCGACCTGGCCGTGGCCCGCGCCAAGATCGAGGGCGCGCTGGTGGTGCTGGCCTCGGCGACGCCGTCCCTGGAGAGCCTGTTCAACGCCCATGCCGGTCGCTATCGCTGGCTGCGGCTGTCGGCCCGCCACGGCGCCGCCCAGCTGCCCGACATCAGCCTGATCGACATGCGCGAGACGCCGCCCGAGCCCGGGCGCTGGCTGTCCAAGCCGCTGATCCAGGCCATGACCGTGACCCTGGCGCGCGGCGAGCAGTCGATGCTGTTCCTCAATCGCCGGGGCTATGCGCCCCTGGTGCTGTGCCGGGCCTGCGGCGAGAAGATGAAGTCGCCCGACACCGACAGCTGGCTGGTCGAGCACCGCTACACCGGCCGTCTGGTCTGTCACCTGACCGGCTTCTCGATGAAGAAGCCCGAGGTCTGCCCCCATTGCGGCGCCAAGGACAGTCTGGTCTCGATCGGTCCCGGGGTGGAGCGGGTGGAGGAAGAGGCGCGCTATCTGTTCCCGCAGGCGCGCATCGCGGTGTTCTCGTCCGACACGGTGACGGACGCCGCCGGCGCGCGGGCCCTGGTCGAGACCATGGCGGCCGGCGAGATCGACATCCTGGTGGCCACCCAGGCCGCCGCCAAGGGTCACAACTTCCCCAACCTGACCCTGGTGGGGGTGGTCGACGCCGACCTCAGTCTGCGCGGCGGCGACCTGCGGGCCGGCGAGCGGACCTTCCAGCTGCTGGCCCAGGCGGCGGGCCGGGCGGGGCGTCACGAAAAGCCGGGCCGGGCCATGCTGCAGACCTACACGCCCGATCACGCGGTGCTGCAGGCCCTGAAAGCCCAGGACCGCGACGCCTTCGTCGAGGCCGAGCTGCGGATGCGCGAGGAGGCCGGGTTGCCGCCGTTCGGGCGACTGGCGGCGGTGATCGCCTCGGGGCCCGACGCGGCGGCGCTGGAGGCCTATGTCCAGGCCCTGGCGGCGGTGATTCCCAATGCCGAAGGGGTGGAGGTGTTCGGCCCCGCCGATGCGCCCCTGGCCCTGGTGCGGGGCCGGCGACGCAAGCGGTTCCTGGTGCGGGCGGACCGTACGCTTGATCTTCAGGGCTTCATGTCGGCCTGGCGGGCGCGGGCCAGGATTCCCAACTCCGTGCGCGTGGTGATCGATATCGATCCCTATAGTTTCCTGTAATTAACCAAGGCCTTAGGCCGGTTTTCGTGCGGCTTCGTGCCACATATCGCGAGCTTGGCCTTTCGGATCAAAACACCGGGAGAATGAAGAACGCCGTTCTATTCGGACGCCTCGCCCCTCGCTTTTTGGGGTGAACCGATACGGCGACCCTGGGAGAAAACATGATGAAAATTCTGATGCGATCGCTGGCTATCGCCCTGTCGCTTGGCCTGTCTGGCGTCGCCGCCGCTCAAAGTCCCGAAACGCCCGCCGCTGCGATCAGCGGCGCAGGGGGCTCGATCCAGTCTCCGTTGTTCAAGGCCTGGATGGCGGGCTACGAGAAGGCCACCGGCGAGGCGATGGTCTATGAGGGGCACAACTCCGCCTTTGGCATCAGCCGCATCGAGGCCAAGGCCGCCGACTATGGCGTGACGGCCATGCCGTTGTCGGACGCGGATCTGCACGCCAAGGGCATGATCCAGTTTCCCTTCGTGATCAGCGGCACGGTGCTGGTGACCAATGTCCCCGGCTTGGCGACCGGCACGCTGCGCCTGGATGGGCCGTTGCTGGCCGGCATCTTCCTGGGCGAAATCACCAAGTGGAACGATCCCAGGATCAGAGCGGTCAATCCGACCCTGGACCTTCCCGACTGGCCGATCACGGTCGCCCATCGCACCGATCCGGCCAGCATGACCCTGCTGCTGACCAGCTATCTGTCGGATGTCAGCCCGACCTGGAAGGCGGGGCCCGGCGCCGGGGAAATTGTCGCCTGGCCCACCGGCCTGGGTGGCAAGGGCAATGGCGGGATCAGCGAGATCATGGGCGGCACCATGGGTACGATCGGCTATGTCGAATACGCCTACGCCCTGAAGAACAATCTGGATCTGGTGGCGTTGAAGAACCATGACGGCGTCTTCGTATCGCCGTCTCCGGACGCCTTTGCGGCCATGGCGGCGAACGCCAACTGGGCGGCCTCGAAGGGCTTTGGCATCCCCACCCTGGACCAGCCGGGCGCCAAGAGCTGGCCCCTGGTGCTGGTCAGCTATGGCCTGGTGCGCGACGACACGCCGGCCGACCGTCGCAAACGGGTGATGGACTTCTTCGCGTGGGGCTATGACCACGGCGACGCCGAGATCGCTCGCCTGGGCTATGCCGCCGTGCCGGAACCGGTGAAGACCCTGGTCCGCAAGAGCTGGGCCGCCCGCCACTAGCGGGCGTCCTCTGACCTAGTGCATTTTCTTCACGCGAACCGGAAACCACGTCGCTCGAAAACGCCCTAGGCCACTTCCTCCTTGATCAGCGTCGGCGCTGTCGACGGCATGCTCGACCGCAGGGGCAGGGCGGGGATGAACAGGATGGTGATCAGGCCGGCCAGCACGACCAGCACGCCGGCCACCATCACCCCCTGCACCGCGTGGATCAGGGCGATCTGCAGGGCCGGGTCCACGGCGCTTTGGCCGCCGTGGAGGCTGGCCTCGATGGCCATGCCCTGCAGCGCGCCCAGGTCCATGGATCCGCCCTGGCTGGCCAGGCGATGCGTCAGCAGGGCGCCGGCCAGGGCCGCGCCGACCGTCGAACCGATCTGCCGGAAGAACTGGTTGGAGCTGGTCGCCACCCCGATATCGCGCGGCTCGACGGCGTTCTGGGTGGCGATGTTGAACAGGCTCTGGCCGGGGCCAAGGCCCAGTCCGACGACCAGCAGGATCAGGTACAGGATCGTCAGGCTGACCTGGCCCAGGAACACCGCCAGCAAACCCACCCCCAGCAGCAGCAGGCCGGCGCCGATCAGCATGAACGGCTTGTAGCGGCCGGTCTTCGAGACCAGTTGGCCGCTGATGGTGCTGCCCACGATCAGTCCGCCCATCAAGGGCAGCATGGCCAGGCCGCTGGCGGTGGCGCTGACGCCCAGGCCCAGCTGAAGATATAGCGGCAGGAAGATCACCACGCCCATGAAGGCCATCGCGATCAGGAAACCGGCCAGGTTGGCGGTGGAGAAGGTCTGGTTCTGAAAAAGATGCAGCGGCAGGATCGGATTGCTGGCGCGGCTCTCGACTCTGATGAAGCCGGCCAGGGCTATGGCGGCGATGGCGAAGAGCCCCAGACTCTGGGGCGAGCGCCAGGCGAAGTTTTGGCCGCCCAGGCTCAGCGCCAGCAGCAGCGGTACGAAGGCCGCGATCAGCAGCGCCGCGCCCAGCACGTCGATGGCGCCGGAGCGCTGGTGCGGCAGGGCCGGCATCTTGACGATCACCATGAACAGCGAAAGCAGGGACAGCGGCAGGTTGACATAGAACACCCAGCGCCAGCCGGCGACGGTGTGAGCGCCGATCTGCAGCGTGCCATGATCCGTGAAATAGCCGCCGATCAGCGGACCCAGCACGCTGGCCAGGCCGAACACCGAACCGAAGATCCCCGCGAACTTGCCCCGCTCGCGCGGCGGATAGAGGTCGGCGATGATCGCGAAGGCGGTGGTGAACAGGGCCCCGCCGCCGATGCCCTGCAGGGCGCGGAAGACGATCAGCTGGACCATGCCGCTGACGCCCAGGATCGGGCCGAACTCGCCCGACAGGCCCGACAGCAAGGATCCGGCCAGGAAGATCGAGATGCCGATCACCAGGATCGGTTTGCGACCATAGATGTCGCCCAGCTTGCCCCAGATCGGCACCATCACCGTCGAGGTCAGCAGATAGGCGGTGGTCACCCACGAATACAGCGTCAGACCCTGCAGGTCGGCGATGATCCGGGGCATGGCGGTGGAGACGATGGTCTGGTCCAGCGCGCTGAGCAGGAAGACGATCATCAGCGCGCCGAGCGTCAGGCGGCGCTCGGCGTCGCTGAAGGGCGTGTCATTCATTAAAAGACCCCGACGGGGCCCTTAGTGACCGCCGTCGCCTTTCCTGGCCGCCGATTTTCGCGACAGCATGTTGAGACCCTCGACCACGCCCGAGAAGGCCATGGCCGTATAGATGTAGCCCTTGGGCACGTGCATGCCGAACGCTTCGGCGATCAGTACAGTGCCGATCATCAGCAGGAAACCCAGGGCCAGCATCACGACGGTGGGGTTGTCGTTGATGAAGTTGGCCAGCGGATCGGCGGCCAGCAGCATCACGGTGACGGCGATGATCACGGCCGCGATCATGATCGGCAGGTGATCGGTCATGCCCACGGCGGTCAGGATCGAGTCGATCGAGAACACCAGGTCCAGCAGGATGATCTGGAAGATCGCCGCGCCGACGTTTGAGATCACCACGCCGCTCTTGTCGAGCAGGTCGTGGGTTTGCGGCTTGGGATCGACCGTGTGGTGGATCTCCTTGGTGGCCTTCCAGATCAGGAACAGGCCGCCGGCCAGCAGGATCAGGTCACGCCACGAGAAGGCGGTGTCGAACGAGGGTTCACCATGCGAACCCAGCGGTCCGACCAGGCCCAGGTCGAACACCGGCTTGGTCAGGCCGACGATGAAGGCGATGGTCGACAGCAGGACCAGGCGCATGATCAGGGCCAGCGAGATGCCGATCCGGCGCACCCTCTGGCGGTGCTCGGCCGGCAGCCTGTTCGACAGGATCGAAATGAAGACCAGGTTGTCGATGCCCAGCACCACTTCCATGACCACCAGGGTCACGAGGGCGAGCCAGGCGGCGGGGTCTATGGCGAGACTAAGGAGTTCGTTCATGGTCCGGTTCTAAGGTTGAGTTCGGAAAACGCGTCTCGACCCACTTCCCCAAGTGGATCTCGTCCATGCAAGGAACGCGACGGAAGCCCCCAGGCTTCGCCAAACTGGATCTGAAATATGCCAGATGCCGCCAATATCAAGCCCCTGACGGCCCTTCGGTTCTTCGCGGCCTTCTGGGTGGTGATGTTCCACTATTGGCCAAACCTGTCGATCGGCTTCACGCCGGCCTTGGCGACCAAGGGCTATCTGGGGGTCGAGGCGTTCTTCACCCTGTCGGGCTTCATCCTGTGCCACGTGTATCTGCAGGGCTTTGGCCAGGGCCGTTTCCGCTATGGCGACTTTCTGTGGAACCGGCTGGCGCGGGTCTATCCGCTGCATCTGGCCACCCTGGCGGGCGTGGGCTTGATGGCCGCCGCCGCCGGCCTGGCCGGCGTCGCGGTTGACCACAACATCGTCTCCTGGGAAGCGCTGCCGGCCAATCTGCTGCTGGTTCACGCCTGGGGCTTCGCGCCGGTCGCGGGCTGGAACCACGCCTCCTGGTCGATCTCGGCCGAGTGGTTCGCCTATCTGACGTTCCCGGCCTTCGCCTTCGCGGCCTGGGCGCTGCGCAACAGGCCCTTCCTCGCCGTGGGCCTGGCCCTGGCCCTGATCGCGGGTCTCTATCCCGCCTTCGAGCGTCTGGCCGGATTCTCTCTGACCGACGCCACCATCAAGTGGGGCGCGCTGCGTATCGTGCCGTGCTTCGCCTATGGCTGCGCGCTTCACGCCCTGTGGCGTTCGGGCGTGATCCCGGATCGGCTCGCCGCGCCGATCACCCTCGCCGCCGCTCTCCTTGTGACGATGACGGTCCAGCTTGGCGCCTATGATTCAATCATCGTGGCGGCCCTGGGCGGGATAATTCTGGGGCTTGCCTGTCTGGCCGCCCGGGGTTCGACCTTCGGCGCACAGAGTGTCTTCGTCTATCTGGGTGAGATCAGCTATTCGACCTACATGATCTGTATTCCATGGAAGATCGCTTCGGTTAATGCAGCCACAAAGCTCTTGCACATCGAGGGTGACCGGTTGCCCCTGATCGTCTGGCTGGCCATTGTCGGCGCCCTGGTTCCACTCTCGGCGCTGTCCTATCATCTGATTGAAAAGCCCGCCCGAAATCGCCTGAAAGCTTGGGCAAAGGCGTGGGAAGCGCGGCGACCTGTCACGGTTAGCGCCTAAGAAACACTCTTTTCACACGTCTGTGAGAGGGTTATCCCTACGCGCAGTAAACGGGGAGTACCCACAGCATGACGAAACGGACGAGAACCCTCTGGGGTTCCCTGGCCGCCGCCGCCATGATCAGCCTGTTGCCGGTGTCCGGCGCGGTGGCTGACGGGTACTGGCAGTGTGTCCCGTTCGCACGTCTGATGTCGGGCATCCAGATCTTCGGCGACGCCCGCACCTGGTGGAGCCAGGCCGCCGGCAAATACGACACCGGCTCTGTGCCGAAGACCGGCTCGGTTCTCTCATTCAAGCCCACCGGCCGCATGACCCTGGGCCATGTCGCCTTCGTCAGCCAGGTGCTGACCGACCGGGTCATCCAGGTCACTCACGCCAACTGGTCGATCATCGAGGGCGACCGCGGCCAGATCGAACAGGACGTCACGGTCGTCGACGTCTCGCCGGCCGGCGACTGGAGCCAGGTCAAGGTCTGGTACGATCCGATCCGCGATCTGGGGTCGACCGTCTATCCGACCAACGGTTTCATCTATCAGAACGCCCAGGCGACCCGGATCGCCGTCGCGACCAGCAAGATCGCCCTGGCCCAGAACGCCGCCGTTTCGCTGGCCAAGCAGGCCGCCAACCAGGTCGCCGCCTCGGTCCGCGCCTCGCCGCTGGACATCATCAACCAGGCCGCCGACTCCACCGACCGCATCGCCGCCCTGATCGCGGCCGCGTCGGGCCAGCCTTCGGGTCAGACTTCGGGCCAGACTTCGGGTCAGCCCGAAGAGGACAAGCCGACCGCCCCTCGCTAGGGCCGCCTGGCCGACGCCACGTTGACGCTGGGCGCAAGCTGCGTCATTGCCGGCAGGGAACGAGGCTCGCTGATCCATGCTGAGAGTACTGCGCCATGGCGCGCCGGGCTTTGAGTCCGGCCTTGTCGGCCCCGACGGACGTCTGCCCGACGATGCGGTCTGGATCGAGCTGGTCGAGCCCTCCCGCGCCGAGGAAGTGGCCGTCGAGCAGGCGATCGGCCTGCTGCTGCCCACCCGCGAGGAAATGGCCGAGATCGAGGCGTCGTCTCGCCTCTATCAGGAAGACGGCGGCACCTTCATGACCGCGACGGTGCTGGTCAATGCCGACGGCGACCTGCCCACCGTGGCGCCGGTGACCTTCGTGCTGGTGGGCCAGCGCCTGGTGACGATCCGCTATGTCGAGCCCAAGGCCTTCCGGGTGTTCGCCGCCCAGGCCGAGCGCCAGCCCAGCCTGTGCCCCGGCGGCGCCCAGACCTTTCTGGGGCTGCTGGACGCCATCGTCGACCGCACCGCCGACATCATCGAGCGCACGGCCAGCGAGGTGGAAACCCAGTCGCGGGCCATCTTTAGTCGCCCGCGCGGCGTGGCGTTCGAGGCCATCCTCAACAATCTGGGCCGGGCCCAGAACATCAACGCCAAGGCCCGCGACAGCCTGATCAGCCTGGCCCGCCTGCTCAGCTTCGCGGTGCTGGCCGAGCAGTTCACCGGCGACAAGGAACTGCGCGACCACCTCAAATCGCTGCAGCGCGACGTGCAGTCGATCACCGACCATTCCGGCTTCCTGTCGGGCAACATCACCTTCCTGCTCGATGCGGCGCTTGGCCTGATCAACATCGAGCAGAACGCGATCTTCAAGATCTTCTCGGTGTTTTCGGCCGTGTTCCTGCCGCCGACCCTGATCGCCGGGGTCTATGGCATGAACTTCCACCACATGCCGGAGCTGCGGTGGATGGAGGGCTATCCGATGGCCCTGGGCATGATGCTGGCCGCCGCCATCGGTCCGCTGTGGTGGTTCAAGCGCAAGGGCTGGCTGTAGGCGGTCGCCCCATCGACGCTGAACCGGCATGCCGGCGAATCGAAAACGCCTGACGTCGGGGCATTTTGTCGCAGGTCTGAACCTTTCCTTAAAGCTGACGTGACACGGTCCGACCCTCGCCAGAGACGTCACATCCCCCATGCCCGCCGCCGCCAGACCCAGTCTGATCCGCTTGCTGCACGCCTCCGTCATCAAGGAGATCGTGCAGGCGCATGGCCGGTTCCTGAAGGGTTTGCCGCGGGCCCGCCGCGCCAACTTTTCCTACGTCAATCTGAACAACTACAATTTCGAGCGCCTTGACCTGACCGACGCGGACCTGACCGGGGCGCTGCTGGGCGGCGCGCTCCTGGCGGGCGTCAAGCTGGCCGGCGCGACGCTGTACGGGGCCGATCTGCGTGACGCCGACCTGCGTGACGCCGACCTGACCCGGGCCGACATGCGCGGCGTGTGTCTGCGCGGCGCCAATCTGTCGGGCGCGGATCTGTCGGGCTGTGACCTGCGCGAGGGCATTACGGCCGTGCGGGACAATACCAAGGGCCTGCGCATCCTCGAGCATTCCAAACGCGCGGGCGAGCTGGACCACGCCGTGTTGACCGGGGCCAAGCTGGTCGGGGCGCAGATGTCAGGCGCCTTTGCGCGCGCCGCCGACTTTACCGACGCCGACATGACGGGGGCCTGCCTGCAGGGCGCCAAGCTGGCCAATGCCTGCATGGACGGCGCCAACCTGTCGGGCGCCAATCTGCACAAAGCCAATATGACCAAGGTTTCGCTGCGGCGGGCCATCCTGGTGGGGACCGATCTGTCGAGCGCCAATCTGGAGGACGCCGACCTCACCGAGGTGCTGCGCGCGCCGGCGCCGCTGATCTATATCGATGATCTGCCGCTGCACGAGGTGCTTGAGGCGCACGAGACCTATTGCGGCTCCAATGGGCGGGAGGGTGCGGCCGCCAAGGCCGCCGCCGTCGATTTCAGGCCGCTCAAACAGCTGAAGAGCCGTCGACTGACCGGTCTCTACGCGCCGGAGGGCATCTTCTTCGGCATGGATATGGAGGGCGTCCAACTGCAGGGCGCCAATCTGTCGGGCGCCGATCTGCGGGGCGTGAAGCTCAAGAACGCCGACCTGCGCGGGGCGCGCCTGGTGGGCGCTCAGCTGGCGCGCGCCGATCTGACGGGCGCCAAGCTGGGGCCGCTGAAGATCGCCGCGGACCGCTTCATCCGCACCGACCTCAGCCGGGCCGCGCTGCGCGGCGCCGATCTGACCGGAGCCAGCGCCCCGCGCGCCCGGTTCCTCGAGGCGGATCTCGCGCGGACCTGCCTGGAGGGCTGCGATCTGACCGGCGCGGAACTGCCGACGAGACCTACATCCGCTTCTTGAGCGGCAGCAGGTCGGGGAAGTCGGCCGGACGCTTTTCCATCTTGGCCTTGAACGCCTCGGCCATGTGCGGTCCCGAGAACATGCCCGACTGCCAGGTGGCGATGTAGTCCAGGCCGTCGGCGATGGTGTGGTCGCGGGCGTAGTTGATCATGACCTTGCTACCGGCCACGGCCAGGGGCGACTTCTCGGCGATCTCGCGGGCGGTGGCCATGGCGTGGGCGACCAGGGCCTCGGGCGTGTCGAACAGCTCGTTGACCAGGCCGATCGCCAGGGCCTTGGCGGCGGGCAGGCGGCGGCCGGTATAGGCCAGCTCGCGCACCCAGCCCTCGGGGATCAGCTTGCACAGGCGCGGGAAGGTGCCGACATCGGCGGTCATGCCGATATTGATTTCCTGGATGCAGAAGAAGGCGTCCGACGTCGCATAGCGGATGTCGCAGGCGCTGACGAAGTCGACCGCCCCGCCGATGCAGCCGCCCTGGATGGCGACGATCACCGGCATGCGGGCCTTGTCCAGGCACGAGAAGGTGTCCTGAAGGTGATGGACGTGGCGGCGGAAGCTTTCGCCGGCCACGTGCCGGTCGCCGGTCCGCTCCTCGGTGACGCCCTCGCCGTCGGTGAAGACCGACAGTTCCATGCCCGCCGAGAAGTGCTTGCCGGTCGAGGTGATGACGATGCAGCGCGCCAGGGCGTTGTCGTCAATATGTTTTACAATCGCGGGAAGCTCATTCCAGAACGCCCGTGTCATGGTGTTCATGGCGTCGGGCCGCTTCAACTGGATGTGCGCGACGCCAGCCTCGATCTCGACCTTGAAACAGCTATAGTCCACCTGTTCGTGGATGCTCATGCCGGCCTCCCTTATCGTTGATCAGGGACTATCACGCGGACGGGACGCGGCGCCAACACTGCCTCTAGGGAAAACCCAAATGAAAACCACCCAGATTCCCGCCGCCCTCGCCCTGGTCGGCCTGATCGCCGCCGGCGCCGCGGCGCCCGTTCCGGCCCTGGCCCAGTCCAAGGGCCTGGGCAGCCTGTTCTCGTGCGAGGGCTCGGGCAAGAAGCAGGAAGGCGGCGCCCTGATCGGCGCGGCCGCGGGCGCGTTCCTCGGCAGCAAGGTCTCCAAGAACGAGAAGACGCTGGGGGCCCTGGTCGGCGCGGCGGCCGGCGCAGCGGCGGGCTCCTATATCGGCTGCCGCATGCAGTCGACCGACACGGCCCTGGCCCAGCAGGCCACCCGGAAGGCGCTCGAAACCGGTTCGCCCCAGACCTGGTACAACAGGCGCACCGGCGCTTCGGGTCGCATCGACGTGGTCTCCTCCACCTATGGCCCGCCGGTCGACAGCCGCAATCTGCGCTTCGCCTCGGGCGTGCAAAGCCTGCCCAGCTATGACGCCCTGGGCGGCCAGTACGCCGCCCGCAGCACGGCGAACATGCGCTCGGCGCCGTCGACCAGCGGTCGGGTGGTGGGCAAGCTGACCGCCGGCCAGACCTTTGACGCCCTGGGCTCGGCCCCGACCGGCGGCTGGGTGCTGGTCGGCCAGAACGGCTATGCGGTCGGCTATGTCGCGCCGTCGCTGGTGCGTCCGATCCAGACCGCGGCGGCGTCGTGCCGGATGATCGACGCCTCGGTTTCGACCTCGGGCCAGCGGCCGGCGACTGAGCGCTACAGCGCTTGCCGCGACAACCGCGGCGAGTGGCAGCTCACCCAGGCCTGACGTCAATTCGTCGCCTTCGCCCTGAAAAGCGGAGGCGGCATTGGACGGGCTCCTCTTGCGGCCCTATCCTGCCTGCGGTCGCAACAGGAGCCCGCCGATGGACGCGGCCGTTTTCAGACAACCCCGACGGCGGATGATCGCCATCGACAGTCCCGCCGGGGCCGGTGAGATGGCGGCCCTGGAGTTCGGACCCCAGGACCGGGCCATCGATATGGTCTTCGTCCACGCCAACGGTTTCAACGCCCAGACCTACAATACCCTGCTGGCCCCGCTGTCGGCGGGCCTGCGGATCCTGGCCATCGATCAGCGCGGCCACGGCGCCACCCGCCTGGCGGCCCAGCCCGAGGGCCGACGCTCCTGGCTGGACCTGCGCGACGACCTGGTGGCCCTGCTCAAGGCTCTGAACGGCCCCCCCGTGATCCTCGCCGGCCACTCGATGGGCGGCACGGTCAGCCTGCTGACCGCCGCTTCGGCGCCGGACAGGGTTCGGGGCCTGGTCCTGCTGGACCCGGTGATCATGCCGCGGCTGGCGGCGCTGTACGCCCTGGCGCCCTGGACCTCGGGCGCGCTGTGGAAAAGGATGCCGATCGCCTTGGCCGCCGCGCGCCGCCGGGCGGTGTTCGACGATCGCGAGGCGGTGGTCGCCGCCTATACCGGCCGCGGCGCCTTCAAGACCTGGCCCGAGACCATGCTGGCCGACTATGTCGATGGCGGTTTCTTCGATCGCGACGACGGCAAGGTGGAGCTGGCCTGCGCGCCGGCCTGGGAGTCGTCAAACTATTCGGCCCAGGGTCATGACCCCTGGCGCGCGATCCGCCGCGTGACTTCGCCGGTGCGGATCCTCAAGGCCGAACGCGGCTCGACCTGCCGGGCGGGCGACAGCTTCGCCCGACGCGGACGCGATGTGCGCATCGAGACGGTGGCGGGAACCAGCCACTTCCTGCCGATGGAGCGCCCGGACCTGGTGCGCGACGCGATCTTCGCGATGGCGACGGCGGTCTAGTTTTTCCGTCTATCCCCGCGAAAGCGGGGATCTAAGCCGAGTGGGAGCGTTTGCGCCGCGTTCAAGCTGGCTCGGCCGCTTGGGTTCCCGCTTTCGCGGGAAAGACGGAGGTGGAGCCCTAAAGCTTAAGCCCCTCCACCACGAAGGCCTGCAGCGCCGCCTGGGCGGCCGGGGTGATCGGGACGACCTTGCGGGCGTCCAGGTCGAAGGTCACCGCCACGGCCTCGGATGTCGCCCAGGGCTGGCCGGTGGTGGGCTCCAGCATCCAGTGGACCATCCGCATGGTGCGCGGGTCCGAACCGATCAGACCCGAGCGCAGTTCCACGCGGTCGCCGGGGCGCGGCCAGAACAGATAGACGAGACGATATTCCAGCACCGCGCCGCCAAACCGCGTCGGCGGATGCTCGGCGTTGTCGACGATCACGTCGCGGAACGGGCCGATGAAGCTGCCGATGCCGTCCGACACCCGACCGATGAACTGCTCGGCCCGCATGCGGCCAAACACGTCGCACTCGGTCGGCGACAGGGCGCCCAGGCCGATGCGCTGCAGGCCCAGGGCGTTGGCGCGGTCCAGGCTGGCGGTCGGGGTGAAGGGGCTCAGGTCGATGCTGCGGGCCCGGGCCTTGTCCGGAACCTCGACCCTCAGCGCCTTGGCGCGTTCCAGGGTGACCTTGGGCCACGGAAACACCTCGCCCTCGCGCGGCGTGGCGTGGACCACCGTGGTCTGGACCGTGGCGGCCAGCTCGCCGGTGGCCGAATGCACCAGGAGCTGGAGGAGCTTGGCTTCCGTGTCGCTGATCTCGATCACCCCGCCCAGCATGTGCAGGGTCGCGCCGGCATGCGCCTCGCGCAGGAAGCGGATGTGGTGCTCCTTCACCAGCAGGGTGGCGTTGGCGTAGCCGGTGAAAGCGTGGGGCAGGCCCAGCTCGGCCGCCAGCCCCGCCAGCCCCTCCATGGCCCGGGTGACGTAGAAGCGCACATTCATGTGCCCCATCTCGTCGCAGTCCCAGGTGTTGACGCCTCCCCGCCAGATCTCGACGCCGGGGAGGGTCTCAGCGGTCGTCATGGCGCGGCATTCCTAAGGCAAGAGGGGCGCGCCAGATCTCGACGCCGGGGAGAGGGGCTGCGGTCGTCATGGCGTCAGGTTCCGAGGCTTGAACAGGTGTTCGAGCGTAGCGGCGTTTGCGGGGCCGAAGCAATTGCGCGGATCATCTTCCCCCTAAGGGGGAGGAGGGCCGAAGGCCCGGAGGGGGCCAGTCGTTGCGTGATCCTGACACGGGCCCCCACCTGACCGCTGCGCGGTCGTCCGCCCCCTTAGGGGGCGGATGAGGTTCTAGCCCCGGCAGTTGGCGCACAGCCCGTGCGCTTCGATCGTCACGGCGGTCAGGGCGTAGCCGGCCGCGGCCCCGGCCGAAATGATCTCGGCGCTGGCCTTGGGCTCGATCTCGCGGGTGACGCCGCAGCAGTCGCAGATCAGGAAGGCGGCGGCGTGGCCGTCGGCTTCCTTGCGGCAGGCGACATAGGCGTTGAGGCTCTCGATGCGATGGGCGAAGCCCTGCTTTTCCAGGAAGTCCAGAGCCCGATAGATGGTCGGCGGCTTGGCCTGGGGTCCATCGACGGCATAGGTCGAGATCAGGTCATAGGCCTTCACCGGCTGGCCGGCCTGCAGCAGCAGCTCCAGCACCCGCCGACGGGGCGCGGTCAGCCGTTGTTCGGCGGCGGCGCAGCGCAATTCGGCGGCGGCCAGTTCGTTCGCCAGCGCGGAACCGGCGACGCCGTGGTGGTCGTGATCGTGATCGCAAGCGGCATGGGCCATGGCCAAGAGGTAGAGGCGCGAAGCCGTTCCTGCAAGCTCAGAGCAACGGTTGCGCCACCAGGGCCGCCTCGGCGTCGCAGTGGGCCTTGTCCGGAGCCGGGCCGGCCTTGCGGGCGGCGGCGATCTCCTTGCGGATGGCCGCCAGGTCCGACTGGAACAGCGGCGTGCCGCTGACGGTCGCCATCAGGGCCGAGGCGTTCAGCTGGCCCGCTGAGACCGAGCTGGCGTTGTGCACGCCGCAGACCAGCCGGCTTTCGCCGAAGGCCCGGGCGCGGGCCAGGATCGCCGTGGCGTGCTCCGGGTCGGCCTGGGCCAGGGCCAGGCCGACGGCGTAGCCCCAGGTGGCGTGGCCGGAGGGATAGTCCGGGCTCTTGGCCAGGCCTTCGCTCTTGTCGACACAGATCGGGCCCTCATCGACCAGATAGGGGCGGGGACGCTTGTAGACGTCCTTGGGGCCATTGACGGCTGCGCCGATATCGAACCGCAGGCGCAGCAGCAGGCCCACCATCTTGGGCGTCCTGGTGAGGGACGGGGTGAAACCCAGGGCGCAGCTGAAATCGGTGAGGATCGCCTTCTCGTCGACGTCGTTCTGGGCCAGCGACCAGCGGGGCGTGTCCTTCAGGGCACGGGTGGCCAGGAAGATCTTGCGGTCCGCCTCGGCCTGGGGCGAGCCGGGCGACGGCGCGGGCGGCAGGACCTTGAGCGCATCATAGGTTCCTGGGGCCAGGTAACCGGGACGCGGCGGGGGCTCCTGGCGCGGCAGGGCCAGGCTGGCGCCGCCAACCAGGGTGGCGAGACCGGCGACGAGGGCGAGCGGGATACGCATGGGTAAGCTTCCAAGGGTTCGGCAAGACCCTGCATGGCCGCCCCGGCCCTGACAAGGGCTCGCCTAAAGCTCTGCCGGCGACCCATGTTCGCCCGGAATCCGAAGGCGCTTGCATCCCGCTCCCGGGGCGGCAAGCTGATCCGACCAGGAGGAGCGAGCATGGGTCTTTGGTTTAGTCTGGCGGTCGGTTTGGGCCTTCTGGCCCTGGGGGGCGAGTTCCTGGTGCGCGGCGCGGCGGGCGCGGCGCGGCGACTGGGCGTCAGCCCGCTGGTCATCGGCCTCACCCTGGTGGGCTTTGGCACCTCGACCCCGGAACTGGTCACCAGTCTGCACGCCGCCCTGGCCGGCTCGCCCGGCATCGCCATCGGCAATGTGGTGGGGTCCAACATCTCCAACGCCCTTCTGGTGGTGGGACTGACAGCCCTGGTCGCGCCGATCGTCGTTGACCGGCGGGCGTTCCGTCGCGACGCGGCGGTGTTGCTGGCCGTGACCGCAGGCTGTGTCGTCGCCTTGCTGAGCGGGTGGCTGACGCGGCCCATGGGTCTGGCGGCCCTCGGTCTGCTGGCGGCCTATATCCTGACGGTCTGGCTCATGGAACGCGGGGGCTCGGCGCCCGAGGGCGAGCGGATCGAGGACGAAGGCGAGGAGGCTTCGGACCTGACGTCCCGTCTCGCCCTGGCGCTGCCGATGGCGGCGGTGGGGATCGTCATGACGGTGTTTGGCGCGGACCTGCTGGTCGACAACGCCATCATCCTGGCCCGCGATCTGGGGGTCTCCGACACCGTGGTCGGCCTGACGGTGGTGGCGCTGGGCACCTCGCTGCCTGAACTGGTCACCAGCGTGGTGGCGGCCCTGCGCGGACAAAGCCAGGTGGCCCTGGGCAATGTGATCGGCTCCAACCTCTATAACATCCTGGCCATTCTGGGGATCACGGCCGTGGTCCATCCCGTGCGCGCGCCCGAGTCGATCCTGCATCTGGATGTCTGGGTGATGGCCGCCGCGACGATCGGGCTGGTGCTGCTGGCCCGACGCGGCGGGCGGATTACCCGCGGCGAGGGTCTGTTCCTGATGACGGGCTATGTCGCCTATATCGGCTGGCTGGTGCACGGCGCGCTTTAGGCTTTTGTTTTAACGCATTTTCTGACGACGAACCGGTATCCACTTCGTCGGAAAATGCTCTGGTCGCCGCCCCGAAAAAGGCCTCCGGAGATCCTCCGGAGGCCCTGGCCGTCTTACTTGCCGAACAGCTTGTTCCAGCGCGGACGCTCGCGGCCCTTCCAGGCTTCGCGGTGATAGGCGTCCGAGGCGATCAGCGGCACCACGGTGGTGGCTTCGGCGAAC
The DNA here is from genome assembly GCF_058681035.1 of Caulobacter sp. FV2ps19. NCBI lineage: Bacteria > Pseudomonadati > Pseudomonadota > Alphaproteobacteria > Caulobacterales > Caulobacteraceae > Caulobacter > Caulobacter sp. FV2ps19. Next base: position 235,246 of record NZ_CM178729.1, on the reverse strand, counting down.
ACCATCTGCTCGTGGGTGGTGTTGACCTTGCCCCAGGAGGCGGCCTCCTTCAGCGTGGAGGAGCTGCAGGCCCCGTCGCGGACGTCGGCCACGGTGATCTGGATGGCGTACTTGTGCATCTCGGCCTCGACGCCGAGGATCTCGGCGCAGACCACGGTGTCCTGGGCGAAGTTCTTGGGCACGCCGCCGCCGACCATGAACAGGCCCGTGGTGCCGGCCGCGATCTTGATGTCGGTCAATTCGCGGAAGTCGGCGACCGCGTCGATCATCAGATAGGGCTGCTTGGCGGCGATCTTTTCCTTCTGGTGCTTGACCAGGCCAAAGCCGGCCGAGCTGTCGACAAAGGCCGGGCAGAAGATCGGCACGCCCTGCTCATAGGCGGTCTGGATCAGCGAGCCGGGCTTCTTGGCGTTGCCTTCGCTCAGCCACTTGCCCATTTCCCAGATGAACTCGCGCGAGGAATAGGCGCGCGGCTCCAGACGGTTGCAGATCTCCAGGATCGTGTGATCGCAGTTCTGGAGCTCTTCCTCGTCGATATAGGTGTCGTAGATGCGGTCGATATAGTTGTCGCGCAGCACGTTGTCGTCGACCGGGCCGGCGGCCTGATAGTGCTTGAAGCCCAGGGCCTCGAAGAAATCCATGTCGACGATCGAGGCGCCGGTGGCGACCACGGCGTCGATCATGCCGTTCTGCACCATGTCGCGATAGACGTGCATGCAGCCGCCGGCCGAGGTGGAGCCGGCCAGGATCAGCCACGGCGAGCAGGACTTGTCCTCCAGCGCCATGTTGAAGATGTCGGCGGCGCGGGCGGTGTCGCGACTGCTGAACGACATCTTGCGCATCGCGTCGATGATCGGGCGGGCGTCAAACGCGGTGATGTCGACATGCTCGACCACGTTCTGGAGCAGCTCGGCCTTGGTATTCGGAACGGGAGCGTTCATCGCTTCGGTTTCCCTGACTTTGGACGCCCGTCGTTGATAGGAACCCTGCGCCGGGACGGAGCGACCGGCGGGGGCAAAAATACGGTTGATGTCCCAACGCTTGAGCGTGGGATGCGGCGCGCGGTTTAACGCAGATTTTCGCTAGCGCTTAGTGACGATTTTACGCCGTGCGTCCTTCGAGGCCTGCCGCGCAGGCGCCTCAGGATGAGGAAGTCAGCACAGGGGTCCTCATCCTGAGGTGCTCGCCCCTTGGCGAGCCTCGAAGGACGCACCGCGATTGATTTACCGACGCCGCCGCTTCTTGCCGGCCGCGCCCTTGGGACGCGAGAACCGCACGACCTTGCGTTCTTCCGATTCCGGCTTGTGGGTCGGGATCGAGCGCTTGGCCAGGCCGTACATCGAGGCCATCGGCGCGTCCTGGACCTCGACGGTCTCGGATTCGCCAAAGCCGTTGAAGCGGGTCGACATCGCCACGCCATAGGCGCCCAGCATGCCGATCTCGATATAGTCGCCCTCGTCGACGCTTTCGGGCAGATAGAACGGGCCGGGCATGTAGTCGACGCTGTCGCAGGTGGGGCCGTAGAAGCGGAACGGCCGCAGGCCCTCCTCTTCCACCACTTCGCCGTTCTTGCGGAAAAGCTTGACCGGGAAGGGCCACTTCATGTGCGCGGCATCGAACAGCGAGCCATAGGACCCGTCGTTCAGATACAGGGCGTCGCCCTTCTTCAGCTCGACCTTGACCAGCAGGGACGAGGCCTCGGCCACCAGGGCCCGGCCGGGTTCGCACCACAGCTGGGTGGCCTCGTGGACCATCATCTCGGAGAAGCCGCGATCGATGGCCGCCAGATATTCCGACAGTTCGGGCGGGGCCATGCCGGGATAGATCGACGGGAAGCCGCCGCCGACATCGACGACATCGGCCAGCACGCCGGCGCGCACCAGCGCGCGCGAGGCCTGGGCCATCGACGCCTGATAGGCGGTGGGGCGCATGCACTGGCTGCCGACGTGGAAGCTGACGCCCATCAGGTCCTGGGTGGCGCGGCGGGCGGCCAGCAGCAGGGCCGGGGCCGCATGCGGCTCGACGCCGAACTTGCCCGACAGGCTGTAGGCGGCGCCGTCGGCCTGCACGCCCATGCGGACGATCAGGTTCAGGTCCTTGGCGTTGCCGGTCGCGTCGAGGATCTTGGCCAGCTCTTCGTGGGTGTCGAACGAGAAGGTCCGCACGCCGTGATCGAAATAGGCGGCCGAGATCGCCACGCGGCTTTTCACCGGGTGCATGAAGGCCATGCGCGAGCCCGGCGCATGTTCGCCGACCAGCTCGATCTCGTTGAGGGACGCCACGTCGAACGACCGCACGCCAGCCGCAACCAGCTCACGGATCACCCACGGCGAAGGATTGGCCTTCACCGCGTAAAAGACGTCGCCCTTGAATTCAGCCTGGAACCAGCGCGCCGCTACGGACACCGCGTCGGGTCGCACGAGTGCGACGGGACGTTCCGGTGACCGCTCACGGACCAGGTCCAGGGGATTATGGTACGTGTGCAATTCACGTAGACCCCTGCAGAAGTTAAACCCAGGCCGGCGTTAGCAGCGCTTATGAGGACTTCGGGTCCGCCGGAGCCGAGCGAAATAGGGCCATAGCCCGTCTATGTAAAGACCCTTTTGGAACGTCGCGGCGTGAGGAATTGATCCATCATTGTCACAAATTCATTGCGAAGGCTGGTCAAAGCGGTGAACGCATTCCCCTTGGCCAGAAACAGCTTTAAGGATTCGACCCGACCATGACGTCGGACCCAGTTCTCTCGATCCGCGCCGCCTCCAAGACCTTCGGGTCGCGCAAGGCGCTGGATGCTGTTTCGCTCGACGTGGGTCGTGGCGAGATGATCGCGCTCATCGGTCCCTCGGGCTCGGGCAAATCCACCCTGCTGCGCTCGATCGACGGCCTGCAGACCATCGACGGCGACGCCAAGGGCAAGGACGCCCGTGATGGCGGCGTGATCACCGCCTTTGGCGGTCCGGTCCAGGCCAGGGGCAAGGTCAGCGACCAGGTCCGCAAGGCGCGCATCCGCATCGGCTTCATCGCCCAGCAGTTCAATCTGGTCGGCCGGCTGAGCCTGTTCAGCAATGTCGCCCTGGGGTCGCTGGGCCGCATCCCGTTCTGGCGCGGCGTGCTGGGCCTCTGGCCCGCCGAGACCCGCACCGCCGCCATGGCCGCCCTGCACCGGGTCGGCGTCGCCGACTACGCCGCCCAGCGGGCCAATACCCTGTCAGGCGGCCAGCAGCAGCGCGGCGCCATCGCCCGCGCCTTGGTCCAGAAGGCCAAGATCATCCTGGCCGACGAGCCGGTCGCGTCGCTGGATCCGGTCTCGGCCCGCAAGGTCATGGAGATCCTGCGCGATCTCAACAAATCCGACGGCCTGACCGTGGTGGTCACCCTGCACCAGGTCGACTACGCCCTGCGCTATTGCGACCGGGTCGTGGCCCTGAAGGCCGGCAAGAAGGTCTATGACGGCCCGGCCTCCGGCCTGGACCGTGAAAAACTCATCGATATCTATGGCCCGGAATTCGAAGACGTCTTTTGGGAAGGAGCGCCACAATGATCCGCCGCACCCTCTTCACCGTGGCCGCCGCCGCCGTGGTCCTGGCCGCCTGCGCGCCCAAGCCCGCCACCCCGCCGGTGAAGGACACCATCGTCTTCTCGATCCTGTCCACCGAGTCGGCCCAGAACATGGAGAGCTACTGGAAGCCCATCCTGGCCGACATGGAAAAGCAGACCGGCTACAAGGTGAAGCCGTTCTTCTCGTCCAACTATTCGTCGCTGATCGTGGCCATGGGCGCCGACCAGACCGATGTGGGCTGGTTCTCCAACCAGTCGGGCATGGAGGCGGTGCGTCGCTCGGGCGGCGAGGTCTTCGCCCGCACCTTCGATCCGTCGGGCGTCGACGGCTACAAGTCGGTGATCATCGTCCCGGCCGACAGCAAGCTGACCCTCGAGGGCCTGCTGAAATGCGACAAGACCCTGGACTTCGGCATCGGCGACAAGAAGTCGACCTCCGGCACCCTGGCCCCGATGACCTATGTGTTCATCCCGGCCGGCAAGAAGCCGGAAAACTGCTTCAAGACCGTGCTCAGCGCCAGCCATGACGCCAATCTGTTCGCGGTGGCCAACCACAAGCTGGACGCGGCGACCAACAACACCACGGCCCTGCGCCTGAACGCCGATCGCGGCGCGGCCCAGTCGGGCAAGGTCAAGGTGATCTGGGAATCGCCCACCCTGCCGGAAGATCCGATCGTCTGGCGCAAGGCGCTGGATCCGGTGATCAAGGAGAAGGTGCGCCAGTTCTTCCTGACCTACGGCCAGGGCGACACCCCGGTCGCGGCCCAGCAGCGCGCCAATCTGGCCAAGCTGTCGATGGGCGGCTTCAAGCCCGCCGACAACACCCACCTTCTGGTGGTGCGCGAGATGGAAGCGCTGGAGCAACTGGGCCTGGCCCAGGAGAGCGGCGACGCGGCCAAGGTCGCGGCCGCCCAGAAGACGCTGGAGGGCATCAAGGCCGAGCGTCTGGTCGCCGCGGGCAAGGCCGGCCTCGCCGCGCCGGCCAACTGAGACTCGCGATGAGCCCCGAGACGATCCCGGCCCCGCCCAGGCGGTCCGCTTCGGCCCTGGTCTTCGACATCCTGCTGTGGGGCGGGGTGATCGGGCTGTTGATCGTCAGTTTCCGCCCGGCCGAGATCGACAAGTTCCCGCAGCTGTTCACCGAGGCGGGCCGCATGCGCGAGTTCGCCACCGGCTTCTTCGGCCCGTTCACCGACGCCAAGCTGTTCCTGTCGATGGATTGGCCGATCTATATCGGCAAGATGTGGCAGACCATCCAGATGGCGCTGTGGGGCACGGCCCTGGCCATCGTCGCCGCCATTCCGCTGGGCCTGCTGGGCGCGCGCAACATCACCCCGGCCTGGATCCAGCAGCCGGTGCGGCGGGCCATGGACCTGATCCGCTCGCTGCCCGACCTGGTGGTGGCGCTGATCTTCATCACCGCCGTGGGCCTTGGCCCCTTCGCGGGCGTCATGGCCCTGGCGTTCAACACCGGCGGCGTCCTGGCCAAGCTGTTCGCCGAGGCCGTCGAGTCGATCGACAAGGGTCCGGTCGAGGGCGTACGGGCCACCGGGGCCGTGCAACTGCAGGAGATCGTCTGGGGCGTCATCCCCCAGGTCGCGCCGCTGTGGACCAGCTACGCCCTCTATCGCTTCGAATCCTCCAGTCGCGCGGCCACCGTGCTGGGCCTGATCGGAGCGGGCGGCATCGGCCAGGTGCTGCTGGAATCGGTCAATGGCTTCGAATACGGCCAGACCGGCTGCATCGTGCTGGTCATTGTCGTGGCGGTGTCGCTGATCGACCTGCTGTCGCAGATCATCCGCACGCGTTTGCTGTAGGGAGCATACGCAATTGGCGATGAACTCGCCTTCTCCCGTCTTCCCGGCGAAAGCCGGGATCCAGATCGAGCCCAGAGATTGGGTCGGTTTGGCGCTTTTGAGGGCGCATCATCCCCAAACGCTCAGGCTGAATCTGGGCCCCGGCCTTCGCCGGGGAGAACGGGTAAGGGTTTTAGAGTCTTGAGCTTGAATGACCTAAGTCCGCCCTCGATACGCCAAGCCCCTATGGGCTGGCGCGATTTCTTTTGTATAGTGCGTCAACGGTTCGCCCTCGCCGCGTCAAGAAAGCCGGGGCCGTGGTCGCCGTCCGGCGCCGCGTCATCGACCCACCAACCGTTTGCTTCGCAAACGGCCGGTGGAAAAGGGAGCGCGTTCTGATCGCGAAACCGATGACACTTTCGCGGACCGCGCTCCGGCCATGATCCTCCTCGCACTCGCCATCGTCTTCCTCCTCGTTCTGTTGAACGGGGTCTTTTCCATGTCCGAACTGGCGGTGGTCTCCGCCCGCAGGGCCCGGCTGCAAACCTTCGCCGATCGCGGCGACAAGGGCGCCAAGCTGGCCCTGGCCATGGCCGAGCACCCCACGCGCTTCCTGTCGGCCGTGCAGGTGGGCATCACCCTGATCGGCATCCTGGCCGGCGCCTATGGCCAGGCCACCATCGCCGGGGCCCTGGACCTCTATCTGGAGCCCTTCCCGGTGATCGGGGCCCATTCGGAAGCCATCGCCACCACCGTGGTGGTCATCGGCCTGACCTATGTGTCGGTGATCCTGGGCGAGCTGGTGCCCAAGCGCCTGGCCCTGCTGTTCCCCGACGCCATCGCCCGCCGCATGGCGCCGTTCCTGGCCGTCGTCGCCACCGTGCTGCGCCCGTTCGTGACCGTGCTGACCGTCTCGACCGCCGCCATTCTCAAGCTGATGGGGGTGCGCGACGAGCGCACCAACGACATGACCGCCGAGGAGGTCGAAAGCGTCCTGGCCGAGGGCGCCGACGCCGGCCTGATCGAGCCTGAAGAGCGCTCGATGATCCAGGAGGTTCTGCGGCTGGGCGATCGGCCGGTGCGCGTGGCCATGACCCCGCGCCGCGACCTGTTCTGGATCTCGCTGGCCGACACCCCCGAGGAGGTCCTCAAGGAGATCCGCGGTTGCCCCTATTCGCGCATCGTCGTCGCCACCGAGGATGATCTGGACGGCGAGATCGGCGTGGTCCTGAAGAAGGACCTGCTGGACGCCTGCCTGTCGGGCGGCCCGATCAATGTGGCCGACCACGTGCAGCAGCCCATCGCCATCCCCGAGACCATGTCGCTGTTGCGGGCCATGGCGCTGTTCAAGCAGACCCCGCTGCACATGGCCCTGGTGGTCGACGAGTTCGGCTCGGTGCAGGGGGTGATCACCCCCATCGACCTGCTGGAGATGATCGCCGGCGACTTCCCCGAAGACCATGACGAGAGCGAGACCCGCATGCTGCGCCGCGAGGACGGCTCGTGGCTGGTCGACGCCCGCCTGGACATCCAGGATCTCAACGACACCCTGGGCGAGAGTTTCGAGGCCGAGAGCGGCTACCACACCGTGGCCGGCCTGATCCTTGACCGCCTGGGCCGCATCCCCGTCGAAGGCGAGATCGTCGAACTGGGCGGTTTCGACGTCGAGATCGTCGACATGGACGGCTCGCGGATCGACAAGGTGATCCTCAAGCCGAGCGTGGGGCGCAAGGGCGAGGCGGAGTAGGGGGCTTGCTTGCGAGCTGACCTTGGCTGGGTCGGCTATGGGGGGATGTCCGCCACCACCTTGCGTCCTTCGAGGCTCGGCTTCGCCTCTCACCTCAGGATGAGGAATTCAGTCGCCAAAAAACGCCTCATCCTGAGGCGCCCGCGCAGCGGGCCTCGAAGGACGCACGGCGTTGACAACCGACTAGGCTCGAAAGCGATCTTTGGCTCATTGCCAACAAGCGGACGCCCCGCGTCCCGCTCATCCTTAAATCTCCTGGAGGCTGCAGCGTGCCGGTCTGACCAGGTTGGTCAAGGACGACGCTCTCGCGTCGCCGCGATGCGGCGGCCCGCAGGGCCGTCCTTGAGCAACCTGGTCAGACCGGCGATCGTCTCGCCGTGAGATTTAAGGATGGCTCCCTTCGGCGCGGAGTTGCGCTTCCCCGGCCGACGCCGCTGGCCCCCTCCTGACCTGCTTCGCAGGTCGTCCTCCCCCTGAAGGGGGAAGATGAGATCCTCGCCCTTCATCTTCCCCCTCCGGGGGAAGACGGCTGCGCAGCAGCACGTAGGGGGCAAGTATGGGGATTGGGCGAAGTTTATCCCCGTCCAAATCCGCGAAAAAATCAATATAATCATAGCATTAAAAATAAAGCGATCGCGCCTGTCCCCGGCGCTGAAACCGCCCGCATAATCAATCTCACCTGACAGCACGGGAAGGGCGTCCGGCCGGCGACCAGAGACGGCTGTCAGGGGTGATCGAGCGGGGCCACCGGAGTCGCGTGAGCGGGACCGGGCTAGGCTTAAAGGAAGGCGGGGGACGTAAATCCGCCTATCGGGGGAAGGCCAAAGCCCCCGCCCGTCCGAAGGTTCGCTCCGGGTCCTCCGGAATCGATGTGGTCTGCAGCTCCAGGGCTGGGTCCGTCGCGAGGCAGGACAAACCCGGATGGGGGTGAAGGGTTGAACAAGACCCGCGCGCCCCGGCCAGAGGGATAACGATCACGCGGAGCGTTCGTCTTCGTCGAAACGGTACTTAAAAACACTCACATCCGGGCGAGGCCCGGACGCTCCGCGACCCTTCCCACCCACTCGGCGGCTTCCGCGCGAGGTTGCGAAGCCGTGTCCCCCTTTCACTCACCCACAGACCCCGCCTTCCTCGCCCTTGTGGCGAGGACCCAGGGGGCAGCTGTCTCAGCGCTTCTCGATCTCGCTCAAAGCCGGCGGAATGCTGGGTCCTGGCCACGAGGCCCAGGAAGGCGAACCTGGTTGGGTTCTGGTGGCGATTGAAGAGGGGGCGTTGCGGCGTCGGCCGCTAAGCCGCCGTCCGCCCGCGCAGCCGCGCCAGCCGACGCAGCCGACGCCAGAAGCGGGTCTTTTCCGGCTCGGGATAGGGCTGCAGGTTGCGGTAGAATTCCTCGGCGCAGGACCGCCACGAGAAGCCCTCGGCGAACTTGCGCACCACGGTCCTGTCCAGGTCCAGACAGGCCAGGCAGGCCTCCTTGAGGCCGTCGACCTGGCCGGGGGCCAGGGCCCCGGCGTTGGAGCCGGGGATGATGTCGATCGGGCCGGGAGCCGAGAAGGCGGCCACGGGCACGCCGGCGGCCATGGCCTCCAGGATCACCAGGCCGAAGGTGTCGGTCAGGGACGGGAAGCAGAACACGTCGGCGCAGCCGAAATAGCGGCCCAGTTCGTCGCCGAACTTGGCGCCCAGGAATTTCACCTCGGGATATTTCTCGGCCAGCTCTTCGCGCTGGGGACCATCGCCGATCACCACCTTGGTGCCGGGCAGGTCCAGGCAGGCGAAGGCCTCGATGTTCTTCTCGACGGCCACGCGGCCGACATTGAGGAAGATCGGCCGGGGCAGGCCTTCGAACAGGTCGGGTTCGCCCGGTTGGCGGGGCTTGAAGATGTCGGTGTCGACGCCGCGCGACCAGGGCGAGAGGTTGCGGAAACCGTGCTTGGCCAGCTCGTCGCGCATGGTCGGCGTGGCCACCATCAGGCGGCCCGACGGCTTGTGGAACCAGCGCATATAGGTGTAGCCGGCGGCCAGGGGCAAAGGCAGGCGGGCCGAGACATATTCCGGGAACTTGGTGTGATAGCTGGTCGTGAACGGCAGCTTCCACTCCAGGCAGATGCGGCGCGCGGCCAGGCCGATCGGACCCTCGGTGGCGATGTGGATCGCTTCCGGTTCGAACGACTTGAAGCGGTCCTGAACGGGCTCATAGGCGCCGATCGCCAGCTTGATCTCCGGATAGGTCGGCAGCGGAAAGGTGGGGAACTGGTCGGGGCTGACGACGTCAACCTCGTGGCCCATGGCGCGCAGTTCTTCGACCACCCGGGTCAGGGTGCGAACCACGCCGTTCACTTGAGGTTCCCAGGCGTCTGTGGCGAGAAGGATCCGCATCAGGCGGCGGCAGGCTCCGGCAAGGGCTCTTCACGGGCCGCGGCGGTCTTGCGGTCGATCACCGACCACGAGCGCAGCTTGGCCCATTCGAGGATTTCGAGATGACCGTCGGCATGCTCGACCAGCGCCGTGCAGCTTTCCACCCAGTCGCCGTCGTTGACATAGGTGATTCCGTCGATGTCGCGCATTTCGGCCTTGTGGATGTGTCCGCAGATCACGCCGTCGACCCCCCGGCGGCGGGCTTCGTCCGCCACCGCAGCCTCGAAGTTCTCGATGAAATGCAATGCGTTCTTCACCTTGACCTTCAGATAGGCCGACAAACTCCAGTAGCCGAACCCCATGCGCCGCCGAGCGCGGTTGAGCAAGGTGTTCAGCATCAGGATGGTTCTATAGGACCAATCCCCGAGGAAGGCGAGCCACTTGGCGTGCTGCACCACGCCGTCGAATTCGTCGCCATGCACGACCAGATAGCGCTTGCCGTCGGCCGCCTCGTGAATGACGTCGCGGGCCACCACGACACCGCCGAAATGCGTGCCGCAGAAGTCGCGAATGCGGTCGTCATGATTGCCCGGGACGTAGATCACCTCGGTGCCCTTGCGGGCCAGGCGCAGGATCTTCTGCACGACGTCGTTGTGGGCCTGGGGCCAGTGCCAGCCGCTGCGCAGCTTCCAGCCGTCGATGATGTCGCCAACCAGATACAGGCGCTCACATTCGATATGGCGGATGAAATCCAGCAGCAGTTCGGCCTGACAGCCGCGCGTGCCCAGATGCAGGTCGCTGATGAAGATGCTGCGATAGTGACGGATATTGGCGTCGGCGCTCATTGCTGGGACCCCTTGTTCTCGCCGTCTGATCGATCCGCCCCCGGATTGGTCGCGACCACGGCGAGTGGCCCCCGCGATTAAGCTGATTGCGTGTCGCTTTCATGAAACCCGGGCCCGGCGCTTTGCGCGGGCGAGAGGGCCTCTCCCCGCATTGCCGCAAAAACGGGCATTTCATCCGCCGCCAGGCCGGCGGCGCGCGCGGCGCGGCCCGTCTCGGCATGGCCGAGCGGCGGAATCGCTCAGGGCCACCAGGACTGTTGCGATGCAGCATCGCTCGCACTAGATCAGGGCCATGGACGCCGCCCGCCTCGCCAAAGACACCCCGAAATCCTTGAAGACCCGGGCGCGCATTCTCGATTGCGCCATGCGGCTGATCGCGCAGATCGGCTACCACGCCGCCACCAATCCGGTGATCGCCGACGCGGCGGGCCTGACCCGCGGCGCGATGCTGTATCACTTCCCGACCCGCGAAGCCCTGGTCGAGGCCGCCGTGGCCCATGTCCAGGCCGAGCGCTCGACCCTGTTCCGCGCGGCCGCCGACGCCTTGCCGCCCGGCGGCGACGTCACCGAGCACGCCATCGACAGCTATTGGGACCTGTTGCAGAGCGTGCCGTTCATGGCTTTCGCCGAACTGGAGGCGGCCGGCCGCACCGACCCAGCCATCCAGGCCCTGCTGGCCCCGGCCCAGGCCGAGTTCGACCGCGCCCAGGCCGGCGACCACTTCCTGAAGATCCTGCACGCCGGGGCCGGTCCGCGCTTCCAGGCCAGCCGCGACCTCGCCCGCTTCATGCTGGAAGGCCTGGCCCGCTCGACCCTGACCTATGACAGGGACGGGCGGAAGGAACGCCTGCTGGCGGTGATCAAGCGCGCCACCCACATGCTCAACCGCAAGGGCGGCATCCAGGACCTGTGGCCGGATTAGGCCTTCAGCGCCTTCGGCAGCACCTGGGCGAAATAGTCCAGCTCCGCCGGCGAGGCCGTGCCCACCCGGATCCAGGTCGGATGGGCGGGACTGTCGAACACCCGCACCTCGACCCCCATCGCGGCCAGGGTCTTCTGAAAGGCCAGGTTGGGCTTGCCGCTGTCGACGAACACATAGGTCCCGTACGAGGGCAGATAGGTCAGTCCATTGGCCTTGCAGATCGCATAGATCCTGGCGCGGCAGCCCTCCAGGTAGGCCTTGGCCCCGGCCAGATAGGCGGGGTCGCCATAGCAGACCGTCGCCGCCGCCAGGCCGGGGCGGCCCTTGTGGGTCGGGATCAGGCTCTTCAGTTGCTTCACCCGGTTGGGTCGGCCGACGATGAAACCCACCCGCAGCCCGGCCATGCCATAGACCTTGGAGAAGGTGCGGGCGACGATCACGTCATGGCCGGCGCGGGCCAGATCCATCATCGAATGGCGCTCGGGATCGGGGCTGATCTCGATATAGGCCTCGTCGACGATCACCGGGCAGGTCTTCGACATCTCGAGGCAGAAGGCGCGCAGGGCGTCGGGGTCCAGCAACAGGCCGGTCGGATTGTTGGGATTGCAGACATAGACCGCCCCGGCCCCGACGGCCCTGGCCCGGGCGGCCAGGGTGTCGAGGTCGATCTGGCTGTCGACGCCGACCGGAACCCACTCCAGAACGGCGCCCTGGCGCTGGGCATAGAGCAGGGGCGTGGCGTAGCTGGGCTGGGCCGAAACGACCGGCCCCTGTTTGGCGAAGGCGGTCGACAGCAGCGACAGGGCTTCCAGCGAGCCGTTGCACAGGCCCACCTGCTCGGGCCGGACCTGATCGCGCCTGGCGATCACCTCAACCAGGGGCGCTTCCAGAGACCAGGCGTAATAGGGCGTCTCCTCCAGCGCCTTGGCGGCGGCCTTGCGGGCGGCAGGGCTGGGACCGAAGGGGTTTTCGGTGACGCCCAGATGGGCGCGGATGGCCGGCGGCGGGGTCGGATCGACGGAGGTCTCCGCGAGGGCCAGAGCCGGCGCCAGGCCCGGCGCAAGGGCCGCACCGCCGATCAACAAGCCGCGCCGTGTCGTATCCATGATCCGTTCTCCGCTATCGGGCCGGCAAGGTGAGCGGCGTTGGTGACAGGATCAAGACGTCTGGATCGGCAGGGCGGTGGTGAACTTGATCTGCTCCATCGCGAAGCTGGAGCTGACGTCGGTGAGCGGAGCGGTGGCGATCAGGCGCTTGTAGAAGCGGTCATAGGCGGCGATGTCGCGCACCACGACCTTGAGCAGATAGTCGACCTCGCCGCTCATCCGGTAGAATTCGACCACCTCGGGCAGGGCGCGGGCCCCGGCCGCGAAGCTGTTGAGCCAGGCCTCGTCATGGCGGCCGGTCTTCACCGCCACGAAGACGGTCAGGGACAGGTCCAGCGCGTCGCGGTCCAGCAGGGCCACCCGGGCGGTGATCACGCCGGCGTCCTGCAATCGCTTCACCCGTTTCCAGCAGGGCGTCTGGGTCAGGCCAACCCGCTCGGCCAGATCGGCGATCGGGACCGTGGCGTCCTCCTGCAGGATCGCCAGAAGTCTGCGGTCGATGTGGTCGAGATCAATCATCTTCAATTTCGCCGATATCGAGAATGAGGTTCTCCATATCGGCAAAATAGCAGGGCATTCAATAATGCCATTCTTCCAAGTCCCGCCATGCTGGGAGGCCTGAACGTGAGTCGGGGAACAGCATGCTCAAGTCATTCACACGCCATCCGCAAACCGTGGGCGAGACCTATGGCCAGCACCTGGGCGTGGCCTTCGGCTTTGGCCTGACCCTGATCGGCGCGGGTCTGGCCTGTCTGGTTCACGCCCTGTTGCCCTTCGCCTTCGAGCGTACAGGCAGCGACACGGTTCGCCGTCTGCATGCGCGCCTCAGCCGGCGCTGCGCCCTGGCCGAGACGTCCGCGATCGCCGTCGATGTCGAGCCCGTCGCAGGATGAACGCCGCCGTCGCGCGTCTGGGCGCGGTCCGGCTTGACCTCGCCAAGCTCTGGCCAGGCCTGGCTGCGGGTCTGGCGATCGCTCTGCTGGCCAGGCCCCTGGCGCACCTGCTGCACGCTCCGGCCCCTCTACTGGCGGTGGTTCTGGGCATGGGCCTTGGCGCTCTAGGTCTCGGCGCGACGCTGAACGCGGGCCTTGATGTCTGGGCCAAGCCCGGCCTTCGCCTCGGCGTGGCCCTGATGGGGGCCCAGATCACCTGGAGCGAATTTGCCTTGCTGGGCGGACCGGCCGTTCTGGCCAGCGGCGCGGTGGTGCTGGGCGGTCTGACGGTGGGCGCGGCCGTCGGCATGGCCCTGGGCCTGCCTCTGGCCGAGGCCCTGATCGCGGCGGCGGCCTGTTCCATCTGCGGCGCCTCGGCCGCCCTGGCGGCCTCGCAGGCGGCGCCCGCCAGTCCGGCCAACCAGCGCACGACGGCCCTGGTGATCATCGGGGTCAATCTGCTGTCGACCCTGGCCATGCTGGCCTATCCGCCGATCGCCCACGCCCTGGGCTTTTCGGCCCATCAATCCGGCGTGTTCTTTGGCCTGTCGATCCACGACGTGGCCCAGGTGGCGGGCGCTGGTTCGTCGGTCTCGTCCGAGGCGGCGGGGGCGGCGGCCCTGGCCAAGCTGGCGCGCATCGTCTGGCTGGGTCCGGCGGTGGTGCTGATCGGCCTGCTGCTGAACCGAACGCCGATTGGCGGGGGCGCCATGCCCGGTCTGAAGGCCCCGCCAGCCTTCGTGCTCGGCTTCGCTGTGCTGGCGGCGCTGCGCGGGTTCGGGCTCCTGTCGCCAATCCTGGTCACGACCCTGGCGACCGTCTCAAGCTTCCTGCTGCTGGCCGGAGTCGGGGCGATTTCGGCCAAGCTGGGGCCGGCGGCCTTGCTGCAGGTCAAGCCGAAGCTGGCGGCGACCCTGGCGCTGTCCACCCTGGCGGTGGCGCTGTTGGCCTATGGCCTGACGCGGTGGTTCTTCTAAGGCGATTTCCGTCGCGACGGGGAGGGTGTCGCGGTCAGAGTTCGCTCAGGAACGCGCGAGCTGGGGCAAATTCCTTCGCTGTCTGCGTGAGCCCCCTTGGCGCGAGCGAGGTCCCAGCCCATGGTCGCGCTCCGAGAGTCGGGAGGAGATGACCTTGAGTTTCTGGACGCGTCGCAAGTCGATCGACGCCATGGCGGCGGGCCACGACGGCCATCAGTTGAAGAAGACCCTGAGCTGGCCGCATCTGGTCGCCCTGGGCGTGGGGGCGATCGTCGGCACCGGCATCTACACCCTCACCGGCATCGGCGCGGGACTGGCGGGGCCGGGGGTCATCCTGTCGTTCCTGATCGCCGGCGCGGTCTGCGCCTGCGCAGCGCTGTGCTACGCCGAGCTCTCGACCATGATCCCGGCCTCGGGCAGCGCCTATACCTACAGCTATGTGGCCATGGGCGAGCCGGTGGCCTGGTTCGTCGGCTGGAGCCTGATCCTTGAATACACCCTGGTCTGCGCGGCCGTCGCTGTCGGCTGGTCGGCCCACGCGGCGGGTCTGTTCCGGATGATCGGCACGCCGGAGATCCTGCTGGCGGGGCCCCATGCCGGCGGCCTCGTCAATCTGCCCGCCGTGATCATCTCCTTCGCCGTCGCCGGCCTGCTGGCCCTGGGCACCAAGGAGAGCGCGACCGTCAACATGGCGCTGGTGGCCGTCAAGATCATCGCCCTGCTGATCTTCGTGGTGCTTTGCCTGCCGTCGTTCAACGCCAGCCACTTCACGCCGTTCATGCCCAATGGCTTCGCCACGGTGAACGCCGAGGGCGTCAAGGTGGGCGTGATGGCCGCGGCCAGTCTGATCTTCTTTGCCTTCTACGGCTTCGACGCGGTGTCGACCGCAGCCGAAGAAACCAAGAACCCCAAACGCGACCTGACCATCGGCATCGTCGGCTCGATGGTGATCTGCACGGCGATCTACATGGTGGTGGCCGGGGTCTCGATCGGGGCCACGCGCACCGAGGTGTTCTCCAAGAGCGAAGCGCCGCTGGTCTTCATCCTGGAAAGCCTCAAGCACCCGCGCACCGCCCAACTGGTGGCCCTGGCCGCCGTGGTCGCCCTGCCGACCGTGATCCTGGCCTTCATGTACGGCCAGAGCCGGATCTTCTTCGTGATGGCCCGCGACGGCCTGCTGCCCAAGACCCTGGCCAGGGTCAATGCCAGGACCGGAACGCCGGTGCTGATGACCCTGTTGACCGGCGCCCTGTCGGCCCTGATCTCGGGCTGGCTGTCTCTGAAGGACATCGCCGAGCTGGCCAATGCCGGCACCCTGGCGGCGTTCATCTCGGTTGGCCTGTCGGTGATCATCCTGCGGATCAAGGACCCAAGCCGGCTGCGCGTGTTCTCGACGCCGATCTGGCCGGTGGTCGCCACGGGCGCGATTTTGGGCTGCCTCTATCTGTTCTACAGCCTGCCGACCAAGACCCAGATCTACTTCCTGTACGCCCACCTGATCGGTGCGGCGGTCTATCTGCTGTTTGGCCTGCGCAACAGCGTCCTGGCCCAGGCCGAGCGGACGTAGCGGCAAGGCGATTTAGGGCCGGCGTGTGACGCGCCGGCCCTTCCATTCCTGAGCTTGGCGGCTACAGTCCGCGTCAAAACAAGTGTTTGACGCTAGAAGGAACGCCATGGCCCTGGATCTCGAAACCCGCGACCAACTGATCGACATGGTGGCCCGCTTCGTGGCCGAACGCCTGCGGCCGATCGAGGCCAAGGTGGCCGAAGATGACGCGGTCCCGGCTGACGTCGTCGAGGAGATGAAAAGCCTGGGCCTGTTTGGTCTGTCGATCCCCGAGGCGTTCGGCGGCCTGGGCCTGAACATGGAAGAGGAGTGCCTGGTCGCGGTTGAGCTGGGCCGCGCCTCGCCGGCCTTCCGTTCGGTGTTCGGCACCAATGTCGGCATTGGCAGCCAGGGACTGGTTATGTTCGGCACGGACGCCCAGAAGGCCAAGTGGCTGCCCGGTATCGCTTCTGGCGAGATCATCACCAGCTTCGCCCTCACCGAGCCCGAAGCCGGTTCCGACAGCGGCGCCGTGCAGACCCGGGCGACGCGCGACGGCGATGACTACGTGCTGAACGGCGCCAAGCGCTACATCACCAATGCAGGCAAGGCCTCGCTCTTTACGGTGATGGCGCGGACCAATCCCGACTCCAAGGGCGGGTCGGGGGTTTCGGCCTTCCTGGTTCCCAGCGGCTTGCCGGGCCTGTCGGTCGGCAAGCCCGAGAAGAAGATGGGCCAGCAGGGCGCCCACATCCACGACGTCACCTTCGACAATGTCCGGGTGCCGGCCTGGAACCGGCTGGGCGAGGAGGGCGAGGGCTTCAAGGTGGCAATGCAGGTGCTGGACCGCGGCCGGCTGCATATCGCCGCCGTCTGCGTGGGGGTGGCCGAGCGCCTGATCAAGGACTGCGTGGCCTATGCCGGCGAGCGCAAGCAGTTTGGTCAGGCCATCGCCAACTTCCAGATGATCCAGGCCATGCTGGCCGACAGCAAGACCGAGGCCCTGGCCGCCCGGGCGCTGGTCATGGAAACCGCCCGCAAGCGCGATGCGGGGCAGGGCGTGACGCTGGAGGCCGCCGCGAGCAAGCTGTTCGCCTCGGAGATGGTGGGACGGGTCGCGGACCGGGCGGTCCAGATCTTCGGCGGGGCCGGCTATGTCGCCGACTACGGCATCGAGCGTCTGTATCGCGACGTGCGGATCTTCCGCATTTATGAGGGCACCAGCCAGATCCAGCAGGTCGTCATCGCTCGCGAGACCCTGAAACAGGGTGGCTAGCCATCGGCGGGGAGGTGCGGCCTATTCGCGAGCGTGGCGAGATGTCGCGGATAACGCGGTAATATTTAAGGCTGCATTAAGCACGTCGGAAGAGGGTTAATCCGCTAAATTTTGAGCGGACAGGACCTTCAAAAATGAACCAGGATCAAGGACAAAGCGATCGCGTAGAGTTCATGGGACTGGATGATCGAGCGCGGAACGCCTTGCGTGATTTGCGGCCGCTGATCCAAAAGGAGATCGGCCCCGCCCTGGACGCCTTCTACGGCAAGGTCAAGGAAACCCCCGAAACCCGTTCGTTCTTCAAGGACGAACGGCACATGGAGGCCGCCAGCAGCCGCCAGGCGGCGCACTGGGATGTCATTGCCCAGGGCGAGTTCGATGACACCTACGCCAATGCTGTCCGAACCATTGGTCAGGTCCACGCCCGCATCGGTCTGGAGCCGCGCTGGTACATTGGCGGCTACGCCATTGTCATGGATAAACTGCTGCGCGCCACGGTCGAGTCGCTGTGGCCCAAGGGGTTCATGGCCAAGGGCGACGCGGGTCAGGCCGGCGAAGCGGTCAGTGCTCTGATGAAGGCGGTCATGCTCGACATGGACTTCGCCATTTCCGTCTATCTGGAAACCATCGAGGTCGAACGTCAGCGTCTTGAAGCTGCCCGCGTCGAAACCGAGCAATGTCAGACCCAGCTCGTCCAGGCCCTGGCCGAGGCGCTGGACAACCTGGCCAAGGGGGATCTGGTCAGTCGCCTGGACGCCGACGTGAAGCCCGAATTCCGGAAGCTGAAAGACGATTTCAATACCGCGGTCGGCACGCTGGAACAGGCCATGTCCCGCATCACCGGCGTCACGGGCAATATTCGTGCGGGGACAGACGAGATCGGCATCGCCGCCGATGACCTTTCGCGTCGCACCGAGCAGCAGGCGGCCAGTCTGGAACAGACCGCCGCCGCCCTGGACGAGATCACCTCGACCGTCCGTCGCTCGGCGGCGGGCGCCAAGCAGGCCTCTGAAGTCGTGGCGGGCGCGAAGACGGAGGCTGAACGCTCGGGCGCTGTCGTGGATCAGGCCGTCGCGGCGATGGGCGAGATCGAGACGTCTTCACGCGAGATCGGCAACATCATCGGCGTGATTGACGAGATCGCGTTCCAGACCAACCTGCTGGCCCTGAACGCCGGCGTTGAAGCCGCCCGGGCGGGTGATGCGGGCCGCGGCTTCGCCGTTGTCGCCCAGGAAGTCCGTGCCCTGGCGCAGCGCTCGGCCGACGCCGCCAAGCAGATCAAGACCCTGATCTCCACCTCGACCCAACAGGTTGGCGCAGGCGTCAATCTCGTGGGGCAAACCGGCGACGCGCTGCGTGGCATTGTCGCCAAGGTCGCGGAAATCGACCAGCTCATCGTCGAGATTTCGGCCTCGGCCCAGGAACAGGCCACAGGGCTTCATCAGGTCAATACGGCCGTCAACCAGATGGATCAGGTCACCCAGCAGAACGCCGCCATGGTCGAACAGACGACGGCGGCGACCCATTCGCTGAAAGACCAGACGGCGGAATTGGTCAATCTGATCTCGGCCTTCCGCGTTGCAAAGGCCGGCGCGTCTGCGCCGGCTCGAGCGTCGGCGCCCGCACCGGCGCCGGCTCGCGCCGCGCCATCGCCGCCCAGCCGTCCTGGCGCGACAGCCCGCCCCGTAGCGCGAGGGGGCGCCGCGGTGGCGGTCAAGGAGACGTGGGAAGAGTTCTAAGGCCCGCCGTCGCCGCCAGATTGGTCTGGCGGCGACGCAGCCTGGCCTATCGTCCGTTCAGGCGCGAACCGACCTTTGCGCGACGAAGGCCTCAGACCTCTGATCTGGAATTGTTGTGCGACGGAACGCAGCTATGAGGTCGCGGTCCAACGCAAAACGCCCCCGCCGGCCAGACACGAAGCGTTCCTTGAGGAGCGCTTCGGTCTTGACCAGCGGGGGCGTTTGGGCCCTCGAAAAGAGGCGTAGGAGCTTACGCGCCGCCCGGGAAGCGGAACGGAACCTTCACGGTGCCGGTCTTGGCGCCCATGGGCAGCTTTTCAGCGATGCACATGGCGGCCTTGTCGAAACCCTTGCCGGCCGCGCTGTTGTCGACGACCTTGCACTCGGAAAGCTTGCCGGCGTCGGCGGTGCATTCCAGCATCACCTGAGCGGCGTCGCGCGTATTGGCGAACTGCTGCAGACAACGGCTCATTTGATCTTCAAAGCCACCAGCGGCCGAAGCGGCCTGAGCGACAAAAAAGCTGCCTGCGATTCCCGCGGCAATAGCGATCGGATATTTCATCCCGCTGCTCCAAAAAGTAAATTCACGTCCTGTGGACGATGCGCCAACCGGACGCATGCATAATCTCACCTACTCCAGTTAATATATTCTGAGTCAGGCGGGAATATTGAAATTTACTTTATGGTAACCTTACTTAATTCGAAATGCGCCCAGGTCGACGGCAGGTAAAAGCATGCCTTTCTACACTAGGGATGCGACCAATCGTCCCTATTAAGACGTTTCGGGGCCTTCCTATCCAGTTTCTCTTAACCAAAGTCAGAGTCTGTTAGGAATATACCCTGATGATCACCCTGGCTTGATGGCGTTCCGTGGGCACGGCGCGCTACCTAGAGGGGACCTTGAGATGAAGCGCTTTCGGCTTGTCGACCTACCATTGATCATCAAGATCGGCTTCGCGCCGGCTTTCGCGCTGCTGATGCTGGCCTTGATGGCCGGCGGCGCCATCGTCGTGCAACGCAGCCAGTCTGCAGCGCTGCGGCAAGTCGTTGAACAGGACATGCGGATCAACAGCGAAATCCAGTCGCTGTCTCGCCGCATCACCAACGCGCACGGCACACTTTATCAGATCCTCGCTTCGAAGGCTGATCCCATGGCCCCGTCGGCCGGGCCGCGCCTTACTGAACTGCTCGCCGAGTTCGACACGCTGGGCAAGGATATGAAGAGCCTCTCGGCCAAGCTTCCCGCCTCCGAGCGTCCCAAGATCGAGTCTCTGGTCAAGGCCTTGGCCGAATGCCGCAGCGCCGTCGATACGGTCAGCGGGATGGTCGATGTCGACACGGGCATGGCGATGAGTTTCGCCGGCAGCTTCGAAGACCAGTACGTCAAGATGGCCGCTCAGCTGCAGAAGGTCGTCGATGACGCGGCAGCCCGCGCTATAGCGACGGCGGACAAGCGCAAGGCCGAGGCCACCGCAGCCATGAGCGCCACCATCATGATGTCGCTGATCACCCTGGGCGCCGTCGGGGCTCTGGCCTTCCTCACGGTGATGAATGTCCGCAAGTCGATCGCCGACATTGCCGGCGCGACCGAGCGCCTGTCGAAGGGCGACAACAGCATTGATCTTGAGAAGATGACGCGCCTGGACGAGCTCGGCGCGATCGTCCGGTCCTTGAAGATCTTCCGCGACAACCAACTGCACCTCGAGCAGATGCGAGCGGAACAGGAAAAGACCGCGGCCATGACCGCCGAAGAGCGTCGCTCCAAGGAGGAGGCCGCCGCCGCCGCCGCGCGTGAAGGCGCTCTGGTCGTGGCCAGTCTCGCCGAGGGCCTGGAAAAGCTGGCCTCGGGCGATCTGACCTTCCGGGTCAGCGTCGAGTTCCCGGGCGAGTATGGCAAGCTGAAGGACGACTTCAACGGCGCCATGAACGCGTTGCAGGAGACGATGAAGGTCATCGCCGCCTCCACCGACAGCCTGCGCACCGGCGCTGACGAGATTGCTCACGCGTCGGACGATCTGTCCCGCCGTACGGAGCAGCAAGCGGCCAGTCTGGAAGAGACCGCCGCCGCGCTGGACGAATTGACCGCTACGGTGCGCCGCACCGCCGGCGGCGCCCGCCAGGCTTCGGATGTTGTCTCCACCACCCGTGGCGAAGCGACGCATTCTGGTGAGGTTGTGCATCAGGCAGTATCGGCCATGGGAGAAATCGAAAACTCGTCCAAGCAGATCAGCCAGATTATCGGCGTGATCGACGAGATCGCCTTCCAGACCAACCTTTTGGCCCTGAACGCTGGGGTCGAGGCTGCCCGAGCTGGCGATGCTGGACGCGGTTTCGCCGTGGTTGCTCAAGAAGTTCGCGCGCTGGCCCAGCGCTCGGCTGAGGCCGCCAAGGAGATCAAGACCCTGATTTCGTCGTCGACCCAGCAGGTCAGCCAGGGCGTGAGCCTGGTGGGCCAAACCGGCGAAGCGCTGCAACGCATCGTGGTCAAGGTTGGCGAAATCGACGCCTTGGTGACCGAGATCGCGGCGTCCGCCGCGGAGCAGGCTACGGGGCTGAACGAAGTCAATACGGCCGTGAACCAGATGGATCAGGTCACGCAGCAGAACGCCGCGATGGTCGAGCAATCGACCGCCGCGACCCACTCTCTGAAGGGTGAAACCACCGAGCTGGCCCGTCTGATGGCCCGCTTCCGAGTGGGTGAGGCCCAAGCCAATCACAGCCGTCCGACCGCTGCAGATCCTGCTCAGCATGAGCCGGCTCGCAATCCGGTCGCCGAACAGCGGGCCCGTCTCGGGGCGTTCGCGAGGCCGAGCCGCGGCGGAGCGGCGACCGCCGCAGCTCCGTCATCCGATGCATGGGAAGAATTTTGATGGCCACGCTATCCTTGCCAGAAACCCTTGATCTCAAGGCCGCCGGGCCGCTGAAGGCGGCGTTCATGGAACGGCGGGGCGATGCTGTCGAGGTCGAGGCCGGACAGGTCCGCCGTCTGGGCGGTCTGTGCCTTCAGGTTCTGCTCGCGGCCCGCAAGGCCTGGGCCGATGACGACAAACCCTTTTCCATCACGGGGCCTTCGGAGGCCTTCCTAGAAACCACACGTCTTTTCGGCGCCGATGGGGCGCTGCTCTCGACAGATATTCATGGAGCGAAATCGTGACGCGTACGGTCCTCACGGTCGATGATTCCCGCACGATGAGGGACATGCTGCGCATGGCTCTGTCGGGAGCCGGTTTCAATGTGGTCGAGGCAGTCGACGGCGAACATGGGCTGGAGGTCCTCTCCGCTCACCGTCCCGACGTCATCATCACCGACATCAACATGCCAAAGCTCGATGGCTTTGGTTTCATCGAGGCGGTCCGCGTCGATGACGACTATCGGGCGATCCCGATCTTGGTGCTGACGACGGAAAGCGATCCCAGCAAGAAGCAGCGGGCTCGCGAAGCCGGCGCGACGGGTTGGATCGTGAAGCCGTTCAATCCCGAGAAATTGGTCGAGGCTATCCGCCGCGTTGCGGCCTGATCCTCAAAGAAACTCGACGTCTGGAATTCTAAGGAACTACGGGAATGGACGAGCTAGAGGCCATTAAGGTCACCTTCTTTCAGGAATGCGAGGAACTGCTCGCCGACCTCGAAGGCGGGCTCCTGGCCATGCAGGAGGGCGTCGGCGACATTGAAACCGTCAATGCCGTCTTCCGGGCCGTGCATTCGATCAAGGGCGGCGCTGGCGCATTTGGGCTAGAGCCGCTGGTTCGATTCGCCCACGTCTTTGAAACCCTGCTGGACGCGGTGCGGTCCAATGAGGTTCCGGGAACCATTGAACTGGCCGCCGTCATGTTGCGCGCGTCCGACGTTCTTGCCGACCACGTCGGTGCGGCCCGCGGTCTGGGTGATGTCGACATGGACGCTTCGGCGGCCATGGCTGCTGAACTGAAGGCCTGGACCGAAGGCGCCCCGATCAGCGCGGCGGAGGTCTCGTCCCCCGCAGCGTCTGTCGAAAGCGGCGAAGCCGCGCCGGCGCCGGCGCCTGTTTCCGATGACCTGGATGAGGACGACCTCGGCTTTGACTTCCAGCCGATGACCATCACGGTCGATGCCCAGGCTGCCGATGCCGAGCTGATCCCGGACGATGTCTGGACCGTGTCGATCCGTCCGAAGTCGGACCTCTACCGCAAGGCCAACGAGACCGGTCTTCTGCTGCGCGAGCTGAACCTTCTGGGTCCGATCGTCGCGACCATGGACGACAGCGCCCTGCCGAAGCTGGAATTCCTCGACGCTGAGGCCGCCTATGTCACCTGGAGCGTCCGCGTTGAGACGGAAGATGGCGAGGACGCCATCCGCGAGGTCTTCGAATTTGTTGATGGCGATTGCGATCTGGAGATCGTCCGCGGAGAGGCGCCTGTCGAGGCCGCCCTCGCCAATCTGCTGAGCAGCATCGAACCCGCCGCCGAACCGGTTGAGCCCGAGGTCGCCGCTCCGCCCGTCGCTGAAATCGCACCTCCGCCCGTTGCGGCGGCGCCCGTCGCAGAGGCCGAGCCGACACCCGCGCCCGCGCCGGCCAAGGCCGCCGCCGCCGCCGCCGCGCCGGCCAAGACCGCCGCTCCGGCCAAGGCCGCCCAGGCTGATATTCCGGGTCCGGGACAGTCGGTGATCCGGGTCGACCCTGAGCGTATCGACAGCCTGATCGACCTCGTCGGCGAGCTGGTGATCAACCAGGCGATGCTGGCCCAACGGGTCGGCGAGTACGGCATCGCGCCGTCGTCCAGCCTGGCCATGGGCCTGGACGAGCTGGAGCAGCTCACGCGCCAGATCCAGGACAGCGTGATGGCCATCCGCGCCCAGCCGGTGAAGTCGGTGTTCCAGCGCATGCCGCGTCTGGTTCGCGAAGTCGCCAACATGACGGGCAAGCAGGCCCGTCTGGTGATGGATGGTGAAAACACCGAGGTCGACAAGACGGTCATCGAGCGTCTGGCCGATCCCATCACCCACATGCTGCGCAACGCCATCGACCACGGGCTCGAAAGCCCCGAGGAGCGTACGGCGGCGGGCAAGAATCCCGAAGGCGTCGTGCGTCTGGCGGCCCTGCACCGCAGCGGGCGGATCGTCATCGAGGTCCAGGACGACGGCAAGGGCATCAATCGCGAACGGGTGTTCGCGATTGCGGTCAACAAGGGCCTGATCGCTCCGGACCTGCAGCTGACCGACGAAGAGATCGACAACCTGATCTTCCTGCCGGGCTTCTCGACCGCCGAAAAGATCTCGGATGTTTCGGGTCGCGGCGTCGGCATGGACGTGGTCAAGCGCTCGGTGCAGGCCCTGGGTGGTCGGATTTCGATCACGTCGCGCCCTGGCCACGGCTCGACCTTCACGCTTAGTCTGCCCCTGACCCTGGCCGTTCTGGACGGCATGGTGGTCGATGTGGCCGGTGAGACCCTCGTCGTGCCTTTGGCGGCGATCGTCGAAAGCCTGCGTCCCAAGGCCGAGGAAGTGCGGCCCCTGGGTCCGGTCGGTTCGGTGCTCGCGGTCCGCGACAGCTTCGTGCCGTTGATCGATGTCGGGGTGACCCTCGGCTATCGTGACCACTCGCCGCCGCCCACCGATGGTGTGGTGCTGCTGGTCGAGGGCGAGGACGGTTCGCGCGCCGCGCTGGTCGCCGACGCCATCCACGGCCAGCGTCAGGTTGTGATCAAGTCGCTCGAGCAGAACTACCAACAGGTCGAAGGCGTCGCCGCTGCGACGATCCTGGGCGATGGCCGCGTGGCCCTGATCCTGGACGTCGACGCTGTGATCAATCTGCGCCGCCGGGACACGCCTCGTCCCACCGAACCCACCCTCATAGCCGCGGAGTAAGTCATGACAGACGAAATCGCCGTGACGCATGGGGAACGCCGGGAGTTAATCTCCTTCCGGGTGGGCGACCAGGAATACTGCGTCAACATCATGGCTGTGCGAGAGATCCGGGGCTGGAGCCCGGCGACCTCGCTGCCCCAATCGCCGAGCTATATGCGTGGCGTGATCAATCTGCGCGGCGCGGTATTGCCCATTATGGACCTGGCTTCGCGCATCGGCATGCCGATGGTCGAGCCGACCGTCCGCAGCGTCTTCATCGTCGTCCAGGCAGGCGACCGCACGGTCGGCCTGTTGGTCGACGCTGTGTCTGACATTCTTTCGATTACCGATGATCTTGTTCAACCGACCCCGGACGTGGCCTGCGACGCCGTTCGCAGCTTTGTTCGCGGCATCATTTCCATCGAAGGCCGTATGATCAGCGAAATCTCGCTCGACCGTCTCCTCCCCGAACGCGAGGCTCTGGCAGCCTGATGACCACAACCTCATCCCTGGATCGAAGCGAAGCCATCGTCGATGGCGAGTTCGCGTTCACCAATCAGGACTTCAAGAGGATCGCGGCGCTGCTCTACGCTCAGGCGGGGATCAGCCTGCCCGAGAGCAAGGCGACCCTGGTCTATTCGCGTCTGGCCAAGCGCCTGCGCACGCTGGGCCTGAAGTCCTTCAACGACTACTGCGCCTTTGTCGCGCTCGAAAGCAGCGTTGACGAGCAGCA
Source organism: Caulobacter sp. FV2ps19 (assembly GCF_058681035.1). Taxonomy (NCBI): domain Bacteria; kingdom Pseudomonadati; phylum Pseudomonadota; class Alphaproteobacteria; order Caulobacterales; family Caulobacteraceae; genus Caulobacter; species Caulobacter sp. FV2ps19. The sequence goes on along the minus strand of NZ_CM178729.1, from coordinate 209,889 downwards.
GGAAATGCTCCGGGCGCTGACGACGAACGTGACGCGCTTCTTCCGCGAACCGCATCATTTCGACGATCTGCGCGCCAATATCCTGGAGCCGGTCGCGGACAAGGTGCGCGCCGGCGGGCGCCTGCGTCTATGGTCGGCGGCCAGTTCGTCCGGCCAGGAACCCTATTCGATGGCCTTCACGGTCCTGTCGGTATGGCCGAACGCCGCCGACCTGGACATCCGGATCCTGGGCACGGACATCGACACCAACGTGCTCGCGACCGGCCGGGCCGCTGTCTATGACGAGAGCCTGCTGGAAGGCATCCCCCCGGGCCCTCGCAATCAGTATTTCGAGCGTGATCCCGTCGATCGGCGCAATTTCCGGGTCTGTGAATCCGCCCGCAGCCTGGTGGCGTTCCGCGAACTGAACCTCAATGGCCCCAGCTGGCCGATGAAGGGACCGTTTGACGCCATCTTCTGCCGCAACGTCGTGATCTATTTCGACGAGCCCACTCAAGAGCGCGTGTGGAACCGTTTCGCGCCGCTCGTTGCGCCTGGCGGCAAACTCTATGTTGGTCACTCAGAACGGGTAGGGGCGTCGGTGACGGCGTTTGAAAGCGCTGGCCTAACCGCCTATCGCAAAGTGGGAGGTCGCTGATGGCCAAGATTCGCGTTCTCGTCGTTGACGACTCGGCCACCATGCGCAGCCTGATCACGGCTGCTCTCAATCGAGATCCGGACATCGAGGTTGTCGGCGCCGCCGGCGATCCCTTCGAAGCCCGGGGCATGATCAAGACCCTCAATCCCGACGTCGTTACCCTCGACATCGAAATGCCGAACATGAACGGCATCGAGTTTCTCGAGAAGATCATGCGCCTGCGGCCGATGCCCGTGGTCATGGTTTCGACCCTGACCCAGGCCGGCGCGGAAATGACGCTGCGCGCTCTCGAACTGGGCGCGGTGGATTGCGTCGCCAAGCCCGGAGACGCCCTGGGCACCCAGGACGCCCTGGCCGAGATCGTGGTCAAGGTGAAGATCGCCGCCCGCGCCTCGGTGCGGACCCAGGCGGACAATGCTCCGGCGACGACGCGCAAGGCCGGCTATATGCCGTCGGGCGACATTGTGGCCATCGGATCCTCGACCGGCGGCGTCGAAGCGCTGCTGGCGATTTTGACGATGTTCCCCGACACCTGTCCGCCGACGGTGATCACGCAGCATATGCCGGCGACCTTTACGGCCAGCTTCGCGGCGCGGCTCGACCGAGCCAGCGGCGCCAAGGTGCAGGAAGCCAGCGACGGCGCCGCGCTGGAGCCGGGCAAGATCTATATTGCCCCGGGCGGCGCGACCCACCTGGAGGTGGTGCGCTCCGGCGGACTGCGCTGTCGTCTGGTGGCGGGTGATCCCGTCAGCGGTCACCGCCCTTCGGTGGACGTGCTGTTCAATTCAGTCGCTCAGGCGGTCGGCGGCAAGGCGGTCGGCGTGATTCTGACCGGCATGGGCCGTGACGGCGCTCAGGGCCTTCTGGCGATGCGCCAGGCCGGCGCTAAAACCCTCGGACAGGACGAGCAGAGCTGTGTCGTTTACGGCATGCCCCGCGCGGCCTTTGAAACCGGCGCCGTGGAGAAACAGGTTTCCCTGTCCTCCATGGGGCAGTCCATCCTCGATCTGGCCTCCGCGAGGCGATGAACCCATGCCACAAGCAAGCACCATTTCCGTTCTCGTCGTCGATGACCAGCTGACCATGCGGGCTCTGATCCGCAATGCGTTGCAGCAGATCGGTTTCAAGGACATCCGCGAGGCTCCCGACGGCGAGGAAGCGCTCAAGAACCTGTTGGCCAAGCCGGCCAATCTGGTGATCTCGGACTTCAACATGCCGAAGATGGACGGCCTGGCTTTGCTTCGCGCGGTGCGCTCGCATCCGCCGATCCGCCAGACGGCCTTCGTCATGCTGACCGGGCGCGCCGACCGTGAACTTGTCCAGCGCGCTGTGCAGTTCGGGGTCAACAACTACTGCGTCAAACCCTTCACTGTTCAGGGTTTGAAGGAGAAGATCGAACAGGTCTTTGGACAGCTCACATGACCATGGAACCCCACGAGGACCTAGAACGCGCGGTCAAGGTGCATGTCACACAGGGTGAAAGCCATGTGTCGTCTGATCCCAACGTGGTGATGACCACGGTCCTGGGCTCGTGCATCGCCGCCTGTATCCGCGATCCGCAAGCCGGTGTCGGGGGCATGAACCACTTCCTGCTTCCGGACTCCGGCGATGGCCGCAAAGACGGCGACGCCGTTCGCTACGGCGCCTATGCGATGGAATTGCTGATCAACGGCCTTCTGCAGCGCGGTGCGCGGCGCGAGCGAATGGAAGCCAAGATCTTCGGTGGCGGCAAGCTGTTCGAGGGTCTGTCTGACGTCGGCGCCAGCAACGCCAGTTTCGCTGAACGCTTCCTGCGCGACGAAGGCATTCCGATCGTCTCGTCCAGCACCGGCGGTGTTTCGGCTCGCCGGGTCGAATTCTGGCCGGCCTCGGGACGCGTCCGTCAACGTCTCGTGGCGGTCGACAATGCGCCGCAAGATGTCCGTCGTCCCACGCCTGCCCCCATGCCGGCATCGTCTGGCGGCGATCTGGAGCTGTTCTGATTCACATGACCGTCTTTCCGCAGCCGACATCATTGCTCGCCACGCCGGAGCCCTTGCTTCCGCTCGGCGAACTCTCGCGCCGTCTCGCGGCCGAGTTGATGTCGGCCGCTGCGGTTTGCCGGGACTGCGAACATATCGCCGGCGATCTGGCGCAGGGCGGAGCGGCTTTGGAAAGCCTCTCCCGCCTCCAGGCGCTGGATGAGCTCACTCAGCGTCTGCACGGCCTATCCGATGTTTTGCAACGTATTGGTCAGCATGCTTCCGGCGAATGGAGCATGTCTATCGAGCCCCTCCTTGAAGGTCTTGGCTTGGCGGACTTGGTGATGCGCCTGCGCGCCGCCGAAGATCACACAGCCTGGGACGTCGAGGCCGGCGAACTAGACTTCTTTTAGTCGTCGTCAATGAACGACGCCCTCCAGCCATCGTCCCGGATCAATCTCGAGAAGGCCACGGTGCTGGTTCTCGATGACAACGGGGCCTCGCTTGATATTCTCTCTCAGGTGGTTGCGGGGTTTGGCGTCAAGCAGCTGTTCCGAGCCGAGACGGTCGCGGACGCGCAGACGCAGGTGAAGGCCAAGACGTTCGACCTGATCATCAGCGATGTACAGATGCCGGAAATCGATGGCATCGAGTTCATCAACTGGCTGAGACGCGAGGCGCCGGAGGCCAATCGCTATGTTCCAGTGATCCTGGTCACGGGGCATACGCGCTCGTCGGACATCTTCCGAACGCGTGACGCCGGCGCCAATTTCACGGTCGCTAAGCCAATCACGCCCAAAGTGCTGCTGGAGCGGATTTTCTGGGTGGCGCGCGAGGAGCGCGCGTTCATCGAATGCGAAACCTATGTTGGCCCCGATCGTCGCTTCAAGCACGAAGGGCCGCCCATCGGAATGGATGGGCGTCGAAGAGATGATCTGCCAGCAGAAGTTGGCGCGGCTCAGGAAGAGAATATGTCTCAGGACGAGATCAACGGCCTGATGAAGGTCGCGAAGGTTCAGCTATGACCACTGTTCGCAAATTCCGGCCGCCAAATCGTCTGGCAAGGATGATCAAGGAACGCGGGGGCCTGATGGCCAAGGACGCGATCGCGGCCGCCGAGCTCGGCGTCGAGGGCCTGCGTGAGGCCTCGCTGGCCGGGCTGGACGAGGCGCTTGCCGAGATCGAGCGTCGGTTCGGGCCAGGCGCCGATCGTGAGTCGGAGAGCTTTGAGGTGCTCTATGCGCTGACGTTGAAAATCATCGATGTCGGCATCTTCGTCGCCGATTCCGGCGTGGACCAGGCGGCCATCTCGTTGGCCGCCACCGCCGACAGTTGCGCGGAGGGCGGCGTTTGGCGTTGGGACGCGATCGACGTCCACCTTCACGCCCTGCGCCTGTTGCGCACAGCAGGGGCCAGTCTTCCGGAAGCAGACCGCCAGGCCATGCTGGAAGGTCTCTACAAGGTCAGTCACCGCAAGGTGGGCGAGGCCTGACCCGTAGGTCGCCGGGTTTAAATACAAGTGACGTCAGCCAAAGATCGCCCGATCTGCCTGATTTGTAACCTGTTCTCTTGGCAGTACCATCTGCAAGAGCTTCGACACAATGTGTCGCAAAAGTCACGGGCCTGACTTCTTAGGCAAATTTTGAAATCTCGTCTTGTGGCGCTCAATCCGGTTTGTTAGCGATTGTGCCACCGGTGTCAGGTGGCGCAACTATACGTCCGCCCATACCTGACACCGGTGTCAAAAGTAACAGATGGCCGCAAAAGGCCGCTTGGGAAGAAACGCGAGCCATTTTTGGCCAGACGACTCAACAGTCGTTTCAGTCCGTCGAACGGGAGGAGGATACATGTCTAAGATTTCTGGGGGGCGTCTCGACGTCCTGAAGTTCGGTGTCTCTACGGGCGCGCTGGCGCTGGCCATCGCCATGGCTGGAGGCGCATCCGCGCAAACCGCACCGCCCCAAGTCGACGACGTGGCGGTCGAGGAGGTTGTCGTCACCGGCTTCCGCGCCAGTCTCGCCAATGCGCTGGATCTCAAGCGCCGCGAGAACGACCTGGTCGACGTCATTAAAGCGACCGACATCGCCGACTTTCCGGACCTGAACCTGGCGGAATCGCTACAACGCATTCCCGGCGTCTCGATCGACCGCGACGGCGGCGAGGGGCGCACCATCACGGTTCGCGGTCTGGGTCCAGACTTCACCGTCGTGCGTCTGAACGGCCTGGAAGCCCTGGCCACCACGGGCGGCAAGGACGGTTCGGGCGGCGCCAACCGCGGCCGCCAGTTCGACTTCAGCATCTTCGCTTCGGAACTGTTCAACAGCGTGACCGTGCGCAAGTCGACCTCGGCCATGAACGAGGAAGGCTCGTTGGGCGCGATCATCGATCTGCAGGCCTCGCGCCCGTTCGACTACAGCGGTTTCGCCATGAGCATGGGCGCCAAGGCGGGCTGGAACGACCTCTCGCGCAAGAGCGACCCACGCTACACCTTCCAGGTCAGCAACCGCTGGGACACGGGGATTGGCGAGATCGGCGCCCTGCTGTCGGTCGCCTACGCGACCCGCAGCCAGCGCGAGGAAGGCTCCTCGACTGGTCGTTGGGAAAACCCCAGCGTAGCTTCCAACTCGGCGACGTCGTTCCCGTGCACCGGATCGGCCTACAATCCGGTCAGTGGCCCGAAGCTCAGCTGCACGCAGATCGGCACGGTTACGGGGGGCACCTCGCCGACCGTCACGGCCGCCGCTGGCACCGCCAACAACCTCTGGCACCCGCGCATTCCGCGCTATGGCCGTCTGGACTATGACCAAAAGCGTCTGGGCGTGACCGGTTCGCTGCAATGGCGCCCGACCGCCAACTCGACCCTGACCCTTGACGCCCTGTTGGCCAAGTTCACCAACAACCGCGACGAGACCTATCTGGAAATCATCTCGTTCAGCCGCAGCGGCCAGGGCCTGCCCCAGACCGACGTCGTCAGTTTCGAGGGGGACGGCAAGGGCACCATGATCAAGGGCACGTTCGATGATGTCGACGCCCGGGTTGAATATCGCCACGATGAACTGGAGACCGAGTTCAACCAGTTCGCCCTGACCTACGACACCCGTCTGGGTGATCGCGGCCACTTCCTGGCGACCTACGGCCAGTCGCGGTCGATCCAGAACAATCCGGTCCAGACCACCTTCTCGTTCGATCGCTATAACACCGACGGCTACAGCTACGACTATTCGAACGACAAGCTGCCGGGCTTCAACTACGGCTTCGACCCCACCGACCCGGCCAGCTACGAATATCGTCCGACGACCGACAAGGGCGATGCCTCACTGTTGCGCATGCGTCCGTCCAAGGCCGTCAACACCTTCAAGACCTTCCGCGCTGACATCGACTATGAGGCCATGGACGGCCTGAAGCTGCGCGCGGGCGGTGACTATAAGGAATATGGCTTCAGTTCGTGGGAACAGCGTCTCAATGCGCGCGTCCTGACGGGCAACAGCGCGACGACCTTCACGTCGGAAGCCGCCTTTGGTCTGCCTGCCGGCGTCGGCATCGCTGATGTTTCGCGCTTGATCACGGGCTTTGGTCGCGGTCTCGACCTGCCGGCCGGCACGCCGACCTCGTGGTTGGCGCCGGATCTGGACAAGCTCAAGAGCGCCCTCGGCTATGACTGCAACTGCGTCAACGCCAATGGCGATTTCCGCCTGAGCACCCGGAACCAGCTGGGCGCGATGCGCAGCATCACCGAGAAGGACACGGCCTATTACGTCCAGGCGGACTTCGACCGTGACGTCTTCAACATCCCGGTGCGCGGCAATATCGGTGTCCGCTATGTCGAGACCGATCAGGAGGCGACCGGCCACTACAGCACGGGCAATTCGACCCAGACCGTGACGACCCTGGGCGGAACCTATACCGAGCGCCTGCCGATCGACGCGTCGCAAACGGTGTCGCGCAAATACACCAACACCCTGCCGTCGCTGAATGTTTCGGCCCAGCCCTATGAGAACGTCTTCGTCCGGTTCGCGGCGGCCAAGGTCATGACCCGCCCGCAACTGCCGAACCTGAGCCCGGGCTACACCTCGATCAGCCAGTCGAACCAGACCCTGACCCGCGGCAATCCCAACCTGAACCCGATGCTGGCCAACAATCTGGATCTCAGCTTCGAATGGTATCCGGACAAGGAAACCCTGTTCTCGGTCGGCTTCTTCGAGAAGGACATCAAGTCCTACATCCAGACCTCGGCGGTCGCCATGCCGTGGTCGGAGACCGAACTGCCCGACACCCTGCTGTCGAACGGCAATACGCCCGATACGCTGTTCACCGTGACGACCCAGGTCAACACGCCCGGCGGCAAGCTCAAGGGCTATGAGATCTCGTTGCAGCGTCCGTTCACGTTCCTGCCGGCGCCGTTCGACAGCTTCGGCGGCATCGTCAACTACACGCACGTTGAGAGCGACATTCAGTACGTGATCAAGAACGCGACCTTCTCGGGCACGCCGCGGGTGCAGACGGCTCCGGCCGTGATGCTGACCCAGCCCTTGGTGAACCTCTCGCCCGAGGCCTACAACGCCACGCTTTACTACGAAAACGGTCCGTTCAAGGGGCGGGTCTCTGCGTCGTATCGTGATCCTTACCTGATCCAGGTGGCCCCGTCCGCGACCAACAACAACGATGTGCGGATCAAGGACAAGACCCTGAACATCGACACGCAGGTCAGCTACAACTTCAAGAACTTTACGATCACCCTGGAAGGCATCAACCTGACCGACCAGGAAGACAGCAAGCTGGACGACTCGACCCGCATGATCTCGGAAGAGTACGTGCACTATGGTCGTCAGTACTATCTGGGCGTGAAATACAAGTTCTAGGACTCAGGCTTCGGCTGGAGAACGAGGGCGTCGGCGAAAGCCGGCGCCCTTTTTCATTGGAAGGGGGAGCGACAGGGCGACGACCGACCGCCCGCCATCGCAGCCGCGAAACGACCGGCTGTGGGGCGCGCCCAGCGGCTTGGGAAATCAAGGGTAGTGGCGGAGAGGGTGGATACTCAATTCCTGTCAAACCTTCATATTTTCAAAGCGGTAAGTTATGAAGGTAGGGTTTTATCCCACAAATCGATCCGCAAACCTCAAAAAATGAGCAAGTCTCCGGAAAAGGCTGAGCGGCAAAGCACTAACGAATCCGGCACGACCCTCTAACCGAGATCGGCGGAAACATCGGCAAAAAACGCGGCTTGGCGAAGCGAAACCGCAACGTTCGCCGTGACTTATTCCGGATGAAAGATCGGCAAAGAAGCAGTAGGAGGCGTTGCCTCTGGGCGCCGCGGCGATCGCGCGAATAGTAGAAGATCGCCCCTGGTCGGCCGACCGGCGCGTCAGAGAAACACGAGGGCGTTCGCTCTCAGGACGCCCTGCGACGGATCGCTGTCGGATCAGTTCGCAGACGGCTGTCTCAAAAGCGCCGCTATTGGGGTCGCGCGCCGGCACAGGGCGTGGCGCGCCGACACCCAACGGGGGCGGGAAATGCTCCTTCATAGGCTAGAGCGCCGGTCGTATCCGCTCATAATTTCGGAGGTCAGCGATCCTGACGCTTGGCCTCCTTTTGAAAGGGCCATAGGCGCCCAAGCTTTACCGCTTCCAAACTCGCCGTGGGGCTATTTGCTCTCTGCGTGGCTTGTCTTCGCCTTCGCTGCATCCGGTCCGCGACGGCACCGAATTCGAGGCGTTGCTCACCCTAAGAGAACATTGGTATGTTGATTGCAATCCAACTTAGTATAGCCTCTCAACTCTCTCGTGGGTGGCGGGCGGATCGTGTTCGATCTGCTCTTCGGGCGTCAATTTAAAGCATAGCGACGGAGGGACTGGCGGTGTTGAGCTGCTGAGCCTGGCCGTCGAGCGACGCCAGCTCGCTTGCGAGATCGGCTCGAGCTGATCCAGTTCGGCCGCGCCGAGCTGCTTGGTGTGCTATTGAGGTTGGAGGGGAAGATGCGCGCCGTTCGCGGAGGGCCTACCGGTGAGGACGACGCTGGGCCGGTGACGGTCGAGGCGCCCGATGATGTCGAGGTTAGAATCCATCCGGCGCCCGGCGTTGATCAGGCTTTGGTCGCGCGCACGAGAGCAATCGGCCCCGGTGATGGCGTACCCGCCGACGAAGATGTCCTGCTCAAAGGCTTGATGGAGTCGGACGCCACGGTCGTCGCTGACATCCGCTTGTCGGCTCCGCCTGAACAACGCTTCCGGCGCGATATCGGCCAAAGAATTCGCCTGCGCGTCACCGTCAAAGAGGGCGAGGACGCTGTCGTCCTGATGCAAGGCGAAGACGGCGTCTATGCGTGGGTCTACTCCGGTAACGCGACGACGGGAGACGAGGGGCCTCAGCGCCGCGGCAGTCGGGAACTTACCTTCATTCTCGATTCCGCCGAAGAGAGCCGTCCCGTTAGAGGTCTGCCTGGTCTTGGCGCCGTCGGCAGCTGGCTAGTCGACAAACTCACCAAACCTGTGCGCGCGATCGTTCTGACCTTTGCCGCAGACATGGCAATTGATGCGCTGATCAAAAAGATCGAGGGCGGAAGCAAGATCGGTCTGGTGATCGTTGGCGGCCTGGATCCCAAGGATTGGGAAGTCAAAGGCAAGAATGTCGCAACCCTTGCGGACCTGGCCAACAATGGCGCGCGCAGGCGTATCCTGCTGTTGGTGCACGGCACTTTCTCTGACACGAAAGGCAGCTTTGGGCAGCTCACTGCGCATCCGCGCGGGCGAGACTTCCTAGAAGCGGCAAAGGCTCACTACGACGCCGTCATCGGCTTTGACCACAAAACCCTGGCCGACACGGTCGAGATAAACGCCGAGCAAATAGCGCAAGAGTTGAAGGCTCTGCCGGGCGATATCGTGATCGATGCGATCGCCTATAGCCGCGGCGGGCTTGTCTATCGGACGCTCGCTGAGAAGGTCGCGCCCGACCTTCGATGGGGGAGCGCCGTCTTTGTCGGCTGCACCAATGCTGGCACTCACTTGGCGTCACCCCAAAATTGGGCCGCCTTGGCAGACATCTACACCAACGCCCTCATGGCTGGCGCCAAGTTCACAACGACCTTGGTCGGCGGCGGCGCGCTCAACCCGTTAATCGAGCTGGGCATCAAGAGCATCGGCGAGTTCGTAAAGATCCTGCCGCGTCGCGCCGTAATCGACAGCCGCGTCCCCGGTCTTGCCTCGATGGATCCGGATGGTGACACGGTCAAGAAACTGAACGCAGCCCAGCCCGCCCCCACTGCCCGGGCCTACTATGCGATCAGCTCCAACTTTGAGCCGGGCCTAGATTTTAGCCGGGGCATCGGCCCGGCGCTCAGCCGCGCTCTGCTGGACAAGTTCACAGACGATCTTTGGAGGGACGACAACGACCTCGTGGTCGACACCAAGTCGATGGACAACGTGGGCGTTCACAAGCCCTGGGTTAAGGAGGTGAACGCCTTCCCCAAGGGTGGAGACTGTTACCACACCATCTATTTCAGCCTGGAGAAGACCGCGCAGCAGCTACACGCATGGCTGATCGGTGGGAGCGAAGAGACGCGCTCCACTCGCGACGTGCGCGACCTCGATGTGGCTTTGGAGATCGCGCCCGGACGCGAGGAAGAAAGCCGGTTCAAGAGTCGTCTAGATCTTAGCATCGACGGCGACGGCGAGGGCGAGGGCGAACGGTTGCCGCGTCGTGACGTCTCGATCAGCGACGGAGATAAGGCGCCGACGAGAGCCGCGGAGCCGCCCAGCAGCCAAGATCAGGAAAAGCCCAAGGTCGCCTTCAATGCCGTAGCGTCGATGCCACAATGGGCCGCGGCGGGGGTCTGGACGCCGCTAACCGTCACTTTGTCGCGAGAAGAGATCGCCGTTATCGTCGGGCAGGCTGAAGCCCGCGCCGAGGTTAAGGCCGATCCCCATCAACGGTTACGCTTGACGCTCCGGGCGCGCGCCAACTGCATGCTTGGGGAGACAACCGAAGTGATCGTCGATGTGCCTAGCATCGGTGAGCCCATAGAACAGACGTTCTTGGTGAAGGGCCTCGAGGCGGGGGTGGGCGAGCTTTGGGTTGAGATTGCTCAGGGTGCCGACGTCCTACAACGCCTCGTGCTCCAGCCTCAGTTTGCTGAGGCCGCCTCCGTCATGGCGTCCGCCGCGGTGTCGTCGACATCGAAATTTCTGCCCATGATCGACCTGCGCGTTTGGGAGGAGCAGGTCGATGCGGGGTGGCGACTGCGCTTTCTGGTTCGCAGCGTCGAGCTGGACATCGACATCGAAGACACCATCGAGCTGAAAGCCAAGCGCGACGAGTATGTCTCCAATCTCTACACAAAACTTGCCAATACCTGGCGCGTTACAGGGCAGGATTTCGGCACCGCCACGGATCAAATTGTCAATCGTGGCGCCGAGCTCTACCGGCAGCTTTTCCCCAGGAGCGTGCAGCGCATCCTTTGGAAGCACCGCGAAAAAATCGGATCGATCCAGGTCTTTTCCTATGCGCCGACCATTCCTTGGGAGGTCTGTTTTCTGTGCGAGCCGGAGACCGACGGCGGTGATCAGTCGCCATTTGACAGCAGCGATGGCCCCAGCCGCGCCGCTGGCGGCAAGTTCCTCGCCGAGCTGGGTCTGACGCGCTGGATGAGCAACATCGGTATCGCGCCGGCCACGTTGCGCTTGCGACAAGGTAAGGCCCGTTACTGCATTCCCAACTACACTGATAACGGCCTGAAACTGGCCAGCCTCCAGGGCGAAGCGCGGATGCTGGAGGAAACTCTGGGTGCCACCGCCGTTACACCGCACTTCAAGCCAGTCATGGCGTTGTTGCGAGGCGAGGCAAGCGATGGCTTTGACTTCGATGTCTTCCATTTCGCCGGTCACGGCGAAGCCGTTGGCGCGACGATTTGGAATTCCGCATTGCTCCTGGAAGGGGAGAAAAACGGGTCTAGGATTATTCGCGAGCCGTTGGGGATCAGCGACCTGCGCATCGCTCGCCTCGCGCTGGGCGGCAGGCGCCCTATCGTCTTTCTCAACGCTTGCCAGGCCGGCAGCGACGGGCAGTCCCTGGGAGGCTCCACCGGCCTTGCCAATGTCTTGGTAGAGCGCGGGGCTGGCCTCTTGGTCGCAGCGCTGTGGTCGATCTCCGACACCACCGCATCGGTCTTCGCCAAGACCTTCTACACCCAGCTCCTGGCGGGCCTGACCGTCACTGAGGCGGTCCGCGATGCTCGGCAGGCTGCGGCGGACGTCGAGCCCAAGGATTTCACCTGGCTAGCCTACACCGTGTTTGGCCATCCCTATGCGCGTGCGGCGCCTTAGGCGGAGCGGCGCATCTTGAGTGACGGGGCGACTTTCCACGTCTGTGTTCTCACAGGCAAAGACGCAATAGACGAGGTGGAGCGACGGGAGGGCTCAGGCACGCTCATCGGACCCCGTCACGTGCTGACCTGCGCCCATGTGGTGGCGAGCGCGCTCTATCCTGGAAAGGATCTCAAGCCACTCCGCGATGCGTTCGCCGCGTCCAACGTCTGGCCAGCCGACAATGTCACCGTCATGGTGAGTTTTCCCTTCGTTGGCGAAGAGCGGATCGCCTACCCTGCTCGTGTCGTTGGCTGGTCTGCAAAAAAGCAGACCCTGGCCAACCGGGCATTGCCTGACGACGTCGCGCTTCTGCTGATCGACGCCGATCTCCCAGAGGGTCTCGAGTATGGCGTGCTCAAGGCCCGCAAGTTCATACCTCACGAGCTGCTAGACGGTTTTGGGATCACGTCGGTGGCGCGGGAAGGCACGCCATTCGAGGGCGCCAGCACTAGAAAGGTGCCTGGTCGCTGCACCTTCCTGGCGAGCGTCGTGGACAATATCCCTGAAGCGGGATGCTCCGGCGCGGCTATCTTTGGGAGTGAAGGGCCGGAAGTCCTTGGCATGGTCACCAGCCTCCAGGGGCGCGGTCGCGGCCTCTTCCATGCGAGTGAGGAGCTTCTCAAGCTGGACTTCGTCGAAGACGCGGTGAAGCGCGCTTCGCATGTTGCGAGTTCATCAAGAGCCTTGTCGCGCGATCACTCGCTGGCGAGGATCGAAGCCCAGGAAAGTGAGGCGGGCTGGGGCGGTCGGCTGAGCCCGCGGCTCTATGCCCTTGATCACTCGAACGTCCACGATCCGGTCCTGAGTCTTGCGTCCTATAATCCCGCGCCGCGCATCGCGCTCTGTGGGGGGCGCGACGAAGACTTGGCCCTCTACCTCCACTACCGTCTGCAGATGTCTTTCCAGGCGGGCGGGGTAGATGAAACCGCTGCGCCGCAAGGCATATGTCTGCCGCTGAGCGCGACAAAGGCCGAGTTGACTTGGCCTTCCCGTAGCCTGCGCCAGAACCAAAGACTCGACTTCCTCAAGGCGCAGTTGAGCCAAAAGCTGCTCGCCGGCGGCGACGGGCGTGGTTTCAACACAATTCAAGCTGCGCTGGCAGAGGAGCCTTTCTGTGTCTATTCGAAAATAGAACTGACAGGGAAGATTGTTAACAAGGAAGACGGCGAGCTCCTGCGCGAGTGGGCCAAACACCTGGCCAAGATTGGTTCAGAACCTTTGGTGGGTGACCTCTCGCCGCCCAAGGCTCTTGTTCATGTGATCTGTATCTTGCCGCCGGCCGGCTCCATGGCACCCGATCCCGAGAGCTTTCAGCAAGCGATCACCGTGCTGGCCAAGGCGGCCAGAGACCGAAAGTCGCCCGCCGATACGGTCTACGATTTCCTTCTCGAACCTCTGGATCGCGAGAAGATCGAGGATTGGTTACGGCGGGTCGCCTCATCAACCGAGCTTAGCGCCGACGACATAGGGCGCCTGGCGCAAAAGGCTGAGCGCCACGCAGCCTCAAACAACCCAACGGCCCCCATCAGACTAAGGGACATCAGGCTATGGCTGGACTCACTCGCTTGAAGACCAACTTTTTCCCGGTCCTCGTCGCCGAGGACAAGACGCTGCAGTTCATGCCCAAGTTGGGATGGGCCCACGACGGCGATCGGTATTACGAGCCCGCGCCCGGATTGAAGGAAGCTCTCGAGCTAGCAATGGCGCTGGGGCAGCCTCTTCTCCTCACCGGGGGGCCCGGCGCGGGTAAGACTCAGGCGGCCTTTTGGCTCGCAAAGGAACTTGGCGCCGGCGACGTGCTGCGCTTTGACGTCAAGTCTACGAGCGTTGGCCAGGACCTCTTGTATAGCTTTGACGAGCTCGGCCGTTATCGCGATGCGGCGGCTAACAAGCCCAAGCCCTTGATCGAGTACATTCGCTTCAACGCTCTGGGCCAGGCCATCCTGCGCGCGCTCGGCGGTGACACCGTTCTCAAGACCATGGTCGAAGGTGTCGAGCTCAACAATGCGGAGCTGCGTCGCTATCCAGAGCGATACAACGACCTTTTTGGCAAAGCGTGGATCGACGCTGGCAACGCCCTCACTGTCGCTGAGCTGATGCGGTTTACCGACAAGGTTGCGTCCGAGCCGCAATCGCGGATCGTCCTGATTGACGAGCTCGACAAGGCGCCGCGCGATACGCCCAACGACCTTCTGGCCGAAGTCGAGTCTATGAGCTTCAAGATCCCGGAGCTGCGCTTGCGGGTGAAGGTTGACCCGCCGACCGATGAGCAACGCATTGGCAAGGGCGCATCTGAAGTGCGTCCCGTGGTCATCATCACCAGCAATGCCGAAAAGCCGCTACCTGAGCCCTTCACGCGCCGCTGCCTCTTTCTTCATGTCCCGCCGCTGGATGGTCCAACGCTGGCCAGGGTCATCAACTGGGCGCTGTTTGGGCAGACAGAGGAAGGGCGGGCGGCGGTTGCATCGGGCAAAGATATTGAGATCGCCCCAGTGGCCAGGGAGATGCAGGACGCGATCGACACGCTGCGTAGCCCACGCCAGCCCTTACGCCGCAATCCAGGCACATCCGAAATTTTAGCCTGGGCCGTCGCCGCCCATACGCTCGGGGCGAAGGGTTCTTTGAAGGCGTGGTTGAAGGACGCCAGGAACGAAGCTCGAGTTCTGCAATCATTGCGCGCCCTTCTGAAGTACGACGACGATCAGAAGAACGGCCACAAGGCGCTTCTGGCTTGGGCTGGCGTTGCGCCTAGGAAGGCACCCGCTTGAGGCGCTTAATTCAAATTTTCCCGGGACAGGTCGGGCTCGCCGTCAGCAAAGAGGCGGCGCAAAACCGGGTTGATGAGTTCGTCAACGGGTTCGTTGCTCGTCTGCAGCTATCTGTAGGCCAACAGTTGCGTTTGGCGCAGGTGCGCGAGCGCCTTTACGAAGAGGGCGTTGAGCCTTCCACACGCGCCTACGCGCGTTATCTATCCCCGCTGATCTGTGGCAGTCCCGAAGAACAGGCTCAGTTTCTCGCCGGGTTCGCCCATCTCGAGTCGCGCCTCTATGAGGAAACGGCAGCGCCAGCTGGCCAGGATGAGACTCCGGAAGAGTCGCCGCTGGTTTCGGTCGCGCCAACGGCACCCCCGAAGCCTTGGTGGCGAACGCCAAGAGGCCGGGCCTTTCTTGGAGGGTTGGCGCTTACACTCATCGCCTTAGTTGCGTTCATCGTCTGGCCGAGAGGCGCGCCGCCGGCCCCGATTACCAACTATATTCAGTCGATCGTCGAGCCGGCTGTTCCGCCCACGGCGCCACAGACGCACGAAGTGCCGAACGGCTGGTGGTTTCATTCGCGGCTGACGCCATGGGCGCTGATTGGGCTTACTCCGCTCCTGGCCATGCTCGCCGCCAGCCTTGGTCTCTTTGCCGGACGCTCTTGGCGTTTTCGCCCTCGGCCTGATGAAGCCCGCGACGCGGTTTTACCCACCGCGCTGGATGGTCATTTTGCAGACCTAGCAACCCACAGCGCGGTGCTCGACCTTGGCCGATACGCCGCCGCTGCTGGGCAGCGCCTGCATGTCCACCGCACCTTGCGCGCCACCTTGCGCAATGGTGGGTTTCCCACGCCCCGTTTTGGCGGGAGAGCCCAGGCACCAAGCTATATTGCACTGGTCGAGCGCCAATCGCCCCGCGATCATTTGCCTTTGGTCGCCGAAGTCTTTGACAGGCGCTTTCGCAACCAGTTTGTCGCCCTTTCGCGCTTTGGCTTTCGGCGAGACCCCACGCGTCTGCGCGATCTTGACAACCTTTGGGGCGGGGAGGTGCGGCTGGATGATCTGGTCTCAGCTCAACCTGAGACGCGTTGGTTGATCATCGCCGAACCGGCGCCCTTGTTCTCTCGCGGCGCGCGCCTTGCGCCTTGGCTTCAGAGACTGCTGGATACGGGCAAGGTCGCGTTCTTCAATCCCCGCAGTAAAGCCGATTGGGATGACGATGAGCGCACCCTTCGGCGCGCCGGCGTAGCGGTCTTGCCTGCGACCAGCGCGGGTCTGCGCACCTACGCTGACTGGCTCCTAACCGAGGGTGCGGCTAAGGCGGGCGAACCCGACCTTACTCAACAAGGCCTGGACCTTCCTTTTCATTTGGCCCGGCGTCAGACGGAGCTCTTTGACGAAGAGCTTTCCGACGCCGCTTTTGAAGGCTTGATGAACGATCTGCGGCGCTGGCTTGGCGGCAATGGTGTGCGACTGTTTCAAGCGCTGGCCATCTATCCGCGTCTGGAGCCAGCGCTCACCTTGGCGCTTGGTCAGGCCTTGCCGGCACAGATCGCGCGTTCAAGAAGGCGGTCTGGCGTGGGGAGCTTCCTTACGGCTCTAAGGCGCATTGTTCGCCTAGCCGGGCGGGCGCGGCTTAAGGCGCCTGCGGAGACGGCGGCTGTAGCGGCGACAAGCGGGCGAAGGCTCCACAAAACGTTTGAGCCGACCCGTAGGACCCCGACTAGGCCGCGGCCCTTCGTCTTCGCGCGCTATTTCTCCCTATTCAGGCGGTTGATCGCCAGTCTGCAACGTCGCGAGGATGAGACGCCTACGTCCTCATCGTCGGTTCTGGACGATGATCTCCTCATCCGCCTGGTTCGGCTGCCGTGGCTGCGCCTTGGCTATTTTCCCGGCCCCCTGCGTCAACAGCTTGCCAGGCAGCTCTCCGCCGAAGATCTGGCTGCAACGGTTCGTGTTGTAGAAGCCTTCCTACTCGCCGACGGCGCGGCGGTGCTTGATCCGTCGGCTCCCCCGCCAGACGACCGAGATCTTCTGGTTCCTTGGTTGAAGACGCACCGCGACTCCGACCTTCACGATCAGATCCTGATCGATGCGCTTTCGGGCCGGCAAGCCGAGGCGCTCGACACACCAGAATCCTCTAGCCCTGGTGTGGTGTTGGGCCGTTTCTTAGGCCCATACCTGAGAAGCTGGCCACCATGGATTGCGGTTGGCTTGGGCCTGGCGTTGATGTGGCTTCAGCCGCAAACCCTGACACAGGAAGATCCCACCCCGCCTGCGCCTGTCCAGCAGCCTCAAGCCAAGCCTGCAGCCGATCCACCGGCTCCACCCAAGCCCACCATTCAGGCGGAAGCTGCGCAGGACGCACCTGCTTCAGATGCGGCTTTTCCAGGCCTTAGGCCGCGAGTCTATTTTCAGATCTCTGAAGAGTCTCAACGCAGCTTGGCGCTTATCGTGGAGCGGAACCTGGAGAAGGCGGACCTGGGCGGCGGCGTTACGGCGGTGGTGCCAGGTATCGAGCTACGTCCTGTATCGCGTAGCGCCTTGAGGTGTTTCAGTAAGGTCGAGTGCGCCCGCGCAGGGCCTATCCTTGCTCAGATCAATCGGTACTTGGTTTTCGAAGCTCGCTTGGAGAATGCTTCCGGGTTGGCCTCCAAAGGGGCGCTTCGCGAGAACCACTTTGAACTTTGGTTGGCTCCAAATGCGTTTGACGACGTATTTCCGCCTGCATGGGGAACGGCCGGCGGGAGCACCGACCTACAAACCTCGCGATCGGAATCTCAGGCCCCTGTCTCTTCGGAGGAGGTCCGCCGCGGTCAGGCGCGATTGAAGGCCCTTGGCTACAATATCCGCGAGCTAGATGGCATAGCCGGCGCTGCGACAGTCGAGGCGCTAAAGGCCTGGCAGCGCAATCATGATTTACCTGATGACGGTGTCTTCTCAGCCTCGACTTTGGATGCGCTGGACGGCCTTGCAGAAGAATCAAAGGCGTCTCTAGTTTCAACGGAAAGTAACGCTATACTTCCCGCGCGGCCGTTTTCCAATCAGCTTATTGTATATTTTGCTGTCAACAGCACTGATGTTGAGTCTGAGTCGGAGATTTCTATTCGTGGTGTGGCGAATTATGTAAAGGGATTCGATTCTCGATACGTTATTCTAACATCGTATCGAGCCGGCGTAAAGGATTTCGATGCGGAAAGGCGGTTGAATTCTGTTGTGTCAATACTTGAAAAATATGGTGTTCGTTCCGATATGATCAAGTCAAAGGTTGTGACTGAAGACCGTATTGCTGCGTCTGGAGTTCGAGAGCCTAATCGCATCGTTATTTATATCTCAGAGCCACCCCTTGACGTGACCCCCTGAAACTCCTCTTGCGCGAGAACCGGTAGCGCCGGTCGATTGCAATCACTTGAAGTCTTGCGGTTGAGTTTTGGGAGGCAAGCGAACAACGATGCGCTTGAGGACCGCATCGGATTTTGGGCTCTAGCGTACATTGAGGCGATGCTGGCGTCAGGGATGATTGGACATTTAACTCAGCGTCCAACGTACGTGGCATGGCGGCCTCTCAGCGGTCTGAAGGCCTCAGGTACTGGCTAGCTTGGCAGTGGCAACCATGCCTGCCGCGAATACGAAGGAGCTTGGATTTGGCGCGATCGCAGTCGCTGTCTACGGATCCCCTTGGCCCATTCGACGACCCGTTGCGGTCGTGGCCAAACGACGATCTGCTCTTCGAGGACGCTGCTCGTGATTATCTGCGGCAGCGAGATAAACCCCTGCTCGAGGTGCTAGATTGGCCAGAGTTGCGCCTCCAGTTCAAACGGCACAACCAACTGGCAAGTCAGCACCGAGTTCAGAGTCGTCGGATCGGGGTATCAGCGATTCTTCTCGCGACTTCCGGCGTCTGTGTTGCCGCGCTATGCCAGCTCGTCGCGGACTATAAGTTTTTTGGGCTGCCCGCCGAACAGGTGGCTGCTGCGGCGGCCGCCCTTCTAACCGTCACTGGGGGTGGCACCGGGCTTTTACACTGGGGTGATCCCAAGGCGAAAAACGCCTGGCTGGGGCATAGATTCTGGACCGAGAGACTGCGTCAGCTCTACTTTCAACACGTAGTGTGCAGTCTGCCGGCTGCAGCGAAGGCCTTGAAAGGCGGCACCTGTCTCGACGACTGGAGGGCGGATCGTGCGGCAAGGCTCGCGGCCTTCGAGCACGACATGAGACAAGCTCCGTTCCGCATCCACGCGATGCGCGAAGATCTAGTCGAGGAGGGCCATTGGCTAGACCCGGCATGGCGTGAAATGCCCGCCCTCGATCCGCAGGATATCACACCGGACTTCGACAAGCTCGTGGCCTACCTGCGGGCACGGCGCATCGGTATCCAGCAAAGCTACACTGAGTTGAAGTTGCTACAGACGCTTGCATCGCCCCGGATACGCACGAGTGTGCTGCGGGCGACCGGAGACTCCCTGTCCGTTGTCGTGGTCCTGTTCGCATTCGTCGCAGCCGCGAGTCTCCTCGTAGGGCTTTCCGTGGAGGGCGTTTGGGTGAAGGGGCTTTTGGCAGCGGGGGCAATTGCTGGGGCCGGTGTTGCCGCTAGCCGGGCTCTCGACGAGGGGCTCCGCGCCCGCGTGGATGCGGAACGCTACGATTGGTATCTCGCGTGCGCACAAGACGCCGGCCGCCGGTTTGACGCTGGCGGAAGCACCGAGCGCGTCGTCGCATTGCGCGAGATGGAGCGCAACTCGTATCAGGAACTGCGCCGTTTCACCGACACGCACCTCACCGCGCGCTTCATGCCTTAGACGCGTCTACCTGTCCGCTGGCTCGTGCCTGGTCGGCGCAAGTTTTAGTTCGCTAAAGTGCTCGTCTATTGCATTCGCGAGGGAGGCTGGGGCTTGATGCGTTGCAGCGCCAATGCATAGCTAATCGATGGCTTTCGCCTTAGGCGTGCGGTTGTGGCGTGATGGCAGCGTCGCGTGGCGGGTCGGCCGATGCGTCTTTGCCGCGACACCTTGGAGCAGGCCCTTCACGATGAGGCATCCCCGCTGTGGAAGACGCCGAGAAGACGACTAAGCGATTGCGCTGCTTCCTGTCGTACAGTCGCGCCGACTCTATCGGTCTCGATCGTATATGCGACGCTCTTCGGTTGCGCGGCGTAGATCCGATCTTCGACATTGCGAACAGCGAGCCCGGCGCGGTCTGGCAGACTCGGCTCCTTCGGCTGATGCAGTACTGCCACTACTGTATTCCCCTTGTGTCATTGAATTCCCTGATTTCTGAGACTTGCCAATGGGAATGGGGCGAAGCTGAGAGGGTGGGGCTACGCCTCTTCCCAATAATCCTCGACGAGACGCCGCATGAACATTTGCCGGGGCGGTTCCGGCGGTTACACGTGGTCTCAATCTCCGATCCGACGACGCTTGATGCCTCGATCGCCCAGATCGCCCAATCGATGATTGTGGACGCTCATTGGTTTGAGACCCAGGCCGAACTGGGGAGCCTTGTCGAGAAACAAGCTAGCGGTCTCAGCACTCCGGCTAAGGCATGGCGCCTGCGGGATGGCTACCTCACGGGAGATGCACTCATTCGGGGGGAAACGTGGGCGCGCCTTAGGCCCGAGCATGTCCCCAACGTCCCGGCGTCGATCAGCGTATACTTGGCAAAGAGCCGCGAGGCCGAAGACGGACGAGTCGCGCAGACGTTAACGGACCTGTGCGTGGAGAATATGCAGCAAGCTTACCGCAGCGGTCAGTTCGAGCGGGCGATCGAAAGCCTGACATCAACGGCAAGCGCGATGAACAGAAGCAAGGAGGCGCCATGTGTGCCTCTCGATGTGCGTCCACTTGAGGTTGGGTACCTCGCGGCTAGCTGCATAGCTTCCGATTACGGCCTTTCTAACACGATGTTCTCTAACGTGTGGACCATGCGAACACTGCCGGGGTCGAAGAGCCTCATCGTAGAGGGCGATCTGCGGAACGGTTCGTTTAAGGCCGAGCGCGCACTTGTAGAGTGGGACCTCGGCGCAAACGAAGTGAAGACTTTGGCGGCCGGACATGCGTTGTTTCCTTTCGCTATCGCTCAGCGCCGTCTCGCTTATTTCTCAGGGGGCAGGGTTGTGCGCATTGTGGGCGCAGGGGGCGACGAGGCTAGCGTCAACATCCTTCTGAGGAACATGGAGTTCGCCTGGGGCGATGGGGAGCGCGATTACCATGCGGAGCTCCCAAATGAGATGTGCTTCTCGCCAAGCGGGGATCGGATCCTGCTCAGTACGACCTACGATAGAATTTGCGTCGCAGATGCGGCGACGGGTGAAGTTCGGCTCGAATTTTGGCCCGAAAAGCCTAAGAAATACCGAGGAGACACGGATAGTGTCTGGCGTGTTCGGACAAGCCATGATCGCACTATAATCAGCTTTATCTATCATGAGGCCGGCTTCGTTGGTGTATGGTCTGAAGATCAGATTGTCGTCGCTCATCGAGTCGATAATATCTATCGATGCCATATCTCTCAGTGTGGAAATTATTGGCTGGTCTGGACAGATCGCAGCCATCTCCAAGTCTATACGCGTGATGCCGGTTCTTGGCGGATCGCCTACGAGATCGATCTGGGCGAGGATAAGCTGTCCTACGGCCTAATCTCTTTAGACTCGCGCTTCCTCGTGGTCAGGACAATGTCGTCGTCTGTTTCGATCTGGTCGCTGACAGACGGTCGCTTGCTCACCCCTACACCTCTACGCGGCCTGGCGGCGCTCCACGTCAGTTTGTCTGGGCGGGGGAATGAAATCTGCGTCCTCGGAACCGATCGGCGCCTTACGATCATTGATCTCGACCATCCTTATGACCACAGAACCGAGAGGCGGCTGCGATCCGACGTGACCGAACTCGAATTCTTGGATGGCGGGTTGGTAGCCCTACTTCACAGCACGGGCGACTTGCGAGTCACCCAGGTTGAGCGAATTGTCCCCGTGTTTAGTTATACTGGGCCGCTCGCGAAAAACGGCTGGGCGATCGTGCCGAATTTCAACGGCGTGCTCTTCGTTCGTAACAATTCCCTTCAATTTAGGAGGATATCCGACGCCAGCACGCGTCTAATACTTGAAGGCGTTCGCCGGTTTGCTTTAGTGGGCGCTCCAGAGGGGGCGGTCGAGCTACTGGTCGATCTAGCAGGAGACTGGTGGCGCATGCGGGTGCTCGCCGACCTCACCGCTCAATTGCTCGATCGCTTGGCACCGCTGGCCGGTGCGTCTGAAGTCATACTACTGGCTGATGGGCGAATTGGCACCATCACGGAGGGGCAGGCAACGATATGGCCGGCCGCAGGGGATGAGGCCCTATTCCGCGTACCAGGCTCCGAGGCGGTCGTTATGGCGGCGTCCACGGACGGCGCTCGCATTGTCCTCGGTTCGAAGAGCGGCAAGCTCGAGTGCTTTGACGGAGTGAGCTTCCGATCGATCTGGCACGCTCAAGTAGGGGACAATCGACGGGATGTTGTGACAGAGATCTGTTCCATATCCGTGCCGCAAAACGGTGGGTGCCTGCGCGTTGGCTACACCCATTACGAGGACCCCGGCCCAATCGTCCGCTGGCCGGAGGTCGTGCCAAAGACGTCGCACCTAGTCCTGAACATGCGCAATGGCTGGACGCTCTTCTACGATTCGGATGCTGTGCCGGCGTCGGATGGCGGATTTATATACCTCGAAGGTCGCGCCTTAATGTTTCGCCACCACCGAGAGGTTGTGGACGATGATGACTTTGAGCGAGAAGAGTCGCGAGTGATCATTCGCTGCGTTGACGAGGATTTGGCCGGCTTGGCCGGCAATGACACAGGCCAATGCGTCGCTTTCTTTGACGCGCGTTCCGTTGTCTCGGTAGTCAGCGTATCGGCGGGAGTGATTTTGGCCCAGTGGGACTTCGCGGGTCGACGCATCCACACGCTTGAATTGTTATCCGGCGGAGACTGCCTAGCAGTATCGTTCGATGGCGGTGGGCTTGAGATCTTTGCCGTACCAAAGGGCATGGGCGAAACCGACAGCGTCCCCCAACTGCTGCTCAGGTATATGGCTAGCAGCGGTGAGCAAGCCGCGAAGCATTTCGAGAAAGGGCTCGACCTCCTCCAGAGCCAGCGCAAGGCAGAGCGGGGGGCGACGCAGCGTGACGCGTTTCTGGCCTGCTTCTCCGAGGAAAGGCGCGCTGAGGCGGTACCATTCCTGGTGACCGGATAGCCGTTAGCGATGTGACCGCGCCACCCGATGCCTGCCAGGATTTTTTTGGGCGTTTTGGGCGATCCAATCCTCGCACTCCCCGCTATCCGGGGAAGGACGCCGCCGTCACCCAGTCCGCGCAGAGCCATCCTAGCCTTCGACGCGTGACCAAGGAAATCTCCAAAGGCTCCGCGTAGGGGCTCGCACGTCGAGCGGTTCAGCACCGTGGTGGTCAGCGCGGCTAGCGAAAATGATGCTTGCGGTGCTGAGTCGAAATGCTCAGCAGGTGACGTGACCCCCATAGTTCTCCAGAGCATCCGTATCTGCGCACCTACGCCATTTTGCGCCAGGGCTCCCAGAGCTACCCTTGGGCCGCCGATTTTACCCTCGGAGTCGCCCTCGGCCCGGTGGAGCGGGGCTTGCGGGCCACCGAAAATCAAACGCTTTGATCGTGAGAAGGGTAGGCACCGAGCGGGCTGGAAGTTGGGACCAATGAGTGATGGCTGTCGCCGCGCCCGCACACCGCCCGGCGACGCCCGTAGCCGGCATCGCCATGTCTGCGCACGTGCAGGTCGAGCGCCTCGCTGATCCAAGTCCCCTCTCGACGGTCAATATTCTCGCAATTCCGTTCGAAGCTGAAGCCTCGCCTCAGCGACTACTCACCCAAGCGCGCAATATCGCACATTTCCATTATGCGCTTTCGAGCATAGATCTCTCTCTCAGCTCTTGACTGCTTCCCTTGTCAATTCGCGCAAGACGGGTATGTTTGCTTTTTAAGCTTGGGAAGCCGTACCAGCTGAAAGGGACTCTGCGTTGTCTCGCCGGCCCAAATTTTCTCACCACCTGCCGGCGCGGAGGCCTGGATCATTCGGCAAGGGGCCCGTCGCGGCCGCCTTCGAGTGGCTGACATTTAGTTGGACGAGATTTGGAGCGTTGCTCCTGTGGTTTCCCACTGTCGGCATTGCCGCGAATGTCGCGGGCACAGGCACTGAACTGCTCGCACTCATCCTCTTAAGTCCTGTTCTTTCAGTTTTATTGTTTTTTACGCTAAGGGGTGTGACCTTCCTATTATTGTTCGTGCCGGGGCTGGGCCCAATCATGGGGTGGGCGCGTATTGCGTATATCTTTCTGTTCTATCGATTAGTGTGTGAGCCCGCCCCGGTCATCGAACTACCCGCTTGGCATGCGAAATCGCAGCGCTAATCTGTCGAGTAATGGAGAGCGATATGTCTGCATTCGATAATGTGCCGACGTACACCAACCGCGCAGAACGTCTTCCTTGCGTGCTTGTACTAGACGCATCTTCCTCCATGGAGGGCGCCCCGATCGCAGAACTCAACGCTGCGCTTAGGGATTTTGAGGCGCTTCTCAAGGAAGACGAGCACGCGAAGAAGCGGGTGCGAGTTTTGGTGATTGCTGTTTCCAGTTCCGCGACAAAGTCAGCGGAATGGACGGATGCCGAGCATTTCTCAGCACCGACGCTATTCGCCAGCGGCACTACAGCGTTAGGGGAGGGCGCGGCGCTTGCTCTTCGAGAGGCGCGCGACGAACTGCGCCGTCTTAAGGACGCAGGCATTGCGCGGAAGGTGCCGTGGATTTGGCTCTTTACCGACGGGGAGCCAAACAACGGGTGGGAGGGTTCTGCTGACGAATTGCGCGCGGCGCACAAGAGCGGAGAGGTGCTCGTCTATCCCATAGCGGTCGGCGCCGGCGCCAATACGGAGAAGCTAGGAAGGTTCGAACGAGAAAGTCATGTCTATCGTTGTGATCCTTCCTCTTTCAAAAAGCTTTTTGAATTTATCTCGGCGTCTGCAAAATCCGCATCCGCAAAAAAGGAAGTCACGGTCACGCCACTATTCGATCAGATCACGGCCACCTAGGCCGTGATACGGCGACCAAAGGCTCCCATCTCACGGGAGCTGCGCCTGCCGAAGGCGCTCCTGGGCAAGGCTGTTTTTAAAGATCGTCCACCCGACCTAGCAAGCGGTGCCCTTTCTCACTCCGGCTACAGAGCCCTCGCCGCTTCTGTCGTCGGCCCGACTCATCTGGAAAACGGAACATTCCGTCAGGACCATTTTGTTTTGAAGGCGGCAGGCGCCTTCATAGTCGCAATCGCGGCGGATGGCCTAGGGTCTGCACGTTACTCACATGTCGCTGCTCGATACGCGTGTGAGGAACTGGCGGCGAAGCTGAAGTGCAGCCTTGACGGCCCCTCTCGCGAAACAGGTGAAATGGATGTCGAAAAGGCGATCCGCGACGCCCTTTTCGACATCGCACTTATTTTCGATCGTGCAGAGGAGCGGGGCGCTCCGGGCCCAATGTACACCACAATCCTTGGTGCGGTGTGCGGACCGCAGTTCGTCGTGGTTTTCAATTTCGGCGACGGGGTAGCGGCGGTTTTCGACTGTGCTGAGACCGTCCGCAGCCACTGCTTTTTGGGCCCAGAACACGGCGAGTACGTCGGACAGGTTTATCCTCTCTTGCCGAACGGTTTTGACGATCATTTGCGAATTTGCAGGGCTCCTCCGGGGCAGAGGATCCTAATTGCGACGGATGGCGTAGCAGACTTCGCACTGCTTGATGACGAAACCGATCTAAAGGATGAGTTCGTTCAGAGCTTCGACACCGCTGCGCGTGATGTGAAAATCGAGGACCTTCCGAAGGAGATGACTGCCTACTTAAGTGGTGAGCGCGCATCGGCGGTGAACGGAGATGACAAGACCCTCATCTGGATTCAGAGCACCCGAAATGCTCCTGCGATCTGACGGCGGCGACGTCATAGACCTGTCCGGGGCTAAGCCGCTCGGTCGGGGTGCGTCTGGAGAGGTTTTTTCCCACCCTGAACACCCCTCGCTTTGCGTGAAAGTCTACCACGCGACGGATACTGCTCAGGCCGCGCTCAAGGTGCGCGCCATGATCGCCAATGTCCCTCCGGGCGTTGCAGATCGTGCCACGGGTCGGATTCAGGCCGCCTGGCCAATCGAAGCCGTTCATAACTCAGGGGGCGCCGTTGGGTTCTTGATGCCCCGTGTGGATTTCAAATCAACGCGAAGCGTCACGGCAGCATGTAACCTGGCCGAGACCGACGAGATCGCCCGGAAGGATTTGCTCTTAGCGGCTATCAATATCGTCTCTCTAGTCGCCAACATGCACCGAGCAATGCATCGATTGATTGACTTCAATCCTGACAATTTCCGCCTCGATAAAGATCTCGGATTTTTGACGTTGGTTGATTGTGACGGGTTCCAGATCAGCGACGGTAATAGAGGAGTTTATGATGCAGATGCCGCCTGGTTAGATCATTTAGCGCCGCAATTTGTTGACGATAGCGGCAATCCAAATATCAAATCTGCAAACGACCAAGGTGATTTTCAAGATCGCTGGGGTTGTTCAATACTTGTTTTCCGACTCCTGAACCGGAACATACTACCATACGACGGCATCCCCCAAGCAGGAATGGCAGCGGCTTTTCCCTCCGAAAACGCAGAGCGCATTCGCGCCTGTAGAAATTTGTATCCCTACGGCACCTCCCCCTCCTCAGTGCTTAAGCCTCTGCCGCTTTCGCTCCATAGCGGCTTCCCAGGCCCGCTTGCTGAGGCCTTTCATGAGTGTTTCGCCAATTACAACCCGCTGGGAGCTGTAGAATGGCGAGCGCTCCTAACGGAGCTGATGCGACAGGGGCGGTCCTGTTCGCGCGAGGCGAGCCATTACGCCCTCACGCCGAACTGCGAACAATGCAGCGTGGCGATTCCGAGAGCCTCCGCAGCCGGCATCGCAACGTTGGCGGGCAGTACGCCGGCCATTTCTCCGACAATAGTTGGCGCTCCTGCCGGTCATGCCGCGCTCCAGGCTCAAGCGCCAACTGCTTCGCACTACAGTGGATGGCTGATCATTTGCGCGCTCGCAGCGGCTGGCTTGTTGATCCTTTGGCTCTTTGGAGGCGAAAAATCGTCTACGAACTCCGCCATACCGATGAAGCAATGGACGGCGGGAATCGTTTGGGCCGCCCCTCAGGAAGCGGACACGGCTATCAGAGAATGCCGAGATATAGACTGTCAGTTGGCTTCTCTAACAAGGTTCGGTGCGCCCGCCGAAACCATCGACTTCGTCACCAGCCATCCCGACGCGTTCAATATTTATCCTCAGTCAAAGAACATAGGATATCCGATCGCCATTCATGGGCGGGGAAGGGTAAGGGCTGTGGAGATGCTATATCCGGGCCTCGGAATGGCGGGAATTTCAGATTTTATGTTTGTAAACGGAGGGCAGAAAGACTTCAGACCTAAGGACGATATTGAGATGGCCGCTAGTCGAAACAGTGAATATTCCAACTTCAAGGATCGGTATCCTAAGGCTACGCTGTGGAATAGTTTTATGTTCGAGTCGGAAGTGGCCCGAGCGGGTGGTGGCCAAGAATTCCGATTTGGCCAAGTTCTTCTCGATGGTTGCCACGCTTGCGGGGTTCTCGGGACACTCGAGTTTTCTTACAGCTTTGATGGGGTGGGCCGCTATCTCGGGTTGACTGTACTCGGCGTGCGTGCCGACCCTGACGCACCCTATGCTGCCCTACTCGGCGAATTGAGCCAGCGAAGCCAAGTCGATGCCACTATGCCGCTTGTCCTGGCGGATGGCGCGACCGTACAGGCACAAGCGCAGACTATACTATCCGACGCGGGAAAATGCCGACTTTCCTTTAGCACCAACCCGTATTCTCCTCCAGGCGACTGGTTCATGGTGGAGCAGAAATTCAGTATCGGCGCGGTTGATCTAGTCCGCACCGGAACTCAGAGTTTGGAGGCGCCTGCAGCGGTCAATCCATCCCCGGAAGTTCCGCAGAACAACCTGGTTATGTCCTGTAGGAGTGGCGCGGCGTGCATCACGCAAACCTACACCGACGCTCAAGGCCGAGGTCCTGAATTGACCTCCCTTAGTTTCAGCGTTCTTCCCGAAAACATCGATAGCGTGCTTCGGACCTACCGCTCGCTACAGGCCATGTGTGCAAGTGAGCCCTTGGCGCGCTAGCCATCAGGCACCCCAACGCCGACGGCTGCGCCAGCTATCCGCCTGAATGTACCGGGTGTCCGCTGAAGGCCTTTCTTCTAAGCTGCAAATTCGGTTCCTCGCGCGCCCCCCGCAAGTGGCCATCCGTGGCCAATTCACCTTACGGCCATCCACCCTTTGCGGGCGTCGTTTGGGCCGCTAAATCGCCAGCGGCCACTCATAGTTCTCCGCAGCATCCGTATCTGCGCACCGATGTCAGGAGTTTCCGGAGCTTCCCTGAGGCGCCGATTGTTTCCCGCACGCGCCGAAAGCGGACGTCGCCAAGGGCGGGGCAGAGTGGAAATCAGCCCCGCGCCGACAACGGGACAGTGGACCTTCGACCCGCATGCGGAAATCGCGAGGAACGGCCAGCACCAGGGGGCTCTGAACGTACGCTGCTCACCTGGTGCCGATGGCAAGGAGCGACCCATAGTCGAAGTTGGCGGACGCCCTGTCCTGAGGTCGATCTCGACCGCCCTCAGTCCAACCGGGATCCCACGCTGTACTCCACCTCGTTGGCGCGCAAGACCGTCGCGAATGCCTCAGCGTACGCGCGGTTATCCTCCATAGCGAGGTCAATGATTGCGTCGTTGTCGTGGGGCAAACGCCCTTTGTCTACGCTTTGGCGGACCAGCAACGTCCAGCGACCTAGATCGGCTCGTAGTAAGGCGTCGTTGACGGTGCCCCACTAGCGCCTCAGATCGCTAGCGGCCATTCATAGTTCTCAGCGGCATCCGTATCAGCGCGCCATTTTCTCCAAGATATTCCTATAGTTGGCAGCCCCTCCCGGGGCGTCCCGGCTTAGGCCTCCGTTTTAAGCCGGGTTTTAGGTCGGGCTCGTAGCAAGCTCGCTGGGCTCGGAGCCGCGATATGCGTTGGCGGTTTCGGACGCTCGCTGTATCGGCGTTCGAACCGTGTCAGGCGCATCTGCGCCAATCTACGAAATTGTATCCAAGAACGCGTTGGAGCCGCCGCTAGTACGCTGCCAGAAGCGGACTTGGCCACCGTTGAGAAGGGTGGGCACCTCCCATGGCGACGGCCGGCCGAAGGCCGGCTATATGCATTCGCCCTCGCGAGCGCTTCCCCCAGCATTGCAGCCCGCCCGCGCGGCAGCTTACAAAGACACCCTGCCCTAGCCTAGGTCCAATTCATGAGCGGAATCTTCATCAGTCACGCCGTCGCCGACAAGGCCTTGGCGGAGATACTGGCCAACTTCCTGAAGGAGGCGATCGGCGTCAAGCAGGCCGACATCTTCGTTTCCAGCATGGTCGGCCACAACATCCCGCTGGCGGAGAACTTCAACGAGTACATCAAGGACAAGATCCAGCAGCCCAAGCTGGTGATCTGCCTTCTGACACCCTCGTATGTCGAGAGCGCTTTCTGCATGATGGAGTTGGGCGCTGCCTGGGCGAAGTCGCACCGGACGCTTCCGATCCTAGTCCCGCCTATCCAGTTCGACTTCGTCACCAAGACCTTGGGCCTAACGCAAGGGTGGAAGATCACCGACTCCAAAGGGCTCACTGAACTCAAGCTCATTGTCGACAAACTCTTCGCCGGCGACCTTGAGAATCGATCCCTTCCGGTCTTCGAAGATAAGAAGAATGCTTGGATTCTGGCGATCGACAACGTCGTCGCGAGCCTGGAGCCGGCCAAGAAGGTCGACGCGCAGGTCCATAACGACCTCAAGGCTGACCTAGAGGCTCGGGACGCCAAGATCTCCGTACTCGAGGCCGCCCGGAAAGGCGACGCCGAGAAGATTTCCGCCCTCGAGAAGCTGAAGGACGCGTCGGACCTCGCCGCGCTCAACGCTCAGCTAGCCGGGGCCGACGCCCTCGAAGTGGAATTTGAACAGCTCGTTGCAGCAGTGGGAAAGGCGATGCCCAGCGTCGCCTTGAGCGTGAAGCGGCACATGGCCTTGGATTATTTCGGCAAGGCCAGGTCGATCGACTGGGACAACGACGCGTATGAATTCAATAGGGCTATCGACGTCAACATCATCGGGGGGCCTGACCAAGACTATCAAGTACAATGGGACAAGCCGAAGCTGAAGGCGGTGCAAAGCGCGCTCAAGGCGCTAGGCGAATTCTTGAAGAGCGATGCTGCCGAGCCCTTCTTAGATAGGCAGATCGACAAGGGGATCCCGACCGAACCGGACGATCTAGAGTTCTGGGAAACCCACCTGTAGCAGCGATACAAGCCCTCGCTCAAAGCAGGGTCGTCCGCGCCACCGCGCACATGCGATCACGAGCGCGATTAGTCAGTGTCCTCTTCGCCACCGAATTACTCTCAGGCCATTGTCTGGCGCTCATGGAGCGCGAACGGCTTCGTAAGGGGCCAACTTTAAGTGCTTGTCTCCGGCGACAAGGATGCAATCGTCTCCAACCAGCTTCGTCAGGATGTGCCAGTAGATCTGGCCATCAGGCCGATTTGTGGAGTTCATGCTGTCGAGCAACGGCGCGATGATCTGGAACGGGATAGACCAGATCCGCCCTGTATCAACGGCGCACAGCACTAGAAACCCTTTCTCACTCTCTATGAGATAGTCGCGTTGAGTATCGTAGAAAGCATACCAGTAGGACTGGTAGTCGCGATCTTAGCGTTTGGAGACTGAAACAACCGCCCTAACTGTATCGTCGCCAGCCTCAAATAGAGACCGTCGACGGCGTGTGAGCCGGACGCCGAGGCCACGTGAAACCACCTCGGCCGCGTCCTGGCGGATGCTTTCAATGCCGGGTGTCGGCAAGCCGGAAGGCAAGCGCGTTGGAACACTGTTGGCGGCGACATTGACCGGTGCGCCGACCATTAGGGTCTCGGCGGGGCCGGCCTCGGGTATCGGCTCGTCAGTGTCTGCTCTCACTTCGAACATCAGATCGACGATCCGATCGACCCGGGTATACTCGATTGGGCGCAAGATCGATCGGATGCGATCGGCGACCATTGGCGACTCGGCGTTGACCTTAACTTGAAGCAGTCGCACGAGACTCGCTGCGCCGATCATTCGCATCGTCCACGCATGCCGCGAGCCTCGGATCTGAGCTTCCAGTGCTCCGGTATCGTCGCGACCGACGATGAAAAGTACTGAACTTTGATCGGCAATCGTACCAGCTTCAGCAAGTTCCTGGCGATACCGCTCCACGACGTCGAGCCCGATTGTATAAGTGTCAGTTGTCTTTACTTCGACTACTAGGTCGATGCCGGACCGATCTTGCCATATCCCATCGTATCCGGTGATACCCCTCCGCCCCTGATACACGCCATTGGTCACGGCAAAATCAAGTCGACGACCGATTTCATTCACAACATCTTGTAGTACCAGGCCGCTGTCTTCGAAACCTTTTCGGTTTGTCTTGCCTGAATCGCGTTCGAGGCATTCGGCGACGAACCTCTCCAAATCAGGCGCTTCCATTTCAGAGAGCACAGCGCGAAATTCAGCGGAGCATCTGGAGCCATCGAGCATGCGGCCGTCGCCAGCGAGATTCACGATTTGCCGAAGGCTGAGTTTTCGAACCTCTTCGGGACGCTCCCGCCACAGCACCATTAGCGGTCCTGGCACCTCTTGAGGCGCAGAGGCTGATGATATTATGCCGGATTTTCGCATCACACCCTTTAGCGATTGAACAGCTAGCGGAGACTAGCGCGGCTTTGTGGTCGCCAGCTTGATTAGGTCGAGCAGCCAGCGACGCTCAGAAGGGTTGAGCTCACCCAGCAGTCGGTCGATCTCGGCCAGGATCGGATCGGGTGGCGCCGTCACGTCTCCGCCGAACAGCACCGCGGCCGGAACATTTAGGGCCAGGCACAGCGCATCGAGCGTGTCGAAAGACGGTGCGCTGTCGCCCCGCTCGATCCGTGAAATGAGATCGGTCGATCGACCGACAGCTTCGGCAAGCTGCGACTGCGTCAGACCGCGCTGCGTCCGGAAACGACGTAGGCTCTCGCCAAATCTCGTCTGCAGCTCGGTCATCGCGCCTCCGTCTCACGGATACGGGTCCTGAGCCTGACTGTAGAGGGAATGAAATTCTGCTTTTCTCTTCGACTAAGAATGATATTCTGTGTCATGTTTAGGCTTCGGGCTCACACCTGGTGCAGCCGACATGACGACCGGACGTTAGCGCAGCATGGGTGACCGCGTGGATATCCCGCAACGGCCAAGACCGGAATTCGACGACGTGTCTCCGGCGCGTCGTCGCAATATGGGGGCAGTGCGCGGCAAGGACACGGTGCCCGAGCTTCGCGTTCGTCGCATGCTGCATGCGGCCGGCTATCGCTATCGTCTCCATGTGCGCGATCTGCCCGGGCGTCCCGATATCGTATTTCCCGCCAAACGGAAGATCATTGAGGTCCGGGGCTGTTTCTGGCACCGGCATCCGGATCCGGGCTGCAGAAACGCTGTCCTGCCGGCCACGCGCCGCGAATGGTGGGCTGAAAAGCTCGACGCCAATGTCGCCCGCGATGATCGCAACCTTCGAGCGCTGGAGGCGGCCGGCTGGTCTGTGCTGGTCCTCTGGGAATGCGAATGCCGCGATGAGACGGCCATCCAGGCGCGTCTGTCAGACTTCCTCGGGCCGGCGAACAGTCAGGTTTTTCGGCACAAATCGAGTTTCGATCCAGTACCCCTTGGGCATACTCTCCGTCATGACTAAGACACCGATTCGAAACGTCGAAGCTCGCGAGGCGAACGACATCATGGCCCGCGTGGCCACGCAGATCGGAACGCGTGGTCTGACGATGCGCGCGGCCGCCGAGGCGATCGGCGTCGGGGTGACGACTCTTGAAAAGCACCTGGCCGGCGAGCACGTCAGGAGCGATTCGGCGTTGAAGTACCGTCATTGGCTCGAGGGGCGTGGCACCCCGCAGAACGTGTTCGTGCTCGCCCCGCGGGACACGGTGGTCGAGGTCGATGCCGAGGTCGCCCTGCCAACCGCGCCGGCGCGGCCGCATCTGGTGGTGGACATTTTTTCGGGCTGCGGCGGCCTGAGCCTCGGCTTCGATCTTCTGGGCGAAGGGCGCCACTTCCGCACCATCCTTGCCGTCGACAATCAGGCCGCGCCCATCGCGGTGCTAAATCACAACGCCGCTGCGTTTGGCCATGGAGAAGTCGGCCCCGGTCGCCAGATGGACCTGACCGAGTTCACCAACGAGGCGGAGTTCCTGACATTCTTCCTGGGCCATGTGGCGGTCGTCGAAGGCGATCGCAGCATCGCGCGCCGGCTGGACGCTCTGGCCAATCGGGCCTTCCCGAAATTCCGGGCCGCCATTGCCCTGGCCGACGCGGCCTATGTCCATGATCTCAATCTGGTGCGCGCGTCGGAGGAGTGGCGTCTGGCCTGTGAGCACCTAGATCGCTCCGCCTTAGGCCAGACCTCAGTCATCGGCTTCCATGATCAGCTGCGTCTTCCGAGGACGGGAACGCGCCCGGCCACCCTTCCGGCTGTTCTCTGGGGCGATCCTGAAGCTGCGCCGGCGCCGTCCGATTCAGCCGTTTCCGCCATCCTAGTGCGCGGGATGGAGCATGAGTGGGACGCCGCGGTCGCCGGCCTGTCAGCGCGCCGGGACGCTTCCGGTCGCGGTCAGCTGACGGCGTCGGCGCGTCGCGTGACGGCGTTCATGCAGTTGCTGGAATCGAAGGCCATGCGTCCGGTCCGGGCGGCTTGGGCGAAATGGCGCGCGCGCCGGGTCGATCTCCGGGCGGGCCTCTTCGAAGATCCAACTTTCAACGTCGAGCTTCGGGCGCTCTATGCAACGACCTGTCCGGTCTCCGTGCTCGTCGGCGGCCCGCCCTGCCAGGGCTTCAGCCGCATCGGCCGCGGCAAGATCCGCAGTCTTCGCGAGGCAATGGTCCACGTTCAGGGCGACGCCGAAGCCGGGGATGCGCGCAATCTGCTGTTCCGCCAGTACGTGATGGTTCTGGAGGCCCTTCGGCCCGATGTTTTCCTGTTCGAAAACGTCCAGCACTTCCAGTCGACCGTGAAGGCTGATGGCGTTGAGTTTCAGGCCACTGAGGTGCTGGCCGAGGCAATCGCCAACATGTCGGACGGCGAGGTCTCGTATGAGGTGGCCTCGCGCATTCTGGACGCCTCCCGCCACGGCGTGCCTCAGACTCGGCAGCGCTACTTCATGTGCGGTGTGCGGCGCGACACCGGTGCGGCCACCGGCCAGGCCGAAAACGTTCTTCGTCTGCGGCGCATGAACGAGGTGACCCTGGGCGAGGCGCTTGCAGGTTTGCCGCAGCCCGACTTCGTCGGCGGCGATAACATTGGACGCGAAGGCGGTCAGGGCCGCGTGAGTGTGGGTGACACCGGCTTTGCCAGTGACGGCTTCGCCGGCTGGATCCGGCGTCCGTCGCCCGGAGCCACGCCTCCGGCTGAGGTGGACGCACATATTGCGCGGTCGGCCCGCGCCGACGATGCGGCGTTCTTTGCCCTGATGGGTCCGGGCAAGCGCTGGCTAGACTACCGCGCTGACGAAGCGCCGACAGTGAAGGCGATGCGCGGCCTGCTCGATGCGCTGAGTGCGCTGCCGGATCGCGCCCTAGCCGATCTTCGCAAGACCGCCGCCGCCGCTGGCCATGCCTTGCCAGATGAGGCCGAACTGAGCCAGCTGCGCGGGCGCATGGATGGCTCGCTAAGCCTGCGGCTCCTGCTTGAACAGGCCGGCGCCAAGCTCAATCAGCCGCACCACCTGTTGACTGACACCTATTTGGCCAAGCGCGACGGCCACCATGGCGACTGGGTCGCCCGGATGGATTCCGGGCGCCCGTCCAAGACCATGGTTAGCCATATGGGCAAGGATACCTACGGCTACGTGCATCCCTCGGCCCCGCGGACTATCTCGGTGCGCGAAGCCGCCCGCGTGCAGACCTTCCCGGACTGGTTCTCGTTCGGCGACGCGGCTTTGACAGACGCCTTCAAGATGGTCGGCAATGCGGTGCCGCCGCTACTCAGCCACGGGATCGCGGCCAATGTGTCGCTGGTGCTGGCAGGCCGCGCGGCCCTTCGTCCATCACAGCCGCAGCGCCGCGCCCGAGTCTGAGGTCAGGCCGCCTCGGCTTGGGCGACGAGCCTGTTGGCGACGTAGGCGCAAAGTGCGGTCCGCGCGGCGGCGCCCCGGACGTCGTGGGCGATCAGAGCCGGCAGATGGACGCCGGTGATGCTGAGCCGTGCGTCGAGACCCGCAACCGTGAAGTCCTGCCTGACCGGCACCTGATCGGCGCTGGCGAACGCGGTCGGGCAGAAAACAAAACCCTCAGACACCTGATAGGCGGCCAGATAGGTTGTCAGCTGATAGGCGTCCGCCTCAGACAGCGATATCGCGCCGGAAGGACCATCAAGTATCCGTTTCCACTTGGCATCGCCAATCGCTGCAACGGACCCCGGCGAGCCAAACAGCAGATCAGGCCGGAGCGGCAGGATCGCCTGCGGGTTCTCCACCGGGCCGGTCAGCAAACGCCGCGGCTGGCGTTGCAGCTGAACACCGTGCGCGGGCAGGCCATCGCGGAAGACCCGCCTGAGCACTCGCTCGAAGAGATCGTGAAGCCGGAAAAGCACGGCCACGGCGTCATGACGTCCGGCGCGTGTCGGATCGGGTGAAACCTGGCGCAGGAGCATGTCGGCAAATTCGATCAGCGGCCGCCAGCGCAGCTCAGTCTGCTGAAGGATGATCCGTTGGACGTCGCGCCGATCGGGTATTGTTTCACTGACGTGAGCCAGATCCTGCAGAACCCGCTGGGCCATTCGACGGGTGGCGACAAGGCGCGTGCGGCCGCTGACCTGGATCAGCAGCCAGCGCACGAGCTGGCTCAGGACGTTGTCTTCGCTGAGCGGCGCGTGCCGGACATGAAGTTCGAACTCGCGGCCAGGACCGCGGCGCGCAAGCTGGCGCATCTCGATCCGGCCGCGAACGGCCGTCGATACGTCGTCCCGGGTTTCGTATCGTCGGGGCAGGCCCTCGCGGACATTGGCCAGCGTCTGGCGGACAACCCAGGCCAGGACGATTTCCAGCAGAAGGCGCTCGCCCGGCGCTGTGCGCGCATCGATGACCCAAAGGCGGTCCATTACGCCGCCGAACTGCAGGAGGTCCGACAGGAAAATGGTGGCCTCTGCGGGTGCCTCGTCCTCATGGGTCCTGGGCAGGATCTCGACGATCAGATTTCCCAGATCGACGACGCCGACTACGCCGAGCGCGTGCAGCTGGCGGCCGCGGATCTCGAAGGCCCGGAATCCGGCCCGAAGCGCGGCCTGATCCAGCCGCTCGCGAACCGCTGCGGTGTTCCAGGCGTCAGGCAGCGGCACGCGGCTGTATTCGAACGCCCGGACAAGCGTCGGCCGCGCCGTTTTCACCGTCAGCCCTGCTTCGTCGCCGGAGGGCAGCGGTCCCGGAATCGGCCGGCATCCCAGTCCGCGCCGGTCGGATCCCACCAGGTCGAGGCGCGCACCAGGCCGACGGCGTCGCCGTGTCCCAGATCCTGCAGCTGGCTTGCCAGATCGGCGAGATCGTCAGTCTCGAAGAGGTCTTCTCCGGCCACAAATCGAACCTGCAGCCAGTCGGATCGGAAGAGATCGACCAAAAACGGGGTCGTTTTCTGCCGCAATGTATGGGCCAGGGCCTTCAACTGCCCCTCGACGTCGTCGTTGTAGCCCTCGCGTAGCCGCAACTCCTCGAGTTTGCTTTCCATGTAGTCGGCGTGGCCCACAAGATTCTCCGCGCCGTTGAGCGCGGCGAGCCGGCGATTGATCGTGGTGTAAAGCGCACGAGCATCGACGCCGCCGTAAGCGGCTGGAGTCAGAAACGGATCGGGCGGCGTCATCACGAACTCGAAACGCCGGCGTAGCGCCAGATCGACCGTCGACAGCGACTTGTCGGCTGTATTCATGGTGCCGACGATCGACAGGTGGGCGGGCACCGTCAGCGGCGTGCCCGAATAGGTCAGCTTAACGCTGCGCTCTTCGCTCGCGCCCTGGCGTTTGTCGAACTCCAAGAGTGTGATCAGCTCGCCAAACACCCGGCTGAGATCGGCGCGGTTGATCTCGTCGATGACCAGCACCACCGGCGTCGGCTGGGGGTCCTTCTCCAGATATTCGTAGACCGCAGCGTGGCGGCTGCTGTTGGTGAAGAACGTCGTCGGCAGCATCGTCTGGCGCGTGATGTCCCGGCGCTGCTCGGCCTTGGTGCCGCCCAGGCGCATGTCCGCGGCGGTCAGGCCAAGCTCCCGGAAAAGCCGCAGCGTCCAGAAGTCCACGAACTGGCGTCCGGCCCCGGTCACTGCGTCGTCGCGCTTGACCGACGAGGTCAGAACCACGCCGCCGGGCTCGACATGGCTGACGGTGTAAACGCCCAGCTGTTGCCCGACATGGAAGCGGCTGGGCCCCACGGGCATATCCGCCGTGGCGCACGCCTGCAGGAAGGGCCCGGGCGCGACGGAGTAAACGACATTGCCTTCCGGCGTTTCTGTCGGCCGGAAGCCTTCGACGAAATCCTCGTAACTGTAGCTGGGGTGGAAGGTCACCCAGACGATCAGGCCCTGTTCCACCAGCTCCTGGTGGACCCGCTGCACATCTTCCGGAGGGGTTTGGGGGCGTAGAATCCGTACGGCTTCACGGGCGGCGCTGTAGGTCTTGCCCGTGCCGGGCGGGCCGGCAAACACCTTCATAACCGCCATACTCGTCCCCGACTCACTGCCGGGCAAAGCATGAGATGTTTGTCGCGGGGAGTCACGTGCTCCAGGCTGCGCACCGCGAGCCCATGCATGTTGCGGTGTAGGCGCGCCATTTCTACAGCTTCCGCGCAAGCGAGTGATTGCAGCCAGCCGGGTTCCCCCCCATCATTCAGGCGGGGGACGACAATGCCAGGCAAGAACCAGCCGACAGCATCGGCGGAATACGACATCGCCAATCCTGGCGCCGTGGAGCTGTTCGAATCTCTTCGGGCGTTTGGCTACGATCTGCCAACGGCGCTAGCCGATATCGTCGACAACAGTATTTCCGCCCGGGCCAGAAACGTTTGGATCGACCTGACCTGGGCCGGCGAGGCCTCGCGCATCACCGTTCGCGATGACGGGCGCGGGATGAATGAGGCGGCGCTGGTTCAGGCGATGCGCCCCGGCAGCGCCAACCCGCTCACCCGCCGCTCTGCGGACGATCTGGGCCGTTTTGGCCTGGGCCTGAAGACCGCGTCGGTCTCGCAATGCCGCCGCCTGACTGTTCTGACCAAGGAAGTCGGCGCCGCCGCGGCCTGTCGATGCTGGGATCTTGATTACATCGCCCAATCGGGATCGGGCGAATGGCGCCTGCTCAAGGGCGCCGCTGTTCTCGACGCTACCGACAATGGTCTCCTCAACGGCCAGGCCAGCGGCGCCATCGTATTCTGGGATCGGCTCGATCAGTTCCGCGGCGAGGTCGAAGACGAGCAGGCCCAGCGCTATTTCCGGGCCAGCGCCGAGGCCGTGCGCGACCACCTGGCCATGGTCTTTCACCGGTTCATGAAGGGTCGCAGCAAGGTCACTATTCACCTTAACGGCCGTGCGATCGAGCCGTGGGACCCGTTTCTGGAAGACTGCGAAACAACCGAGCCGATGGAAACCGAGCGCCTGGGCGCGGCGGGCGAGATCGAGGTCAAGCCCTTCATCCTGCCCCATCACAGCAAGCTTACTGCAGAGGAGCACGCCAGGGCGTCGGGGCCCGCGGGCTGGAACGCACAGCAGGGCTACTACGTCTACCGCAATCGTCGGCTGCTGGTGGCGGGCGAGTGGCTGGACCTCGGCATCCAGAAAGAGGAGCATTACAAGCTCGCCCGCATTCGCGTCGATCTGCCCAATACCGCCGACATCGCTTGGCAGATCGACGTCAAGAAGTCGCTGGCCCGGCCGCCGGCGTTTCTGCGCAACGATCTGCTGCGTATCGCCCGGGCCGCCCGCAGTCGCGCGGCCCGGATCTATCGTCATCGTGGGCGTGTTCTGCAACGCAAGGTCAGCGACGAGACGGTCTTTCTCTGGAAGCACCTGCAGAAGCACGGCAAGACCTTTTACAAGATCAGCCGTGAGCACCCTCTGGTGAAGCGGCTCCTAGAGACCTCCCAGGACAAGGCCTCACTCCGCGCGCTCCTGACGCTAATCGAACAAACGGTTCCGGCTCCGCTGATCGTCATTCAGAACGCCGAGGCGCCCGACAGCATGGGCCAGCCTTTCGAGGACGCCATGGCCGAGCTTGGCCCGCTGCTCGAAGCGGTCTGGAGCGCCCTGCTCTTCGAAGGGCGCTCACTGGCCGAGGCGAGCCGGGCGATCGTCGTGATGGAACCCTTCTGCGAGCACCCCGACGTGCTGGCGGCCTTTCTAGAACAGCGCGCCCAGGCGGCCGCAAACGATAAGACGGAAACCGCATGAGCATCAGTTCACAGGATATGTTCGCCAGCGCGTACGTGGTGGCCAACGGCATGCTGATGCTGGAGCAGCCGATCACAGCCGAGGCTCTGGACCGCACGGTAAGGACGATCGGCGAGATGCCGACGTTTGCAGGCGTGGATCTCGAGCGATTGCGCAAGGAGCTGGAGACCAACAACAACGTTCACGTCGACGGCTACTCGGTCATCGACGACCGGGATTTCGAAGCCTGGGTGAAGAGCAAGCGCGACGGCCGCCACTTCGAGTTCTGGACCCGCTACCAGAACTTCCTCGATAAGAAAAAGCGGATCCCCCGCGAGGTCCGTGAGCAGCTCGACAAGCTGACCGACGATATTCTCGACCGCCTGCGCGATCCGACGACCAAGGGCCGATGGGACCGGCGGGGGCTGGTCGTCGGCGATGTGCAGTCGGGGAAGACCTCGAACTACACCGGCCTGATCTGCAAGGCCGTTGATGCGGGCTATCCCCTCATCATCGTGCTTGCCGGCGTTCACAACAGTCTGCGCAGCCAGACCCAGATCCGCCTGGATGAAGGCTTTCTCGGTTTCGACACGCGTTTGAACATGGTTTTCAAGCCAGGAAACCAGCGCATCGGCGCCGGTGCGCTTCCGGGCGCGCCATTCCTCGTCGCCCATTCGCTGACCAGCCGCGCCGAGAACGGGGATTTCCGCAGGGGTGTCGCCGAGG
This sequence comes from Caulobacter sp. FV2ps19, assembly GCF_058681035.1. Lineage (NCBI taxonomy): Bacteria > Pseudomonadati > Pseudomonadota > Alphaproteobacteria > Caulobacterales > Caulobacteraceae > Caulobacter > Caulobacter sp. FV2ps19. The sequence goes on along the minus strand of NZ_CM178729.1, from coordinate 169,864 downwards.
GGACCAAGATTATCCCGGGTGGGAAGGATCCGGTGATCCTCGTCGTCAAAAAGAATGTCTCGGTCCTCAAGAACCTGTTGGCCTGGGTGACGTCTGTCCGGGCCGACGATGATGAAAGCACGCCCGGCGGCAAGCTGATCAGGGACGTGCCGCTGCTTCTCATCGACGATGAGGCCGATTTCGGGTCGCTCAACACCAATGAGTACCGGGACGAGGACGGTATCCCTATTCCGGATAATGATCCGACCGAAACCAACCGCCTAATCCGCCTGCTGCTGTCGACCTTTGAGAAGAGCGCCTATGTCGGCTACACGGCCACGCCGTTCGCCAACGTCTTCGTGCACCACGAGGGTTTTTCGAAAAACGCGGGCGAAGATCTCTTTCCGCGCAGCTTCATCGTCAATATTCCTGCGCCCTCTAACTACATCGGTGCCGAGAAGGTGTTCGGCCTCAAAAAGCCCGATGACGATGGCCGGGCTCTTCCGATCGTCAGGCCCGTGCGCGACGCAGCGGCCCTCTTCCCGCCCAAGCACAAGAAGGAGCATCCCGTCACGGGCCTGCCCCCAACGCTGCATGAGGCGATTTTGGCTTTCATGCTCACATGTGCGGCCAGGCGGGCCCGTGGCGACGTGGAGGTTCACAACTCGATGCTGGTGCACGTCACCCGTTTCACCATGGTCCAGGAAAAGGTCGCCGGGCTGATCAAGGAGAAGGTGGTCGATATCCGTCGCCAGCTGGAATTCACGGGCGCCGGAGGCGACGCATTGGCCTGCCTGGAAGACCTCTGGGTTCGCGATTTTGAGGACAAGCAAGCGCAGATCGCGGCCCTGCTGCCTGACCATGATTTGCCGCCCGTCACTTGGCCGCAGGTCCGTGCCCAGCTGTTCGAAGCCGTGAAGGCCATCGAAGTGCGCAAGATCAACGGATCGGCCAAAGACGCGCTGGACTATGATGATCACCCCAAGGGTCTGACGGTCATCGCCGTGGGCGGAGACAAGCTGTCGCGCGGACTGACGTTGGAAGGGCTCTCGGTCAGCTACTTCATTCGGACCACGCGCATGTACGACACGCTGATGCAGATGGGCCGCTGGTTCGGCTATCGCCCGCGCTACGCAGATCTGTGCCGGCTCTACACGGATCCTGAGCTGGTCAAATGGTACCGGCACATCGCCACGGCCTCAGTCGAGCTGCGCGAGGAGTTCGAGGTCATGGTCGCGCAGCGAAGGGATCCGCTCACCTTCGGCCACCGTGTGCAAACCCACCCCGACGGCATGCTCATCACCGCCGCGAACAAGATGCGCGCCAGCACGAAAGTCCGGGCGGGGTTCTCGGGTAGTATCTCGGAGACGGTCGCCTTCGACGTGGATCAGGCCGACTGGAATCTGAACCGCTTCGAAGAGTTCATCGCGGCGCGGCCCAAGACCCCGCTGGCCGCAGGCCGCTACATCTGGGACGGCGTTCCGGGAGCGGACGTAGTCGGTTTGCTCAAGACCATTCGCACCTCGGCCGACTCGTGGAAGGCGAACGCCGGCGCGCTCAGTGACTACATCGATGAGCGGGTCGCCCACGGTTGCCTTAAGCACTGGACGGTCGTTCTCGTCGCCAACGGCCGCACCACAACGCCCTTCAGCATTGCCGGCTACACGGGCCAGCAAACAGATCGTAAGCCCAGTTCCGACCCCGACAGCACCAAGTTCACGATCGGCCGTTTGGTCAGCCCGGCCGACGAGTTGCTTGATCTGGACGCTGCGCAGAAGGCCGAGGCGCTGCGTCTTACGGTCGAAGCCTGGACGCGAAAGAAGGATCCCAAGGACGAGCAGCCCGACACGCCGAGCGGTGCCAGCCTGCGCGTGGTCCGAAATCGCGCCAGAGGCCTGTTGCTGATCTATCCCGTCCGTCAGGCCGAGGGCGACACACCGCTCATGGGCTTTGCGATCAGTTTCCCGTTCGACCAGGACGGCCAGTTGATCGAATACGCGGAAAACAGCGTCAAACAGCTCGAGCGGGAATTCGAATGACGGCCGAAGAACTCGCCGCGCTTTGGCGTGACCTGGGCGATGAGGTAACCCGGGCAAGCGGTCTGATTCGCCGCCGCGTCCTGCCCGACGCTCCGATCGATCTCTTTGCATGCGTGGTCTGGCCAGCGGGTCGCATCGGCATTCAGATCGAGATGGAGGGCGATCAGCGGATCTCGCGCGACCGCCTGCCAGTCTGCAAGGGCCTGAAGATCGGCAACGACAGCTTCCGGGGCGCGCGGCCACATCAGAGCGTCACCATTCAGCTCGAGAACGGCGCCTTGCGCGAGGTGTTCGCCATCCTTGCCAGCGATCTGATGGAGACCGGCGCGCGTGAAACCGGCGCCAAGGCGGGACTTGATCGGTGCCTTGATCGACTGTCGATGTGGCAAGGGCTGCTCGAACAGTTGCCCGAGAGGGGCCTTGGCCTTCCGGCGCAGCGCGGGCTGTTCGGCGAGCTGATAGTTTTGCAAGCGCTCCACCTGGCCGTGCTGGAGCCGCTGGCCGCCGTCACCGCGTGGAACGGTCCGGGCCGGGCCTATCAGGACTTCACCACCGGCGGTGTTGGTGTCGAAGTAAAGACCTCGCTTGGCAAACGCCACGCACATCTTCGCATCACCAGCGAGCGGCAACTGGACGAGACACCGTTCGACGACCTTTTCCTGGCGCATGTCGGTCTCGTGGAATCGGCTTCAGGCTTGTCCCTGGCCGCTCAGGTCTCGGCCGTCCGTGAGGGCCTTGGCGGTGCGCACGCTGCGCTCAGCGAATTCAACCTGCGCCTGCTCGCCGCCGGCTATCTCGACAGCCACGAAGAGGCTTATCGTGAGCCGGCGTACCTAACCGAGCGCATGGATTTCTATCGCGTCGCCGGGGACTTTCCGCGTCTGACCGGGGCGCTCCTGCCACCTGGCGTCGGCGACGTGACCTACACCATTATTGCCGACGATCTCGCGCGCTTCGGGGCGGAATTCGAACGGGTCGCGGCGGCTGTCGGAGGCGCCAATGGATGAGCTCGCGCAACTGGCGACATTCGCGCTCAATCTGCAGCAGGACGTCATCGCCCGCGCCGAGGCGGCCGATGATGGTGCGATGCGTCCTACCGCCCTGACTGAGCTTCTTCTGGAGCATCTGGGAGAGATTGGCGAAATCGACGACGCCATGGCCTGCAGCATCGAAGGCCGCGGTATCCGCTGCAACGGCTACTTCATTTCCGAAGACAGCGACCGCCTGGACCTTTTCGTGACACTGCCTGTGCTCTCCGGCCGGCCCGAAAACGTCGGACGCACGGACATCGACACTGCGCTCAAGCGCCTGAGAACCTTTCTGGCCCAGTCGTTGTCGGGGCCGCCCGACGCCGAGGAGGCTTTGGATCGCTTCGAGGTGGGCTCCTCGATCTGGCGCAGCCGCGACGAGTTCAGCCATATCCGGCTCTTCGTCCTGACCGACGGATTGGCGCGGGTCGAACGGCTTGAGGCCGAACCGGTCCGCGACATCGAGACGTCGCATCATGTCTGGGATCTTCGCCGGTTCTACCGCGCCGGTTCCTCCGGCTCGGGTCATGAACCCGTCAAGGTCGACTTCAGCAAGCTTGCCAACGGGCCGCCGCCGTTCGTCACCGCCGCGCCGGAAGGGGCAGGCTATCGCTGCCTAATTGGCCTTTTGCCCGGCGAGGTGTTGGTCGATCTCTATCGCCAGCATGGACCGCGGCTGCTTGAGCGCAATGTGCGCAGTTTCCTGCAGCTAAAGGGCAAGGTGAACCAGGGGATCCGGCGCACCATTCTCGACGAGCCCAACATGTTCCTGGCCTTCAACAACGGGCTGTCGATTACGGCGTCGGGTGTGGTCACCGAAGAGGTCGGAAGCGGATCGGTCCGGCTGCTGGCGGCGGACGACTTTCAGATCGTCAACGGCGGCCAGACGACGGGTTCGATTTTCCGGGCTGCGACCAAGGATAAGGCGATCCTCAAGGACCTCTGGGTGCCTGTGAAGATCACCGAGATCCTCGATGGCGCCGCCGTCGACGATATTGCGCCGCGCATCTCCCAGTCGGCCAACAATCAGAACAAGATCAACATGGCGGACTTCACCGCCCACCATCCCTTTCATAGGGGCATGGAGGAGCTATCGCGAACGAGTTGGGCGCCGCCCCTGCCAGGGCTGCAGAAGCAGACGCGCTGGTTTTTCGAGCGGGCCCGCGGCCAGTATCACGACCTGCTGGGCACCGCGCGCACCCCTGCCGAGCGAAAGGCGCTCGAGGTCATCCATCCGCGTCGACAGTTCTTCGAAAAAACCGATCTGGCCAAGTTCGAACAGACCTGGTCGCAGTTTCCGCACATCGTAAGCCGTGGCTCCCAGAAGTGCTATCTCGACTTCATGGATGCGGTCGGCAAACGCGGCGCCTTCGTTCCCGACGAAACGTATTTTCAGCGCGTCGTGGCCCGCGCGATCCTGTTCCGGGAGACTGAGCGGATCGTCTCGCGCCAGAAATTCGGGGGCTATCGCGCCAACATCGTCACCTACACCCTGGCCTGGCTGTCGCATCACACGGCCAGGCGCGTCGACCTTGCGGCGATCTGGGCCACCCAAACGATCACGCCCATTCTGGCCTCTGCGATCGAAAACATCTGCGTCGCTGTGCATCGGCACATAACCGCTCCGCCCGATGGTCAGGACGTCAAGGAGTGGTGCAAGAAGGAGGCGTGCTGGACGCAGTTTCGCGCAACCATGATCATCTTGCCGGCTGCTTTTGAAAGGGAGCTCATCACTCGCGAACGGGCCGATCTTGAGCGCACGGGCCCTGCGCTCGAGGAAATCCGCACCGAAGAGGAGCTGCAGGTGGAGCAGGCCGTCATCGCGATCCCGGCCGATACTTGGTTTCAGATTGCAGCCTGGGCCAAGGACACACAAAGCCTGCTGCCCTGGCAGCGTGGCCTGGCGTTCAGTCTGGGCAGGCTCGCAAAATCCGAAAAGGCGCCGTCGCGCAAACAGGCCAGCCAGGGTGTGCGGATACTCGATGAGGCGCGTGGCCTGGGGTTCAGGGGCGAGGCTGTGGAATCATCGTAAATGCGAAACAGTCATTCGCTACGCACGCGCGACCGGGCGGGCGCATGCTGTGCAGATCGTACCGGCTTGGGGCGGGCTCTGCCAATTTCCACGAAGACATCATTCCTGCATGTAAGCAGACCAGACTCGGCACCCCGAATACGACGGCCAAATACGACGGCGAGATAAAAGGGCGAGGCCCTGGTCATCGCAAGCGATTGATGGCGTTGAGGATTTTTGGTCCCTGGCATCTCCCTGTGGCACCCGCCCTTCTACTTCTCCTAATGAAATCAACGCGAAACTGGGGCCCACGCCTTCAATCGCCGTATCTAGGGTGAAATCCGCGATGGGTCAGCGATCGGCGGCTGAGGGCCAGGCGACCCGACGAGCGTCAAGGGCGCGCACCTTCGGCGCGCGTCGCTTGCGACAGCTGCGCCGCCCTTGACCCTCCTCAGCTCGCCCGGCAGAGGCTCGGCAAGCGCTTAAGCCGAAGTGCGGCTTGTCGCGCCTGCCGCTTGGTGGCGCTAAGCTATCTTCCTTTCCAGCGCCCGGGCGGTGTTCTCCACGAAGGTCTGGATGTCTTCCATCGCCGGCGTCTCTTCGTCTTTCTGCTCCCTGAGCAGGTAGAGCAGGAGGCTTGCTTTGGCCCGGACCGCTTGCACGGTCGTGCCGCGCGTCAGCAGGATAAGTTTCTCCAGACCGATCAGCTTATCGAGCAGGCGATTGCGTTCGTCCTCCAGAGTGCAGGGCGTGATCTCCAGCCGTGCCAGGACCAGACGGCGCTCGGTATCCCAGATCACGAAACGATCAGCGGCCAGTCGGTCAAATGCTTCGGCATTGGCCGGCGTGGACCGCCATTTCAGAAACGGCTCCAATAGGTCGCGATCACCGAGCAGTCTCTGAAGCCAGGCCCTGGCTTCATCCTCCGCCCTGAATGGGATTTCCCGTTGGGCTCTCATGCCTTCCTCGCACGACAGAACGCGGCACGTGGGTCTGCCGCTCAATCACATTGCTACTTATAGTCATCTAGCGCAATGCTACTTATCGTCTGTCGATCCACAGTCATCACGTCCGCGATCATGGGCGCATGAAAGCGCCGCCTTCTGATTTGCGTCGAACCGTCGCCGACAACGTTCGGCGGCTTCGGTTGGGGCTGAGTTTCAGTCAGGAAGGCCTGGCGGCCGAGGCCGGTCTGCATCGGACCTATATCGGCGCCATCGAGCGGGCGGAGCGAAACCTCTCGCTCGACAACATCGAGCGCTTGGCCCGAGCGCTCAAGGTTTCGCCGGCCTCGTTGCTGGAATGAGGATGTCGGTCAGTGATGCCAACGCCAGGTCCCGGGGTCATCGCCGTCGTCAGCCTCAGGCAAGCGTGGCGCCACAAGCGACAGTTTGATGCCGTCCTTACCCTGGAGGATCCTGCTTGCCGACCGTCGGACAAGCTCCGGTTTCACCGCCAGCCGAAGCCGCCCCATCTGGTCCTGGGGTTCGAGGATGTCGATGACGATAGTTTGGGTGTTCAGGTGGCGACGGCTAGCCAGATCGATCAAGCGCTCGATTTCAGCAGAGAGCACGTTCATCGCTCACTGCTCATCCACTGCCGCCACGGTGTCGGGCGATCGGCTGGCGTTGGGCTGGCGGTGATCGCCGACCGCTTAGGCGCCGGCCAGGAGGCAGCGGCGCTTGAAGCGCTTCTGGCGATCCGGCCGGAGGCCACGCCGAACCTCGTGGTGGTGAAATTGGCGGACGCGGCGCTGGGACGTGGTGGCCGGCTAGTGGCGGCGGTGAAGGCGTGGGAAAATTCATCGCCTCACATCGTGCAGGCGAGGGCCGCGCGCAGAGCATTTCTCGCCGCTAACCCGCAGCTTTACACGTGGCATTCAGGCGGCGGCCATGTGCCGCCAAGCCTCTGAACGGCCTGGTACGGCGAGCGCGAATTCGTCGATCCTTTCTCTTCCTTCGCCAGAGTACGCCCGACCTCATTATCGTGTTGAAGGCTGTCGCTACTTGAGGAACCTCCATGGCCGGGCGGTGACCTAGTGTATGGAGGCGATGATGGTTGGTGCCAGCGGTGCAAGGACAGGAACCGGCATTGCGCCAGCCGTCGGGATCCCCATTGAGAAGCTCGCCTACCGGGTCATTGAGGCGGCCTACGCGCTCGCGATCAGCCGCAGTCGCCTGTACGAATTGATCGGCGCCGGGGACATCAAGATTCTCAAGGACGGCGGACGAACCCTGATCAGGCGGAGTGAGCTTGAGGCGTACCTTCTGCGTCTCGAGCGGGTTTCTACGCCCGTTGTGCGCGGCCTGCCGCGACGGCCCAATCATCCATAAGCAGTCTACGCTTCTCGAAGAGATCGCCGCGCCGATAGGCGGCTTCGACCTTGTTGCCGATCGTGTGCGCGAGCGCCATTTCGACGATCTCGCTCCGATACTCGGTGGTCTCGGCGGCCCAATCGCGGAAGGTGCTGCGAAATCCGTGGGCGGTGAGGTCTTCGCGCTTCATGCGCTTCAACACCGCCAGCATGGCCATGTTGCTCAGCTTCTTGCCAAACAGCGTGCCCCAGAAGATCGGGCCGACCGGCGGGATGTCGTCTGGAATGGGCTGCCGTTTGGATTCGAGGACGCGTCGGATTACGGCGGCATAGTCGGCCTGCCGGCCTTCCAGGATTTCCACCAAGGGCGCCGTAAGGGGCACGCGGTGTTCCTTACGTCCTTTCATTCGGTCGGCCGGGACGGTCCAGACGCGGCTGCCTAAGTCAATCTCGTTCCACTCAGCTCCAATGACCTCTCCTGTCCGGGCCGCTGTCAGGATGGTGAACTCAAGGGCTCGCGCGCCCGCACCTGGTTGGTCCTTCAGCACCGCCATGAAGGCGCTCAGCTCTGCGTAGGGCAGGGCGGCATGGTGCTCGACCTTGTGGACGCGCGACTTCGCCGGCAGCAGCTTTTCAAGGTGACCCTTCCAGCGCGCCGGGTTGCCGCCTTCGCGCAGTCCTCTTGCTGTAGCCCAATCGAGCACGGCCTCGACGCGCCCTCGCACGCGGCTGGCGGTCTCCGGCTTGGTGGACCAGATCGGCTCCAGGACGGCCAGCACCAGGCCGGTATCGATATCCGAGACGCCGCGACTTCCGAAGAACGGATCAGCGTAGGTCGTCAGCGTGCTCTCCCACTGCTGGGCGTGTTTTTCATTGCGCCAGCCGGCCTTGTTCGCACGGATGTACGCGGTCGCCGCCTGCTTGAACGTAAAGCCCTTGGCGGCCTCCAACGTGCTGCGTGTGCGCGCCAGTTGACGTTGCTCGATCGGGTCGATGCCGTCGAACTTGAGGCGACGGGCGTCTCGCGCCATCGCCCGTGCTTCCGACAAGCTGATCGTATGGGCCGGACCTAGCCCCATCTCCCGGGCGCGCCCCTGGAGCATGTAGCGATAGACCCACGACCTACCGCCGCCCTTCTGGACCATCAAATAGAGGCCGCCGCCGTCCGGGTGCATTCCCGGTCGAGTCGTCCTCTTGACCTGCAGCGCCGTCAGGCGTTCCCAAAGTCGGGCCATTTTGTCCCACACTTCGTCCCACAAATGAGATGTGAAGCGTGGTGGATCGCGTCGGACGTGTCGAAACACAATTTCGCGATTTCCCCTTATGCGGCGGGGATTTACCGGACGCCCTCGGACGTCTTTGGATCGGCTAGGATGGGGTAGTGGCGGAGAGGGTGGGATTCGAACCCACGGTGCCCTTCCAGGCACGCCGCATTTCGAGTGCGGTACATTCGACCACTCTGCCACCTCTCCAGGCGCCGTTTTCGGGGCGGTTTTTACGCCGCCCGAGGTCGAGGGCGCGATACCTAGCGGCGTCGTCGCGGTAACGCAAGTCCCTCTAAGAGCCTTTCTGTCGCGGTCAGACCTGGGGGCGCAAAACCATCTGGGTGCAGCGGAAAAGCGCGAGGGTCTTGCCGGTCGCCTCGGCGGTCACGACCGCGTCCCAGACCTGGGTCTGACGCCCGCCATGGGCCAGCCTGGCTTCGCACAGAACGCCGCCGTCGCGGACCGTGCCGAGGAAGTTCGACTTCAGTTCTATGGTGGTGAAGCCGCCGGCGCCGTCGGGCAGGGAGACCATGCATCCATAGCCGCAGGCGCTGTCGGCCAGGGCGATGACGCTGGCGGCGTGCAAAAAGCCGTTGGGGGCCATGTGATGTTTCGCGACCGTGAAACGTCCCTGAACATAGCCGGGGCGGGCCTCGACCCACTCCAGGCCCAGATGGTCGGGAAGATGGCCGGTCTGACGCGCGGTCAGGACTGCGGTGAAATCCTCGGCCATGGCGGCCTCCCTGTGCTTCGCGTGCGAACCATAGGGCCGTCAATGCGCGACAAGCGCAAGTGCATTTTTAAAGAGAACGGATATCGGTCGGCGGGAAACGTCGACCCTGCTCGTCTTCGGGCGGCAGCTTGCCCGAGCGGATGGCCACGCGCAGGGCCTGCAAGAGATAGGGCGGGGGCGGCAGGGTGGCGTCGGCCGCCTGGCGCAGGGCGGTGAAGGCGGCCAGATCGACGCCGTCATGGAGCTGGATGTTGTCGGCCCGTTGCTGGCCTACCGTGGTCGCGGCGCGCCCGGCGGCGTCTTCCCAGCCCGCCAGCAGGCGGGTGTGGTGGGGCAGGGACAGGAAGCGGCGCGCAGCCGCGTAGAGGCCCGCAGGGTTGGCGCCGGGAAGATCGCATCGGCCGGCGCCCAGATCGGGGGCCAGGACGGCGTCACCAGTGAACAGGGTGTCGCCGATCTGGTAGGCCACCGCGCCCGGCAGGCGGCCGGTGACGGCGTGGGCGGTGATCTTCAGCCCGCCCATCGGCATGACCTCGCCGTCCCGGGCCAGTTTGTCGAAGTCCCAGCCTTCGAGATCGACGCCGTGTTCGCCCAGGGCCGGAGCCAGGCGCTTGAGGCTCTCGATCACGCCGGCCCCGATACAGACCGAGGCGCCGGTTTCGTATTTCAGGTGCCCGGCCCCCGACAGGTGCGTGGTGTGCAAGCCGGTTTCCAGGATCCAGGTCGGCCCCATGTCGCGCGCGCGAATGTCGGCGATGATCGCATCGACGAAGCTCGTGTCGACAGCCTGGGTCACAGGATCGAAATCCAGGACAGGATCAACGATCGCGCAGAGCAGCGTGGCCGGATCGACGACGAGGTATGTCACCGTCCCTGTGGCGGGGTGATGGTGAGCGATAATTTCCGGCTGCATGCGAACGCCTGAGAGATCCCGATGATCCACCATGACGCCAAGCCGTTAAACTTCAGCGAACGGCGCTGTTTGGCGAACAGGGTATTTCACGGTCTCGGGCGGTAACGGGACCTAGCGCCCGATGTCGGCCGCGCAGGGATTGTCGCTTCCGCGCATCTGAGTTGCCCATAAAGGCTCGATATAACGGCCATTATCGGCTCTGAAGGCGGGTGCGCAGCCCTCGGGCGGATTACGGGCGTCCCCGCCCACCGCCAGGGAGATTGCGACAGTTTGTCGCTTGCCGCCCTGACCGCCATAGCCGGGTCGACCGTAGCGGATCGTGTCGCCGTCCCAGCCCCGCCCACGGTCATAGCCATAGGCGTCATAGGGACGATAGGCGCTGTTCTTGCCAAAATCGGTCTGGGAATAGGCCAGGCCCAGGGTCGAGGTCTCGCCGATGGGGACCAGGGTGGAGACATAGGCGCTGCGATAGCCGCCGGTCCCGACCGTGACGCCGGCCGATCCGTGAACTTTACGCTTGGCGTCCGTGTCGGACGGCGCCAGGCCGCTGAAACCCTCGCCCCGTTCGACGACAGGCGAGGTGTCGAGGAAGGCGGCGATCTGCTCCTGGGTGGTGAGGGGGCGTGGCGCTGGCGTCGCGACGACCGGCGCGGCCTGGGCCTCGGCGGCGGTCTTGGCGTCGAGGCGATGCGCTGCAGTCGACACGACCGCGTCAGGATTGGCGACGGTTGTCGTCGGATCGGTCTGGGCCAGGGCGGGACCTGCCAGGGCCAGACCGGTCAGCAGGACAAGGAATGATCGCGTCGGAGTCATCAGGGCCCTCCAGGAACCGGCTTGGCCTTCAAGCCTAGGCTGTCAGGTCAGCCGAATTAGGGCGCGATTGTTGCGCGATCGCAAGAGCGGGTGGGTTCACAGGGCTTTCAGGCCTGCTTCCAGCGCGGCCATGTCGGCGGGCAGGGCGGTTTCGAAGCTCAGGGTCTCACCGGTGATCGGATGCACAAAGCCCAGCACGGACGCATGCAGGGCCTGACGCTGGAAGCCTATGGCTTCGATCACCGCCCGCACGCCGGCCGCAGGCGGGCCGCCGCCATAGACCGGATCGCCCAGGCAGGGGGCCGTCTTGCTGGCCAGATGAACGCGGATCTGGTGTGTGCGGCCGGTTTCCAGACGGCAGGCCACCCGCGCCGCCACGGGCTTGTCAGCCGGGCCGAAGGCCGCCTCGACACGATAGTGGGTGATGGCCTCGCGCCCGCCGCTTTTCAGGATCGCCATCTTCTTGCGGTCATGGGGCGAGCGGCCCAGCTGGGTCTGGATCGTGCCGTGGGCCGGATGGGGGGCGCCGCGTGTCAGGGCGACATAGAGCCGGTCGATGTCGTGGGTGGAGAATAGAGCCGACAGGCCCTGATGGGCGGCGTCGGTCTTGGCCGCGACCATCACGCCGGAGGTGTCCTTGTCCAGCCGGTGGACGATGCCGGGCCGGGCCACGCCGCCGACGCCCGACAGGCTGCCCCGGCAGTGGTGCAGCAGGGCGTGGACCAGGGTGCCGGTATAGTTGCCTGGGGCCGGATGCGCGGCCATGCCGGCCGGCTTGTCGACCACGATCAGATGGGCGTCCTCGAACAGAACGGTCAGTGGAATGTTTTCGGGCGCCGGCTCAGCGGCGATCGGGGCGGGCACGCGCAGCTGATAGACGCCCGGCCGCGCCTTCTGCGACGCGTCGGTGATCACCGTGCCATCCCGGGTCAGCAGGCCTTGGGCGATCAGGGCCTGGAGGCGGGCGCGCGACAGGGACTCGAACCTGTCGACCAGAACCTTGTCGAGTCGCTGTCCGGCGTCGTCAGGGGTCAGGGTCGCGGCGCGGAAATCGGCCGGCACTGTGTCTTCGGCGCCAGTTTCGACATCTTCAGACTCGTCATCCAGCGCATCCAAGGGGGTTTCACAGCTCCGTTACAATGTCGTCGCGCGACAGACATGACCCGACCCTAACGGCCCAGCTTCAGTTCTGTAGTCGTCGAAGGGGATAGTCGATGCGTTCGATCCACACCACCTTGCTCATGTCTGCGGTCAGCGTCCTGGCGCTCAGCGCGGCGTCCGCCGCCTGGGCCGTCGAGGCCGACGCGCCCGCCGACGGGGTCCAGGTCGACCAATTGATCGTCACCGCCCAGAAGCGCGAGCAGAAGGTGATGGATGTTCCGGTCGCCCTGACCGCCTATTCGGGCGCGATGCTGGACACCCTGGGCATCCAGGAGTTCGAGGAACTGTCGCTGTTCGTGCCGGGCTTTGAGGTTCAGAACCAGTCGCCCAATAATCCGGGCTTCGTGATGCGGGGCATCACCTCGGATTCCGGCGAAGCCACCAACGAGCCGCGCGTTTCGGTCTATCAAGACGGCGTATCGATCTCCAAGTCGCGCGGTTCGTACATCGAGCTGTTCGATCTGGAGCGTGTCGAGATCGCCAAGGGTCCCCAATCGACCCTCTATGGTCGCGGCGCGCTGATCGGCGCGGTCAACATCATCCAGGCCAAGGCTCGCCCGGAATTCTCGAGCTCGGCCAAGATCGAGGCCGGCAATTTCGGCTACTGGCTGGCCGAGGGCATGGTCAATACGCCGGTCAGCGACACCGTTTCGGTGCGCCTGGCGGGGCGGGTGAAGCACCGCGACGGCTATGTCGAGAACCTGCTGGGCGGCGAGGATTTCAACTCCACCGACACCGCCGCCGTGCGCCTGGCCGTCAACTGGCGTCCCAGCGATCGCCTCAACACCGACCTGCTGATCAACTACCAGAACGATGCGCCGTCGGGCACCTCGTTCAAGTCGCTGACCTATCTGCCGACCGACACCAACACCGGCAAGGTTCTGGGCGATCTGGGCCGCAATTCCGGCGCCGCCCTGGCGACCGTCGCGGGTTTCGAAAACAATCAGAAGCTGGGTCTGGAGCGTGACGTGTTTAGCGCCACGGCCCTGGCCAGCTATAAGATCAATGACAGCTTCTCCCTGGCCTCGACCACGGCCTTCCGCCGGTTCGCCGGCGAGGAAGTCTTTGACGCCGACGGCTTCTCGCTGCCGCTGTTCACCTTCGCCGAGGACGCCGAAGGCAAGTCCGCCAGCCAGGACCTGCGCCTGAACTATGACGCCGGCGGCAAGATCACGGCTTTTGGCGGTCTGAGCTATTTCTGGGAAGACGGCAGCCAGCGCGTACCGCTGCTGTTCAATGAGAGAGTCTATGCGGCCCGCGCGAGCGGTCTGGGCGGTCTGTTCAAGGCGCCCAATGTGGCGGGTCTCAACGTCATCAACTCGATTTCAGCCCTGTCGGCCTACAAGAGCCAGCATCTGGAAAGCTACACCAACTACGGTACGACCAAGTCGTATGACGCCTATGCCGATGTGACCTGGAAGGCGACCGACAAGCTCGAACTGGCCGCCGGCCTGCGCTACACCTACGACGACAAGGAAAGCGGCTATGCCGCGCAGCTGCTCAATGGCGGTTCGGTTCTCGGCGGCAGCACGGCGACGGTGGCGCGTGGTCTGTTTGTCCAGCCGACCAAGGACGGCCTGCCGGAATATCGCAGCTTCACCGACAATGGCGTGACCTATCGCGTCGTCGGCCGCTATGCCGTGACCTCCAACGCCAACCTCTACGCCTCGGTGGCGACGGGCCGTCGCCCGAAGGTGATCTCGGCCGGCACGCCGGCGACGCCGGGCGGCGCGGTGCGCTTCAGCGAAATTCCGGCTGAGGAAGTCACCTCGTTCGAGGCCGGCGCCAAGGGCGCGTTCTTTGATCGCCGCCTGACCCTGGACGGCGCGGTCTATCGTTATGACTACAAGAACTTCCAGACCTCGATCCGCACGGCCAGCGGTCAGGTCGTCTCGACCAATGCCGGCGAGGCTTCGGCCACCGGCTTCGAGGGGCAATCGACCCTGCAGCTGACGGCCAACGCCAGCGTCTTTGGAACCTATTCCTACAACCACGCCCGGTTCGGCAATGGCCTGTTCGAGGGCAACCGTTTCCGTCTGTCGCCGGACAACAGTCTGTCGCTCGGCGCCAATGTCAGCTTCGGTTCGCCGGTCGGTCGCTTCACCGTCACCCCGACCTACACCTGGCAGTCGGAAGTGTTTTTCGACAACAACAACGACCGGTCTGATCTGCAAACGACCGGCGACCTGATTCAGGACGAAAAGCAGGACGCCTATGGCCTGCTGAACCTGCGCGTCGGCTACCAGCCCGACAACTCGGCCCTGAAGTTTGAACTGTTCGCCAGCAATCTGCTCGAGCAGGACTACATCAAGGACGCCGGCAATACGGGCGACGCCTTCGGCATCCCGACCTTCATCGGCGGCGAGCCGCGCTATGTCGGCGTCTCGGTTTCGATCAAGCATTAGGGCCAAAGTCGCGGAACGGCCGTGGGCCGTTCCGCGATGACCTTGTCGGGGGAAGCTCTATTCGCCGCCCGTCGCTTCTTCCTCATGGCCGGCGATCGAGCCGTCCTTGAACAGGTATTCCTTCAACTGTTCGTTGGTCTCGGGATCGTCGCGCCGCAGCCATTCCAGCACCATGGCGGCGTGCTCCAGCTCTTCGCGCGCATTGTGCAGCAGGATCTTCTTCAGCTCGACATCGTCGCAGTCGTCGGCACGCTGACGATACCAGTCCACAGCCTCGAACTCCTCAATCAGCGAGGTGATCGCATAGTGGCGGTTGAGGGTCTTGCGGCTGAGTTTTTCACGGGGAACGTGAAGGCCTTCACTCGACATGCGTCATCTTCCTGTTGTGGTCTGGAGGTAACGCACGGAAGCCGAAACGGCGCCGTGGCCCCAAGGGATAGTTCCAATGAAGATCGATCGTCGTAAAGCGCTAGCGTTCCTGGGTCTTGGCGGTGCGGCCGGCGTTGGAACTCGAGCAACGGCGCGGACCCAGGCTTTTGCCGGGGCGGTGACCTTCGACCATGGCGTGGCCAGCGGCGATCCTACCGCAATGGGCGCCATCCTCTGGACCCGGGTCACCCCGCCTGCCGACGTTCAGGGCGAGATCGTTCTTGCGCTGGACGTGGCCGCGGATTCTGATTTCAAGACGGTCGTGCACAGCGAGCCACGCCTGTCGACCACGGGCGCGCGCGACTTCACGGTCAAGTATGACCTGAGCAGCAAGCGTCTGAAGCCGGGGACGGAATACTGGTATCGGTTCAAGGCCAATGGCGTCACCTCACCCGTAGGCCGCCTGCGCACCCTGCCGGTGGGCGCCACCCAGGACGTGGTCCTGGCGGTGGCCTCATGCTCGCTCTATCCGAACGGCTATTTCAACGCCTATGACGCCATCGCCAAGCTGTCGCGCGTCGATGCGGTGCTGCACCTGGGTGACTACATCTACGAATATGGCGGCGCGCCGGGCGACTACGGCATGAACTCGCCGGTTGCGGCCCAGCGCAAGCCCGATCCTGCGCACGAGATCGTCACCCTGGACGACTATCGCCGCCGCCACGCCCTCTACAAGACCGATACCCAACTGCAGGCCGCCCATGCGCGCGCGCCGTGGATCGTGGTGTGGGACGATCACGAAACCGCCAATGACAGCTGGCAGGGCGGGGCTGAAAACCATACGCAGGGCGATCTCGCCAAGGGCGGCGAAGGCGACTGGGCGACACGCAAGGCTGCGGCGCTGAAGGCCTATTATGAGTGGATGCCGATCCGCGAACCCGTGGCCGGCGCCCTGGCCGAATCCAGCTGGCGCGGCTTCCAGTTCGGTGATGTCGCCACCCTGCTGATGACCGAGACCCGACTGACGGCGCGTTCCGAACAGCTGGACTACGCCCACGACCTGCCGATGGTCGACGGCAAGCCCGATGTTCCGGCGTTTATGGCCAAGTGGAACGCGCCCGACCGCCGCCTGTTGGGCGAGGCGCAGAGCCAGTGGCTGGGTGATCGACTGACGGCTTCGGTCAAGTCGGCCAGCGCCTGGCAGGTGCTGGGCAACCAGGTGGTGATGGCGCGGGTCGCCGGTCCCAACCTGGCGAAGGTCATGGGTCCGGAGAAATTCGAAGCGGTCCTCGCCAAGCTGCCGGCCGCCATCAGCGTCCGCGTCAAGCAGGGTGTGGGGCTGTCCGAAATCGGCCTGCCCTATAATCTCGACTCCTGGGATGGCTATCCGGCCGATCGCGAGCGGCTGTACGACCTGTTCAAGGCCGCGGGCGCCCATCCGATCGTGTTGTCGGGCGACAGCCACTCGTTCTGGGCCAATGAACTGTTCGACGCCTCGGGCGCCCATCGCGTCGCCGCCGAGTTCGGCGCGACGGGGATCACCTCGCCGGGCTATGGCGACATCCTGCCGGGCCTGCCGCTGGGCGAGGCGTTCGCCCAACGCAACAAGGAGGTCGTCTATGCCGACCCCGCCGCCAAGGGCTTTGTGCTGCTGACGCTTGAGCACGGCCGGGCCACCGGCGAGATGGTTGCGGTCTCGACCATTGTCGACAAGGCCTATACGACCAAGGTGCTCAAGCGCTTCGTGGTCACGCCCACCCAGGGCGGGGGCGTCGAGGCCCTGGCGGAAGGCTAGCGCCGCTCCAGCGCCAGGCGCAGGCCAAAGGCGATGAAGACGCCGCCGGTGATCCGGTCCAGCCATCGGATCACCGAGGCCTCGCGCAGCAGGCCGGCCAAGGGCGTGGTGGCGGCGATCAGCAGGCCGGCCCACATCAGACCCATGACCACGTGGATCGCGGCCAGCAACACGCCGAAGCTGGCCGGCTGGACTCCCGTCGGCACGAACTGCGGCAGGAACGAGATATAGAACACCCCGACCTTGGGATTGAGCAGGTTGGTCAGCAGGCCCCGTCGTAGGGACGCGACCGCGCCACCGCCCGTGGGCGCTGCCGCGCCCGGCTCAAAGCGGTCGCGAGGCTTGGCGATCATCTTCAGGCCCATCCAGACCAGATAGGCGGCGCCGGCCCATTTCAGGGCGGTATAGGCCAGGGTGGACGCGGTCAGCAGAGCGCCGGCGCCGACGGCGGCCGCCACGCCCCAGACCATGCAACCCGTCCCGATGCCGACCGCCGCCGCAAAGGCGCGGCGCGGGCCCTCGGTGGCGGCGGTGCGCAGCACTAGGGCGGTGTCGAGGCCCGGGGTGAGGGTCAGCAGACCGGCGGCGAGGCTGAAGGCCAAGAGGGCCTGGACGACCGTCATCTCAGCAGCCTACCGTGTCTTGGCGCTCGACCAGCTTGCCGTCCTCCATCACGCGATAGAAGCAGGAGCGGAAGCCGACATGGCAGGCCCCGCCGTCGCCCTGCGGCCGCACCTTGATCAGCACGGCGTCCTGGTCGCAGTCGACCCGCAGTTCCGTGACGATCTGCAGCTGACCGCTGGTCTCGCCCTTCTTCCAGAGTGCGTTGCGCGAGCGGCTGAAATAGTGGGCGACGCCGGTGTCGACGGTCAGCTTCAGCGCTTCGGCGTTCATCCAGGCCAGCATCAGGATCTCGCCGGTGTCGGCGTGCTGAGCCACCGCGACCACCAGGCCGTCGGCGTTGAAGCGCGGGGCCAGCTGGTCGCCGCGTTCGAGGGCGTGCTTGTCATGGGCGTGTGGAAACAGGGGCGTGCTCATGCGTCCCATATGGCGCCGTCCACGCCCCTTGGGCTAGCCCAAGGGGCGGAGGGAAAGCACTCAGGCTACTTGCGCGTCACCAGATCCATGAACCGCTGCTGCAGGACCTTGTCGGTCTTGAACACGCCGCGGAACTGGGTGGTGATGGTCGAGACGTCATGGTGGTGGACGCCGCGGGTGCTCATGCACTGGTGCTCGGCGTCGATCAGCACGGCCACGCCGGCGGCCGACAGGTGGTCCTCGATGGCGTCGGCGACCTGCATCGTCATGGTCTCCTGGGTCTGGAGACGCTTGGCGAAGATCTCGACCAGACGCGCCAGCTTGGACAGGCCCACGACCTTGCCGGTCGGCATATAGGCCACCCAGGCCTTGCCCAGGAACGGCGCCATGTGGTGCTCGCAGTGGCTCTGCACGTCGATGCCGCGCAGCATGACCATGTCGTCATAGCCCTGGACGTCCTCGAAGGTGCGCGAGAGTTCCTTGGCCGGGTCGCCCTCATAGCCGGCGAACCACTCGCCATAGGCGTCGACCACGCGCTTGGGTGTGTCGAGCAAGCCTTCGCGATCGGGATTGTCGCCGGCCCAGGCCAGCAGGGTCCGGACGGCGGCCATGGCCTCGTCTCGGCTGGGGCGCTGGGCGGGTTCAAGATCAAGAGCGGCGTTGTCCCCAAGAGAAGAATGGGGGAGGCTGGTCAGGGTTCGCGCGCTGGTCAGGGCGTCCATGTTGGAGGGTCTTTCCACGGGCTGAGTTGCGCCGGAGCGCCTCTCGCTCCGGAATGACGCGTGCCACCCGTTTCACAGCTACGGCCGACCCCATCGAAAAGATGACGTGTCGTCCGTCTGTCCACTAGCTATATGGGGCCCATCCGATACCAAGCAACACCCTAACGTTACGTCAGGCAGACCAGTTTTCTCATGACCTTGAAGCTCCACGACACCATGACGCGCGAAAAGCGCGCCTTCGTTCCCGCCGATCCGAGCCGGGTGACGATGTATGTCTGCGGGCCCACGGTCTATAATCACGCCCATATCGGCAACTTCCGGCCGGTTGTGGTGTTCGACGTGCTGTTCCGGATGCTGCGCCACCTCTACGGCGATGAAGCGGTGGTCTATGCGCGCAACGTCACCGACGTCGACGACAAGATCAACAAGAAGGCCTTCGAGGAGGGCGTACCGATCAGCGTCATCACCGAGCGCTATCTGGCCGCCTATCATGCCGATGCCGCCGGCCTGCTGACCCTGCCGCCCACGCTCGAGCCCAAGGCCACCGAGCACATGGGTCCGATCATCGCGATGATCGAAAAGCTGGTCGATAACGGCAAGGCCTATGCCGCCGAGGGGCATGTGTTGTTCGACACCCAGGCCTTCTCCGACTACGGCGAGTTGTCAGGTCGCAACATGGACGACATGATCGCCGGCGCGCGGGTCGAGGTCGCGCCCTACAAACGCCACCCCGCCGACTTCGTGCTGTGGAAGCCGTCCAAGGAAAACGAACCCGTCTGGGACAGCCCCTTCGGTTCCGGCCGCCCCGGCTGGCACATCGAATGCTCGGCCATGATCGACAAGGCCCTGGGCAAGACCATCGACATCCACGGCGGCGGCATCGACCTCGCCTTCCCGCACCATGAGAACGAGCTGGCCCAGAGCCGCTGCGCCCATGACCTGCCCGTGCTGGCCAATTACTGGCTGCACAACGGCTTCCTCGATATGGCCGGCGAGAAAATGTCCAAGAGCCTGGGCAATGTCGTCATCCCGCATGAGCTCTTGAAGACCATGCCCGGCGAGGCGATCCGCTGGGCGCTGCTCAGCGCCCACTATCGCCAGCCGCTGGACTGGACGCCGGAACTTCTGGAGCAGAGCAAGAAAGCCCTGGACCGTCTGTACGGCGCGCTGCGCCGCGCTAAGGACGTGCCGATGGACCAGGCGATGGAGGCCCCGGCCGAGGTGATCGCCGCGCTGGAGGATGATCTGAACACGCCGCTGGCTCTGTCCGCCTTCTTCGAGGTCTCCAGCGCCATCGAGCGCGCGGTCACGGCCGGCGACACGGTGGCCATCGCCGCCAACAAGGCCCGTCTGCTGGAGGCCGGAGCCTTGCTGGGCTTCCTGCAGGCCGATCCGGACGCCTGGTTCGAGGGCGACGCCTCCGACGACCTGAAAGCCCAGGTCGAAGACCTGCTGCTGCGTCGCATCGAGGCCCGCACGGCCAAGGACTGGACCGCCGCCGACGCCATCCGCGCCGAACTCGACGCCTTAGGCGTGGTGGTCATGGATGGCCCCGCGGGGGCGACCTGGCGGATGAAGGACTAAGGGAGCCCGCCCATGCAAAGAGCTGTTGAACATCGCATTGGCGTCCAGGCCCCGGCCGAGCTGATCTGGGAAATCATTTCCGATTTCTCGACCTGGGACCGCTGGAACCCCATCCACCCCAAGGCCGAGGGGCAGATGAAGATCGGTACGCCGCTGACGGTGCATCAGGCCTTGCCGGACGAGCCGGTGCGCGTGATCCAGCCGGTCGTCCAGGACTGGGTGCCCTATGAGCAGCTCCACTGGCGATCCAGCCGTCTGGGCGGTTTCGTCACGGCCATCCGCTATATCGAGATCGAGAAGATGGGCGAAGCCAACGCCACCTTCTCGAACGGCGAACTGTTCATGGGCCTGCTGGTGCGCTGGATCAGCCGCGACGATCGACGCAAACTGCGGGCTGCCTATACGCAGATGGGCGAGGCATTGCGCGATTATGCCGAGGCGGTCTGGTCCCAGCGCCAGGCCAACCCCACCTCTGCCTCATGATCGACGAGCTCTACAGCGCCAAGATCCTGACCCTGGTGGCCAACATGCCGCGCGCCGGGCGACTGGCCGCGCCGGACGCCTCGTCTGAAAAAACCGCCAAGCTCTGTGGCAGTCGGATCACGGTGGATGTGGTGCTGGATCAGGGCCGCGTCAGCGACTTCGCCCAGGACGTCGCGGCCTGCGCTCTCGGGCAGGCGTCGGCCGCGATCCTCGGCGCCAACATCATCGGCGCGGATCTTTCCGAGATCGAGTTGGCGCGCGATTCCCTAAGCGCTATGCTCAAGTCGAACGGTTCGCCTCCCGCGGGCCGGTTTTCGGAGCTCGCCGTGCTGGAGCCGGTCAAGGCCTACCCCGCCCGTCACGCCTCGACGCTTTTGGCGTTCGAAGCGGCGGTGGAGGCTGTCTCTCGGGCCACAGCGGCGACAGAAACGCGAACTAGCCGCGCCGGCGCGGCTTGATTACGGCTTTTCGCGGGTGCGATAACCACCTTCGAAGCAATCGCGCGCTGGCATGACCCTCTACGAACGCACCGTCGACCTTGGCCTTAGGGCCTACAAGTTGACGCTCTCGCCCCTCATCGGGCGTCAGTGCCGTTTTCTGCCGAGTTGTTCGGAGTATGCGGCCCAGGCGCTTAAGGATCACGGACCCGCCAAGGGGTCCTGGCTGGCGTTGCGACGGATTTGCCGATGCAATCCGTTTG
Organism: Caulobacter sp. FV2ps19; assembly: GCF_058681035.1. Taxonomy (NCBI): domain Bacteria; kingdom Pseudomonadati; phylum Pseudomonadota; class Alphaproteobacteria; order Caulobacterales; family Caulobacteraceae; genus Caulobacter; species Caulobacter sp. FV2ps19. Next base: position 148,512 of record NZ_CM178729.1, on the reverse strand, counting down.
GAGGATCGGGGTATGACCCGTCTCCGCCGCGCGACAAGCCACGCAAGTGGATATGTGAAGAATGATCGATCTGGTTTTCCCTGACGGTTCCTCCCGTCAATACCCCGCCGGTTCCAGCGGGCGCGACGTGGCGGCCGCCATTTCCAAGTCGCTTGAGAAGAAGGCGCTGCTGATCAAGCTGGACGGCGTCCTGCTTGACCTTGATCGCCCGCTGACGCCGGACCTGCTGACCGGCGATTGCAAGTTCGAGATCATCACCCGCGACGCCCCCGAGGTGTTGGAGGTGATCCGCCACGACACCGCCCACGTCCTGGCCCAGGCGGTGCAGGAGCTGTTCCCCGGCACCCAGGTGACCATCGGCCCCAACGTCGAGGACGGTTTCTACTACGACTTCGCCCGCGATGAGCCGTTCAGTCTGGATGATCTGCCCAAGATCGAAGAGCGGATGCGCCAGATCGTCGATCGCGACGAGAAGATCCGCCGCGAGGAGGTTGATCGCGACGTCGCCATCGCCGACTTCGAGGCCATGGGCGAAAGCTACAAGGCCCAGATCATCCGCGACCTGCCGGCCAGCGACACGATCACGGTCTATCATCAGGGCGGCACCTGGAAGGACCTGTGCCGCGGGCCGCACCTGCCGTCGACCAAGGCGGTGGGCAAGGCCTTCAAACTGACCAAGCTGGCCGGGGCCTATTGGCGCGGCGATCAGAACAACGCTCAGTTGCAACGCATCTATGGCACCAGCTGGGCCTCTGACGCCGATCTGGCCGCCTATCTGCTGCGCGTCGAGGAAGCCGAGAAGCGCGATCACCGCAAGCTGGGCCGCACGATGGACCTCTTCCACATCCAGGAAGAGGGCAAGGGCATGATCTTCTGGCACCCGAAGGGCTGGACGCTCTATCGGGCGCTTGAGGACTATATGCGCCGCCGTCTGGACGCCGCCGGCTATCAGGAAGTGAAGACGCCGCAGATCCTCGATCGCAGCCTGTGGGAAAGGTCTGGCCACGCCGACAAGTTCGGCCACGCCATGTTCATGTGCGAAACCGCCGAGGGCGAGGTCATGGCCGTTAAGCCCATGAACTGCCCCGGCCATATCCAGATCTTCAATATCGGTCAGAAATCGTATCGCGAACTGCCGCTGCGCATGGCCGAGTTCGGCGCCTGCCACCGCTATGAGCCGTCAGGCGCCATGCATGGCATCATGCGGGTGCGGGCTTTCACCCAGGATGACGCCCACATCTTCTGCCGTGAAGAACAGGTCACGGACGAAAGCGCCAAGTTCATCGAGCTGTTGCGCAGCGTCTATACCGATCTGGGCATGGACCTCCACGACGTGAAGTTCTCGACGCGCCCCGAATTGCGCGCCGGCTCCGACGAAGTCTGGGACAAGGCCGAACACGCCTTGGCCACGGCCGCTGAGGCCGCGGGTGAGCGTCTGGTCGACCAGCCGGGCGAAGGCGCCTTCTATGGCCCCAAGCTGGAATTCTCACTGAAGGACGCGATTGGTCGCGTCTGGCAGTGCGGAACCTTGCAGCTTGACTTTGTCTTGCCGGAACGACTGGACGCCGAGTACGTTTCGGAGGACGGTTCAAAAAAGCGTCCGGTGATGCTTCACAGGGCGATACTGGGGTCGTTCGAACGCTTTATCGGGATTCTTCTGGAAAACTTCGCGGGTCACCTGCCGCTGTGGCTAGCGCCGACGCAGGTGGTCGTGGCTACTATCACGTCTGATGCCGACGACTATGCCCGTCAGGTCGTCAAAAGATTGACATCCTTGGGGATACGCGCGGAAGTGGATCTGCGTAATGAAAAGATCAACTATAAGATTCGCGAGCACAGCCTCGCAAAGGTTCCGGTGATCGCGGTGGTGGGGCGTAAAGAAGCTGAGACGGGGCAGGTCGCCCTACGCCGTTTGGGTGGCGAAGGGCAGAACATCCTGTCGCTCGAAGACGCCGCGCGCGTGCTCGCCGCCGAAGCGACGCCGCCCGATCTCGCCCGCGCTCGCGGCTTGGTCACGGGCGTGCCAGAGGCCGCGCTCGCCTGATGAACAGCATCCTGCCGTCCTTCACGACCCTTGCCGCCGGCGCCCGCCCGGCGCGCCCGAACGTTTCGGTGGTGATGGTCGTGTACCGGACGGGGCGGGCCCTGACCGAAAGCATCAGGCACGTTCTGGACGAGCCGCTGGTCGATGAATTCGTCATCGTCGACAACGGCTCGTCGCCGCGTGACGCCGAGATGCTTCGCGCCCTGGGCCTGACAGAACCGCGCGTCGTGCTGCAGCAAGGCCACGGCAATGTCGGTTTCGCCCGCGGCGCCAATCTGGGCGCGACGACGGCCAAGGGCGAATACATCATCTTCATCAACCCTGACGCCAATCTGCAGGCGGGTTGCATCGCAGCCCTGGTGACCGCGTTCCGCGGCCAGCCGACGCCGACCGTGGTTGGCGCGCGGGTGATGAACACTGACGGCACCGAGCAGCGGGGCGGCCGTCGCGGCGAAGTGACGCCAATCACCACCCTGCTCAGCTTCGGTCATCTGACCCGTCGTTACGCCAAGCTGTCGGGCTTCGAGATCCATCGCGAAAGCGAGCCTCTCCCGCGCTCGCCCGTACAGATGCCGACCATTTCGGGGGCCTGTTTCGCCCTGCGCCGCTGCGACTTCGAGGCTCTGGACGGCTTCGACGAGGGTTATTTCCTGCATGTCGAGGACATCGACCTGTGCTGGCGGGCCCGTCAGGCCGGCGGCCGGGTGATTTTCCAGCCCAAGGCCCAGGTCGTGCATCTGGGGCACACCAGCCTGGAGCACCCCGTGAAGGTCGAGTTCCACAAGGGCGTGGGGCTGTCGCGCTACTTCATCAAGCGCGCCGACACCCTGCAACGCTACGCCCTGGCCGTGTTCCTGGCCCCGGCCATCATGCTGATGTCGGTCTGTCGCCCACTGTTGTGGAAGATCACCGGCCGACCGATCTAGTCCAGTAGGCCAATAGTCCAGTTTGGCGCGCTACATCGGCGCGATCGTCTCGTCCATCAGACCATCCGGACCTGTGATAGAGGTTGGCGCCTTCAGCGCCCGGGCCGGCAGCATGGCGCGATAGCGGGCATAGATGGCCTTGATATCGCGGCCGCTCTTGGCCTGCAGGCAAAGGTCATATTCTCCCTCGCGACCCCATGGCCTGCGCTCGACACGCGCCAGGTCACGATCGGCCTCCACCGCCGCGCCGATGCGGGCGGCCAGGGGGTGGTCGATCCCCATGCCATAGCTGCCGAACTTGACTGTGACATCGCAGCGCGCGGCGACCTCGACGGGATCGACCGCCGTACAGGCGCCGAGCAGCAAGGCGGCGCTTGCGATAAGCGAAGGGCGGATCATGCGGGGAATCCTCCAGCCCGCGCCAGCGACGAGGCCGGCGCCTTGCCCAGGCGCGCGCTGATCGCCCGCCCGGTCTCGATCAGGGCGTCAAGGTCGTATCCCGTCTCGAAGCCGGCTCGCTCCAGCATATAGACCAGATCTTCGGCGCCGATATTGCCGGTGGCGTTGGGCGCAAAGGGGCAACCGCCCAGACCGCCGACCGAGGCGTCCAGCACATCGACGCCGGCCTCGACGCTGGCGAAGGCGTTGGCCAGGCCGGTGTTGCGGGTGTCGTGGAAGTGCATGCGCAGACGGGTGTCCGGCGCGGCGGCGCGCACCGCCTCGATCCGCTTGCGGACGGTCCAGGGATCGGCGACGCCGATGGTGTCGCCCAGGGCGATCTCGGCGACGTTCAGGGCGGCCGCCTCGCGAACGATGGCGACGATCTGGTCCTCGCTGACCTCGCCGTCGAACGGACAGCCAAAGGCCACCGACAGGGTCATGGTGATGGGCGGTCCGCCCTCGACCGCCTGGCGCTCGACCATGGCGGCCAGGGCGTCGACCTGCTGATTGACGGTCGAGCCCTGATTGCGGACCGCAAAACCCTCCGAGGCGCAGACCACCACATTGGCCTCATCGCACTGGGCCGCCACGCAGCGCTCCCAGCCGCGCATGTTCAGAACCAGACCGATCCGCGAGTGCTTCAGGTCCGAGGGCAGGGCGGCCATGATCTCCTCGGCCCCCGCCATTTGCGGCACGCGGTTGGGGTTGACGAACGACACCACCTCCATGCGCCGAGCCCCACAGGCCTCCAGCTGGCGGATCAGGTCCAGCCGTTCCTCGACCGACAGGGCGAGCTTCTCGTTTTGAAGTCCGTCGCGCGGTCCGACCTCGACGATCTCGATGAAGCGGCTCATGGGCGGTCTCCGATCGTGGGCGGGGCGGCCGGCCCAACGGTCTGACGCTCGCCGCGATAGATCGTCAGGCGCTCGTCATCACCGTCGGAATAGTTCTGGCCGATGATCACCGCCACGGGATGCGGCGTTAGGCCGGATGCGGCCAGGGCCCGGCGAAACACCGCGTCCTCGCGCGCCTCGATCACGGCTGGACGGCCCCGGGCTATGGCCTGGGCGGCCCGTTCGCCGTCGGTCAGTTCGGTGGCGGTGCCCAGAAGGAACACCAGGCTGGGCTCGGAATAGCCGCTGACCGCGACGGGACCGGGGGCGCCCGAGCGCGGCGACAGCTTGGTGCGGTCCAGGGCGTCGGCGACGGCCTTGGACAGGAACAGCGGCTCCAGATGCGGCAACAGCCCGCCTACCAGGCAGGCATGGGCCGCGACGCCCAGGGCTCCGGAGATCACGAGGGCGCGCGCCGATTGCCGGCGCAGCAGCAACACCGCCCCCAGTCCGCCGGCGATCAGCAGCAGCAGCACGGTCAGAACGGTCCAGATCAGATCGGTCCCCTGGCCAAACTGCTTCATGCAAAACACCGCGACGGCGGCCAGAAGCAAGGAGATGAACACGGTCAGGCCCGCGCCGATCCGCCGGACCAGATTGCCCAGCGGCGCCCGCACGGCGGCGGCCATCAGCATGGCCAGGCCGCCCATGGCCGGCAGGGTATAGTGCACAAGCTTAGTGGGCAGCAGCTCGAACATCAGCCAGGTGGGGATCAGCCAACAGACGGCGAACCGCACGCCGGCCTCCTTGCGACCCGTCCAGGCCAGGATCAGGCCGGCCGGCAAGAGCAGGGTGGCGGGATAGACCAGCAGGGGCGAGAGCAGGGCGTGATAGCCGAACGGACCGGCATGGCCCTCCTGGCCGCCGGCCATCTTGGGGGCCAGGTCGCCCCCCACCGCCGTGCTCCAGAACCCGCCGTCGGTGGCCACGGTGATCATCATCGCCCAGGGCAGCACCACGCCGGCGAACAGGATCATCCCCCAGCCCCAGCCCAGATCCTTGACCCAACCCGCCTTGCGATCCAAGGCCCACAAGGCCAGGCCGGCCATCAGCACGACGAGCGGACCGACCGGACCCTTGATCAGCGCCGCCACGGCCAGGCCGATCCAGAAGGCCAGCTTGGTCAGGTTGCCGGGCTTTCGACCCGCCAGGTGGTCGGCGTACATCCTGGCCAAGGCGGCCATGGCCAGGGTGGTGGTTCCGCACAGGGCCGCGTCGGTCTTGGCGATGAAGGCTTCGCTGGACAGCAGGAAGGTCGCGCCGAGGATGGATCCGGCCAGCAGACCGGTGCGCGGGTCAAACAGCGCCGCCGCGCCCCAGGCGCAGGCCGCGGCCGCCAGCATCGCCCCCAGCAGGGACGGGATGCGATAGGCCCAGATCCCCCGATCCTCGGGGGCCGAGAGCAGGGAAACGCTGGCCGCCTGCAGCCAGTGAATGCCGACAGGTTTCTTGAAGCGCGGCTGATCCTGGAACTTGATCACCACCAGGTCGTCGGTTTCCAGCATCTGGGCCGTGGCCTGGGCGAAGCGCGATTCGTCACGGTCCAGCGGCGGCATGGCCAGCAGGCCCGGCAGGCCGGCCACGAGCGCCAGAAGGGCGGCGAACAAAGGAGCGCGCCAGCCGCGGCTCCACGCATCCAGGCGAGATTCAAGCGTCATGGCGCATGGAATAGCACGATCCTTTCGCGTGGGGAGTTTTGAGGTATTAGAGGCTGATGATCGCCGCTCCCGCCGCCACACCCGACTATTCGATTGTCGTCCCCGTGTTTGACGAGGGCGGCGCCGCGCCGGCCCTGGCGCGCGAGATCGCGGCCGCCTTCGCCGGGCAGAACCACGAGATCATCTTCATCGACGACGCCAGCCGTGACGACACCCGGGCCCTGTTGGTGGCGCTGAAGACCGAGATTCCGCAGCTGCGGGTGCTGTCGCATCGCAAGAACTCCGGCCAGAGCCGCGCCGTGCGTAGCGGCGTTCTGGCCGCCCGCGCCCCAATCGTGGTCACCCTGGACGGCGACGGCCAGAACGATCCGGCCGATGCGCCGCGCCTGGCCCAGGCCCTGGCGGCCGGTCCCTCCACCCTGGCCCTGGTCGGTGGCGAGCGGGTCAAGCGCCAGGACAGCTCGGCCAAGCGCTTCGCGTCGAAGTTCGGCAACGGGGTGCGCAAGCGTCTGCTCAAGGACACGGCCAATGACACCGGCTGCGGGCTCAAGGCCTTCCGGCGCGAAGCCTTCTTGCGGCTTCCGTATTTCGATCACATCCATCGCTACATCCCGGCCCTGATGCTGCGCGAGGGCTATGAGGTGGCGTTCCAGCCGGTGAACCATCGTCACCGCGAGAGCGGGGTGTCGAAATACACCAATTTCGGGCGGCTCAAGGCGTCGGTGAGCGACCTGCTGGGCGTCATGTGGCTGCAGACCCGGGCCCGCAATCCGCAGGGCGTGGACGAAGCTTAGCCTTCAGTTAGCGCCCTGGGGTTGAACCGCCTTCTCGCCTGCGAAAAATGCGGTTAACCGTAGCTCGCGCGGCCCTGACGGTCGCGCGTCCTGGGGGAGAGGCTTTCGATGTTCGCCGCGGTACCGCTGCTGGCCCTGCCAGTTCTGGTCTATAATCTGATCGCCCTGACCCTGGCGGGGGCGTTCATGTCGGCCGAAGCGCATGCGCGCATGACCGAGACCCTCTTCACCATCCGCATGACCTCCCGCGTCGATTGGGCTGTCAGCCTCAGCGACCTGTTGCTGGCCGCCTCACTGGTGGTGCTGTTCGTCGAGCTCCTGAAGTCGACGACCAGCCGCAGGATCGCGATCATCAATCACTCGCTGTCGCTGGTGCTGTTCATCGGCTGTCTGATCGAGTTCCTGCTGGCCCCGGCCTTCGCCACCTCGACCTTCTTCCTGATCACGGTGATGGTCCTGCTGGACGTTCTGGCCGGCTTCATCGTCACCATCGTCGCGGCGCGGCGCGATGTGGACTTCGGCGACCACTAGGGGCGATTACGCGAGGCAGGGTCGAGGAGGTCAGTCTTTGCGGCGCTCGGCGATCCGACGCTTCTCGGCGGCGCGAATGCCGCGCCAATGGGCCACGTAGGGTTCGGCGAAGGTCCAGCCGACCATCGCAATCAAGATCGCCACGACCAGACCTGACAACACAATAAGCACGGAAGCCCTCCCCAACGTATCGGGGAGATATAGCGTTCAGCTCTTAAGGGTTGCTCGACCGGCATGGTGAATAGCGCATTAGGTTAAAAACCTACAAGACGCCCTATATCCAGTCCTGCATCAGCTGATGGCTGTCATTCCGCACGATTGGATTATCCATGGCCGTTGCCACCAAGACCGACATCTGGCTCGCCGCCGGCGTGCGGACCCCCTTCGCCAAGATCGATGGCGCGCTGGCGAGACTGGACGCCATCGGCCTGTCGGTTCCCGTGGCGAAGGCCATGCTGGCCAGGGCCCGGCCGGACTTCGCGATCTGGGGGACGGTGATCCCCAACCTGACCTTCAGCAATCTGGCCCGCGAGGTGCTGCTGGACGCCGGCGCCGATCCGACCATTCCGGCCTTTTCGACCGTGATGGCCTGCTCGACCAGCATGATCGGGGTTATCGAAGCGGCCGGCATGATCGACGGCCGCGGTCGCGACCTGGCCCTGGTCGGCGGGGTCGAGAGCATGAGCAACGTCCAGGTCGGCATGAGCGTGGCCTTCTCCGGCTGGCTCAAGGGTCTGCAGCAGGCCAGGACGCCGGGCGCCAAGCTGGCCCAGCTGTTCAAACTCAAGCCCAGCGACCTCAAGCTGTGGATTCCCAAGGTCGTCAACCGCACCACCGGCCTGTCGATGGGCGAGCACACCGAGATCACCGCCAAGGACTGGAATCTGACCCGGAGCGATCAGGACCAGATCGCCTTCGAGAGCCACCAGACCGCTGTGAAGGCCTGGGACAGCGGCTTCTTCGATGATCTGGTGATCCCGGTCGGCGGCGTGACGCGCGACACCATCCCGCGCAAGGACTCGACGCTGGAAAAGCTGGCCAAGCTGGGACCGGCCTTTGACAAGACCAGCGGCCAGGGCACGCTGACGGCCGGCAATTCCTCGCCGCTGACCGATGGCGCGGCCGCGATCTGGGTGGCCTCCAAGGCGGGATTGGCGCGGCTGCCCAAGGACACGCCGCGCGTGAAGGTGGTCGATTTCGAGGTCACGGCCATCGACCTGCGCCACGAGGGGCTATTGATGGCGCCGGCCTATGGCGTGCCGCGCCTGCTGGCCCGCAACGGCCTGATCTATGACGATATCGGCCTGTGGGAGATCCACGAGGCCTTCGCCGCCCAGGTGCTGTCGCACATCGCGGCCTGGACGACGCCAGCCTTCGTGAAGGCCAAGGCGGGGGTCGAGGCGGATCTGGGGTCATTCCCCCGCGAGCGGATGAATCCCACAGGCGGCAGTCTGGCCATCGGCCACCCGTTCGGCGCGACAGGCGTCCGCATCCTGAGTCAGGCGGTCAAGGAATTGGCGGCCAGGCCCAAGGGCGAGAAGGCCATCGTCAGCATCTGCGCCGACGGCGGGCAGGGCACCATGATGCTGCTGGAGAACGCCTAGGTCAGGGCCGTGAAGATCAGGGTGACCACGGCGATGTCGAGAAAGCGGATGGCGGCGGTCAGCATGGCAGGCCTCGTCGGCGATGAATTCACCAACGGTTAAGCAAGACCGGCGCCAAGCGGGGCGCCTAAGGATGAAATCCTGATGGCGTTGTTCTTCGATCGCGACTGGTACGAGGCGCGGCTGGCCGAGCGGGGTCTGGATCGCGGCGCCCTGGCGGCCGTGGCCGGGATGGACGCGGCGGCTCTGGCGCTGGCGTTCAAGGATCAGCGCGAACTGTCCTGGAGTGAACTGACGGCTTTTGCTGAGCTTTTGGGCGTCACGCCGGCCGAAGCGGCCTTGCGGGCGGGGGTCCGGCCGCCGCCGGATTTGGTCGATGCGCGAGACCGGAAGATCGCGGCCCTCGAAGCCAGGGTCGCGGCGCTTGAAGCGCGTCTTGGGAGGTATGAACCCTAGATCTGGGTCTTCTTGATCAGGCCCGCTTGGGGACGTCGGTCCGATTCACCGGAAAATTCCGTCCCAAGATAGGTCGATCGCGCCGAGGCGAGCACTTCCTGCCCACCGCGCAGACCGCGCTTCTGACCGCTCTGGCCCATCAGATGGGCGGCGAAGGTCGCAAAGCCGCCCTTGCGGGGTGGCGGAGCGGGGTTCTCGTCGCGCACGAAGACGACTTCCTCGGGCTCGGCCTGATGGGCGGAGTCGTCGGAGGTGTTTGGGCGCACGATGAGCGCGCGCCGCGTGGGGCCGGAACGCCGGAGGGGATCGACAGGGCCATTCATGGTGAAGACCGTAGGGCCGTGACCGTTAAGAACGGATGGTTTGGCTTGGTTTCCCGCGCCTTAAGGTTTGACTCTCAGGGCTTGGTGGCCAGTTTCTCGATCTGCTGCTGCATGGCCTCCAGCTGGCGCTTGAGATCGGCCAGGGAATCTTCACTGGGCTGCTGCGGCGCAGGCGCGGGGGGCGCGGGATCTGGCGCTGCGGCGGCGGCAGAGGCTGCAGCAGCGTCCTCGGGGCGGGCATAGGCGAACGGCGAGAACATCTTCATCGCCCGATCGAACAGCGCCATGTTCTGGCGGATCTGCTCTTCATAGACGCCAACGCCCACCGGCAGCTTGGCGGCGGTCAGGCCCGGCGTGACGCCTGCGAACTGGGTGCGCATGCGTTCCTGCTGCTTGGTGAAGCTCTCCAGCGACATTTCCAGATAGCTGGGCAGGAAGGCCTGCATGGAATTGCCGTAGAAGCCGATCAGCTGACGCAGGAACTGGATGGGCAGAAGGTTCTGGCCGCCGCCGCGGTTTTCTTCCTCGAAGATGATCTGGGTGAGGACCGAGCGGGTGATGTCGTCATTGGACTTGGCGTCATAGACGACGAAGTCGACGCCCTCCTTCACCATGTCCGACAGGTGATCGAGGGTGACGTACGAGCTGGACGCTGTGTTGTAGAGGCGACGGTTGGCGTATTTCTTGATGATAACGCGCTGGCCGGCAGCTTTTTCGGTTCCGGCGGCGGTTTCGCCTTTTTCAGGGTTCTCGGACATTTCGTTCCCTAGGACAGCGGTGTCGCCCGCTTTTCGCATCGCACTATCGCCAATGCAAAGGCATGGCGCCAGTGGTCAGAACACTTGGAAGACGCAACAAGCCATGAAAATGTGCCCGTGACGAATGCGGGCGGTTATGCATTGTGCTGCTGCACTGCAAAAAAGCAAAGGCGCCGCAACTGCTAAGGCGTCGCGTCAAGATCGTTATGGGAGCCTCGCCATGAGCGACATCGTCATCGTTTCCGCCGCCCGCACGCCGGTTGGCTCCTTCAACGGGGCGCTGTCCAGCCTGCCCGCCTCGGAACTGGGCAAGATCGCCATCCAGGCCGCCATCGAGCGCGCCGGCATCGCCGCCGCCGATGTCGATGAAGTGATCCTGGGTCAGGTTCTGCAGGCCGGCGCCGGTCAGGGGCCCGCTCGCCAGGCCGCGATCAACGCCGGCATCCCCGTCGAGAGCCCGGCCTGGAGCCTCAACCAGCTGTGCGGCTCGGGCCTGCGCGCCGTGGCCCTGGCGGCCCAGCAGATCCAGACCGGCGACGCCAGGATCGTGGTGGCCGGCGGCCAGGAAAGCATGAGCCAGGCGCCGCACGCCCAGAACCTGCGTAACGGTCAGAAGATGGGCGACCTGTCGTTCGTCGACACCATGATCAAGGACGGGCTGTGGGACGCTTTCCACGGCTATCACATGGGTCAGACCGCCGAGAACATCGCGTCACGCTGGCAGATCACCCGCGGCGACCAGGACACCTTCGCCGTCGCCAGCCAGAACAAGGCCGAAGCCGCCCAGAAGGCCGGCAGGTTCGACGCCGAGATCGTTCCGGTCACCATCAAGGGTCGCAAGGGCGACACCATCGTCGACAAGGACGAATTCATTCGTCACGGCGTGACTCTGGACGCCATTTCGGGTCTGCGTCCGGCCTTCACCAAGGACGGCTCGGTCACCGCCGCCAATGCCTCGGGTCTCAATGACGGCGCCGCCGCCCTGGTGCTGATGAGCGCGGATGAGGCCAAGGCGCGGGGCCTCAAGCCTCTGGCGCGTATCGCCTCGTGGGCCAATGCCGGCGTCGAGCCCGAGATCATGGGCACGGGTCCGATCCCGGCCAGCAAGAAGGCCCTCGAGAAGGCCGGCTGGACCGTCGCCGATCTTGATCTGGTCGAGTCCAACGAAGCCTTCGCCGCCCAGTCCCTGTGCGTGGTTCGCGAGCTCGGCCTCGACACCAGCAAGGTCAATGTCAATGGCGGGGCCATCGCCATCGGCCATCCGATCGGCGCCTCGGGCGCCCGGATCCTCACGACCCTGCTGCACGAGATGAAGCGCTCGGGCGCCAAGAAGGGTCTGGCCACCCTCTGCATCGGCGGCGGCATGGGCGTGGCCATGTGCGTCGAGGCGATCTGAACAGGCTGTTGACGATGATCAAGGCGCCGGAGGCTTGTTCCGGCGCCTGATCGAGCGAACCATAAGAACACTTGCGGGAGAGACACATGACGAGAGTTGCATTCGTGACCGGCGGCACCCGGGGGATTGGCCGCGCGATCTGCGAGCGACTGGTGGCCGACGGCATGAAGGTCGCGGCCGGCTATTCCGGCAATGAAGAGGCCGCCGCCGCCTGCGCCAAGGACCTTGGCGTGATGGTTGTGAAGGGCAATGTCGGCTCGTTCGATGATTGCGCCGCCGCCGTGAAGGCGGTCGAGGCCGAGCTCGGCCCGATCGACGTGCTGGTCAACAACGCCGGCATCACCCGCGACGGCATGCTGCACAAGATGACCTACGAGCAGTGGTCGGAAGTCATCCGGGTCAACATGGATAGCGCCTTCAACATGACCCGCCCGGTCATAGAGGGCATGCGCGAGCGCGGCTGGGGGCGGATCGTCAATATCAGCTCGATCAATGGTCAGAAGGGCCAGATGGGCCAGACCAACTATTCGGCCGCCAAGGCCGGGCTGATCGGCTTCACCAAGGCCCTGGCCCTCGAGAACGCCAAGAAGGGCGTCACCGTCAATGTGATCTGCCCCGGCTATATCGACACCGAGATGGTCGCCGCCGTGCCGGAAAACGTGCTGGCCGGCATCATCGCCGGCATCCCGGTGGGCCGCCTGGGCAAGGGCGAGGAGATCGCCGACATGGTCTCGTTCCTGGCCGGCGAGCGCGCGGGCTTTGTCACCGGCGCGACCCTGACGCTGAACGGCGGACAATACATGGCCGCCTGAGGTCGCTTTGCGGCTTCGAATCCACGGACAGCCCGGTCGCGACTAGCGCCCGGGCTGTCATCGTGAAGGTTGACGACCCCCGGTATTTCATCGTGAAAGCTTGGCCTTGGGGTGGCGACGCGCGATTGTGCGGTGTCGTCGATATGCGCGACTGTCCAAGATTCGCCCTAGTCGACGGGCATTACGGGTCCATGAAGAGTTCGATGGTTTTGAACGGCGGCCGGGGGGCAAGGACCGTCCTCGCGATGGTCGCCATTCTGGCGATCGCTTCGCCGGCGGGGGCTCAACAGGCGGTGCAGTCCCTGAGGGATGCGCTGCTGGGTCATCGCAGCCTTTCCCCTTCGCGGCGTCCGCCGCCGCCGCCCGTCGCCCGCTATGTGTCCGAGACCGGCAGCGCCTTCGTGCTCGACCGCGCCTCGCCGCTGACGCTGATGAAGTTCGAGAACAGCGCCGAAGTCTGGGTTCTTTCGCCGCAGCCGGCGCCGCGCGGCGACGTCATCTATCGCAACGAGATGGGCGAACCGGTTCTGCGCGCCACCAAGCTGGGCGGCATGACCCTCTTCACCGAGGAGAATCCCAACGGCGCCGCCGCAGCCCTGATGGGCAAGGCGCCGTCGATCCAGCCGCCCGCGGTCATTTCGCCCAATACCCTGTTCCAGCGCATGGGGCAGGCCAGCAGCCGGGCCAGTCGCGCGGCTCAGCGGCTTGTGCCGTTCGAGACGGTTCAGGACGCTGAGCCGGAAACCTCGGTGTTGGTCGCTGAGTCCGCGACGATCACCGCCGAGGCGTTCGAGCGCATGGCGCGCAAGGGCGATCGGTCGATCCTGGCCAAGGTGAGACGGGTGCTGCTGGCCAAGGGGGACAAGCCTGGCGCGACGTTCAAGAACGGCGACCTGATCGTCACCTACGCGCCCGGCCAGGGCGCGGCCGGGCGGCCGTCTTCCAAGCGTATCGTCAAGGTCGTGAACCGCTAGGCCTGCTGCGGATCATCCAGAGGCGTCAGCTCGCTTCAATGCCGATGGCCTTCAATTCCTTGAGCATCCGCAGCAGGCTGGTGTGCGATCGCTTGAGCGCGTTCACGATTTCGGGGCGCGCCAGGGCCTCCAGGGGCACGATGAATCCCTCGCGCCCGACCTTGACCGCCATGCCGCGCTTGAGCATCTCGACGACGCGACGGCGGACGGTTTCGTAAGGCAGGCCCAGGGAATCGGCGACCTGACGGATCGTGATGGGGCGCCGCTCGTCGTCGGGCGGGATATCTTCAACCTGCGCATAGGTTCGGCCCCGCAGATGCGAGACATTGCCGGCCCAAAGCGTGGTGAAGACCAGGGAATAGAGGATATCCACACCGTGGGCCTCGTTTGCGATCTCGACCCATCGCAAAAGATAGTCCGTGGCGCTGCGGGCGGCTGCGCGCGCGTCAAGGTACTCGTCCGACATAACTGATCCCAGGCCCCCAATTTGAGAGAACCCAGTTACATCGCCTTGCAGCGGCCCGCCCTGAAAAGCGCTGTCGCTTGGGTGCGGTAAATTGTCTCGGCCCAGGGCGTTTGTGCTCGAAACGGGTACCAGATCAGGCCTCGCGAAGGTCCGGGCGCCAGGCGGGCGGCGCCAGTTCGAAGCCCTCGAAGCGAAACCCTGGCGCGACCGTGCAGCCGACCAGGGTCCAGGCGCCGAGGCTGACGGCGGTCTGCCACCACAGGGTCGGCACAACCACCTGCGGCCGGCAGCCGGCGCGAAGGTCCGGCCCCAGCACATGGGCTGTCGCGCCCTTGCCGTCGGGCGGCGACAGGGTCAGCGAGATCGGCGCGCCGGCGTGATAGTGCCAGACCTCGACCGCATCGACCCGATGCCAGGCCGACATCTGCTCGGCCTCCAACAGATAATAGATCGCCGTCGAGGCGGGGCGGTCGCCGTGCAGCGCGACATCCTCGAAGGTGCGGCGATACCAGCCACCCTCCGGATGGGGCCGCAGGTCGAGCATCCGGATGATTTCCTTGGCGCCCAGATCGCCTGAAATGCCGCGATCGGTCCTCATCCCTGAAAGCCGTCCTTGGCGGCGCGGATTTCGCCAAAGGCCAGGGCGGGGGAAAGGCCCGGCCTCAGCAGCGGCGCGCGCAGGAACGGGTTGGTCGCCTTCTCAACGCCGATCGAGGTCGGCACGGTCGGTTCGCCGCGTTCCCGGGCCGCGAACACCTGATCGGCGCGCGCCTTCACCGCCGGATCGTCGTCGACCGACAAAGCGAAGCGCGCGTTGGAGGCGGTATATTCATGGGCGCAATAGACGGTGGTCTGGTCGGGCAGGGCCGTCAGTCGGCCCAGCGAGTCCCACATCTGTTCAGCCGTGCCTTCGAACAACCGCCCGCAACCGAGCGCGAACAGGGTGTCGCCCACGAAGACGATATCGTCCTTTGCATCGGAATAGGCGATGTGGCCCAGGGTATGACCGCCGGTGTCGATCACGGTGAAGCGGGTCTCGCCAAGCTCGACGATCTCGCCATCCCCGACTTCGCGGTCCAGCGGGGCGATGCGGGTGACCTCGGCGGGGCCGACGATGGTGGCGCCTGTCGCGGCCTTGATCGCCGCGTTGCCGCCCGCGTGGTCGGGGTGCCAGTGGGTGTTGAGGATCAGGTCGAGGCCCCAGCCGAGCCGGCCCAGTTCGGCGAGAATGGCGTCGGCGTCCGGCGTATCGATGGTCGCCGTCTTTCCGGTCGCATCGTCGCGCACGAGAAAGCCATAGTTGTCGGACAGGCATGCAAACTGGTGGACGGTCAGCGACATGAGCGGGCCTTCTGTTCGTGCGAGACAGTGACGCGGACCGCGCCACCGCCTACATAGATGATCTTGCCGCCCCGGAGTCTCAATGCGTCGCGACGTGCTCGATCTCAGAGCCTTCTACGCTACCCCGCTGGGTCGCGCTGCGCGACAGATGCTGGCGCGCAAGATCGAGGAGGCGTGGGGCGACACCCGCGGACTCGATGTGCTGGGTCTGGGCTACGCGACGCCCTTTCTGGACTCGGCCCGCCAAAGCGCCCGCCGGGTGGTCGCCGCGATGCCCGCCAGCCAGGGGGTCGAGGTCTGGCCGTACGGCGTGCGCAACCTGGCCTGTCTGGTCGAGGAAACCGCACTGCCCTTGCCCAACGCCATGTTTGATCGGGTTCTGGCCGTCCACGCCCTCGAGGAAGCCGACGATCCGGCGGCTGTTCTGGCCGAGATCGGCCGGGTCCTGGCTCCGACCGGGCGGCTCATCGTCGCCGTGGCCTCACGCGATGGCTTCTGGGCCGGGGCCGAGAGCACGCCGTTTGGACATGGCCGTCCGTTCAGCCGCAGCCAGTTGGAGCGCCTGATCCGCGACGCCGATCTGGAGCCCGCCGGCTGGACCCGCGCGCTGTATGCGCCGCCCGTCGCCATGACCGCCGGCTGGGCCGAAGGGTTCGAACAGGTCGGCGCCCGGCTCTGGCCGCGCTTCGCCGGCTTGATCCTGATGGAAGCCGTCAAGCAGACCTTCGCGGTCAAACCGCGCGGGCACCGCGCCCGGGTGCGGGTTTTTGCCCCTGGCGTTCTGACTCCGAGTCCCGTGGGGCCAAGCCCGGCGCGTACGGCGCCTGTTCGGCAGGCGCCGACCTGACTTCGTGACGGATCGCTCTTGGAGGCACCGCGTTCCGAGCCTAGCTTGACTCTGTTGTCACTGTTTCGCTGCGGGAGCCGCGCCATGAAAATGATCGTCGCCATCATCAAGCCGAGCCGTCTTGACGCTGTTCTCGAAGCGGTCACCGAGGCGGGCGCATCGGGGCTGACGGTCACCGAGGTGCGGGGCTATGGCCGGCAGAAAGGCAAGACCGAGGTCTATCGCGGCGCCGAGTACGAGGTGAAGCTGTTGCCGAAGGTCAAGCTTGAGATCGCCGTGCCCATCGACGTGGTCGAGCCGGTGGTCGAAGCCCTGCAGCGCACCGCCAACACGGGCAAGATCGGCGACGGCAAGGTGTTCATCATGGACCTGGAACAAGCCCTGCGCATCCGCACCGGCGAGCGCGACGCGGCGGCGATCGCCGGATAGGGCGTCGGCGCCAGACAGTCGAGCGCCTTCCCCCCTTCGGTTAGGCTTTGACCGAGATTTCGCGCACTCATTCGCGCGCTTCCATACCGCCCCCGCAATGGGCTATCCCGTCTTGCCCGGGATACGGGGCAGAGGGTTGGGCCTCACGGCGGTCGACCCAACAGGCGGGGTTTCCGCGCCGCTGTGTCGGCTATCCTTTATCCGAACGCGACTGTCAGGGCGCCGAGGTTCAAGCGGAGCCTTAAAAGCCTCCGTGCGTTGTGGGAGCCGAACGCGATAGGAGTACCATGGGCGAGCCGTCTTCCGTTTTCCGGCCGGACTATAATTGCTGGCGCGTCGAGACCGCCGACCGGCTTGCCGTGTTCATCGACAATGATGAAACCTTCGACGCCCTCAAGCCGCTGTTGCTGGCGGCCAGGCGCTCGATCTGGATTCTGGCCTGGGTGTTCGACCCCTTGACCCGTCTGGACCCGGATCGCGTGAGGAAGAGCCGCGATCTAAAACAGGTCGATCGCGTCGGCCTGTTGCTGCGACGGCAGGCGGCTCTGAATCCCGCCCTGGACGTGCGCATCCTGGCCTGGGACATGCCGCCCCCCATCGCCGCCGCCCTGCTGTTTGCGCCCCAGCGCGGGGCGGCCTTTTTCGCCGGCTCCCGGGTGAAGTACCATCTTGACGGCACGCTGCCCGCCTCGGCCTGCCACCACCAGAAGGTGATCATCATCGACGGGGTCACCGCCCTGGTCAGCGGCGGCGACATCGGCGCGGACCGCTGGGACACCTGCGAGCATCTCGACAACCACCCGATCCGGCGTCTGCCCACCGGGCGGCACTATCCCGCCCGGCACGAGGTGGCGATGCTGGTCGACGGGAAGGCGGCGAGCGCGCTGGGCGACATGTTCGCAGAGCGCTGGCGCAACGCCACCGGCGAGACCGTCGTCCATCCGGAAAAGCCTGACGAGGCCCCGTGGCCGCATGACCTTGTGCCTGATCTGCGTCAGATGCCGGTGGCGATCAGTCGGACCAGCGCGGCCTGGAAGGGCCGCCCCGAGATCACCGAAAGCTTGCAGTTGCACCTGGCGGGCATCCGCGCGGCCAAACGACTGATCTATCTTGAAAACCAGTATCTGACCTCGCCGATCATCGTCGAGGCCCTGGCCGAACGGCTGGCTGAGCCCGACGGACCCGAGGTGGTCACCGTCGGACCGGCGCATAGCCCCAGCTATTTTGACCAGATCACCATGGACAGCGCCCGTACCTCGGCCATCAACCGATTGCGCTCGATCGACGTCCACAAGCGGTTCTCGGCCTTCAGCGCCCACACGCCCAAGGGGGCGGCGATCATCGTCCATTCCAAGGTGGCCATCATCGATGATCGGCTGCTGCGGGTCGGCTCAGCCAATCTGAACAATCGCTCGATCGGCCTGGACACCGAATGCGACCTGGCGTTCGAGGCCACGACCAGCGAGCAGCGCGAGGTTGTCACGGCCTTTCTGGTTCGCCTGATCGCGCACTTCCTGGCCCGCGATCCGCTCGATGTGCTCGACACCCTGATCCGCGAAGGCAGTCTGGCGGCGACGATCAACGCCCTGGACGTCAAGGGCGGCCCGCCACGCCGGCTTAAACCCGTGCCGATCAAACATCTGACCGGGGTTCAGCAATTCATCGCCGACTGGAACCTGGGCGACGCCCTTTCACCCGAGGACGCATGGCGACCCTGGGGTCGTCGCGTTCGGCTCAAGCGGGATCTGGACCGTCTGGCGTCGCCGCCGCCGGCCTTGCCAGAGCATTTGCAGCCGTAATCTCCAAGTCCACGACCAGCGGCAGGTGGTCTGAGGCGACCCTGGCCCGAGCGTCGTAGGGCGAGCGCACCGACACCGTCTCCAGGCCCTTGGTCAGGAAGACATGGTCGATGCGCATGAACGGGAAGCTGGACGGGAAGGTCGCCGTCGCCGGACGCAGCCATGTGCCGCTGGGCGTCTGGGCGTCGCGCAGGACGGTGCGAAGCATGCGGTAGGTGGCGGAATAGGGCGAGGCGTTGAAATCCCCGATCAGTACGCCGGGGGCGGTCCAGCCTTCCGAGGCCATCCATTGCTCACCCAGCAGGGCGGCGGCCTGACGCTTCTGCTCCTGGGGCACGAGGCCCAGGTGGGTGTTGATGATCTGGACGGGCGTGCCGCCGACCATCACCTCGATCCACAGGGCGCCGCGCGGCTCAAGGCCCGGGATCCGGCGATAGAGCGGCAGGCCGGCGGCCTTGATCCGGCGCTCGGGCAGGGCGGTGAGGATGGCGTCGCCATAGAGTTCGTCTTCCACCCCCATGGCCGGATGGAAGTGGAACTTCATCTTCAGCAGTTCAGCCAGCCTGTGGGCCTGATCCACGGTCTTGGTGCGCCGGCGCAGGACGTCCAGTTCCTGCAGCGCCACGACGTCGGGATTCTCGGCGGCGATCACGTCGGCCACCCGCTCGACGTCCAGTGCGCGGTCGGTGCCCACGCAGCGGTGGACGTTGTAGGTCATCAGTCGAAGCGTCATCCGTCGAAGAGATCGCCTGAGACAGCTGGAGGTTCCACGCCGTCGGCCTCCCGTCGGCCCGGCTCGACCCGACTGAGCATGAACAGACAGGACTCGGCCCGCCAGTTCTCGATCGGGCGGGATGGATCGATCGACCGCGCAGCGGCGCCGGCGGCGAAGGCGGCGCAGGCGTCGACCCGCACGTTCAGATCGTCGGTCAGGGCCAGGAAGTCGGCCAGGGTGCACAGATGGATGTTGGGCGTCGCCCACCAGGGCAAGGGCAAGGCCTTGGTCTCCGGCATCCGGCCCCGGCTTAAAAGCGACCAGCGCACCCGCCAGTGGCCAAAATTGGGGAAGGAGACGATGGCCCGGTCGGCGATGCGCAGCATCTCGTCCAGCACATGACGCGGCCGGCGCGTCGCCTGCAGGGTTTGGGACAGGATGGCATAGTCGAAGGTCTTGTCCGGGAAGTGGTCGAGGTCCTGGTCGGCGTCGCCCTGCACCACCGAAAGCCCGCGCGCCATACAGGCGGCGACGCCGCCGGCGCTGATCTCCAGCCCGCGACCGTCGATCTGCTTTTCATGCGCCAACAGGTCGAGCAGCGCGCCCTCCTCGCAGCCGATATCCAGCACGCGCGAACCGGGCCGCACGAGGCGCAGGATTTCGCGGAAGTCTTCGCGGGTGGTCATGGTCATGCCGAAAGTCCTCCCCCTGGAGGGGGAGGTGTCGGCGCAGCCGACGGAGGGGGAAGGGACGGCTGATTCATTGCGGTCTTCCCCCACCGACCTTCGGTCGCCTCCCCCATCGGGGAGAGGATCTTCGTCGCACGGCTCACGCCAACCCCCGCTCTCGCTCGACCGATCCCAGAAACCCGGCCAGGGCGGCGTCCATCACCGGCTCATCCAGCAGGAAGGCGTCATGGCCCTTGTCGCTTTCGATCTCGACGAAGGCGACACGGCAGCCTGCAGCCGTCAGGGCCCGCACGATGTGGCGGTTCTCTGCGGTGGGATAGAGCCAGTCGCTGGTGAAGCTCAGCACGCAGAACCGCATGTGGCGGGCCCGGGTGAAGGCGCTGGCCAGCACCCCGCCATGGCTGGCGGCGATGTCGAAATAGTCCATGGCCCGGGTGATGTAGAGATAGCTGTTGGCGTCAAACCGGTCGACGAAACTGGCGCCCTGGTGGCGCAGATAGCTCTCCACCTGGAAGTCGGCGTCAAAGCCCCAGGACAGGCCGTCGCGCTGCAGCTCGCGGCCGAACTTCCGCTGCAGGGCCGGTTCGGACAAATAGGTGATGTGGGCGGCCATCCGCGCCACGGCCAGGCCCTTTTCGGGCCGCACGCCATGGTCGGCATAGGCCCCGCCGCGCCAGTCGGGGTCGGCCATGATCGCCTGACGGCCCACCTCGTGGAAGGCGATGTTCTGGGCTGAGTGGCGGGCGGCCGAGGCGATGATCACCGCGCTGGCCAGCCGCTCGGGATAGTCCACCGCCCACTGCTGCACCTGCATGCCGCCCATCGAGCCGCCGACCACGGCGAACAGGGTCTCGACCCCAAGCGCCTTGACCAGCATCGCCTGGGCCCGGACCATGTCGGCGATGGTGATCATCGGGAACGACAGCGCCCAGGGCTTGCCGGTGGCCGGATTGACCGAGGCCGGTCCCGTCGAGCCCATGCAGCCGCCGACCACGTTGCTGCAGATGATGAAATGCCGGTCGGGATCCAGCGGCTTGCCGGGCCCCACCAGCCGCGGCCACCAGCCGGGCTTGCCGGTCGTGGGGTGCGCCGAGGCCACGTACTGGTCCATGGTCAGGGCGTGGCAAATCAGGACCGCGTTGGAGCGGTCGGCGTTGAGCCGGCCATAGGTCTGGTAAGCGACCTCCAGCCCGTCGATGGTCCCGCCGGAATCCAGATGCAGCGGCTGGCTGGCCGGAAACCGCCAGACACCGCCGTCGACTGTCGTGGATGCGACCAAATCTAAGTCAGCCATGCCGCCTTGGACCGCTTGCAGAAGAAGGTGTCAACCGCGCGCTTTCGGCGCAGCGCTCTGAAGGCTATGGAGTTGCCATGGACCGTCTGATCCTCATGCGCCACGGCCAAGCCGAACGGCAGGCCGCGACCGGCGGCGACTTCGAACGCGGCTTGACGTCGCGGGGCCGCGAAGACGCGACCCTGATCGGTCGGCTGCTGGCGGCCAAGGGCGCCGCGCCGGACTTGGTGCTGGTGTCCAGCGCCCGCCGCACCCGCGAAACCTTCGAGGCTGCTTCGGCCGCCTTTCCCACGGTTCGGGTCGAATTTCGCCGCGATCTCTATCACGCCGAGCCCGAGGAGGTGATGACGGCGATCGAGGATGAGGGCGAGGGCGCCGGCGTCGTCATGGTGATCGCCCACAATCCGGGTCTGCACGAACTGGCCCTGCGCCTGACCGTCCAGGGCGGTCCCGAGCCCCTGATCTTCAACAAGATCCGCAACCGCTTCCCCACTGCGACGGCGGCGGTGTTCGCCTTCGGCGCGGGCGGTCCGCCGGTGCTGGAGCATCTGTTCTACGCCGCCGAGCATGGCGGGAACGGCGGAGAATGACCCTGATCTACAAGATCCTGTCCCGCGCCGCGTGGGACGCCGCCCAGGCGCTTGGCCGATTCGACGGTTCGGCCGTCGATCTGGCGGACGGCTTCATCCATCTGTCGGGCGCCGATCAGGCCCAGGAGACCGCCGCCAAGTGGTTCGCCGGCCAGGCCGACCTGGTTTTGCTGGGCGTTGAGGCTGAAACCCTGGGCGAGGCGTTGAAGTGGGAAGCCTCGCGGGGCGGGGCGCTGTTTCCGCATCTCTATCGTCCCCTGCTGCCGACCGAGGTCGTGTCCTGCCGGGATCTGGACCTCGACGCCGACGGCGTGCCGCAACTGGGCGTTCTTCTCGCATGAGCTTTCACGATGTCGCCGCCCGCGCCCTGCATGTCCTTGATCCTGAAGATGCTCACGGTCTGGCGATCCAGGGGCTGAAGGCGGGCCTTGGCCCCCGCGACGGCGCGCCGGCCGATCCGCTGCTGTCGATCAACCTGGCCGGCCTGCATCTGAGCAGTTGCGTGGGTCTGGCCGCCGGCTTCGACAAGAACGCCGAGGTTCCCGACGCCATGCTGGCCGCCGGCTTCGGCTTCGTGGAGGCCGGCACCGTCACGCCTCTGCCCCAGGCCGGCAATCCGCGTCCGCGCCTGTTCCGCCTGACCCAGGACCAGGCGGTGATCAACCGCATGGGCTTCAACAATGCAGGGCTCGAAGCCTTCGCTGATCGTTTGGCCAAGCGCGCCGGTCGCCACGGCTTCGTCGGGGCCAATATCGGCGCCAACAAGGACGCGACCGACCGGATCGAGGACTATGTCACCGGCCTGACCCGGCTGTGGGGCTTGCCCGACTACTTCACCGCCAATATCTCCTCGCCCAATACGCCGGGCCTGCGCGCCTTGCAGACCAAGGCGGCTCTGGAAGAGCTGCTGGGCCGGCTGGCGGAAACCCGGGCGATGCTGAAGGCCAGCTCGACCAGCGACTATCCGATCTTCCTGAAGGTCGCGCCCGATCTGGAGGATGGCGAGGTCGAGGCCATCGTCGAGACCGTGGTCGCCAATGGCCTGGACGGAATCATCGTCAGCAACACCACGATCGCCCGTCCCGAGGCCCTGAAGTCGCCCCAGGCTGGCGAGACCGGCGGTCTGTCGGGCGCGCCCCTGTTGGCCCCGTCCACCGCCATGCTGGCCCGCTTCCATGCCGCCGCCGCCGGTCGTGTGGCCCTGGTCGGGGCCGGCGGGATCGCTGACGGTGCCGGCGCCTACGCCAAGATCAGGGCGGGCGCACGCGCGTTGCAGCTCTATTCAGCCCTCGTTTATGGCGGGCCGGGCCTGGTGGTGCGCATCAAGCGCGACCTGGCCGCGCGGCTGCGCGCCGACGGCTTTACCCGTGTTGAGGATGCGATCGGCGCCGCATGACCCGTGGACGCGCCCTGATGCTGTTGCAGCGCTTCGGACCCCTGGCGGTTCTGGTCGTGCTGCTGATCCTGGCCCTGGCCAGCGGCGTCGCCGAGCATCTGTCGCTGGAGGAGCTGCGCGCCCGGGGCGAAAGCCTGCAGACCTTTGCGCGGGAACGCCCGCTGCTGAGCGTGCTGATCTATGTCAGCGTCTATGTGGCGACCGTCTCGGTCTCCCTGCCCGGGGCTCTGATCCTGTCCTTGAGCGGCGGCTTTCTGTTTGGCCCGCTGGGCGGCGGGGCGGCGGCGGTCACGGGGGCGACGGGCGGCTCCACGGTGGTGTTCCTGGTCTGCCGCACCGCCTTTGGCGACTTCCTGCGCCGCTGGCCCAGCCGGCTGCTGTTGTCGATCGAAGCCGGGTTTCGACAGGACGCCTTTTCCTATCTGCTGACTCTGCGGCTGATCCCGGCCTTTCCCCTGCTGCTGGTCAATGTCGGGGCGGGGCTGGTGGGCGTGCCGGTGCGCACCTTCCTGCTGGCGTCCTTCCTGGGCATGGTGCCTAGCTCGTTTGTCTATGCCGGCATCGGCGCCGGTCTGGGCCATCTCTTCGCCCAGGGCGGCGCGGTTTCGCTGGGGACCCTGCTGACACCGAGGATCTACCTGCCGATCATCGGCATGGGCGTGCTGGCCTTTCTGCCGCCGCTGTGGCGCCATTGGCGACGTGGGCGCGTTGCCCCCACGCCCGACCTGAAGTAACCCAGCATCATGACCGAGAGGGTCTCGCCGCCGGATAACCCGCCCCCGCCAGCTCCACGGCGCTTCCCGTGGCCGCGCGGCCTGTCGGCGCGCCTGCTGCTGTTCACCGCCTTCGTCGTCACCGCGGCCGGCCTGATGATCCTGCCGCCCACCCTGGCGGCCTATGAGAAGCAGTGGTTGCTGGACCGCGTGCGGGCCGGCGAACTGGCCTCGACCATCGCCGAATCCGATCCCGAACTGCGGGTCAGCGACCAGGTCGCGGCCCAGATGTTCGACCAAGCCGGGGCCGTGACCGTCGCCGTGCAGGTCGACGGCGCCCGGCGTCTGGTCCTGCCGCCCAAAGCGCCGATGGCGACGCCCTATCTGGTCGACCTGCGCAGCCAGAACCCGGGCTCGTGGCTGGCCGCCCCGTTCTTCACCCTGACCAGTCCGCCGGGCAGCATGGTCCGCGTGATGGCCGAGCCACGCTTTCGCCGGGCCGAGTTCGTCGAGGTCGTGCTGCCCGACGCCCCGCTGAAGGCCCAACTGGTCGCCTATTTCTGGCGCCTGGCCGGGATGACCGTATTCGTGGCCGGCCTGGCGGGTCTGCTGGTCTATCTGTTCCTCAACATCTTTCTGGTGCGCCCCATGCAGCGGATCACCCGCGCCATGGAACAGTTCCGCGCCGACCCATCCGATCCCGCGGCGCGGATCGTGGTCTCCACCCGTCGCGACGAGATCGGCCGGGCGGAACTCGAGCTGGACCGCATGCAGACCGACCTGCTGACCGCCCTGGCCTCCAAGGCGCGGCTGGCGGCCCTGGGCGAGGCTGTGGCCAAGATCAATCACGACCTGCGCAACATGCTGACCAGCGCCCAGATGGCCTCTGACCGTCTGGCCGCCCTGGGCGATCCCAAGGTGGCCCAGGCCCTTCCCCGCCTCGAAAGGGCTTTGGATCGCGCCATCACCCTGGCCACCGACGTGATGACCTATGGCAAGTCCAAGGAGCCGCCGCCGGTGGCCCGTCCGACCCCGCTGCGCGCCGCGCTCGATAGCGCCGCCGAGGATTCGGGCCTGACCCCCCGCGGCGTGGCCCTGGAGACGGTGATCGATCCGCGCGCCCAGGTGCTGGCCGATCCCGACCAACTGCACCGCATCCTGACCAATCTGCTGCGCAACGCCCGCGAGGCCATCGAAGGCGCGCCCGATCGCGGCGGCAAGGGCAGGGTATTTGTCGAACTGCATCGCGGCGACGGCCTGTCGATCCTGCGGCTGTCCGACGACGGCCCCGGCGTCCCGGCCCGGGCCCAGGCCAATATCTTCCAGCCCTTCGTCGGCTCGGTGCGCCGCGGCGGCACGGGGCTGGGCCTGGCCATCGCCCGCGAACTGGCCCAGGGCCACGGCGGCGACCTGGTGCTGGTCGAGACGGGGCCGGGCGGCTCGGTGTTCGATCTGAGCCTGGCGGGGGTTCCCGAGCCGGTGGCGGAGGCCGCTGCGCCGGGCGACGGCGCCGAGGCCTAGGGGCGAAGGGCGAGGATCATCGCGAAGACCGTCCAAACTTCGCCGCGATTGCTGGACAGACACCGCTCCGGGTCCTATCCGCACAGGGCCCGGCAGGGTTGCGGTTTGAGCGCCCTGATCGCCACGGAGACCGATAAGCATGACCCCCCCCTCGCGACTCCTGGCGCATGACGACATCAAGGCTGACGCGCCAGAGGCCTGGTTTGCACGCCTGACACGGTCAGTGACCCAGCCCGAGCAGGAGGGGCTGCGGTTTCCTGACTTTCCATCCGCCGACATCCAGCGCCAGTTCGTCGGCTCGGCCTATGAGGACGCGCTGAACGAGGCCGCCGGCTTCTATCAATTCGCCCAGGAGGGCATGGCGCGTCGACGCTACGCCCACAGCGCCGGCGGCGGCTATCTCGACTTCGGCGCCGGTTGGGGCCGGATCGGCCGGTTCTTCCTGCGTGATTTCCCGGCCGACCAGATGGCCGGCGTGGATATCGATCCCGACATGGTCGCCTTCTGTCGCGGCGCGAACCTGCCCGGTCAGTTCGAGACCATCGCCAACGGCCAGCCCCTGCCGTTCGCCGACGGCCAGTTTCGTCTGATCACCGCCTATTCGGTGTTCACCCATTTGCCGCCCCACCTGTTCAAGGCCTGGCTGTCAGAGCTGATGCGGGTGCTGAAGCCTGGCGGCCTGCTGGTGTTCACGGTCGAGCCGCCGCGCTTTCTCGATTTCCTGGAAAGCGCTGACCCCAATTCGGACAATGCCTGGCTGGCCGCCCTGGCGGCGCACAAGGGGCGCATCCCCGGCCTGCGCGAGGATCTGGCCCGCGACGGCGTGGCCTATCTGCCCTCGGGCGGCGGGGCCTATCGCGACGTCGATGTCTATGGCGACACCACCGTCACCCCCGCCTTCCTGGCCCGGGCGGCGGCGGCGCGGGGCGGCGATCTCGTGACCTTCATCGATGATCCTTCGCGGTTCTGGCAGGCCGCGGCGATCATCCAGCGCCGTTCGCCGTTGCGCGACTTCATCTCGCGCGTCCGCCGCAAGGTCACCGGCTAGGAGCATGGCCATGACCCCCATCGCCTTTCACGGCCGCGTGCTGGTCATCGCCGGATCGGACAGCGGCGGCGGCGCGGGGATCCAGGCCGATATCAAGACCATCACCGCCCTGGGCGGCTATGCGGCCACCGCCATTACGGCGGTGACCGTGCAGAACACCCTGGGTGTCACCGGCGTACATCCGATCCCGCTGGAGATCATCGCCGCCCAGGCCCGCGCCGTGCTCGACGATATCGGCGCCGACGCCATCAAGACCGGCATGCTGGGCGATGTCGGCGTGGTCGAGACCGTCGCCGTGATTCTGGACTACGCGGCCAAGACGCGGGACGGCGGCGTTCCCGTGGTGGTCGATCCGGTGATGGTCGCCAAGGGCGGGGCCAGTCTGCTGGCCGACGCCGCGATCGGGGCGATGAAAAGCCTGATGATCCCGCGCGCGACACTGCTGACCCCAAACGCGCCCGAGGCCGCCGCCCTGACGGGGTTGACGGTGGAGACCACCGATGACCTGCGCCGCGCCGGCGAGGCCCTGCTGGCCCTGGGCGCCGGGGCCGTGTTGATGAAGGGCGGTCATGTGGGCGGCGAGCGCGTCGTCGACGTGCTGATGACGCCGGCCGGCGAGACGACCTTCGAGGGCGAGCGGATCGACACCCGCCATACCCACGGCACCGGCTGCACCCTGGCCAGCGCCTGCGCCACGGGCCTGGCCCGGGGCCTGCCGCTGGAGCAGGCGGTGGCCCGGGCCTGGAACTATGTCCATGAGGCGATGCTGCGCGCGCCGGGCTTTGGCGCCGGCCACGGCCCGCTGGACCACGGCTGGACC
The DNA here is from genome assembly GCF_058681035.1 of Caulobacter sp. FV2ps19. Taxonomy (NCBI): domain Bacteria; kingdom Pseudomonadati; phylum Pseudomonadota; class Alphaproteobacteria; order Caulobacterales; family Caulobacteraceae; genus Caulobacter; species Caulobacter sp. FV2ps19. Next base: position 121,234 of record NZ_CM178729.1, on the reverse strand, counting down.
CTGCGTTCATGACGGGCGCGCTCGAAGCCCGCCTGATCGACATCGTACACGGCGTGCCGACGACGATGGAGGTGCTGCGCAAGGTGCGCGATCTGGACCTGCCCGATGGCATGGTGTTTTCCGGCGCGATCTATCAGCCGGTCTGGAATCACCTGACCGGCCGGGCGCCGGACTACGGGATCAAGGACTACGACGTCGCCTATCACGATGCGTCCGACACCTCCTACGAGGCCGAGGATGTCGTCATCCAGCGGGTGGCCGCCGCCTTCCAGCCGCCGCTGCGCGATCTGGTCGAGGTGCGCAACCAGGCCCGCGTGCATCTGTGGTTTGCCGACAAGTTCGGGGCCGACGAGCCCTATCCGCCGCTGGAGACCAGCGCCGCGGCGCTGAAGCGTTTCGTCGCCACAGCCTTCTGCGTCGGCGTGCGGATGGAGGCCGATGACCACCTCAGCGTGTTCGCGCCGTTCGGACTCGAGGATCTGTTCGCCTTGCATCTGCGTCCCAACCCCTTGCGGGTGAAGGGGGCGGGCGGCTGGGCGCGCACCACGGCCTCGGCCAAGGCGAGGTGGCCGGAGATCACGGTGGAGGGCGACCAAGGGTAATTGTCACCATGACAATGTAAGTTTTGATCTGTGGATCAATCGGAAATATCACGGTCGGCGTCATTCGTTTCAGAGACCCGCGCCATGCGCCAGTGGACCATCGACGCCTTCGCTTCCGGCCCGTTCAGGGGCAATCCCGCCTGCGTGGTCGAGCCTGTTGACGCTTGGCCCTCGGCCTCCTGGATGCAGGCCCTGGCGGCCGAGAACAACCAGGCCGAGACCGCCTTTCTGCTAAGGACCGCTGACCCGGCGCGCTTTGGCCTGCGCTGGTTCACCCCGACCTTGGAAGCGCCGCTGTGCGGCCACGCCACCCTGGCGGCGGCCCATGCGTTGTTTTTCGAGTTGGGCGTCGAGGTTCCGCTGCTGACCTTCGACACCCTGTCGGGCCCTCTGACCGTGCGGCGCGACGGCGAGCGTCTGGAGATGGATTTCCCGGCCGATCCGCCGCGCGCGACCTCGGTTCCCGAGGGCCTCGCCGCAGCCCTGGGCGTCGAGCCGGTCGAGATGTGGGCAGGGGCCTATCTGGTGGCGGTGCTGAAGGACGAGGCGACGGTGCGCGGGCTCAAGCCGGCTCTGGCGGCGCTGCTGGCGATTGAGGGCGAGGCGACCGGCGGGCCAGGCCAGGTGGTGGTCGTCGCCCTGGCCGATCCGGACCGGCCCTATCAGGTGGTCAGCCGGTTTTTCGCGCCGGGTTTCGGCATCCCCGAGGATCCGGCCACGGGCTCGGCCCACTGCATCCTGACGCCACTGTTCGCGGAGCGCCTCGGGCGTGAGGTCATAAGTTTCCACCAGGCCTATCCCGGCCGGGGCGGGGATCTGGAGTGCGAAGACCGCGGCGCGCGCGTTCTGTTGCGCGGCCGCGGCTTTACGGTGATCGAGGGCCGGCTCCGACTGGAGCCGGCCTGAGCTTCAGCGACTACCAGCGGCGGGGGCCGTGGCCGTAGCCCGCGCCATAGTCGCGGTCATGGCGCTCGATGCGGATCTGGGCGCTGATCCGGTCGAAGCGGCGATCCAGGTCCGCCCGTTCCCAGCCGCTCAGCCCGCCGTGGCGATAGCGCGCTTCCAGACGTGCGGTTTCGCGCAGTTGGCTGCGGAGGCGGTGGGCCTCGTTGCGGGTCAGGGCGCCGCTGCGCTGACCCTGTTCGATGCGGCGCTCCAGCATGGCCTGACGCTGATTGACCGACGCGGCGGACGCCACGGCGGGGACGACGGTCGCGGCGGCCAGGGCCGACACCGCCGTGATCGAAAGCAGGAATTTTTTCATCGGTCGGTTCCTCTTGAACGGTCCGTCGTCCCGCTGGACGACGTTGAGCTCAGGAAACCATCTCCCGCCTGAAGCGGTTCTGAGCCGCGCGTTGTCTGGCGTTCAGGTTCGGAAGAGGCGGCGGCTCAGGCCGCAGCGGCGAGTCGTGCGGCGGTCATGGCCGTTTCGATCGCCGCATAGAGCTTGGTGACCTCGATCGGCTTGGCGACGTGGCCGTCCATGCCGGCGGCCAGATAGCCCTCGACCTGATGGGCCAGGGCGCTGGCGGTGACCGCCACGATCGGGATGCGGGTGCGGCCCTCGGCGCGCTCGAGATCGCGGATCGTCCTGGCGGCTTCGACGCCATCCATGCCCGGCATGTGGATGTCCATCAGGATGATGTCATGACCGCCACGCTTCCACGCCTCGATGCAGGCCGCGCCGTCGGCGACCAGTTCCACCTCGGCCCCCAGCGGGGCCAGGATGGCGGCTATGACCTTCTGATTGGTCGGGTTGTCGTCGGCGGCGAGGACCTTGGGGCGGGAACGCGCCGTGGTCACTGGCGCGATGGTTTCCGGAAGGGCTGCGGCGTGAGCGTCTTCCTTGCCCCGTGGCATGGCCAGCACGACTGTAAAGGTCGACCCCTGACCCTCGCGGCTTTGCACGGAAATGGCGCCGCCCATCAGGGCCGCCAACTCACGGCAGATGGCCAGACCCAGGCCCGAACCGCCGAACCGCCGCGTCGTCGAGCTGTCAGCCTGGACAAACTTGTCGAACAGTCGGGCCTGGATCTCGGCCGAGATGCCGATACCGGTGTCCGTCACGTCGATCCGGAGACCCGAACCGTCTTCCGCGGACGCGAATCTTACGGCGATAGCGCCTTGCGGGGTGAATTTCAGGGCGTTGGAGACCAGATTTCCAAGGATCTGTCGCAGGCGATCGGAGTCGCCGCGCCACGCGCCCTGCGCCTCTGGAGCAACCGCCACCTCGAAGGCCAGCCCTTGGCTTTGCGCCTGATCGGCGAAGCTGTCGCGCAAGGATGTCGCGAGCGCCGACAGGTCGAAATCCTTGTCCGTCAGTTCCAGTCGACCGGCCTCGATCTTCGACAGATCAAGCACGTCGTTCAATACGGCCAGCAGCAGGCCGCCCGACTCGCGGATCACCGAGAGACGCTCGCGCTGGGGAGGGGCGAGCTCATCCATCGCCATGACCTCGGCCATGGCCAGGACGCCGTTTAGCGGCGTGCGGATCTCGTGGCTCATATTGGCCAGGAAGTGGGACTTCAGAACGTTGGCGGCATTGGCTTCGTCACGGGCCCGAACCAGGGCGGCCATGGCGCGGCGCAGATCGTGATCATTATGTTCCAGCCGAGACACCAGTTGGTTGAAGCTCTCGGTCAGGCTCTGAAAGACGTCGTCCTCGCTCGTTTGCTCGACGGGCTGAAAGTGACCGTCGGCCGCCACCCTCTGCATCGCTTCGGTCAGGCGCTGCATCGGACGCGTCATGCGGCGCGCCAGACCATTGGCCAGCAGGATCGCCAGGCCTGCCGAACCGAAGAACAGCGTACCGGTCAGGGCCAGGTCGCGAGCCAGGATCTGCTCCAGGCGGGGCTCGCGGGCGACCAGGGCCAGGGCGCCCACCTGACGACCATCCAGCAGGATCTTTCGAGACAGGGTCTGGGTCGACTTTCCGACGCCATTGGCCTGGGGCGCGGACCCGACCTGGGCGACCACTCGGCCTTGAAGATCCGTGATCCTGACGCCCGCCACGTGCGGGGCTTGATCGAGGGCGGCCAGAGCGCTGCGGACGCCGGTCATGTCACCTGCGGCTAGGGGCGCGGCGGCGCCGGCCGCAACCATCTGGGTGAGGACCTCGTGATTGGCGCGGGCTTCCTGCCGTGCGACGCTCCATTGCTGCAGCATAAAGCAGACGCAGGCGGCGATCAGGGCGATGACCGTCGTAATCAGCGCCACGCCCGCGATCCGCGCCTGAAGAGGCGCGTGAGTCGGGACGTCTGGGCTACGGAGCGGTTCAGGCATGGGCCGTCCCGATGAACATTAGCCTTCATTTAACAGGGGTTTTCCTAACGCTTCGCTTCCAAAGCGAGGTTTGGAGCTCTTAAAACAACGTTAGGACGTGTTTCCGGTTGCCTGTTCGTTAAGATGTGATTTACCTTCGTTAATAGTTTCTTAACGGAGTACGGGCATGGAAAAGGTCTTTGTTGCACAACGTGTCGCGACCAAGCTGTTCGCGACGGAAAACGCCGTGGACGCGGCGATGGTCGAAGCCGCCGAGCTGATGGCGGATATGCTGAAGGCTCGCAAGGATATCGGCGTGTCGGCCGTGGTCGGTGATCGCGCCAGCGCCAAGCTGGTCGAAGCCCTTGCCGCCCTGGGCCAGGCCCGTTCGGCCATGGTCGAAATGCACAACGAACTCAATGACGTGAAGCTTCGCATCGGTGTGCGCACCAAGATGATCGGCGTCGAAGACAAGCCGGCGGACACGCGTGGATCGGCCGTTCAGGACCGCAGCCTCCGCAACGTCGGGTAGAAAACATTGCAATAGTTTAACGCTTGAGGCCTCTAATTTCGATTAGAGGCCTTTTGCATGTATACTTCGATTGCCCCGATCCTGGTCTGGATACTGATCCTTGCGGTCGTCACTTTCGTTTGGGTGAAGGGGGGATGGCCCGAACGTTTGGGCGTTCTAATTCTCCTGACCGGCAGCGCCTTTGCGCTTGCGGTTCACTGGTTTGCATCGCCGGCCGTGCAGGCCCTGTTGCTGCTGGGGGGCGAGGGCGCGATGGGACTGGCGTTTCTGATCCTGGCTCTTCGCCACGCCAGCCCCTGGTTGGGTGGAGCGATGCTTTTTCAGGCCATCCAGTCGAGCCTGCACGCCTATTATCTTATTGGAGAAAGGCCCCGCGATTTCACCTATGGGCTGATCAACAATATCGACACGCTCGGGGTTCTGGCCTGCATCCTCACGGGCGCAGTCCTTGCTTGGCGCAAGCGGACGCGCGCCGCAAAATAATTGCCGCCGCAGTCGAAAATTCCCGCACCCGCGACAAAACTCTCCTTGCCTTTCGATCTGAAACGGGGTTTCTCGCCGGCGGGCCACGCCCCCCCAACGGGGCGCTGTCCATCTGTAAGGATGGGAGACATCGCTATGAATACCCTCGCCAAGCCGGCGCAACGCCCGGCTCGCCCCGAGTTCTCTTCCGGCCCCTGCGCCAAGCGCCCTGGCTGGACCCCCGAAAATCTCAGAAATGCCGTGCTCGGACGCTCGCACCGTTCCAAGCTGGGCAAGGCGCGCCTGAAGGCCGCCATTGACCAGACGCGCGACGTGCTGGAAGTCCCCGCCGACTTCCTGATCGGCATCGTCCCCGGTTCGGACACCGGCGCCGTCGAAATGGCGATGTGGTCGATGCTGGGCGCTCGTCCGGTGCAACTGATGGCCTTCGAATCGTTCGGCAAGGACTGGGTCACCGACGTGACCAAGCAACTCATGCTGCCGAACGTCGAAGTGCTCGACGCGCCCTATGGCCAGTTGTCTGACACGTCCAAGGTCGATCCGGCCAAGGATCTGGTCTTCACCTGGAACGGCACCACCTCGGGCGTTCGCGTTCCGAACGCCGACTTCATCTCGGCCGACCGTGAAGGCATCACCATCTGCGACGCCACCAGCGCCGCCTTCGCCCAGGACCTGGACTGGACTAAGCTGGATGTCGTGACCTTCTCCTGGCAGAAGGCCCTGGGCGGCGAAGGCGCGCACGGGATCCTGATCCTGTCGCCGCGCGCTGTGGCCCGTCTGGAAAGCTACACGCCAGCCTGGCCGATGCCCAAGCTGTTCCGCATGACCAAGGCCAACAAGGACGGCGGCAACAAGGTTTCCCTCGATATCTTCGAGGGCGCGACCATCAACACGCCGTCGATGCTGTGCGTGGAAGACGCGCTGGACGCCCTCAAGTGGGCCTCGTCCATCGGCGGTCTGCACGGCATGCAGGCCCGCGCCGACCAGAACCTTGCTGTTCTGGCCGACTGGGTGGCCAAGACTCCGTGGGTCGATTTCCTGGCCGCGACGCCGGACATCCGCTCCAACACCTCGGTGTGCCTGAAGGTCGTCGATCCCAAGATCGCCGCTCTGCCGGACGACGCCCAGGCCGACTTCGCCAAGAAGCTGGCCGGCCTGCTCGAGAAGGAGGGCGCCGCCCTCGACATCGGCGGCTATCGCGACGCCCCGGCCGGCCTGCGCATCTGGTGCGGCGCCACGGTCGAGGCTTCGGATCTCGAGGCCCTGACCCCGTGGCTGGACTGGGCGTTCGCCACGGTCTCGGCCGAGCTGGTCGCCGCCTAACTCACTGCTCCTACCCTCCCCCTTGATGGGGGAGGGCAGGGTGGGGGTGAACCCCGCCCTCTCAGCAAGCACCCCCATCCCAACCCTTCCCCCATCCGCCGTCGGGAAGGGCCAAAAGTCAGAGAACCCACCATGGCTCCTCGCGTCCTCATCGCTGACAAGCTCAGCCCCGCCGCCGTCGACATCTTCAAGAACCGCGGCGTCGACTTCGACATCAAGGTCGGTCTGTCCAAGGACGAACTGATCGCCGTGATCGGCGACTATGACGGCATCGCCATCCGCTCGGGCGCCAAGCTCGACAAGGACGTGATCGCCGCCGCCCACAAGCTGCAGGTCATCGCCCGGGCCGGCATCGGCGTCGACAATGTCGACATCCCCGCCGCCACCGCCAAGGGGGTGGTGGTGATGAACACCCCGTTCGGCAACTCGATCACCACGGCCGAGCACGCCATCGCGATGATGTTCGCCCTGGCCCGCCAACTGCCGGCGGCGGACGCCAGCACCCAAGCGGGAAAATGGGAGAAGAACCGCTTCATGGGCGTGGAGCTGTACGCCAAGACCCTGGGCCTGATCGGGGCCGGCAATATCGGCGGCATCGTCGCCGACCGCGCCCTGGGCCTGAAGATGAAGGTCGTCGCTTACGACCCCTTCCTCAGCCCCGAGCGCGCCATCGAGATGGGCGTCGAGAAGGTCGAGCTGGACGACCTGCTGGCCCGCGCCGACGTCATCACCCTGCACACGCCGCTGACCGACAAGACCCGCAATATCCTGTCGGCCGAGGCCCTGGCCAAGACCAAGAAGGGCGTGCTGATCGTCAACTGCGCCCGCGGCGGCCTGGTCGATGAAGTCGCCCTGCGCGCCCTGCTCGATAGCGGCCATGTCGGCGGCGCCGGCTTTGACGTGTTCGTCACCGAGCCGGCCAAGGAAAACCCGCTGTTCGGGTCGGACCGCGTTGTCGCCACCCCGCACCTGGGCGCCAGCACCAACGAAGCGCAGGAAAATGTCGCCCTGCAGGTCGCTGAGCAGATGAGCGACTATCTGCTGACCGGCGCCGTCACCAACGCGCTGAACAGCCCGTCGATCACGGCCGAGGAAGCTCCCAAGCTGAAGCCTTTCGTGGCCCTGGCCGAGAAGATCGGCGCCCTGGCCGGCCAGATGGTCGATTTCGGCATCAAGGCCATCGACATCGCCTTCGAGGGCGAGGTCTCCAAGCTGAACGTCAAGCCGATGACCTCGGCCGCCCTGGCCGGGATCCTCAAGCCGATGCTGGCCGAGATCAACATGGTTTCGGCCCCGGCCGTGGCCAAGGAACGCGGCATCACCGTCTCGGAAAGCCGCCAGGAAGTCAGCCCCACCTATGACAGCCTGATGCGCATCACCATCACCACCGAAAAGGGCAAGCGCGCCTTCGCCGGCACCGTGATCGCCGGCGCCCCGCGCATGGTCGAGGTCAAGGGCATGGAGCTGGACGCCGCCTTCGCCCCGGCGATGCTGTACATCAACAACCTCGACAAGCCGGGCTTCATCGGCGCGCTGGGCATGCTGCTGGGCGAGGCGGGCGTCAATATCGCCACCTTCAACCTGGGTCGTCTGTCGGCTGACGAAGACGCCATCGCCCTGGTCGGCGTTGACCAAGCCCCGACCGCTGAGCTGCTGGCCAAGATCCAGGCCCTGCCGCACGTCAAGGAAGCCCGCGCCCTGACCTTCTAAGGCTGGGTTGGGCGTCCGAAACTTGAAACCCTTCTCCCGTAAGAGAGAAGGGTCTTCACCGCGAGGCCGTCATGGCGTTGTTCCATCGTCGCAAGATCAATCGCCTCGCCTTCATGACCTTCGTGTTGGCGGCCGCCTTCGCTCTTTGGCGGGCCCTTCTGCCCGATGACGGCGGCCTCGGCCTGATCCCCTGGGACAAGGCCAAGCATTTCATCGTCTTCTATGTGCTGACGGCCCTGGCGATCACCGCCCTGCCGGCCAGCCGCTTCTGGCGCATCGGCCTGGTCCTGGTGGCCTTCGGCGCCTCGATCGAGATCCTTCAGGGTTTTGTGGGGCGAGACGCCTCATGGGGCGATCTGCTGGCCGACGCCTGCGGGGTGTGCGCGATGCTGGGACCGATCATTCTGCGAGCCTGGACCCGAAGGGCGCCTTCGGACGCCTGATATGGGTCAGGCGCGCGATCCGGGTGGGGGCAAGCCCGCCAACCGGATCACGCGCCTTGCTCTAGGTTTTTGTTTTCGCATCGTTTTTGTGGAAAACCGGCGTCCACTTTTCCGCACGATGCTTTAGGTGTCACGGACGGTTGAAGAACTGACCGTACATGCCGATCACCGCGTCGCGGTTCGGGCCCAGATAGTCGCCGTTCATCGGCTGGAAGGCGATGGCGCCGCGCCAGTGCATCTGGAACTCGAAGCGGTCAGGCTGGCTGGGCCAGTTCGGCTCGGCCGTCATCTGCAGATACTCGACCAGCGGGATCTTCGGGGCCAGGACAAGGTCGTGGCCGACATTGTCCAGAACCCAGCGGTGATGGATGAAGCCGCGATACGGACCTTCCGGGCGCAGGGATTCCAGATAGCGTGACGGTACGCAGACATAGCCGGCCTCGGCGATGCGCGGCAGCATCTCCAGGGCCATGGCGGGATAGGCCAGGTCTTCAAGGGTGTGCGAGCAGATGGCGTAGGAGAACCGGCCGTGCTTGGCGACGTGGCGCAGCACCTCGTCCCAGCTGCGACTGTCGTTGAAATTGCCGCGGAAGTGCAATGGCGCGACGGCGCAGTCACCCATGTCGAACGTGGCGTCGAGCACGTCGCCCGACCACGGATTTGCGGCGGCCCCGACGTCGATGACGCTGAAGTCGGGGCACCTGGCTTTCTGGTCGCGCAGAAAGGCCATCAGCGGGTCATGACCGTGCAGCGGGCCGTAGCGATAGTTCTGGGTCGGGCGGCGGACGGCGCGTTCAAACAGGAAGTCCATCTGCAGCAGGCCGCCGTTGTGGACGCCCTTCAGGCGATGGAAGTCGGTGACTTCGGCGGTGCGGAACCCCATGGCCGCCAGTTGGGCGAAGACCTGCTCGGCCTGGGCGGCCCCGACATTGTAGTCAACCAGCGAGATCTCGATCAGGATGTAGTCGGCCTGGCGCAGCACAGTCTGGCCACCCATCAGCACGTCGAGTTCGGAGCCCTGGGTGTCGATCTTGACGAAATCGAAGCGGCGGCCGGCGAAGACGTCATCGAGCCGCACCTTGTCAACCACCTGCTTGATGACGACTTCGTCGCGGAAGAAGGCGGTGTCCTCGCGGTACAGCGAGCTGCCGGTGGACTGCAGCCATTCCTTGGTCAGGAACATCTCGGCCTGACCGGCCTCGGACGAGGCGGCCACGGCCAGGCGCTCAAACGGCAGTTGGGCCAGTGCGTCCTGGCAGAACGGATTGGGCTCGATCAGCGTCGGGACGCAGTCGGGGAAGGTCTGGAGGAAGCCCTGGGTGAAGGTGCCGATATGGGCCCCGACATCCAGCATGGTGCGGGGCGAATAGCCTTGGAATCGCAAGCCTTCTAGAACGTCGGGTTTCATGTCTTCCTCGGTTTTGGCCGGATCTCGGATGGAATGGCGATGGGGCGGTTAAGCGACCTGGATCTTGTCGCAGAGGGCCAACGACACCTGGCCGCTGCACCGCTTGCGAGCATCGGCGGCGCAGGCTTTTGCGGTCTTCGGGGCCAAGAACAGGCCCCCGGCTAGGCTGGGCTGGAAGATGATCACGGGCTTCATACAAGGCTTGCCGAATCGCCGACACCTTCAGTCTGTCATAAGTTCATCGTCGCACCCTACGGGCGGCGGATTTGGATGCTGGCTCAAAGGCTTCGTCCCCATCGCAATCCGCCCCTGGCGCCGGCGCCGGACCCTGCGTCCTCGCCTGTGGTCCAGACGACGTCCGGACCTCGCCCCGTTGCAGGACTGCGCCGCCTTGTCGGCCCCGGCTTGACTCTGGGACACCACAAGATCAGAACAAAAGTGGAACAAAAGGATTGGAAGGATGCCCGGATCGCGCCAGGCGCGTCTCGCGGCTTTGAAGGGCCAGATCGCTGCTCTGGAAGCAGGGACTCGGACTCTGACTCCGGTCCTGGCCTTTGGTGATCGCCGCATCGACGGCTGTTTCCCGGCCAGCGGCCTGCCGTCGGGAGCCTGGCACGAGGTGATGGGGGCCGGGCTGGAGGACGAGACCGCCGCTGCCCCCGCCGCCTTCATCGGCCGGCTGATCCGGCCGCTGCTGACCACCGGAGCGGTGGTGTGGGTGATGCGGCGCGACGACCTGCATGCCCCGGGCCTGGCGGGTCTGGACATGCCGACCGGGCGGCTGATCCAGGTCCGCGCGCGCGACGAGGCCGAGGTTCTGTCGGTGCTGGAGGACGCCCTGGCCACGGTCGGGGTCGCCGCCGCCATCGGCGAGGCCCAGGCCCCGGAGCTGAAGGCCGGACGCCGGCTGCAGCTGGCCTGCGAGAAGCGCGGCAGTTTCGGCGTGCTGCTGCACCGGCGGCCCTATGGCGGACCAGTTGGCCAAGCGCGGACGGTGTCGGGCTCGTCGTCCTTCAGCCGCTGGCGCATCGCCGGCGCGCCCAGCCAGCCGCCGCCGGACGTTCCCGGCCTGGGTCCGCCGCGCTGGCGGGTCGAACTTGAGCGCTGCCGGGGCGGACGTTCCGGCGGCTGGATTTTGGAGTCTTCGGAGGCCGACCATGGCCCGCATCCTTTCCGTCTGGTGTCCCAACTGGCCGATCACGACGTGGTGGCGGCGGAATCCGAGTTCAGACGGGCGGGGTGAGGGCGGCGCCACTGGCCCCCTCCGCGCTGACGCGCTCCTCCCCCGGAGGGGGAAGATGATCTCGTCTTCCCCCTCCGGGGGAGGAGGATGCGCAGCATCCGGAGGGGGCAAGTCCGCCCCGTCCCCCTTCGCTCTGCTGGTCTCCGAAGCCGGAACCCGCCGCCTGGCCGCCGTCGACGACGCCGCCTTGGCCCGGGGCCTGCGGCCCGGCCAGAAGGCGGCCGACGCCATGGCCCTGTGTCCGGACCTGGTCACCGCCGACCATGATCCGCGGGCGGATCATGTCGCCCTGGAGGCCCTTAGTGACTGGTGCGTGCGGTTTTCGCCGGCCGTGGCGATCGACGGCGAGGACGGCCTGCTGCTCGACATCACCGGGACCGACCACCTGTGGGGCGGCGAGGCGGCGATGCTGGACGACCTGCTGGCGCGGCTGGCCCGCTGGGGCGTTCCGGCCCGCGCCGCGATCGCCGACACGCCCGGCGCGGCCTGGGCGCTGGCCCGGTTCGGCGAGCCGGGTCAGATCGCGCCGCCCAACGGCCAGCGGGCGCTGCTGGCCGAGCTGCCGGTGGAGGCCCTGCGGCTGGACGAGACGGCCACCGCCCAGCTGCCGCGTCTGGGCCTGTTCCGGATCGGTCAGATCCTGCGCCTGCCGCGCGCCCAGCTCGCCAAGCGCTTTGGCCTGCACCTGACCCAACGGCTGGACCAGGCCCTGGGCGCGGCGGGCGAGGCCCTGATCTTCCGCCGCCCCGCCAGTCCGTGGTTCGACCGCCTGGCCTTCGCCGAACCGATCAGCGCGCCCGACGACCTCGCGCGGGTGGTCGGCGACGTCACCGCCCTGATTTGCCAGCGGCTGGAGGTCGAGGGCCAGGGCGCGCGGCGGTTCGAGGTGGTCTTTCACCGCCTGGACGGCAAGGCCCTGCCGGTGCGGGCGGGCCTTGCGCGACCAGGGCGCGACGCCGCGCGGCTGACGCGGCTGCTGGTCCCCAAGCTGGATGTGATCGATCCCGGCTTCGGGATCGAGGTGGTCACGGTGTTCGCCGGCGATGTCGAACCCCTGACCGCCGTCCAGGCCCGGCTGGATGCTGAAGCGGGCTCCGGGCTGGACGAGACCCTGGCCCCGCTGGTCGACCGGCTGATCAACCGTCTGGGCGAGGACCGCGTCTGGCGGGCCGATCCGCATCAGAGCCATGTGCCGGAGCGTTCGGTGATCCGGGTCGCGCCCCTGGCTCCGCCGTCCGGCCAGATCTGGGATCCCGAGCGGCCCCGGCCGGTGCGACTGTTCAAGCGTATCGAGCCGATCACCGCCCTGGCCAAGCTGCCCGATGACCCGCCGGTGCAGTTCACCTGGCGTGGCCGCTCCCATCGCGTGCGCCGCGCCGAGGGGCCCGAGCGGATCGGCCAGGAGTGGTGGCGCGGGGATTTCGACGAGACCGGCCCGGGCAAGATCCGCGACTATTACCGGGTGGAGGACGAGGCCGGCGGCCGGTTCTGGATCTTTCGGCAGGGCCTGTTCGGCGGCGGCGACCCGCCGAAGTGGTGGATTCATGGCCTGTTTGGTTAGCGGGATCACTTGCCCCCACCGGACCGCTTGCGCGGTCGTCCGCCCCCGGAGGGGGCGGATGATCTCATCTTCCCCCTCCGGGGGAGGAGGGCCGTCAGGCCCGGAGGGGGCAAGGGCTGCCCCATGACCCCCGCCTATGCCGAGCTGCAAACCACCAGCAACTTCTCGTTCCTGCGCGGCGCCTCGCACGCTCGCGAGCTGATGCCCACCGCGCAGGGGCTGGGGCTGACCGCCGTGGGGATTGTCGATCGCAACACCCTGGCGGGGGTGGTGCGGGCCTGGACGGCGGCCAAGGCCCTGAAGGTGCGCGCCCTGACCGGTTGCCGGCTGGACTTCGCTGACGGGACGCCCAGCCTGCTGTGCTACCCGTCCGACCGAGAGGCCTTCGCGCGCCTGACCCGTCTGCTGACCGTGGGCCAGCGCCGCAGCCCGAAAGGCGAGTGCGAACTGCACTGGGAGGATTTCCTGGGTCACGCCGAGGGCCAGCTGGCCCTGATCGTACCGCCCGCCCAGTTGGACGAGGCCTTCACGACCGATCTGACCCATATGGCGGGCGAGTTGCGCGGCCGGGTCTGGCTAGCGGCCAGCCGAGGCTACGCCGCCCGCGACCTGCAGCGCCTGGCGCGGCTGGACGACCTGGCCCGAGAGGCCGGCGCGCCGATGGTGGCCACCAATGACGTGCTCTATCACGGCCCCGAACGGCGGCCCCTGCAGGACGTCATGACCTGCGTGCGCGAGCACTGTACGATCCACGAGGCGGGCTTCCGGCTGGAGGCCAATGCCGAGCGGCACTTGAAGACGCCCGAAGAGATGGCCCGCCTGTTCGAGCGCTGGCCTCGGGCCGTCGAGCGGACGATGGAGATCGTCTCGCGCATCGGTTTCGACCTGGGCCAGCTGAAGGAGGAATATCCCGACGAGCCCGTGCCGCCGGGCAAGACCGCCATGCAGCACCTGACCGACCTGACCTTCGCCGGCGCGGCCTGGCGTTATCCGGGCGGGGTTCCGGACAAGGTGGTGGCGCAACTGACCGAGGAGCTGCGGCTGATCGGCAAGATGAATTATCCCAACTATTTCCTGACCGTGCACGACATCGTCAAGGAAGCCCGGGCCATGGGCATCCTGTGTCAGGGGCGCGGATCGGCGGCCAATTCCTCGGTCTGTTTCTGCCTGGGCGTCACCTCGATCGACCCCACCGAGCACCGCCTGCTGTTCACCCGCTTCATCTCGGAAAATCGCGGCGAGCCGCCGGATATCGACGTCGATTTCGAGCACGAGCGGCGCGAGGAGGTGATGCAATATGTCTATCGCCGCTATGGCCGCGACTATGCCGCCATCTGCGGCACGGTGATCCACTACCGGCCGCGCAGCGCCATCCGCGATGTGGGCAAGGCCCTGGGCCTGACCGAGGACGTCACCTCCCTGCTGGCCAGCACGGTGTGGGGCAGCTGGGGTTCGGACTTGCCGGAAGAGCACGTCCGCAAGGTGGGGCTGGATCCCAAGGCGCCGGAGATCGCGCGCGCCGTGACCCTGGCGACCGAGCTGCTGGGCTTCCCCCGCCACCTGTCGCAGCACGTCGGCGGCTTCGTGCTGACCAAGCGGCGGCTGGACGAGACCGTGCCGATCGGCAATGCGGTGATGAAGGACCGCACCTTCATCGAGTGGGACAAGGACGATATCGACAGCCTGGGCCTGATGAAGGTCGACATCCTGGCCCTGGGCATGCTGACCGCCATCCAGCGCGGTTTTGGCATGCTGCGCGCCGAGCATGGGCAGCAGATCACCGACCTGGCCGATGTCCCCCGCGAGGTGAAGGGCGTCTATGACATGCTGTCCAAGGCCGACTCGGTCGGGGTGTTCCAGGTCGAGAGTCGGGCCCAGATGTCGATGCTGCCCCGCCTGCGGCCGGCGGAATTCTATGACCTGGTGATCGAGGTGGCGATCGTCCGGCCCGGCCCGATCCAGGGCGACATGGTCCATCCCTATCTGCGCCGCCGAAACGGCCAGGACCCGGTGGACTGGCCCGCGCCGTCGCCCGAGCACGGCCCGGCCGACGAGCTGAGGGGTATACTGGGCAAGACCTTTGGTGTGCCGCTGTTCCAGGAACAGGCCATGAGTCTCGCCATCGAGGCCGCCAAGTTCACGCCCGACGAGGCCGACGGCCTGCGCAAGGCCATGGCCACCTTCAAGAACCTGGGCACGCCGGCCGAATATCGCGACAAGTTCGTCGAGGGCATGGCGGGGCGCGGCTATCAGCGCGACTTCGCCGAGCGCTGCTTCAAGCAGATCGAGGGCTTTGGCCATTACGGCTTTCCCGAAAGCCACGCGGCCAGCTTCGCCAAGCTGGTTTATGTCTCGGCCTGGATGAAATGGGCCTGGCCCGACGTGTTCTGCGCGGTGCTGATCAATTCCCAGCCGATGGGCTTTTATCAGCCGGCCCAGCTGGTGCGCGACGCCCGCGAGCACGGCGTCGAGGTGCGGCCGCCGGATGTGATGAGCAGCGACTGGGACTGTACGCTGGAGGCGGCCTCGGGCGTCGCACGAACCTCTAATGTCATCCCGGACGAAGCGAAGCGAAGATCCGGGACCGATCCAGAGCGCCGCGCTTCCGGCGGTCCCGGATCTTCGCGCTCCGCGCTCGTCCGGGATGACAGCGTTTCTGGGAACAAGCTGTTCAATCCCGAGACCCGTCCCCGCTGGAAGGCTGTTCGCCTGGGCCTGCGTCAGGTCAAGGGCGTGCGCGAAGCCGAGGCCAGGCTGCTGGCCATGGCGCGCGACGAGGGCGCGCGGACGCCGGCCGACTTCGCCCAGTACGGCGTGCCGCAACGGGCCCTGGAGCTGCTGGCCGAGGCCGACGCCTTTGCCTCATCGGGCCTGAGCCGGCGCGAGGCCCTGTGGGCGGTCAAGGGCGTCAAGGGCGAGGCCAAGGCCCCCGTCCAGGCCCCGCTGCTGGTGGGCCTGCCACTGTTCGAGGCGGCGGTGGACCTGCCGGCCATGGCCCTGCCGCAGGCGGTGGCCGAGGACTATCGCACCACCAGCCTGTCGCTGAAGGCCCACCCCTGCGCCTTCTACCGGTCGATGTTGGACAGCATGGGCGTGGTCACGGCCGCGCAACTGGCGGGGATCAAGGACGGCCAGCGGGTGTCGGTGGCCGGGATCGTGCTGATCCGCCAGCGGCCCGGCACCGCCAAGGGCGTGGTGTTCGTCACCCTCGAGGACGAGACCGGCGTCGCCAACGCCGTGGTCTGGAAGGACTGTTTCGAGGCCGATCGCGCCACGGTGATGACCGCCTCGTTCCTGGTGGTGCACGGCAAGGTGCAGGCGGCCGAAGGGGTGATCCATGTGGTGGCCGAACGCTTCACCGACCTGTCGGCGGAACTGGGCCGGCTGAAGGAGGATCCCGCCGCGCCCGCGCCGCGTGTGCGGCATAAGGTTTCGGGGCGGCTGCAAAGGAGCCGGGATTTTCACTAGAGCCTTTTAGCCTCACATGGAATCATGTGAGGCGTCTAAAAGGGCTCTAAATCAAACATTTAGAGCGTGATAGTCGCCGAAACCGCGTACACTTTCGGCTATCACGCTCTAGGGGTGACGTTCAGAAGGCCGGCTCTTCAGACGGCTGGCGCCGGCTTGCAGCGCTCATCTTGAATGTCCGCAATTCGGCGTCAGGCTTGAGACCGCTCACGACCCCGTTGCGGACTTTCCGAACGTCCGCTGTTGAACCTAGACCTCAATCTTGTCGTCGGGCGATGCTTATGCAACTTCGCAGACCGATTCTGCCCGGCTGTCTTTGTGAGACTTCGATGCTCAAACACTTGTTGCTGCCTTGCACGACGCTGATGCTTTGGAGTGTGAGCGCAGAGGCTCAATCAACTTCACCGCCCCCTTCCAGCGAGGCCGAACGGCTTGCCATCCATGAAAGGATCAACCGTGTCGAGCGAGGGCTCACCACGCCTGTCGTCATAAGGGGTGCGCAAGGTCAGAAGATGACGCTGAAGGATCGCATGGCCTTCCATCAGGTCCCCGCCGTCAGCATCGCGGTAATCAACAACGGCCAGGTCGAGTGGGCACGGGCCTATGGCATGGCCGACGCCGCAGGCGACCGCCCGGCGACGGTCAACACCTTGTTCCAGGCAGGTTCGATCAGCAAGTCGGTTGCTGCCATTGGAGCCTTGCGCTTGGCTGAACAGGGCAAACTCATCCTCGATGAAGACGCCAATAGCCAACTCGTCTCATGGAAAATTCCGGAAAACGAGTTCACGCAGACCAAGGCGGTCACCCTGCGCATGCTGCTCAACGACAGCGCCGGCATGACGGTGCATGGCTACAACGGGTATGCGCAGGATGAGGCAGCGCCGACACTGGAGCAGACACTGGACGGTGTCGCGCCGGCGAACTCCGAACCCGTCCGGGTCGACCTCGCCCCCGGCAGCACCTGGCGGTATTCAGGGGGCGGATACGAAATCGTCCAGCTGATGATGACAGAAGCCAGCGGGTCTCCTTTCGAACGATACATGCAAACCGAAGTTCTCGATCGACTTGGGATGAGCCAAAGTACGTTTGCCCCCATGTTGCCCCCTGCCTCACGCGCCTCTGCGGCAACGGCTTACGAAAGCGATGGTCGTGCCGTCCCAGGTCAGTGGCGCGTCTATCCGGAATCCGCCGCTGCAGGTTTGTGGAGTACACCGAGTGATCTCGCGCGCATCGTAATCGCCGTACAGCAGGCGGAGGCTGGCGCCTCAGGAAGCATCCTCTCCCACAGCCTGGCGTCTTTGATGCTGACACGCGGATTGGGCCAGTACGGTCTCGGATTCTACGTTGAAGATCTCGGCACCCGCACAAGTTTCGGTCACAGCGGCGGCACAATAGGGTTTCGTTCTCAACTCTACGGCTACACGCAATCAGGCCAAGGCGTGGTTGTGATGACCAATAGTGACAACGGGGCGGCTTTGATCGCCGAAATCCTCGGCAGTATCGCCGAGGAATACGGGTGGCCCGAATTCCAGGCCATCGAGAAGGTCGCGGTACCTAGCGATGCGGCACTGAACAGCCAGTATGCTGGCGATTATCTGCTGCTAGACCAACCGGTCCACATCATAGCCGCAGGCGATCGCCTGCACTTCCAGAGCGATCTGTTCGGCGCCAAACCTATGGAGATGTTCGCCGAGTCGCAGACGGCGTTCTTCATGACGGCACAGGATATGTCGATCCGCTTCGAACGCGGCGATGAAGGCGTTGTCACGGGGTTCAGCCTGTTTCGCGGGGCAAACGTCTACACTGGCGCAAGGGGTCAATAGAAAGATCGCCCGTACCAAGGCGGACTTCTACCAACAATCCAGCCTCGAAGATGGCTGCGGCGGCGCGGTACGCCCGTCGACCATGCTTTCGTCAGGCGCGATTCCGGTCGGAGCCTCGCGACTGTTCGTCCCGCCCAATGCTGACGTCGATGGAAACCCCTTTGCAGTCTGAGGCCAGACGTCCGCTTTAGGCGCCGAAATCCTGGAACCGAAATCCACCCCGTACCGCCGTACGCAACGTCTGCTTTCCGACATGTTCCTCCCGCCGCTCTCCGCCCCTCTCGAAGGTCTGCGCGGAAGTCGCCTATCCCCGTCCCCGGGCGGGCGTCGGCGCCCTTCCGCCCCAACGATTTCAACGCTCTAAGCCCGCGATCCAGCGTCACGATGCAAAATCGACGCATCACCCTCCAGAACGGTCGTATTCTTCTTCTCGCCCCGTCGCAGGGGAGGGCGCGAAGCTGGCGACCGAAACGCGCGATGGGGGCGGTTGTACGGGTTCAAGAGGACAGGGGACGTAAACCTGTCCATCGGAGGAAGGCCAAGCCTCCGCCCGTCCGAAGGTGAGTTCCGGGTCCTCCGGAATCGGCGTGGCTTGCAGCTTCAGGGCTGGGTCCGTCGCGAGGAGGGACAAGCCCGGATGGGGGTGAAGGGTTGAACGAGACCCGCGCGCCCCGGCCAGAGGGATAACGACCGCGCGGAGCGCTCCGGCCACGGCCGAAACGGTACTCCACTAAACACTCCTCCGGGCCTGGCCCGGACGCTCCGCCGCCTCCCCACACTGGCCGGTGAAAATCGGCGAGGCTGCGAGCCCGTGTCCGCCATTCCGGAACCGTGAAAGGTTAGCCCAGATAGTCCAGCAGCGTCATCGCCCCCGTCGTGGCCAGACCGCCATCGGCGCTGAACATCGAGGCGAGTTTCTCGCGGGTGTCCTGCAGTGCGATCATCTTGTCGTAGAGCGCCGGGGTCCAGCCCGAGGCCTCGCGCTCTTCAGACGTCATCCCGGCATAGCGGGTGATCATCGACTTTCCGAAGTCAGAGGCGCCGCCGCCGGCGCTGTCCTGGTAGCTGGTCATCACCGACTGGTGGTCGCGAACGCGGATCTCGTTGAGCGCCTGACGCACTTCATGGGACGAGAACTGGCCGTCGCGGTTGAGCGAAACCGCCGCCAGGGAGCGGGTGTCGAACCGGGAAAAGTCGATGTCGCCGCTGTCGGGGCCGGTCGCCGCGCCGTCGCCGGTCGCGGTCGCGTACTGCCTGTCCAGCACCGAGCGCACGTCGGTGGCCACCTTGCCGAAGTCTCGCGTGCGCGGACTGGCCACCACGCCGCCAACCTCCTTGAGGTAGGCGGCGACCGTATCGCCCTCGATGCCGCTGGGCGCGACGCCGGGATTGGCGATGGCCTGCTTGCGGCCTTCGACCAGGGCGGCCCGATCCTGGGTCCACTGTCCCGTGGCCTTTTCCTCGGGCCCGGCGGCGTCCAGCCGGTCAAGCGCGGCCTGGTAGAGGCCGGCATAGTCGCCGGTGATCCGGGCCGAGGCGGCCGGGCCGGCCAGGGCGTCGGCGTTGCGCGACTTCGACTCCAGGGTGGCGACCACCTGCTCCTCGATCGGGAACTTGCCGCCCCGTCCGCTGGCGATGGCATAGAGTTCGCGCCGATCCAGATCGCCCAGGTCGATGGTCGCCTGACCGTCTTTCAAGGCGGTCGGGGTCTTGGCGGCCTTCAGCAGACTGTCGAGCGCGGCGCGGGCCTGGCTGACCACGGCGTCGCTGGTGCGCGTGTCGGTCTGGGCCTTCAGGGCGGCCTGGGCCTCGGCCGACAGGGTGACATTGACGGCGCCGGTGGCCGTGTTGGCGGCCTTGGCCTGGGCCGAGGTGTCGGCCGCGGTCGTCGGCGTGGTCTTGTTGGCCGATACACCGATATTGCCGTAGCCGGTGATGTAGGGCTGGGATCCAATGATCGTCATGTCAGCGCTCGGAGCGACTCAGTTGCGCCTAAAGTAACAGCTGCGACGCGCTTTGAAATCTTTTGAAACCAAGCGTTTGGTTGGTTAAGGCGTGAACAGGCCCATCAGCAGCGGGCGAGCGAACAGGGCGGCCGCTTCGTCACGCTCCACGCTGGGCGCCCAGACGCCGAGGGCGGCGGCGGCGTTCAGCATCGAATTGATCATGTGGGCGGCGATCATCGGGTCGACGGGGCGGATCGATCCGTCGGCTATGCCGTCGGAGATCATCGCCGCGAACCGCTCCGAGCCCCGGCCATAGCCTTCGGCCATGTCGTGGCGAATCTCGGGGGGCAGGGCGCCCATGGACGAGGCGCGCAGCAGCGGGCCGTGATCCGACAGCTGGTAGGTCACCAGGGTGGCGGTGGCCGAGACGAGCTGGCTCCAGGACGAGCCCTTGAGGGCGCGAGCGTCGGCCTGCGACTTGCGGGTCACCGCGAAGGTGCGCTGGAAGCACTCCGCCACCAGGGCGTCCTTGTCTTCATGGTGGTGATAGAACGAGCCCTTGGTGACGTTCAGCGCCGCTGAGATGTCTTCCACCGAGGCCCCGCGATAGCCGCGCTGGTTGATCAGGCGGGTGGCGGCGACCAGGAAGGTCTCGCGCCATTCCAGGCCGTCGGCCGAGCGCGGCGTGGGGTCGGGCAGGGCGCTGGGCGTCCAGCCCTGACCCGGCGCGGCCAAGCCCCCCACCAGGATGTCATAGAGCTTGTCGCGCACGCGGTCATAGTCGTCGAGGTCGTAGCGCCGCAGCCAGGTGCCCGCCCAGAAAACCTGTTCCAGCAGCAGGTGGGTGCGGGCGTTGCGCTGGCGCTTTTCAAGATGCGCGAAGTCTTCGTTTTCGAAGAAGGTCCGCACCCGCCGGAAGAGGTCGTTGAATGCATTGGAGACCGAAGAGCGCAGGGGTTCCTTCAGGGCCCGGATCTCGGTGAAGCTGGTCAGAGGCGTATCCTCGCCCAGGCGCACCCGCCGGTTCAGATCCAGATAGAGGTCTAGGAAGGTCTTCAGGCGCGTCGCGGGATCAGGCTGGGCCGCCGCCTGGGTGATCATGGCGTCGAAGCGTTCGAGGCCGCGCATGAAGCAGGCGGCCGCGAGGTCGTCCTTCTTGCGGTAATAATAGGTGACGCTGGTCGTGATCAGGCCGACCTTGGCCGCCACGTCGGCAAGGGTCATGCCGCGCACGCCCTGGCGATTCAGGATCGTTGTCGCGGCGGCCAGGATGGCTTCCTTCTTGCGGGCATAGCGCGCCGTGCTGGCGCCCACGATCCGACCATCATCCATTACGCAAGTCCCCAAAGCCCCAGGCGATACTGGTCGCTGGACTTCCGGGTCCAATTTAGGCGTCCCGCGAGCCGGCGAAAAGGCCGCGTGTCCGATTGTTGCGATGAAATCAGAACGCGAGCCTCAGCGCGGTTCAAGTTTTTGCAAATCCTCGCTGATCTGGGCGTCTTGCGCGTTTTCAAGAGCGGTCATGAGCGCCTGCACCAGCATGGAGGGCGACAGCGGCTTGGCGACCACGCCGTTCATTCCAGCGGTCAGATAGGCCGCTTGCTGATGAGCCAGGGCGTTGGCGGTCATGGCCAGGATCGGCGTGACGCCGACCGCGCCGCCCAGGGCGCGGATCTGACGCGTGGCCTCGACGCCGTCCATGTCGGGCATCTGGATATCCATCAGGATCAGATCAAATCCGCGTCGCGCGGCCTCGACGCCCTGCGCGCCGTTCTCGGCGCATTCGACGCTGGCCCCCAGGGCCTCGAGCATGCGCGAGGCGACCATGCGGTTGGTGGCGTTGTCCTCGACGAGCAGGAAGCGGCGGCCGGAAAACAGCGGATGATCGATGACCTCGCGGGGCTGAACGGCGGCGGCCGGCGCGACCTCGATCTCCAGCCAGAAGGTCGAGCCCTGGCCCAGCGCGCTGGAAAAGCCGATTTCGCCGCCCATCAGTTGGGCGAGCCGTCGGGTGATCGCCAGGCCAAGACCGGAGCCGCCAAACCGTCGGGTGGTCGAGTTGTCAGCTTGGCTGAAGCGCTCGAACAGGGTGTCGCCGGTTTCCGGATCTATGCCGACGCCGGTGTCCTGAATCTCGAAGCGCAGGCGCAGACCCGCGTCAGACGGCCGCGCCGTCAACCGAACATCGATACCGCCCTCAGGCGTGAACTTCGCGGCGTTGCCCAGCAGGTTGAACAGCGCCTGACGCAGGCGAACCGGATCGACCGAAACCCAGCCCAGGTCAGGAGGGGTCTCGACGCGAAGATACAGGCCTTTCTGCCGGGTCTGTGGACGCAACAGATCGGCGACGCCGCGCAACAAGGCGGCCGGGTCGGTCGCTTCGGGAGCCAGTTCCAGTTTGCCGGCCTCGATCTTGGAGAAGTCGACGATGTCGTTGAGCAATTCCGCCAGCATCGCCCCGCAGCCCAGCGCCTCGTCGAGCATCTGGCGACTGTCGTCGGACAAGGCTTCCTGTTTCAGCAGATGCAGGACGCCCAGGACGCCGTTCATGGGGGTGCGAATCTCGTGGCTCATATTGGCCAGGAAGCGGCTCTTGGCCTCGGCTGCGCCGACCGCCGCGTCGCGGGCGTCGATCAATTCGGTGACGTCCTGGCTTATGCCGATGACGTCCCACAGTTGGGGGCTTTTGCCTCGCACGCCCCGCCAGGCGGCGCGCATCACCGCCCAGGCCTGCGTCTCAGGATCACGATAGCGGTAGTCCTGGACGCTATGGTCGCCGGTCTTCAGGGTCAGGGAGAAGCTATCCCAGACGCGGGCCCGATCATCGGGATGGATCGACTGGGTCATTTCCTCGACGGTCATCATCCGGGCCCCGCCCAGGGGCGAGGAGGGCGTCGGGACGTCCTGCTCGAAGATGTAGACGCCCTTGCGCGTATCGAACCGCCAGACATAGACGCCGGCGGTGGTGCGCAGCATCTCGTTGGCGCGCTCGGCCTGGTGTCGGGCGGCGGCGCTGGCGCGGTCGGCGCTGATGTCGCGCATGACCACCAGAAGCACGCCGGCGCACTGCTGCTTGGACTGCGAGCGCACCCAAAGCCAGCCGCCGCCCTTGCGGGCCAGTCGGTGCTCGCCGTCGGCCCGCCCGTCGGCGCGCAGCGCTTTGTCGAGCTCTCCAAAGGCCTCGGCGTCATGCAGATGAAAGAAGTCTCGGATCGGTCGACCCAGGCTCTCTTCGGGCGTCCATCCCGTCAGGGCGGTCCAGGCGGGATTGACCCGCGCTATGGCGTCATTTTCCAGCACAACGAACATGTCGAGGCTGTTCTCGAAGAACCAGTCTGCCGCGGCGTCCTCGGTGCTGGGGGCGGCCTTGTCACGCAAGTCCTTGCCCATCGGCTTCCCCTCGTTTTCAATAACCATGCATGAAACGGGTAAACTGAGCGTTGCATCACAACGTCCCGACGAAATGCCAACAACAACACCGTCCAATAGGGGCGGATGCAGGGAGACGTCGGATCTTGAGTACGCCGGAAGCCGTAGGGTTGTCGTCCGAGCGCCTGAAGCGCATCGAGACCTTTATCCAGGACAAATATATCGCCAGCGGAAAGCTGCCTTGCGCTTTGACCCAGGTCTGGCGGCGCGGACAGCTGGCCTATCAGTCGGTGCTGGGCTCGGCCGACCTTGAGCGCGGCGCGCCGTTGAAGGCCGACAGCCTGTTTCGCATCTATTCGATGACCAAGCCGGTCACCAGCGTCGCGTTCATGATGCTGGTCGAGGAAGGCTTGGTGTCGCTGGACGATCCGGTTCACCGCTACATCCCCGCCTGGCGCGATCTGGGCGTGTTCAATGGCGGCGTCAGCGGGGCCTTTCTGACCCGGCCGGTCTCGGCGCCGATGCGGGTGATCGACCTGCTGCGCCACACCGCCGGCCTGACCTACGGCTTCCAGCAGCGCACCAATGTCGACGCGGCCTATCGCAAGCTGGAGCTGGACGGGATCAACAGCGGCGGCGGTCTGCAGGATTTCGTCGACGCCCTGGGAACCGTGCCCCTGGAGTTCTCGCCGGGCGAGTCCTGGAACTATTCGGTGGCCACCGACGTCTTGGGTTATCTGGTGGAGAAGATCTCGGGCCAGCCGTTCGACGCCTTCCTGAAGGCCCGGATCTTTGATCCGCTGAAGATGGCGGACACCGGCTTTTTCGTGCCGGAAAGCCAGAGGGCGCGCTTTACCGCCTGCTACGCCCTGACGCCCTCGGGCAAGGTGGTCCTGCAAGACGACCCGACCAAGAGCCGTTACCTGTCTGATCCGTCGATGAAGTCGGGCGGCGGCGGTCTGGTCTCGACGGCCGATGACTATATGCGCTTTTGCCGGATGTTGCTGAACGGCGGCGAGCTGGATGGCGCGCGGCTGCTCAGCCCCAAGACCCTGAAGCTGATGACCATGAACCATCTGCCCGGCGGCAAGGAACTGACCGACCTGTCCAAGTCGCTGTTCAGCGAGGCGGTCTTCGAGGGGCTGGGTTTCGGTCTCGGCTTCGCCATGACCGTCGATCAGGCCCGTACCAAGAACACGGGTTCACACGGCGAATATTTCTGGGGCGGCATGGCGTCCACCGCCTTCTGGATCGATCCGGTCGAAGATCTGGCGGTGGTGTTCATGACCCAGCTGATGCCGTCCAGCGCCTATCCGATCCGCCGCGAGCTGAGGACCCTGGTCTATTCGGCGTTCACCGAAAGCGCGGCCTAGACGCGGGCAAGAAAGCGGCGCGGGAGCCGTGCTCCCGCGCCGAAGTGAGGTTTACCTCAGTTCAACGCACTGCTCGCAATGCGTCACGCCCGCGCGAAATCCGCGGCCTGGACTTGGCGGGACGCCTGCAAGTCGCGTCCCAAGCCCCGGCTCTCACGCGTACGCCCTCCCCCCGGCACGGATCGTTCTCTGGCGACGAGGCTCTGATCGCGTTCAACGCGTTATCGGCCTGGTCCCGGACAATCTCCGCCGAAATCACATTTTAGAATTTGTAGTATGTCGTCGGCGAGGTCAACGCCGGCTGCCTGAAAACCGGGCGCCGCTACGGACCTCTGGACATCCGCGCACGAGCGTGCAGGTTTCGTCTCAAACAACCGTTCAAACACAAGAGCAGGGATGGAAACCGCCATGACCGCGATCAATGCTGTCACCGATCTCACTGTCGAAGGCGACATCGGCGTCGTCACGCTGAACTCGCCGCCGGTCAATGCGCTGTCGGCCGCCGTGCGCGAGGGCCTGGCCGGAGCCTTTGACGCCGCCATCGCCGAGCCGGCGGTCAAGGCCATCGTGCTGATCTGCGAGGGCAAGACCTTCATCGCCGGCGCCGACATCACCGAGTTCGGCAAGGCCATGACCGGCCCGACCCTGCAGGACGTGCAGAACACCATCGAGAACTCGCCCAAGCCGGTGATCGCCGCGATCCACGGCACGGTGCTGGGCGGCGGGCTGGAAGTTGCGCTGGTCGCCCACTATCGCGTCGCCGTGCCGTCGGCCAAGGGCGGCCTGCCTGAAGTGAACATCGGCCTCTTGCCCGGCGCTGGCGGCACCCAGCGCCTGCCGCGCATTGTCGGCGTCGAGAAGGCGCTGGAGATGGTCACCAGCGGCCAGCACGTGCCGGCCAAGGCCGCCCTGGCCATGGGTCTGTTCGACGAGTTGGTGGAGGAGGGTAATCTCCGCGCCGGGGCCATCGCCTTCGCCAAGACCGTGCTGGCCGAGAAGCGCCCGCTCAACAAGGTCCGCGACCTGAACGCCAAGGTCGAGGCCGCGCGCGGCAAGCCCGAGATCTTCGCGGCTTTCCGCGCCGCCAACGCCAAGAAGTTCCGCGGCTTCAAGGCCCCGGAGAACAACATCCAGTGCATCGAAGCGGCGGTGAACCTGCCCTTTGAGGAAGGGCTGAAGGCCGAGCGCAAGCTGTTCATGGAGCTGATGACCGGCAGCCAGTCGGCCGCCCAGCGCTATGTGTTCTTCGCCGAACGCCAGGCCGCCAAGATCCCCGACGTGCCGGACGACACCCCGATCATCCCCGTCAAGAAGGTCGGCGTGATCGGGGCCGGCACCATGGGCGGCGGCATCTCGATGAACTTCCTCAATGCCGGCATTCCGGTGACGATCATCGAGATGAAGCAGGAAAACCTGGATCGCGGTGTCGCCACCATCCGCAAGAACTATGAGAACACCGCCAAGAAGGGCCGCATCACCCAGGACGACGTCGAGAAGCGCATGGCGCTGCTGACGCCCTCCATGGCTCTGGAAGGCCTGGCCGACTGTGACCTGATCATCGAGGCCGTGTTCGAGCTGATGGAGATCAAGAAGGAGGTCTTCGGCAAGCTGGACAAGATCGCCAAGCCCGGCGCGATCCTGGCTTCGAACACCTCGTATCTCGACATCGACGTCATCGCCGCCAGCACCAGCCGGCCGGAAAGCGTCATTGGCCTGCACTTCTTCTCGCCGGCCAATGTGATGCGGTTGCTGGAGATCGTGCGCGGAGCCAAGACCGACAAGTCGGTGATCGCCACCTCGATGCAGATCGGCAAGAAGATCGGCAAGGTCGCGGTGCTGGTCGGCAACTGCCACGGCTTCGTCGGCAACCGCATGCTGGCCCAGCGCCAGCGCGAGGCCCAGAAGCTGATCCTGGAAGGCGCCATGCCCTGGGATGTCGACCGGGTGCTCTACGACTTCGGCCTGCCGATGGGCCCCTTCGCGATGAGCGATCTGGCCGGCCTCGATATCGGCTGGGATGCGGCCAAGACCTCGTCCTCGACCGTGCGCGAAGTGCTGTGCGAGATGGACCGCCGCGGCCAGAAGAACGGCAAGGGCTTTTATGACTACGACGAGAACCGCGTGGCCAAGCCCTCGGCCATTGTCGAGCAGGTGATCCTCGACTTCGCTGAAAAGCGCCAGATCCAGCGCCGCGACATCACCGACCAGGAGATTCTGGAGCGCTGCCTTTATCCGATGGTCAATGAGGGCGCCAAGATCCTCGAAGAGGGCAAGGCCATCCGGGCGTCCGACATCGATACGGTGTGGATCAACGGCTATGGCTGGCCGGTCTATACGGGCGGTCCGATGTTCTGGGGTGAACTGGTCGGCCTCGACAAGGTTCTGGCCAAGATGAAGGAATTCCACGCCACGCTGGGCGAGGACTTCAAGCCGTCGGCCCTGCTGGAGCGGCTGGTCGCCGAGGGCAAGGGCTTCAAGGACGCCTGATTTGAACCCTTCCCCCCTGATGGGGGAAGGACAGGGTTGGGGGTGATGCGGCGGCTGGGCTTTCTGGGCCGCGCTTCATCCTGATCCGATGTCACCCCCCCCCCACCCTTCCCCCATTGAAGGGGGAAGGGAGAAGAAGAGCCTCCGCCCATGACCACCATCGCCGCCATGATGACCGACGACTACGGCGTGATGGGCGATATCCTGCGGCTGCGGACGCAGGAGAACCCCGACCACCCGGCCATCATCATGGAGACCGGCGAGACGGTGACCTACGGCCAGTTCGACGCCCTGGTCGACCGCGTCGCGGCCGCCCTGCAGCGGGACGGGATCCAGCCTGGGCAGGCCGTCGCGGTCTGCGCGCTGTCGTCCATCCCCTATACGGCGGTGTTCCTGGGCGGTCTGCGGGCCGGGGTGGCGGTGGCCCCGATCGCCCCGTCCTCGACGCCTGAGGCTATCGCCGGCATGGTCGCCGACTGCGGCGCCAAACTGTTCTTCCTGGATGCGGGCGTAGCCCAGGCCCAGACGCCCGCGCCGGTCGCGGCGCGGCTGGTCGCGCTGGACGGCTCGGCAGCCGGCGAGGCCTTCGACGCCTGGCTGGCGCCCGAGGGCGCCAAGCCTGATCCGGTCGAGATCGCGCCCGAGGCGCCGTTCAACATCATCTATTCCAGCGGCACCACCGGCACGCCCAAGGGCATCGTCCAGTCGCATGGCATGCGCTGGAAGCACGTGTTCCGGGGCGATGCGGTTGGCTATGGGCCGGACGCTGTGACCCTGCTGTCGACGCCGCTCTATTCCAACACCACCCTGGTCGTCTTCTTCCCGACCCTGGCCGGCGGCGGCACGGTGGTGCTGATGAAGAAGTTCGACGCCGGTCGGTATCTGGAACTGGCCCAGACATACCGCATGACCCACACCATGCTCGTGCCGGTGCAGTATCGCCGTCTGATGGAGCGGCCCGACTTTGACAGCCACGACCTGTCGACCACCCATCTCAAATTCTGCACGAGCGCGCCGTTCGCCGCCAACCTGAAGGCCGATGTGCTGAAGCGCTGGCCCGGCGGGCTGGTCGAGTATTTCGGCATGACCGAGGGTGGCGGCACCTGCATCCTGATGTGCCACGAGAACCCCGACAAGCTGCACACGGTGGGCCGGCCCGCCCCCGGTCACGACATCCGCCTGATCGACGAGGACGGCGTCGAGGTCGGTCCCGGCGTGGTCGGCGAGATCGTCGGGCGCTCGGCCGGGATGATGAACGGCTATCACGGTCAGCCCGGCAAGACCGCCGAGGCGACCTGGATCTCGCCGCAGGGCGAGCGCTTCATCCGCACCGGCGATGTGGGTCGCTTCGACGACGAGGGCTTCCTGACCCTGATGGATCGCAAGAAGGACATGATCATCAGCGGCGGTTTCAACATCTATCCCAGCGATCTGGAGGCCGAGATCGTCAAGCATGCGGCTGTGGCCGAGGCGGCGGTGGTGGGCGTTCCCTCCGACGCCTGGGGCGAAACCCCGGTCGCCTTCGTGGCCTTGAAGGCCGGCGCCGTCGCCAGTCCCGAGGAGATCCGCGCCTTCGTCAATGGCCGGGTCGGCAAGACCCAGCGCCTGGCCGAACTGCACCTGGTCCAGGCTTTGCCGCGCAGCCACATCGGCAAGGTTCTCAAGCGTGAACTGCGCGACTCATGGCAGTCTTCTGCGCAGTCCTGAGCCATTTTCCGCGACGGCGCGCCGCAGTGAAGCGTGCAGAATCTGTCGTTACGGTTGCTTAACCATAAGGTGACGCCATTGGGCGTAACCGGTTTCTCGTGGAAGCGCCTGCCTCATGCGTCCTTCGCCAGCCGTCAGTTCCGTTCCGAAGCCTGCCAGCGCCAAGACGCGCGCGCCTGCCTTGCCCGTCGATTTCGAGGCCGTGACAGAAGCCCTGCGCGCGGCGGGTCACGGGCCTGGCGAGGAGGCCGGCCTGATGTCGCGCTTTTGCCGACCGGTCGCCGTGCGGGTGCTGTCGGGCCATGCCGAGGCGGTTTCGGTGGCCTTGACGGCTCTGGGCGTTCGTTCGGGCGGCTATTGCGTGGTGTCGGCCCTGGCCTGCGCCGAGACCCTGGCCGGCATAGCGGCCGTGGGGCTGAAGCCTTGGCTGGTCGATGTCGACCCCTTCAGCTGGATGTTCGATCCGTCGCACCTGCGTGAGCGCCTGCCCGAGGCGCCGGGGCCGCTGGAAGCCATCATGCCGGCCGGCGCCCATGGTCGCGCCCCGGACCTGCGGGCCTGGGCCGCCTTCCGTGACGAGACCGGCCTGCCGATCCTGGTCGAGGCCGTCGAGGCCTTCGACGTCATTCAGAGCGCCCCGGTGCCGGTCATTGTCGGCCTGCCCAGCGGCCAGGGCGTGTTCGTCGCCTGCGAGGACGCCACCCCGATCAACGCGATCGACGCCCCGCTGTTCGACGGCGAGGCGGGTCTGGACCTGTGGCCGCAAAAACGTCCGCGCCTCGTCACGGCCGCCCAGCGTCTGCGCGTGCTGCTGCTGGACGCCCCGATCGGCTTTCAGCCGGGCTGGGGCATGAGCTGGGTGTCGGAGACCTGCGCCCTGAGTCTGCCCGAGGACACGGCGCCCGGCGTCCTGACCCGGCTGGCGCAGGCCGGCGTCGAAGCCTCCGGCGCGGCGTTTCACAACCACGGCCTGGACGCCGACGAGACCCCGGTCGCCGACCGCCTTGCGAACTCCGTCATCATGATCCGGATCGATCCGGATCTGGGCCTCGAGGGCCTGGACGAGATCGCCGCGGCCGTCCGTGAGGCCGTGGCGGCTTAGTTCGCCGCGGCGTAGGCCTCGACGTCCGCGATCCGCGCCGCCTTTTCCGCCTCGCTGAGGAACGAGCCCGCAAAGCTGTTTCGGGCCAGGGTCACCAGCTCGTCGCGGCTCAGGCCGACCGCCGTCGCCGTGGCCATGTAGTTTTCCAGCAGATAGCCGCCGAAATAGGCCGGGTCGTCGGAATTGACCGTGGCCTTCAGGCCCAGGTCCAGCATGCGCTTGAGCGGGTGCTCTTCCAGGGTCTTCACGCCGCACAGTTTCAGGTTCGACAGCGGGCAGACCGTCAGGGTCACGCCGTCCTTGACCAGTCGCGCCGTGAGCGCGTCGTCTTCCAGCGCGCGGTTGCCGTGGTCGATGCGGTCCACCTTCACCAGGTCGATCGCTTCCCAGACATAGGCCGGCGGGCCTTCCTCGCCCGCATGGGCGACGATCTTCAGGCCCAGATCGCGCGCGGCCTTGAACACCCGGGCGAACTTGGCCGGCGGGTGGCCGACTTCAGAGCTGTCCAGGCCGACGCCGGCGATCTTCGACAGCCAGGGCTTGGCCTGCTCAAGCGTGGCGAAGGCGGCGTCCTCGTCGAGATGGCGCAGGAAGCACAGGATCAGCTTGGAGGTGACGCCCAGCGTCTTTTCCGCCTCGTCCATGCCGGCCAGCAGGCCTCGCATCACCACGTCGAAGGCGACGCCGCGGTCGGTATGGGTCTGGGGGTCGAAAAAGATCTCGGCATGCGTGCCGCCGTCGGCCGCCAGGCGTGTGAAATAGGCCAGGGCCAGGTCCCGGAAGTCATCCTCGGTGATCAGGACGCCGGCGCCCTGATAGTAGATGTCGAGAAAGTCCTGCAGGTTGGAGAAGGCGTAGGCCGCCCGGATCTCTTCAACCGAGCCATAGGGCAGGGCGACGCCGTTGCGCGCCGCCAATGCGAACATCAGTTCAGGCTCGAGGCTGC
This sequence comes from Caulobacter sp. FV2ps19, assembly GCF_058681035.1. Taxonomy (NCBI): domain Bacteria; kingdom Pseudomonadati; phylum Pseudomonadota; class Alphaproteobacteria; order Caulobacterales; family Caulobacteraceae; genus Caulobacter; species Caulobacter sp. FV2ps19. The sequence continues at coordinate 90,447 of NZ_CM178729.1, read as the reverse complement.
CCTCGATGTGCATGTGCAACTCGGCCTTGGGCAGGCCGCGAACGAAGGTTGTGAGATCGGTGTCGGTCATGTCGGAGTCATCGGGCGGGAGCGCCCTAAGGTCAAGCCGCACGACAGACCCTGGCGGCTGGGCCGCCAGGAGAGTCCGAGGTGGCGATCAGGCGTCGCTGGCGACGGTGTCGCAGTCGGGGAGGCTGAGCAGCAGGTGGGGCTCGTCGCGCTCTTCGATGGTCTTCAAATAGCGGCAGCCGCTGCGGCTGGTGCGCGCCTCGACCAAAACTTCGTCGTCGCCGCGCTTGACGAAGAACCGCCATGTCCCGGCGTCGATCAGCTTGATTGCCTGCTTGACCGACAGGCTCCAGGGCTCAGCCATGGTTCCGCCGACATGGGTGATGCGATCATAGGCGCTAACGCGACCGTTCTGGGTGGCCCAGGTGATTTCAGCGCGTTTTGCCATGGTTTTTCCTTAGACGTCAGGGTGGGCCAATAGCCGCTCGCGACCCCGCGACAGGTCGCGGAGCGTGGAGCGCCGATCAGCTTTTCTGGTGTGTGCGTGGCGCCGAGGCCGACGCTTTGAGCACTATAGCCTATTTGTCGCAAAAAGTCAGGGGGCGGCCGCAAGAGCAGAGCGGCCTGACCCCAATGCGCGTCCGTGGCGCGGAACAGTTGGCGTCCCAAGGGGTTCTCTAGTCACGCGCTGGCGTGATCGGGATCCGGCCCGGCACGGCGTCAAGCGCCCCCTTCAAACGCGAGATCGTCCCATGAACAACGAACAGATCATCGGCGTCGCCGAAAATGCTTCAGGTCGGGTGCAGGACGCCGTCGGCGCCCTGGCCGGCGATCCCTCGACCCAGGCCAAGGGCAAGCTCAAGCAGGCGGCCGGCTCGGCCAAGGTGGCCTATGGCCACATCAAGGACGTGGCCACGGAGGCCGTTGAACACACCAAGGAAAACATGCACGTGGCCGTCGATCGCAGCCGGGAAAAGGTGCGCGAGGGCTATGGCGAGGTCGAAACCTTCGTTCAGAACAAGCCCGGCCCCGCCCTGGCGATCGCCGCCGGCATCGGTCTTGTGCTGGGCATGATCCTGCGCGGCCCCAGCAAGATCGTGCGCCGCAAGGCCTAAACTTCAATTGCGACCGTCCTGACCGCCGGCCCGCCTTGTTTACAGAGGCGACGCCGGCGGCGCCGGCGGGGCTTCCGGCAAAGGTATGAACTCGTCGTGGTCGAGGTCGGGCAGCTTCATGCGGCCGGCCTTCCAGTCGGCCTTGGCCTGCTCCAGCCGGTCCTTGGATGACGACACGAAGTTCCACTCCATGAAGCGGGGGCCGACGGGCTCGCCGCCGAGAAGCATGACTGTCGACGGCTCGAGCGCCTTGAAGACGATGGTGTCGCCGGGCGCGAACACGGCCATTTGCAGCGATGACACCTCGCGGCCGTCGACCTCGACCCGCCCACTGGCCACATAGGCCGCGCGCTCGGAATATTCGGCGGGCAGGGCGGCGGTGGTTCCCGCGGCCATCTCCCAGTGCACATAGAATAGCGGCGAGAACACCGGCACATTGGTCTTGGCGCCAAACGCCTCGCCTGCGATCAGCCGCGCCTTGAGGCCGCCGCTCTCATAGGACGGCAGGTCTGCGGGCCCTTCGTGGTGGCTGAAACTGGGATCAACCTCCTCAAATTCCTGCGGCAGGGCGATCCAGGCCTGCATGCCATCCATCTTGCCGCCCTGGCGACGCAGGGTCTCGAAGCGCTCGGAATGGGTGATGCCGCTGCCGGCGGTCATCCAGTTGACCTCGCCCGGCTTGATCACCGCCAGGGAGCCGACGCTGTCGCGGTGGGTGATCTCGCCCTCGAACAGATAGGTCAGGGTCGACAGGCCGATATGCGGATGCGGGCGCACGTCGGCGCTCTTGGGAAAGCCCGGTGCGAACTCGGCGGGGCCCATATGATCCAGGAAGGTGAACGGGCCGACCATCCGCTTGGCGTGGAACGGCAAGACCCGTCCGACCTCGAAATTGCCGATGTCGTGACGGCGGGCTTCGATAACGAGGTCGATCATGGGAGGCTCCGGCCAGGGTTGGCGCGGAGCTTAGCCGGCCGTTGTGGGAGCGTCTTGGACAATCCTTCGCAACGAGGCAACCGAGGCGACGACGCCTCTTGCGCGAGGGGCAAGCCTGTCGGATGTAATCTGTGATTGTGGCGCACGGGGCGAGGACTTGGTGGAACGCTTATTCGATTTCATGGCCTCGCCCGCCTACGCCGTGTTTGTGATCGTCTGGCTCGCCTCCTGGATCGTCGCTTCGATCATCGTGCTGAAGCGCAAGGGCGAGGCGGTCTTTCTCCGCGCGCCGAAGGGGGCCCGCTTTGCTGAACGCGGCGCGTCCGGTCACGCCAGCGGGTTCCGCGCAATCGGCGGGGCGCGTAACGCTCTCCTAGTCTTCGTGGACGGCGAGCGCGTGCGGGTGACCGGGGTATTCCCGTTCAACCTCGTCTTCCTCACGCAGATCTGGGGACTGGACCACGACTTCCAGCGACGTGACATCGTTCGTGTCGAACGTCGCGAGGGCCTGTTCGGCGGCGGCTTGGCGATCACCTATCGCAAGAACCTCGATGAGCGCCGCTTCTCCTTGAAGCTGCGCGATCCGGCGGCGTTCGAGCGGGCGATCTCGATCTGAGAAATGGGCGCCCCGGCAACGCGCCGGGGCTCTCCGGTTACCCCAGCGGGCTCACATACGGGCTAACCAACCCCAGCGGCACGGCCGTGGAGTTCTTGACGCCGCGAATGACGATGCGGCTCTCGATATTGGAGACCAGGCCCAGGGACAGGATCTTGTCGCGCAGGAATTCATCGAAGGCGCGCATGTCGCGGGTGACGATGCGCATCTCGTAGTCGGCGGAGCCGGTCACTGTGGCGCACTGCACGACCTCGGCCCACTTGCCCACGGCTTGCTCGAACGTCTCGAGGTTTTCCTTGGTCGGCAGGGACAGCTTGACGGTGCAATAGACCTCGAAGCCGAGACCCAGCTTTTCGCGGTCAAGAATGGTCACGCGGCGCTGGATGACGCCCGCGTCTTCCAGTCTTTTGATCCGCCGCCAGCAGGGGCTGGACGACAATCCGACCCGCTCCGCGATCTCCGCGACAGACAGTCCGGCGTCGTGTTGGATGAGATCGAGGATCTTGGCATCCACGGCGTCGAGTTGTTCGGACAAGAATTCCTCCCCCAGAGGTCATTTGGCGCGGCGATCGTGCCGAAAGCAGCCATGGGAGGGGCATGCCTTGGGCAAACAATTTCCCCGCTTCTATAAGATATTGCTGAGCGGGCGAGAAGACCCGGGAGGAATTTTTTTGCCATGAGGCACTCAGAAGTCACTCTCGACGACAAATATGTGCTCGAAGATGGTCGCGCCTTCATCACGGGCGTGCAGGCCTTGATCCGGGTTTTGCTGGATCGCAAGCGACTCGATCACAAGGCTGGGTTGAATACAGCGGGCTTCCTCTCGGGTTATCGGGGGTCGCCCCTGGGCGGCCTGGATCAACAGGCGGCGCGGATGAGCAAGCTGCTGACCGCCCACGACGTCGTGTTCAAGGAAGGCCTCAACGAGGACCTGGCCGCGACTGCCGTATGGGGCAGCCAGCAGGCAAATCTGTTCCCGGGCGCGACTCATGATGGCGTGTTCGGCATGTGGTACGGCAAGGCGCCCGGCGTCGACCGCACCGGCGATGTCTTCAAGCACGCCAATTTCGCCGGCAGCTTCCCGACCGGCGGCGTGCTGGCGGTGGCCGGCGACGATCACGCCTGCAAGTCCTCGACCCTGCCGTCACAATCGGAATTCGCCTTTCAGGACTTCGAGATCCCGGTGCTGTCGCCGGCCGATGTGCAGGAGGTGCTCGACTACGGCCTGATGGGCATCGCCATGTCGCGGTTCACTGGCCTGTGGACCGGCATGATCGCCCTGGCCGACACCATGGACTCCGGCGTGACCATCGACGTGTCGCTGGACCGCCACAAGGTGATCCTCCCCGACTTTCCGATGCCGCCCGGCGGTCTGGGCATCCGGCTGAAGGATCAGCCGATGGAGAAGGAGCGTCGGCTGCGCCTGCACAAGATCCCTGCGGCGCTCGCCTTCGCCCGGGCCAACCATATCGACCGCGTGGTGCTGGGCGCTTCGGGTGTTCGGGTCGGCAAGGCCCGTCTGGGCATCGTTTGCCAGGGCCAGGCCTACAAGGACGTGCTGGAGGCCTTCACGGCCATGGGCATGACCTTGCAGGAAGCCGCCGATTTGGGTGTTTCGATCTACAAGGTCGGCATGCCCTGGCCGCTGGAGCCCTTGGGCGTCCGCGCCTTCGCCGCCGGTCTCGAGACCCTGATGGTCATCGAGCACAAGCGCGGCCTGATCGAGCCCCAGGCGCGCGCCGCGCTGTATGATCTTCCCGCCCACGCCCGCCCGCGCATCATCGGCAAGACCGACGAGCACCATCACCCGCTGCTGTCGGAACTAGGCTCGCTGTCGGTCGCCGAAATCGCCCTGGCCATCTATGACCGCCTGCCCGACGGGCCGCACATGGAGCGGGCCCGCGCCTATCTGGACCGCGTCTCGGCCGCCGGCGTCGCCGCCGTCAGCCTGGCCGCCGACCAGGCCCGCAAGCCGTTCTTCTGCTCGGGCTGTCCGCACAACACCTCGACCAAGCTGCCGGAAGGCTCGCGGGCCCTGGCCGGCATCGGCTGCCACTACATGGCCGGCTTCAACGATCCGGCCACCGACCTGAACACCCACATGGGCGGCGAGGGTCTAACCTGGGTCGGCGCGGCGCCGTTCACCACCGAAAAGCACGTCTTCCAGAACCTCGGCGACGGCACCTATAACCACTCCGGTTCGCTGGCCATCCGCGCCGCGATCGCCGCCAAGGCCGACATCACCTACAAGCTGTTGTTCAACGACGCCGTCGCCATGACGGGAGGCCAACGCGCGGAAAGCGGCTTCACCCCCGCCCAGATCACCCGCCAACTGGCGTCCGAGGGCGTGACCAAAACCGTGATCGTCGTCGACGACCTGGACCGCTACGCCGACGTTAAGGACCTGGCCCCCGGCGTAGAGGTGTTTCCGCGCTCGGAGCTGATGAGCGTGCAAAAGATGCTGCGCGACACGGTTGGGACCACGGTGCTGCTCTATGATCAGACCTGCGCCACCGAAAAGCGCCGCCGCCGCAAGCGCGGGACCATGGCCAAGGCGACCCAGCGGGTGTTCATCAATCCGTTGGTCTGCGAAGGCTGCGGCGACTGTTCGGTGAAGTCCAACTGCGTCTCGGTCGAGCCGCTGGCCACTGAATTTGGCCGCAAGCGCAAGATCAACCAGTCCAGCTGCAATCAGGACTACAGCTGCGTCGAAGGCTTCTGCCCGTCGTTCATTACGCTGGAAGGCGCGGAGAACGCCCAATCGGCCAAGGCCCCCGCCGCCCTGACGGCCGACTCGACGCCGCTGCCGCAGTTCGAACCGCTGGTGGGCGTGCGCAAGATCCTGTTCACCGGCGTCGGCGGCACCGGCGTGACCACCGTGGCCTCGATCCTGGCCATGGCCGCCCATATCGACGGGCGCTCGGGCAGCGTGGTCGACATGACCGGTCTGGCCCAGAAGGGCGGCTCGGTGTTCAGTCACGTGAAGATCGGCGAGACCGAGGACACCGTGGTCGGCGGCCGGGTGCCGGCCGCCAGCACCGACGTGCTGATCGCCTGCGACCTGCTGGTCGCCGCCTCGCCCGAGGGCCTTTCGCTGTACGCCAAGGACCGCACCGCCGCGTTCGGCAACAGCGATTTCGCCCCCACCGCCGACTTTGTCACCAGCCGCGACGTCAAGTTCGACAGCGGCGCCATGGCGCGTCGGGTGAAGGCCGCCACCAAGAGCTTTGACGCCTGTCCGGCCCAATATCTGGCCGAGCGCGAATTTGGCGACGCCATCTACGCCAACATGATCATGGTCGGCTTCGCCTGGCAGCGCGGGGCCATCCCTGTGTCCAGCCGCGCCCTCTATCGCGCCATCAAGCTGAACGGCGTCGCGGCCGAGGCCAATCTGCAGGCCTTCGAACTGGGCCGCCGGATCGCGCATGATCCGTCGGCGGCCGGTCCGAAGCTCGAGGCTGTCGCCACGCCCGAGACCCTGCCGCTGGACGAGCTGATCGCCAAACGCACGGCCGAGCTGACCGCCTATCAGAACGCCGCCTACGCCCGGCGCTACGCCGACAAGGTGGCCAAGGTGCGCGCCGCCGAGATCACCGTCAGCGGCATGGCCGGCGACCTACCCCTGACCCGGGCGGCGGCGATCAATCTGTACAAGCTGATGGCCTATAAGGACGAGTACGAGGTCGCCCGCCTCTACACCGACGGTCGGTTCGCGGCCGAACTGGCCGGCACGTTCAAAGGCGGCAAGGCCAAGGTCTGGCTGGCCCCGCCGATCATCGGCGCCAAGGGTCCTGACGGCAAGCCGAAGAAGATCGCCTTCGGCGGCTGGATGCTCGACTACGCTTTCCCGCTGATGGCCAGGATGAAGGGCCTGCGCGGCGGCGCCTTCGACATCTTCGGCCAGACCGAGGAGCGCCGCATGGAGCGCGGCCTGATGGCGGACTACGAGGTCACGCTCGACCGCCTGTCGGCCGGCCTGCGGCCCGAGAACGCGGCTCTTGCCGTGAAGATCGCCGAGATCCCGCAGGCCATCCGCGGCTACGGCCACGTCAAGGACGCGTCGGTGGTCAAGGCCAAGGCTGAAGAGGCCAGGCTGTGGGGGCAGTGGGTCGGCTAAGGCCGTATGCCCCCTCCGTCGCGATGCGTATTCGCATCGCGCCACCTCCCCAGCTTCGCGGGGCAGGAGGGTGCAGCTGTCTCTTCTCCTACCCTGCGAAGCGGGGACGGTGGCGCGGCGCCGATAGGCGACGTGACGGAGGGGGCGTCCCAGGTCGGTGGGACAGCTCGGCCTAACCGTCCGCCCGCTTCACGAACGGCACGCTCCACGTCCGATAGGTCGCCGCGCGCCAAGCCCATTCCAGCGGGCCATAGACGAAGCGCCGGAACCACAGCTGGGCGATCACCGCCTGGACGACCAGATAGCCGACGCCCAGCCACAGCGCCGCCGACTGCGGCAAGGTCTTCCAGGCGCCCAGGCCAAAGCCGTAGAACACCGGGACCCAGATCAACGACTGGGTGACATAGAAGGTCAGGGTCATGCGGCCCATCGGGGCTAGCAGCCGCAGGGCCTTGCCGGCCAAGCCCTGAGAGGCCTCGACGATCAGCAGCACATAGGTCCCCATCACCGTCACGTCGAACCAGCCGCCCAGCAGATTGCCGACGACGACCCGGGCCATGCCGGGCGCGGGGGGCGCGGGCAGCAGGGCGGTCAAATGCGGCTTGGCCAGATGCAGCGCCAGGGCGGCTGCCGCCAACACGACCAGGGCCACGCGGCGTTGGGTGACAAAGCGTTGCGGCGCGTCGAAGAACCCGTTCCGACCCAGCATCAGGCCGATCAGGAACAGGCCCAGCACCTGGCTCAGGCGGCCGGTCTCGATGAAGAACCACCATTTGGTGAGTTGGCTTTCATAGAGGTTGATCTTCAGCACCGCCGCGAGGCTGCCGGTCTGGTAGATCGCCAGGGCCGGATCGGTCCAGTGGTGGGGCGGCGTATTGGCCCAGGGCGCGCCCGAGGCGGCAATGGCGACCTGCGCCCACATCCAGGGCTGCAGCAGGAACAGGGCCGCTGCGCCGGCCAGCACCTTGGTTGGCGCGCGATAGAACGGGATCAGCGGGATGCCCAGCAGGGCCATGACCACTAGGATGTCGCCGCGATAGATCAGGCCATGCGCTACGCCGATCAGGGCCAGCAGCACCATCCGCCAGACGAAGCGTCGCGAGAAGTCCTCACCGCGCCGTGCGGCTCGGTCCATCAGCAGGAAGAAGCTGAGACCAAAACACAGGGCCAGCAGCGAGAAGGCCTTGCCCATTGCGAAGGTGGCAATGATTTGATGGGTCAGGTTCTGGGTCGGCGAGGTCCAGTAGATCTCGAACTGCTCGAACATGTGCACCATGAACACGCCGATCAGGGCGAAGGCCCGCAGGGTGTCGATCAGATCGTTGCGCGCGGGCGCGACGGGCGTGACGCGGTCCATGGTTGAGTTCCCCCCGGAAAGCGCGCCCTGCTCTTCGGGCGCTGCGATACTGACCATGTCGGCGGCGCGGAGATTGTCAATCGTGGCGGAACTGGCGCGGCGAGTGGTTCGTGTTAGGCTTGCGGCCATGAAAAAGCCGATCAATCCCAGTCCCGTCACGGTGCAGCTGACCGCCGAAGACGCCGCCGATCTTCTGGCGCGGGTGGAGCGTGGCGAATTCGCGTCGCTCGAAGAGGGCGTCGCTGCGGAGCTGGCCGAGCTGAACTATCGGCGCGCCGCCGAGATTGTCGGAGGCTCCGACGAGCTTGAAGCCCTGCTGGACGAACTGGTCGCCGAAGAGTTCGAGCCGGACGAGAAGGTCGCGGGCAATATCTCGCTTTCCGAAATGTTGGCGGACCTGAAGGCGCGGGCCGCCGACGCGTGACCCAGGCCTTTGATTTCGACGCCGTCGTGGTCGGGGCCGGCGCGGTCGGCCTGGCTTGCGGCTATGCCCTGTCTCAGCGCGGCCTGGTGGTGGCGGTGCTGGAAGAGCAGGGTCACATCGGCCAGGGCGTATCGTCGCGCAATTCCGAGGTGATCCATGGCGGGCTCTACTATCCTTCGGGATCGCTGAAGGCGCGGCTGTGCGTGCAGGGGCGGCGGGCGCTGTACGGCTTTCTCGACCGGCACAACGTCGCCTACAAGAAGTGCGGCAAGCTGGTGGTGGCCACCAGCGACGCCGAGGTCTCGCGCCTCGATGACATCCTGGTCCAGGCCCAGGAAAACGATGTCGAGGGCATGGCGCGACTGACCGGCCAGCAGGCCATGGCGCTGGAGCCGGGCCTGAACGCCCACGCCGCCCTGCTGTCGCCGGAAAGCGGCGTGTTCGACAGTCATGGCTACATGTTGGCCCTGCAGGGCGAGATCGAGGCGGCCGGCGGCGCGGTGGTGATCGCCACGCCGTTCGAAGGCGCGGCGGCGCTGCCTGGCGGCGGCTTGTCGGTTCGGGCCGGCGGGGCCGAGCCGACCACCCTGACCTGCCGACTGCTGGTCACTGCGCCGGGGCTGTCGGCCCAGGCCGTGGCGGGGCGGATCGACGGCTATCCGGCCGATCGCATTCCCAAGGGCTATTTCGGCAAGGGCGTCTATTTCCGGCTGACCGGCAAGGCGCCGTTCCAGCGCCTGATCTATCCGCCGCCAATCCACGGCGCCCTGGGGACTCACTATCGCAATGATCTGGGCGGCCAGGCGGTGTTCGGGCCCGATCTCGAGTTTGTTCCGCAACCGGATTATTCGGTCGATCCGGCCAAGGCCGAGGTGTTCGCGGCCTATATCCGCAAGTTCTGGCCCGCCCTGCCCGAGGGGGCGCTATCGGCCGACTATGCCGGCGTGCGGCCCAAGCTGCATGGCGCCGGCGAGCCGCAGCCGGACTTTCAGCTGCGCGGGGCCGATGATCACGGTCTCGACGGCTTGATGGCGCTGTTCGGCATTGAGAGTCCGGGCCTGACCAGTTCTCTGGCCATCGGCGAAGAGGTCGCGACGCGGTTGCTGGGGAGACGTTAGCCGATGTTCAGCCTGACAACCCTGGCGACCTTCGGGGCGGGGCTCTTCGTTCTGCAGATTACCCCCGGGCCGGACATGATGCTGGTTGTCGGGCGTGGGGTCGGCCAGGGTCGCCGCGTCGCCCTTCTGACTGTGTTGGGCATGATCGTGGTGGCGGGCGTCGTGCAGGTTTCGCTGCTGGTCCTGGGTGTCGCTTCGTTGCTGGCGGCCGCGCCCTTGGCCTTGATGGTCCTGCGCTGCGCAGGGGCGGCCTATCTGGTTTGGTTGGGCGCGAAGCTGATCATGGGGAGCTTTGCCGGACAGGTTCCCGCGCGGGAGGTCGCTCCTGTCTCGGCCTGGCGGGCCGTGCGCGAAGGCGCGATCAATAATCTGACCAACCCCAAGCCATTGCTCTTCATGTTCGCGTTCCTGCCGCAATTCGTGGACCCCGCGCGGGGCCCGGTTTGGTTGCAACTGTTGATCTTGGGCGGTCTGCAAAAGCTGTCTGGCCTGATCGTTTTGGGGGCGACGGCCCTTGCGTCGGGCGCGGTCGGCGGTTGGTTGTCGCGTCGGCCGGAACGGAGGGCGTGGCAGGAGCGCTTTACCGGTGTGGTGATGGTCACCTTGGGTCTGCGCCTTTTGCTGGCCGGCGATCTTCGCGCCGCGCGTTGACACTGAAGACCCAGCCTTGGATGGTCCGCGCCCATCCTGCCTGATCCGGAGCACGCCTTGACCAACATCCTGCACGCCATGCTGGGCAAGGGCCTGGGCGGTCTCGAGCAGGTGTTTCTCGACTATCAGCCGATCCTGGAAGCGATCGCCGCCCGGCGGGGCGGGACCTGTGTCGGCGTGGTCCGCAAGGGCGGCAAGGTGGCCCTCGACCAGGCCGGGAGGACGCCGCCGCTGCGCCAAATTCCCGCCTTCACCGATTGGGACCCGGTGACGGTGAGCGCCGCCCGCCGCCTGACCCGCACGGTCAGGCCGGGCCTGATCCTCAGCCATGGCCAGCGCCCCGCACGGTTGTTCGATAGGGCCGCCGCGCCGGGTACGGTGATGGCTGTCTGTGTCCACAAGCCGGTCTTCGATGTGACGCCCGGCGCGCACTACCTTTGTGTCGGCCGGCACCTGGCTGACCTTGCCGTCGAGCGCGGCGCGCCGGCGGACCATGTCCATTTCGTCCCTAACGCCGTGCCGCCGACGACCGCCCGGGCCGCGCCGTTCTCGCGGGGCGAGGCCCGCGTCCGCATCGTCGCCGCTGGCCGGCTGCACCTCAAGAAGGGCTTTGACGGCCTGATCCGCGCCATCCAGCGCCTGCGCGCCTGGGAAGTCGATGTGGTCTGCGAGATCGCCGGCGAAGGCCCCGAACGCGCGCATCTGGAAGCGTTGATCGCTGAACTGGACCTGGCCGACTGCGTGACGCTGGTCGGCTGGCGCAGCGACGTCTCGGCCTTCCTGGCCACCGGCGACGTCTTCGCCTTTCCGTCGCATCAGGAGGGCTTTCCCCTGACCCTGCTGGAGGCCATGGCGGTGGGGCTGCCGGTGGTGTCTTCGGAGATCGACGGCCCGATCGAGATCATCAAGCCGGGTGTCAATGGCCGCCTGACGCCCGATGATGATCCGGATCGTCTGGCCGAAGCCCTGGCCGAAATGATCGGCGACCGCGACACCGCCAAGGCGATGGGCGAGGCCGCCCGCAATCTGGTGCTGTCGGACTACGGCCCGGCCCAGTTGGCGCGGCGACTTGAAGCGATGGTCGACTTGATGCTTTCCAAGGCTTGAAGCCCTGGCCGCGAGAGCGTATGACGCCGCTCCGCCCTGGCGCGGTTGGGTAGCTCAGATGGTTAGAGCGGTGGATTCATAACCCACAGGTCGGCGGTTCGATCCCGCCTCCAACCACCAGGACGGTTTTCGTTTCCTTTGCATTTTGGCTGATCCGGCGCCCGCCGGAGAGTTGCCGGCCGAGGAAAGCAAAGCATCCTCGGCCAGCGGGTATCGACGGTGGGGACCTGCCGATGACTCGAAAATGGGGTGCGTCGGATCGTCGGACAATCCCCTGGTCAATATGTCGCGGCGGCGTCGCAGTCTCTGTGTCGGTACAGAAAATACGCGCTTTAGCCTGACCCAAAGCCTGATCGCCGTTGGCGGTGGTCCTGCGCCGTCACGGTTTTCCATGTCCGGCTACAAGAGGCAGGGGCTAAGGGCGGGCCATAGGCGCGCCGGGAGGCCATCCTATGTCGGGTGCGTGACAAAACTTATATGTTTCAGATGGCTAATTGGGCCGATGGGTCGCCGGGGCGTGTAAAATTCGCCCCCTGCACTGCCGATTAACCGCGCCATGCGTTTATGAGATCATGTCGAAGTACGCGTCAGGCGGAGAGGGCGATAGACGAGGCGCGCCTCGTCTCGCGACCAACAGGTCGGGAAAGGTGCTGTGCGGCGCCTTCGCGTGGGATTGCGTCATCCGGGACGTGTCAGAAGGCGGCGCTCGGGTGCAGATGTTGGCCGGCGCGGGGCCGCCCGCCAAGGCGCAGCTTGTCGATCTGGCGGCCGGTTTGGCTCACGATGTTCAACTGGCCTGGCAGAAGAATCGCGATGTCGGTTTCAAAATCCTCAAAACCCACGATCTACGCGGCCTGACCCACGCCTCCGCCCGCACCGCCAAGAATATCTGGACGGCGTCTCAGGGGCGGGCTTCGGCGAGCTGAGGTCCAAAACGCCAGAGACCTCGACAGTGTCCTGTCGAGGTCCTCAAGGCAGCGTCAGAAAACCCTGTGTCAGGCAGCGGCGTCGGTGCGACCGGCTTCGTCGGCCATGGCGCGAACCAAGTCGAGAACCTGGCGGCGAACGCGGCTGCGCCCGATGCGGGGGAACACTTCAGCCAGTTCCATGCCTTCCGGCGTGGTCAGGAATTGTTGAACGACGCGCTCGGCGTGCAGTCCCACTTCATCAGGATCGGAGCCCGACATCGGGTCGGCTAGCCCATCGAAGAAGAACGACACCGGCACCTGCAAGGTGCGGGCGATCTCATACAGTTTCGAGGCGCTGACGCGGTTGGCACCGCGCTCATATTTCTGGACCTGCTGAAACGTCAGCCCCAGGGAATCGGCCAGTTGCTCCTGGCTGACGCCCAGTAGTTTTCTGCGCATGCGAACGCGTCCGCCGACATGCAGGTCGACCGGATTGGGCCGCCGGCCTTCGGTTTCTTCGCTCATGTTTTCGCCTCCAACAGTTGTCTATTCAGAATGACACGACCTTTAGGGGGGCGAAAGACCGGCGCGGCATTAGGCCGCGGTGGAAACGGTTTCGTACCCAAAATGGGTCTGAAACGGCGAAAATGGGCAATTTGTCGGGGTTTTGGGCCGGTTTTACGTCGAGAGGCGATGCGACGCCTCGTCTCGACGATCCTTGATTCGTCAGGCCAGGCTTGACGGCGCAGGCGTTGGAAAAGCGCGTCAGCGGGGAGCCTCTCGGGGCCCTCGCGCGGGGCCAGGACGGACCGCTCGACCTGGCCGATTTCAGGCGCGCGTCAGGCGGCGGCCTCTTCCTTGGCGTCGCCGAGCAGGGCGTTGATGACCATAGCCAGGCGCTCGGGTTTGATAGGCTTCTCGACCACGTCCTGCATGCCGGCCGCCAGATAGGTCTGAACGTCGGCAGGATCGGCATTGGCGGTCAGGGCGACGATCGGGGTGGTCGCCAGCGAACCGGGCATCTCGCGGATGGCGCGGCTGGCGGTGACGCCGTCCATGCGCGGCATCTTTATATCCATCAAGATCAGGTCAAAGCGCCCGCTGCGCGCCATCTCCACCGCCTCCACGCCGTCGACGGCCTGCTCGGAGGTGCAGTCGAACATGTCGCACAGCGCTTCGGCGACCATGCGGTTGGTGGCGTTGTCGTCCACGATCAGAATATGGGCGGCCGGGGCGTCGACGGTGGGCTCTTCGGGGGCGATGGCGCCGACGATGGCGGACGGCGCGTTGAAGGCGAAGCGGACGGTCAGGCCGGCGCCGCGATTGGCTTCAGCCGTCACCGCGCCGTTCAGGTCGCGCATGATCCGGTGCGCCAGGGCTATGCTCACCCCCAACGCCATTTCGGTGCGATCTTCAATGCGCGCCGCGCCCAGAGGACTGAACAGGCGCTCGAGCCGGTCGTCGGCCGAACTGCTCGCGTTGTCGCGAACGCTGCCTTCCAGATGTACGCCCTCGGCGTCCATGCGCGCCTGCAGGCAGGCCTCGATGACGCCGCGCCCGCTGGCCAGGGCGCTTTCGATCAACGCATCGAACACCTGCAGCAGGCGGAGGCTATCGACCTCGACGCCGCATTCCGGGTCGCCGTTGTAGGAGAAGAGCAGGGTGGAGCCCCCCTCGGCGGCGCGGGCCGACCAGCGGGCTTCGACAGCATCGGCCAGATCCCGCAGGCGCACCGGCGCCGGATTCATCGGCAGGTGGCCCAGGGAAGAGCGATGGAGATCAATGGCGCGGCTGAGCATCACGCCGGTGTCGCGGCTGGTCTCGCCGATCGCGCGGACGAAGGCGCTGGCGTCGGGCGTCAGGTGCTGATGTTCCAGACGTTCGGTGATCGCCAACACGCCATCCAGGTGGTGGGTGATGTCCTGGGCCATGCGCTCGACCAGAGCCATGGCGTCCCTGGCCTCGTGTTGGCGGCGCCGATAGGAGGTGAGCAGGGATCCCAGGCCGCCCACGCCGACAAAGTGTCCGTTGTCGTCTATGGCGATGAAGGATGTGCGGAAGAGCGGAGTCGCGCTCTCGGCGAGCGTATTGAAGAAGGCGCTGAGGTTTTCCGAAATGTTCACGAGCCGAGGCTCGGCGTCCATCACCGTGCTGATCTCACGGTCCTTCAGACTGTCGCCGGCCACCGCCATCATGCCGATCAGCACGTCGCGATAGGCCAGGCCGACAGGGGCGCCGTCTTTGACAATGGCGACCGAAGCCGCGCCGGGATCAGCCGTGAAGATCGCCAGAACGTCCTTGCAGGACGTGTCCGGGGCGACCGGTAGGCGGCGATCAATGAGACGAGATAGCGTTTCCATGCGGCCGCTTCGCTGGCGTCTGTGAACGGGCACATTGCCCGCTACGGCCTTGCGGAGTCGTTAAGTCACGGCGGATTCTCGTTGGCGTAGTTTCTGTCGTTCGTGATCGATCACAAAAAGGGGCGGCGGAATGACTTCCGCCGCCCCCTGGAGAGGACCGTCCCGTCAGGGACGATCGGCTACCACGTCTTGGTGACGCTCACACCGTAAAGGCGCGGCTCTTGGGTGATGACGTTCGTGAACAGGCCCGACGAGTCGTCGGTTGTGTAGGCGTCGACGATCGGCGTATCGTTCGTCAGGTTCTTCACATAGGCGTCGACCGACAGCCCCCATTCGGGCTTTTCGACCTTCAGGGTGATGTTGGCGTTCTCCCACGACTTCAGCTTGTCGTAGTCGGTGTTATAGACGCGGGCATACTGACCAGTCTGGCGGTAATAGTCGCCGCGCAGGGTCGCTGACCAGCCGCCCGAAAAGTCCCAGGTATATTGGGCGCCCACCGAGGCGGTCCAATGCGGGGAGTTGGGCAGTTCATTGCCCGACAGGTCAGCTGAGGTTCCTTCGATGGAATAGCCGGCGCCATAGTTATAGAGGCCGGTGGCGTTGGCCAGGAAGGCTGCCGTCGCCGCGGGAAGGCCCGCGCCGCCCAGGGCCGCCGGCGTGGCGAGGAAGCCCTGATAGGCCGCAGCCCCGGTGCAGGCGAAGGGCAGGGTGGCCCCCGCCCCGGCGCCAAGGATCGTGGCCACGCCGGCGGTGGTGAGCACGCAGTTGGCGCCGACGGACGAAGCGTTCGGGCCGACCTTCACGACCGTATAGGCCGGGTTGCTCTGGGTTCGGTTCATGGTGTCGATTGAGCTGACGCCGTCACCGATCTTGGTGTGGAGATAACCGATGTTGGTGTTCAGGCGCAGATTATAGACCGGTGACCAGATCGACTCGATTTCCAGGCCGTAGACTGAGGCGTTGACGTTCTCGTTGACCGAGGTGCGGTTGACGATCTTCGAGATCTGGTAGCCCTGATAGTCATAATAGAAACCGGTGGCGTTGAAGAGCAGGCTGCCGCCCATCAGGGTGTTCTTGGTGCCCAGTTCAATAGCGTTGACGAACTCAGGCTCGAAGGTCTGGCTGATGCCTACTGAGTTGGCCGGGACGCCAGGATTGATGCCGCCGCCCTTATAGCCCTTCGAGTAGAAGGCGTAGAGCAGGGTGTCGTCGGTGAAGGGCAGGTGCGCCTTGTAGTCGAAGCCGAAACGACCGGTCATTTCGCTGAACCGCGCCCGTTGGTCGGGGTTGGTCGGGTTCAGGGTCAGGCCGCTGCCTGGGGCCAGCAAAACGGTTGAGTAGTTCTTGACCGCCTTCTTGTCGCGGGTCTGCCGCAGGCCCAGGGTAAATTTCAAATCATCATTGGCCTGGAAGTATAGTTCGCCGAACAGGGCGTCCGACACCAGGGTGAAGGGCGTGCGATTGTCATAATAGTTGTGACCGTCGCCGGTCGGCGTGGCCGATGTGTCGATGCCGATGCAGTTGGCGGTGGTCGCCGGATTGCAGTTCGGATTGCCGGTCTTGGAATAGTTCAGGGCGAGGGACGACAGGGTCAGCGAGTTGCCGATCACGTAGTAGTCGGTCAGCGTCCGGTAGGTGAAGTGGATACCGCCGACGTTAAAGTTCAGCGGTCCATCGAAGTTCGACTGCAGGCGCAGTTCCTGACTGAACTGCTCGGAGCGGCCCGACGAGATATCGATGGTCGTGAACTTGTTGGTGTTGCCAATCTGCGGGTCATTGAAATATCCGCCCGGCGTAAAGGCAGTGTTGTTAAACGGAACAGAAGATACGTTCCTGTTGTAATCCTGTTTCGTATAGACGTCACCCTTGCCGTAGGACGTCATGGCGGTCAGGGACAGTTGATCTGTCAAGTCATAGTTCAAGGTGAACTGGTAGGTGTCTGATTTCGACTGGTAGATCGGATCAAGCGCGGTCGCGATTTTTTGCAAATCAGTCGAGGTTGTACCGCCGGCATTCACGTCGCCTGAGGTGAAGCCGAAGATATTACCCAGCAGGCCGGTCAGGGTGCCCGAAGAATTGACGGTGCCATAGGCCGATGCCGAGTACAGCGAGGCCGGCAGACAGCCCTGGGTCAGGAACACGCGCGAGGCGCCGGTCGGGACGCCGCCGACTGTGGCTGGGCCATTGTCCTTGGTGCAAAGTTGCTTGCCGGTGCGGGCGCGGGAGTCGTCCTCGTGGAAGCGTTCCCAGAGGAAATTCGTGCGCAGCTTCTCGGTCGGGTTGAACATTACCTGGACGCGACCCGAATAGAGATCCCGGTCGTCGACCTTGTGGTCGTTGTAAGTGTTGGTGACGAAGCCGTCGCGCTTCACCACTGTGCCAGCGAGGCGGACGGCCAGCTTGTCGCCATAGATCGGCAGGTTGACCATCCCGCGGATTTTCTGGCTGCCGTAGTTGCCGACTTCGGCGCGGACCATCGCTTCGAAGGTATCCGTCGGCTTGGCGGTGATGATGTTGACCACGCCGCCGGTGGCGTTGCGGCCGTACAGCGTGCCTTGCGGGCCGCGCAGCACTTCGACGCGTTCCACGTCGTAGAATTCGGCTTCGAACAGGGTGCCCGACTGTTGCGGGGCGTTGTTCATGTGAACGCCGACCCCCTGGTCAGCGGACGCGCCGACGGCCTTGGCGCCGATGCCGCGGATCTGGAAGTTGAAGCTGTTGGTGAAGTTGCTCTTGGCGAAGGTGACGTTCGGGATGGCCTGCTGAAGATTTGGACCCCCGTCGATCTTCTGGGCTTCAAGGGTGTCCTGGCTGAAGGCGGACACCGCGATTGGTACGTCCTGAAGGGCTTCTTCCTTCTTCTGGGCGGTGACGACCAGTTCCTCGATGACGTTGCTTTGCTGGTTCTGGGCCTGTTGAGCCAGAACGGGTGTGGCGACGGCTGCGAGCACGGCCGCCGAAGCGCCCATAGCCAGCAGGCTCCGCAAACGCGAAGATTGCGACATTCGAATTCCCTCCCTGAACACCGCGGATCCTTATGGCGGACCCTGCGAGCGTCGTTTGTTTCCTCGGCGCCGTACTCTTAGCGCTGCGCGGGTGTACGGCGGGCCCTTCGCAGCATTGGAGGATTGCATACTTGCGGGGTTTGGCTGTCAACTGGCGCCGCTCTAGGTGAACAGCGATAGGTTACGCCTTTTCACTTTCGCTGACGCCATGCTCTCCTTTTTGTCGCAAGTTTTTATCAATTTTAGAAAAATGGGTTTGGCCTTTACGTTGCGGAACTTGGCGATCCGGATTTGGAAAGTTGATATTAAACCGTGGGAAGAGGTTGAAAGACTATTTCTCTTCATGGTTCAGGTATTATTGGTCACCAACTTGCTCAGCGCGTCTTGATACGACCGGTCTGCGCCGTCCTGCGGCCTTATGCCGCCTGGCCCGTTTCGAGCCGCCCCCGCCTCGTGTAGAGGAGGGGCATGGTGTCTTCCCTTGACCTTTACGCACCCCGGCGCCTGCCGGGCCGGAGATCCGTTCATGACTGACGCCGCCCTGGTGCTGTTTTCTGGCGGCCAGGACAGCAGCGTCTGTCTGGCCTGGGCCCTTGAACGCTATGACCGCGTCGAGACCGTGGGTTTCGACTATGGCCAGCGCCATGTCATCGAGATGGAGGCGCGCGTGGACGTGCGCCATCAGATCGCCGCGCGTTTTCCCCACTGGGCAGATCGCCTAGGGGAGGACCATGTGCTGGATCTCAGAGGCTTCGGCGCCGTAGCCGAGTCCGCCCTGACGGCTGATCGGGCGATCGAGATGACCGATCGGGGGTTACCCTCGACCTTCGTTCCGGGCCGCAACCTGGTGTTCCTGATCTATGCAGCGGCCCTGGCCGATCGGCGCGGGATCGCGGCCCTGGTCGGCGGCATGTGCGAGACCGATTTTTCGGGCTATCCCGATTGCCGCCGCGATACCCTGGACGCCATGCAGACCACGCTCAATCTCGGCATGGATCGCGACTTCCGCATCGAGACCCCGCTGATGACCCTGACCAAGGCCCAGACGTGGGCCCTGGCCAAGTCACTGGGCGGCGAAGATCTGGTCGATCTGATCGTGGTCGAGAGCCATACCTGCTATCGCGGCGAGCGCGGCGACCTGCATCCCTGGGGCCACGGCTGCGGCGACTGCCCGGCCTGTGATCTGCGCCAGAAGGGCTATGAAGACTGGGACGCGGCGGGGCGCGAGGTCCTGGCCCCGTGACCTACAGCGTCAAGGAAATCTTCCTGACCCTCCAGGGCGAGGGCGGCCAGGCGGGCAAGGCGGCGGTGTTCTGCCGCTTCGCGGGCTGCAACCTGTGGACCGGTCGCGAACAGGACCGCGCCAAGGCCGTCTGCACCTTCTGTGACACCGACTTTGTCGGCACGGACGGCGAGGGCGGCGGCAAGTTCGCCACGCCCGAGGCCCTGGCCGAAGCGGTCGAGGCCGCGTGGACGGGCGGGGCGAAGGATCGGCTCGTGGTCTGCACCGGCGGCGAGCCGCTGTTGCAGCTGGATCCGCCCGCCATCGCGGCCCTGCACGCCAGGGGTTTCATGATCGCGGTGGAGAGCAACGGCACCGTCGAAGCGCCTGACGGCATCGACTGGGTTTGCATCAGCCCCAAGGCCGATGCGCCGGTCGTGCAGACGCGAGGCCAGGAGTTGAAACTGGTCTATCCGCAGGACAAGGCCCCGCCGGAACGCTTCGAGAGCCTGGATTTCGAACGCTTTTACCTGCAGCCGATGGATGGCCCGGACCGTGATCGGAACACGCAATTGGCGGTCGCCTATTGCCTTTCCCACCCTCAATGGCGTTTAAGCGTCCAAACACACAAATATCTCGGCCTGCCCTGACGGATAAGGCGCTCGACTTGGTGACAGGGTCGACGCGCTAGAGCCTCCCAGGCCTTGTCAAAAAGAAGTAACCGATGAAGCCCGTCTTCGAGATCACGAAGGCCGCGACGTTCGACGCGGCTCACTATATCGAGCAAGGTCCCGCCGACCATCGCTACCGCAAACTGCACGGCCACTCGTTCAAGGTGGAAGCCAGCGTGAAGGGCGCGATGCAGGACGCCGGCTGGGTCGCTGACCTGGAAAGCCTGGACACCGCGCTCAAGGCCGTGGCCGCCGAGCTGGATCATGGCCTGCTCAATGATCGACCCGGCCTGGAAAGTCCGACCCTGGAGCGTCTGTGCCTCTATTTCGCCGAGCGTCTGACGCCGGCGTTCCCGGGGCTGTCGCGCGTGGTGATTTCGCGCCCGACGATCGGCGAGAGCTGCGCGCTCAGCCTTTAGCGCCGGAACTAGTGGGAGCGTTTCCATTCTTCGTATCGGCGCTGGTCAGCGTCAGCGGGGTTTTCGCCCGGTATGACGGCCTTGCCTGTGGCGACCACGGCCTTGCCGCCGATCTTGGCCGCGCCGCCGACGACGGCTCCGGTCACGCCGATGGCCGTGCCGGCTACGGCGCCGACGGCGCTGGCGGCCATGCAGCCCTGCAAGCTCAGGCTCGTCAAGGCGATGACGGCGGCGATGATCAGACGTTGGACGGTCATGGCGCGCTCCAGCTGAGAGATAACCGCACTATCATGACTAACAGGCCTTAAGACGAGGTGAGCGTCGTCAGACGGCGATGGCGTCTTCCGCCCGTCGCCAGGGGCCCTTGTGGTCGGATCGGGCGTGGCGTCGCCGATCGGGACCAAAATAGGTGTCGCAGCGGACATAGGCGCGAGGCTGCTCGATCAGCAGAGTCAGGCGATTGATCAAGCCTCGCGCGGTCACAGGTTTGGTCAGGAATTCGTTCACGCCCGCGTCGCGCGCGTCTTTCACGCGTCGCGAGGTCGAATGTCCGGTGATCATGATCACGGGTACAAAAGGGTTGGGGCTGTCGGGCGCGCGACGGAGCTGGTTGACGAATTCAATGCCGTCCAGCGCGCCCATTTTCAGATCGGTGATGACGATATCGATCGGTACGCGGCCCATCATGTCCAGCGCTTCGATCCCGTTCAGAGCCTCGAAAATATGCCGCACCCCCAGGGCGCGCAGGATTTCCGTCAGCAGCAACCGCATGTGCTGATTGTCATCGACGAGCAGGACTTTCAGCAGATCGAAGCGCACGCGTTCTCGCTCTTGTGGACGCGCATGAGCGCAACCTATGCGAGATTGATCGGTTTCGACCATCGCACTTGGCGAATTCTTACAATGCGGGACTCCGTATGGTCAATCCGGAAACCTGAATGTTTTCAGTGATCATACCATAGGAGCGCGAGACGCCGACCGTTGGCCTCAGAGGCGGTCGTCCTGGCCGGGGTGATAGGCCCCGCCGCCGGTCTGCGCCCGGTGCCGCAGGAAGGCGTCGGCCAGGACACAGGCGGTCATGGCCTCGACAACGGGTACGCCGCGGATGCCGACGCACGGATCGTGGCGGCCTTTAGTGCGCAGCTCGATCTCGTCGCCCGCCTCATTGACGGTCTCTCTCGGGATCAGGATCGAGGAGGTCGGCTTGAAGGCCACGCGCGCCACGACGGGCTGGCCGGTCGAAAGGCCGCCCAGCACGCCGCCGGCGTGGTTGCTGGTAAAGATTGGGCCGTCATCGCCCATGCGCATCTGGTCGGCGTTGTCTTCGCCGGTCAGGGTGGCGGAGGCGAAGCCGTCGCCGATCTCGACGCCCTTGGCGGCGTTGATCGACATCAGGGCCGCGGCCAGTTCGGCGTCCAGCTTGCCATACAGCGGGGCGCCCCAGCCAGCGGGCACGCCGATGGCCTCGACCTCGACCACGGCTCCGGTGGAGGAGCCGGCCTTGCGGATCTTTTCCAGATGCTCTTCCCAGACCGGGATGATCGCCGCATCCGGCGACCAGTAGGGGTTCTGTTCGCACTGGGCCCAGTCCCAGTTGCCCCGGTCGATCTTGTAGGGGCCGATCTGCACCAGGGCCGCCCGCACGATCACGCCGGGGATCACCAGGCGGGCGATGGCCCCCGCGGCGACGCGCGCCGCCGTTTCCCGGGCCGAACTGCGGCCGCCGCCGCGATAGTCGCGCACGCCATATTTGGCGAAATAGGGATAGTCGGCATGGCCCGGTCGGAAGGCCTGGGCGATGTCGCCATAGTCCTTGGAGCGCTGGTCGGTGTTCTCGATCATCAGACTGATCGGCGTACCGGTCGTGCGAAGGCCGTCCGTGCGCGCGTCCTCGAACACGCCCGACAGGATGCGCACCGCGTCCGGTTCCTGGCGCTGGGTGACGAACTTGCCCTGACCGGGGCGGCGCTTGTCGAGGAAGCCCTGGATCATCTCTGGTGTCAGAGCGATGCCGGGAGGGCAGCCGTCGACCACGCAGCCCAAGGCCGGGCCGTGGCTCTCGCCCCAGGTGGTGACACGGAACAGGTGACCGAAGGTGTTGTGCGACATGGGCGGGGTTTAGCGGAAAGCACGGGCAGGGCAAAGGCGGGGCAAGCCGAGCGTGTCGCGATGTTACCTCGGAGGCGGCGCGATCTGGGCCAAATAAGCCTTTAGCTGCTTCTTCATAGCCGTCGCATCGTCCTGACATTGAATCACGGCCGCGAGCGACGCTGAAACGCTGCGTTTCGCGGCCGCCTTGGCCTCGGGCTTGTCGCCGCAGTAGCCGGCTAATTCGAACATCCAGCCTTTGGTCCACTCGACCGCCTTGAACTGGCGGGCTGCGGCGTCGATGTCCTTCTTGAGATCCGCATCGATCACATGCTCTTGGACCTTGGTCGTCGACCGGTTCAATGCATCCAGGCTGTCTCTCAACTCGCGGCCGCGCGCGACGAACAGTTCGGGCGCCGGGCAGGGTGAAGCGAATAGCAGCTGGCGCACGGCGCGCTTGGCGTCGCCCACCTTGCCCAGGTCGCGACCGCAGTCCTCAAGCGCGATCTGAAAGCGGGTCGCATCGATCAGGTCGCCGACCCTGTTGAACGCGCCCAGAATCTTGAGGAAGACGCCCGACAGGGACAGGTAGGCCGTGACGTCCTTGTCCGATAGCTGGGCTTGAGCGGAGAAGGGCGTCGCGATCATGAGACCGGCGAGTGCGGACCAAAGGGCACGGCGCCTATTCATGAGCGGCGTCCTCGCTGCCGGGAGGCTTGTTTCTGAGCAGCAGGCTGAGGCCGACATAGGCAACGAACAGCACCAGGGCCGCCAAGAAAAGAAGCTTCGAACTGACCGTGTGCGGCAGAAGGAAGGATCCACCGCACGCGACCGCGAAAAGCAGTATGAACACCGCTATCGGTCGATGAAGAAACCGTTGCATCGCCCCCCTCCATGCCCCTCCAAGTTGTTCCAACGGCGCGGACTTGAAAAGGGAAGATTTAAGCGGTGGCTTCCCGATCGTATCGACGGGTTTGGCTCATTCTATCCCCGCACCTTCGCCGCATCGGCAAGGTAAAGCTCCAGATTCGTCCACCCCGAGCCGTCCCTGGCCAGAGACGCGCCGTCGGCCTTTCCGGGGTTGAGGCCGTGCGCGCGCTCCCAGGCGTCGGGCATGCCGTCGCCGTCGGTATCGGAAGCGGCCTGGCCCGGAGCCAGGGCCGGCCAGCCGCCGACTTCTTGTTCGTTGTTGATCACCTTGCCGGTCCTGGTTTTCACGCCTTCGATCACCCGCAGGTCGACGGCGTCGCGGCTGACGCTGGCCCCGGCGTCGGCCAGTACGCGGGCATAGGCGCTGGGGGCCGGGTCGGGGGCGATTGGCGCGATGTCGATCGGTGCGGCCTGGCGATAGCCCGCCGGCTCGGGGATCGTGAAGGTCACCAGGCTCCAGGGATCGGCCGGGATCTCGCCGTTCATGCTGTTGCCGGCGAAATGGGCCCTCGCCAGGCTGTTGCTCTCCTGGAAGGCCACCATCCTTTCGGAATTGGGTCCGGCGACATAGGCGTTGTCGACGAAATTATAGGCGGCGAGGGCGGCCTTGTCGGCGTCATAGCCGGCGTGGCCCTTGCCCCAGTTGTAGAAGACGTTGGAGCGGAACTCGATGAACGCCCCGACGGGGTCCTTGTCGGGCCCGTCATAATTGCCGGGGCGCGGCATGCGGGCCATGTGGTTGGCCCAGAGATTGTGGTGGAAGCTGATCTTCGAGCCCTTGCCGCCGCGCACCAGGCTGCCATAGCCGTGATCGCCCTTGGCGTGGAGCGAATGGGCCAGGCTCTCGGCGATGATCGACCACTGTACGGTCAGGTCAAAAAAGCCCTGGTCGGGATTGTCGAACCGGGCCGAGGCCGACAGGGTCTCGTCCACCGACCAACTGGCCGAGACATGATCCAGGATGATGCGGCGGCCCTTGGCGATCCAGATCGCGTCGCCCTCGGTCCGGCTCTCGGCGCCCAGGCGCGAGCGGATGAAGCGGATGACCACGTCGTCGGCGGCCACCACCAGGGTGTGATCGCGCAGGGTGACGCCGCCGCCCGGGGCCGTCTGTCCGGCGATGGTGATCTGGCCATTGGCGATCTTCAGTTCGCTCTTGAGCGCGATCGTGCCGGCCACGTCGAACACGACCGTGCGCGGGCCCTTGGCCTCGACGGCGGCGCGCAAGCTGCCGGGGCCGTCATCGTCCAGATTGGTCACCCGGATCACCGCTCCGCCGCGTCCGCCGACCGACAGACGACCCGCCCCCTCCGCGCCGGGGAAGGCCACCACGGCCTTCGGCGCGCTGGGGTGCGCGGCCAGACTTGGCGCGCCTGCGCCGGTGGTCAGGATCAAGCCAGCCAGGGCGACGGTGACTCGAAGGCTGCGCATGGCGATTTCACCCCCGGGTCTGGCGACGTCTTGATCGCATGGCCTCAGGCCCGGTTGAGAAATTGAACGGCGGGGCGCGTTTTGTCCATCGGTGTCACCATCGGGCTGCGCTCACGCAACATGCGGCTGCGGCCGGGCGTCACTCGCCCCGCAGATCTTTCTTGGTCGTTCGATAGGCTTTCTGGGTCGTGACCTGACGGCGGCGTTCGGCGTCCTTGGCCACCCGCACCGCCTTGTCCTCCACCGCGGCGAGTTCGAGACCCAGCTTCTGGAACGACGCCCAGCGGTCTGCGTCGAGGGTCCCATCGTCCAGCGCGCCCCGAACGGCGCAGCCCGGCTCGTTGGCGTGCCCGCAGTCGCGAAACCGGCAGGTCTCGGCCAAACGCTCGATGTCGTCGAAGACCTTGTCCAGGCCCTCTTCAGCGTCGATCAGGCCCACTTCGCGGATGCCGGGCGTGTCGAGGATCAGGCCGCCGCCGGGTAGTAGAACCAACTGGCGATGGCTGGTGGTGTGGCGACCCCGGGCGTCCCCTGACCGGATCGCCTGGGTGGCCATCCGGTCCTCGCCCAGCAGGGCGTTGACCAAGGTGGACTTGCCCACGCCCGATGAGCCGATCAGCACACAGGTCTCGCCCGGGGCGACATGCTCGAGGAGCCTGTCCAGGCCCTGGCCGGTCCGCGCGGAAATGACCAGCACGGGACAGTCCGCGGCCAGGGCGGCCATCTGGTCGGCATAGGTTTGGGCGTCGACGCCGAGGTCGGACTTGGTCAGCACCACCACCGGCCTCGCGCCGCTCTGCCAGGCGGCGGCGAGATAGCGCTCGATCCGGCGCGGATTGAACTCGGCGTTCATCGAGGTGACGATGAAGGCGACGTCGATATTGGCGGCGATGACCTGCAGCGTCTGCACGCTGTCGGCCGCCCGCCGCACAAAGGCGGTGCGGCGTGGCAGGATGGCCTGGATGGTGGCGGTGCGCTGGGCGGCGTTCACCGACAGCGCCACCCAGTCGCCGACCGCCGGATGGCCCGCCTCCCGGGCCTCATGGATCAGGCGGCCGGAAGGTTTGGCGCGCAGCTCGCCCTCATCGGTGATCACCTGATAGGCGGCGCGTTGCTGGATGACGATGCGCCCGGGGGTGAGGCCAGCGCGCGCATGCGGCTCGAAAGCGTGTCGCAGCGGATCGGACCAGCCATAGAGTTCGATCAAGGGGAAAATCTTTCAAATCGGACGGTCAGCCTAGCACCGACCGGCCGGCAAGCCGACCCATAGCTTCGACAAGCTGCGGAGCGCGGCGGCGGAGTTCAGGGCCTTGAGCCCGGGGCGTCCGCCCTTGCATTGTGATCGCAATCTGGGCCTAGCTTGCGAGCCCAACACCGCTCGTCCTTGCGAAAGCCGCAACTCAAGCTGAGCGGAAGATCCGGCGCGGAGGATGTGCCATGCAAGACCCTTTGCTGAGCATAAACCGGGCTTCCCGCTTGCGCGGGGATGAGCGGCTGAATGGCTGAAGCGAAATCGCGCCGCCCTCTGGCCGACTCCACGGCCATCCATGACCAGGTGTACGACGCCATCCGTCAGGCCCTGATCACCGGCCGCATCGCGCCGGGCGTCGGGGTGAGCTTGCGCAGTCTGGCCGCCGAGCTGGGGGTTAGCCCGATGCCGGTGCGCGATGCGGTCAGACGCCTCGTGGCCGAACGCGCCCTGGCGATCAATCCGAGCAACAAGCGGCTCTCTGTCCCCTCCCTGACCGCCGCCCGCCTGCAGCAGCTGTCGCAGGCCCGCCTCTGGATCGAGCCCGAGTTGGCGGCCCGGGCCGCGTCCCTGGCCGACGAGGCGATCATCAAGCGGTTGCAGGTCATCGACAGCCGCCTGGACGCCGCGCTCGCGGCCGGCGACGTCGACGGCTACATGACCGCCAACCACGCCTTTCACTTCGCGATCTATGAGCGCTCGGGCGCCGATGTCCTGTTGTCGATGGCCGGGGGGCTGTGGCTGCAGATCGGACCGTTCATGCGGGTGGTGTTTGGCCGGGTCGGCACGGGCGGCCTGCCCGCCGATCGCCACGCGGAGGCCATCGTCGCCCTGAAGGCCCGCGACGCCGAGGGCGCCCGCCGGGCTATCGCGGCTGACCTGTCCGAAGGCATGGACAAGATGCGAGCCGCCGTGGAGGGGAGCGCATGACGGCTTGGCTTGACAGCCGAGCTTGCTCCAAGAACTGTGATCACAGTTTCAAGAAGGCGTTCCCGTGACCCTCGCCGTCAGCATCACTGAAAGCCTTTCGCGCCTGGTCTTGCCCGGTCGCGCCGTGATCGACGGCGCCCTGGTCGAGGCGGCGTCGGGCGCGACGTTCCACAATGTCTCGCCGTGTGACGGCCAGGTGATCAATCAGGTGGCCGCCTGTCAGGCGGTCGATGTCGAGCGCGCCGTGGCCTCGGCCCGTGCCGCCTTCGAGGACGGCCGCTGGCGCGATCTGGGGCCGCGCGACAAGAAGAAGATTCTGTTCCGTCTCGCCGAGCTGATGGAGCGCGACGCCGAGGATCTGGCCCTGCTGGAAAGCCTGGACGTCGGCAAGCCGATCCGCGACGCGCGGGCCGTGGATATCCCGCTGGCGATCAATACCTGCCGTTGGTACGCCGAGGCGCTGGACAAGGTGTATGGCGAGGTCGGGGCCTCGCCCGTCGATCGGCTCAGCTACGCCACCCATGAACCGCTGGGGGTGATCGGCGCGATCGTGCCCTGGAACTTCCCGCTGCACATGGCGATGTGGAAAGTGGCCCCTGCCCTGGCCATGGGCAACAGCGTGGTTCTAAAGCCCGCCGAACAGTCGCCGCTGACCGCCCTGAAGCTGGGCGAACTGGCGCTGGAGGCGGGCCTGCCGCCGGGGGTGCTGAACGTCGTTCCGGGGCTGGGCTCGATCGCCGGGGAGGCCCTGGCCCTGTCGATGGACGTCGACATGATCGCCTTCACCGGCTCGGGACCTGTGGGGCGTAAGCTGATGGAATATTCGGCCCGCTCCAATCTCAAGCGGGTGTCGCTGGAGCTGGGCGGCAAGTCGCCCCAGATCGTCTTCGCCGATTGCCCCGACCTGGAAGCCGCCGCCCAGGCCGCCGCCTGGGGGGTGTTCTATAATCAGGGCGAGGTCTGCACCGCCGCCTCGCGCCTGCTGGTCGAGGCTTCGATCAAGGACGCCTTCATCGCCCGCGTCGCCGCCATCGCCGGCGACATGGTTCCGGGCGATCCGCTGGACCCGGCCACGGTGTTCGGGGCCATGGTCAGCGAGCGGCAGATGAACACCGCCCTGAACTATATCGCCACCGCCGACAGCCAGGGCGCCCGGCGGGTGCTGGGCGGCCAGAGGGTGCGTCAGGCCAGCGGCGGCTTCTATGTCGAGCCGACGATCTTCGATCAGGTGGCGCCCGACAGCACCCTGGCCCGGGAGGAAGTGTTCGGGCCCGTCCTGGGGGTGATGAGTTTCACCAGCGAGGACGAGGCGATCGCCCTGGCCAATGACACGGTCTACGGCCTGGCGGCAGGTCTGTGGACCGCCGATCTCAACCGGGCCCTGCGCGGGGCGCGCCGGCTGAAGGCGGGCCTCGTTTGGGTCAATGGCTGGGACGCCTGCGACATCACCATGCCCTTTGGCGGCTTCAAGCAGTCCGGCTTTGGCCGTGACCGCAGCCTTCATGCGTTGCACAAATACGCCGACCTGAAGTCGGTATCTGTGACGCTGAGGTGATGTGATGAACTTGCTTGAGACCAAAGCTCTGATTGACGGCCTGTGGATAACCTCGGAGGCGACCTTCGAGGTCACCAATCCCGCCGACGGCGCGCTGATCGTCAGGGTCGCCGACCTGGGCGCGGCCGAGACCCGTATCGCCATCGAGGCCGCCCATCGCGCCTTTCCAGCCTGGGCCGCGCGCACGGCCAAGGATCGCGGAGCGATCCTGCGGCGGTGGAGCGACCTGATGCTGGCCCACGCCGATGACCTGGCCAGGCTGATGACCGCCGAGCAGGGCAAGCCCCTGGCCGAGGCGCGCGGCGAGGTCGTTTATGGCGCCAGCTTCATCGACTGGTTCGCCGAGGAGGCCAAGCGCGGCCACGGTCATTCGATCCCGACGCCCGATCCGAAAAAGCGGCTGATGTCGATCAAGCAGCCGGTCGGGGTGTGCGCCGCCATCGCGCCGTGGAACTTCCCGATCGCCATGATCACCCGCAAGGTCGGCCCGGCGCTGGCGGCGGGCTGCACCGTGGTGGTCAAGCCGGCGGCCGAGACGCCGCTGTGCGCCTTGGCCATCGCCCGGCTGGCGGTCGAGGCCGGTGTGCCGGCCGGCGTGCTCAACATCGTCACCGGCCTGGACGCCGCCGCCATCGGCAAGGCCCTGTGCGAGGACGGCCGGGTGCGCAAGCTGTCGTTCACGGGATCGACCCCGGTGGGCAAGATCCTCTATGGCCAGTGCGCCGGCACGGTGAAGAAGCTGTCGCTAGAACTGGGCGGCAACGCGCCTTTCATCGTCTTCGACGACGCCGATTTGGAGGCCGCCGTCGAGGGCGCGATCGCCAGCAAGTACCGCAACACCGGCCAGACCTGCGTGTGCGCCAATCGTCTGATCGTGCAGTCGGGCATCCATGACGCCTTTGTCGAGCGCCTGACGCAAAAGGTCGCCGCGATGAAGGTTGGACCCGGAACCGGCGAGGGCGTGACCATCGGTCCGCTGATCAATGACAAGGCCATCGAAAAGGTCGAGGCTCTGGTCGGTGAAGCGATCGGGCAGGGCGCCAGGGCCACCGTGGGCGGCGCACGCCACGACCTGGGTGGGCTATTCTACCAGCCTACCGTTCTCACCGGTGCGACAGCCGACATGCGGCTTTTCCAGGAAGAGATTTTCGGTCCGGTCGCGCCGATCGTGAAGTTCGAGACCGAGGCCGAGGCCATTGACCTGGCTAACGGAACGCCCTTTGGCCTGGCCGCCTATTTCTACAGCCGCGATGTGGGCCGCTGTTGGCGCGTGGCCGAGGCCACTGAGGCGGGCATGGTCGGGATCAATGAGGGGATCATCTCCACCGAGGTCGCGCCGTTCGGCGGGATCAAGGAATCGGGCTTGGGTCGCGAAGGCGCGTCCGAGGGGCTCGATGACTATATGGAGACCAAGTACCTCTGTTTTGGCGGGGTGACATGAGCCAGGCCGCCGTCCAGTCACGCTCGCTGGAGACGCTGATGCAGGCCGAAGCCGCGCGCTTCACGGCCGAGCATCCGCGCAGCGTGGCGATGGTGGGGCAGGCGGCCAAGGTCTGGCGCGGCGGCGTGCCGATGCACTGGATGGGAGACTGGGCTTGCCCCAGTCCGATCTTCGCCGCCCAGGGCGTCGGGGCCCAGATCACCGACGTCGACGGCAGGCTGTATGACGACTTCTGCCTGGGCGACACGCCGTCGATGTTCGGCCATGGCGACGCGGCGGTGGCTTCGGCGGTGTCGGACCAGATCCGGCGCGGCGCGGGTTTCATGCTGCCGACCGCCAATGCGATCATCGTCGGACGGCTGCTGGCCGAGCGTTTCGGTCTGCCGTTGTGGCAGGCAGCGACCACGGCCAGCGACGCCAACCGCGCCGCGCTCCGCTGGGCGCGGGCGGTGACGGGGCGCTCGGTGATCCTGGTGTTCGACGGCTGCTACCACGGCATGGTCGAGGACGCCTTTGTGGTGCTGAAGGACGGCGTCCGGACGATGAAGCCGGGTCTGCTGGGCCAGGTTCACGACCTGACCGCCACCACCTGCGTCGTGCCGTTCAATGATCTGGCCGCCCTGGAAACGGCGCTGGCCTCCGACCAGGTGGCCGCCGTGCTGGCCGAGCCGGTGATGACCAATTGCGGCATGATCCTCCCCGATCCCGGTTTCCACGAGGCCCTGCGCCGCCTGACCCGCGACGCCGGAACCCTGTTGATCCTCGACGAAACCCACACCCTGTCCAGCGGGCCTGGCGGCTATGTCGGGCTGCACGGGCTGGAGCCGGACATGCTGGTGATCGGCAAGGCCATAGCCGGCGGCGTGCCAGCTGCGGTGTGGGGCGTCACGGCCGAACTCTCCGAGCGTATGGATGCGGCCCAGGCCCGAACCGGACCCGGCCAGTCGGGGATCGGCACCACCCTGTCGGGCAACGCCCTGGCCATGGCGGCCATGCGCGCCATGCTGACCGAGGTCATGACCCCGGCCGCCTATGATCGCATGCTGGCCGGCGCCGAGCGCCTGGTGAAGGGTCTTCGGGACGTGATCGCGGCGCGCAACCTGCCGTGGTCGGTCGCTCATGTCGGGGCGCGGGTCGAGCTGGTGTTCGCCGATCCGCCGCCGAAAAACGCCGCCCTGATGCGCAAGGCGCTGGACCACGACCTCGTGGCGGCGCTTCATCTGTGGCTGATCAATCGGGGCGCGCTGATCGCGCCCTTTCACAACATGATGCTGGTGTCGCCGGTAACGGAAGACGCGTCGATCGATCGTTTGGTCGCGGCGGTCGACGGGTTCGCCGGGGCGCTCAAGGACCTTGCCGCATGACGTCTCCCATGGTCGCCGATCCCCAGGAATGCCGCGATTTCCTCGCCGCTCATCCGGGCGTGAAATATGTCGAGGTGTTCTTCACCAGCATGACTGGCGTGCCGCGCGGCAAGCGGCTGCGGATCCATGAACTGCAGGCGGTCTATGACTATGGCCGCTTCCTGCCCGGCTCGATCCTGGTGGTCGACACCACGGGGGCCGATTGCGAAGACACGGGCCTGGTCTGGGAAGACGGCGACGCTGATCGCCGCGCCCGTCCGGTTCCCGGAACCCTTACCCTGGCGCCCTGGCTGGGGCCCGATGTCGCCCAGGTGATGCTGTCGCTGTACGAGCTGGACGGGACGCCTAATGACCTGGATCCCCGCCACGTGCTGCAGCGGGTGCTGGACCGCTACGCCGCCGACGGCCTGACGCCGGTCGCGGCCTGCGAGCTGGAATATTATCTGGTCGATCTGGAGCGCACCGCCGACGGTGATCTGCAGCCGCCCAGGTCGGCCCTGACCGGCCGCCGGCCACACGGCATCGAGGTCTATGGCCTGCCGGAACTGGAAGCCATCGCCCCGTTCCTGACCGAGCTGTGGGAGACCGCTGACGTCATCGGCGTGCCGCTGGAAGGGGCGATCTCGGAGTTCGCGCCCAGCCAGGTGGAGCTGACTCTCAAGCACAAGCCCGACGCCCTGCGCGCCTGCGACGACGCCCTGCTCTACAAGCGGATGGCCAAAGGCGTCGCTTTGCGACATGGAGCTGAGGCGACCTTCATGGCCAAGCCGTGGGCCGACAAAGCCGGCAACGGTTTCCACGTCCATGTCAGCTTCAATGACAAGGACGGAAACAACCTCTGCGCCGACGAGGATCCGGAAGGCTCGGCTATGCTGCGGCAGGCCATCGGCGGCATGAAGCAGCTTCTGGGCGAGGGGATGGCGATCCTGGCCCCCAACGCCAACAGCTATCGCCGTTTCAAGGCCAATTCCTATGCGCCGGTCGCGGCGACCTGGGGCGTCAACAACCGCACCGTATCCTTGCGCATTCCGGCCGGCCCCGCGCCGACCCGGCATGTGGAGCATCGCGTCGCCGGCGCCGACGGCAATCCCTATCTGGTCATGGCCGTGCTGCTGGCCAGCGCCCACCACGGCCTGACCCACAAGATCGATCCGGGCCCGGCGGTGGTCGGCGACGGCTACGCCGCGGCGGCGAAGGAGAAGTCGCGCTTGCCGGCCAACTGGTTCGCCGCGGTTGATCTGTTCGACCAGTCCAAGGTGCTGCGCGACTATCTGGGCGACCGGTTCGTGGACATGTTCGTGTCGGTCAAGCGTACCGAGCAGGCAAGGTTCTTCGAGGTCGTCACCAGCCTCGATTTCGATTGGTACCTTCGCAACGCCTGACGGCGAAGTGGAGCGGAACGTGCGTTTTGTCGTCGACGGTTGTCGGCATGGAATGAAACAGACAGGGGAGTTTCGAGACCATGAGCACCATCACCCAACGGGGCATGAATCGCCGATCACTGCTGACGGGCACCGGCGCGGCCGCCATCGGCCTGACCTTTACCGCCTGCGGTCCCAAGTCGGCTCCGGCGCAGTCGGGCGTCGAGGAAGCCAAGCTCAACTTCTACAACTGGGACACCTATATCGGCGACACCACCCTGGCTGACTTCAAAGCGGCCACGGGCGTTGACGTGAACATGAGCCTGTTCGCCACCAATGATGAGCTGTTCGCAAAGCTGAAGGCCGGCAATCCGGGCTTTGACGTGGTCGTGCCGTCCAACGAATTTGTCACCCGGATGGGGCAGGCGGGCATGCTGGAGGTCCTGGACCACAGCAAGATCCCCAATATCAGCAATATCGACCCGTCTTTCATGAACCCGGACTACGATCCCGGTCGGAAGTTCTCGATGCCCTATACTTGGCTGGTGCTGGGCATCGGCTATCGCAAGAGCAAGGTGAAGGGTGTTCCCGACAGCTGGAAATACCTGTTCGACAGCAGCCAGTACAAAGGCAAGATCGCCCTGCTGTCGGAAAGCGCCGACCTGATCCGCCTGGCCGCCAAGTACAAGGGCCACAGCGTCAACAACATCCCGCTCGAGCTGATCCAGGAAATCGAGGCGATGCTGATCAAGCAGAAGCCCTTCATCAAGGCGTTCCACGACGACAACGGTCAGGACATGCTGGCCTCGGGCGAGGTGGATCTGGTGCTCGAATACAATGGCGACATCGCCCAGCTGATGACCGAGGACGACGATGTCGGTTTCGTGGTGCCCAAGGAGGGGTCGTTGATCAACTCCGACACCCTGTGCATCCCCAAGGGCGCGCCGCGTCCCGGCAACGCTCACAAGTTCATCAACTATCTGCTGGACGCCAAGGCCGGGGCCGAGATCTCCAAGACCATCCTCTATCCGACGCCCAACGCGGCGGCCAAGGCCCTGATGCCGGACTCCTACAAGAACAATCCGGTGATCTTCCCGCCCGTCGAGATCATGGCCAAGTGCGAATACGGCGCCTTCGAAGGCGCCGAGAAGGCCAGCCTGTACGAGGAAGTCATCACCCGCGTTCGCGCGGCCTAGCCTTTCTTCTCCCTTCCCCCTTGATGGGGGAAGGGCGGGGATGGGGGTGAACCGTCGGCGGATTACACGCCGACCGCGCCACTTCCGGACCCGTTTTCACCCCCATCCCCAACCCTTCCCCCATCAAGGGGGAAGGGAGTCTTCAGAGGACCACCGATGGAGCAAAGCTGGAAACAGGCCAAGGCGGTGTTCGCGGGCGCGCTCGGCCCGCCGCTGTTCTGGCTGGTGCTGTTCTTCCTCGTGCCGCTGGCCATCGTCTGGGCCTACAGCTTTGGCCACAATGACGGTCTGACCGAGATCGCCATCACGGGAACGTTCAAGAACTACGCCCGGGCGATCGAGCCGCTGTATCTGAAGATCTTCGTCAAGTCGGCCTGGGTGGCGGCGATCACCACGGGGCTGTGCCTGGTGATCGGCTTTCCGGTGGCCCTGGCGATCACCTTCGCGTCCGAGAAAGCCAAGACCTGGCTTCTGTTGCTGGTCATGCTGCCGTTCTGGACCAATCTGCTGATCCGCACCTACGCCCTGATCGCGGTCCTGCGGACCGAGGGCTACGTCAATATGGGTCTGGAATGGATCTGGAAGGGCGGCGGCGTGGTCGGGGCCTTGCTGGGCCTGCAGCCGATCGGCGACTTCCAGCCGCTGGAACTGCTGCACAACAATTTCGCCGTCGTGCTGGGCCTGGTTTATGTCCACCTGCCGTTCATGGTGCTGCCGCTCTATTCGGCCCTGGACCGCCTGGACAAGTCGCTGCTGGAGGCCAGTCTGGATCTGGGCGCCGGCCATATGCGCACCCTGTTCAAGGTGGTCGTGCCCCTGGCCCTGCCTGGTATCGCCTCGGGCGTGCTGATCACCTTCATCCCGGCGCTGGGCGCCTATCTGACGCCAGACCTGTTGGGCGGGCCCGACAGCCAGATGATCGCCAATGTCATCGAGCGACAGTTCAAGCGCGCCAATGACTGGCCGTTCGGCGCGGCGCTGTCGTTCCTGTTGATGTACCTGACCTTCATCGCCATCGCGGTCCAGGCGCTGATGTCGCGCAAGACGCCGGAGCCCAAGTGATGGCCAAGCTCCGCAGCAACGCACCCGGTCCACTGGAATATCTTCGCCGCTGGCAGATGCAGGCCTGGCTGGCGGCCGTGGCCATCTTTCTCTACGCGCCGCTGATCGCCCTGATGGCCTT
Organism: Caulobacter sp. FV2ps19; assembly: GCF_058681035.1. Taxonomy (NCBI): domain Bacteria; kingdom Pseudomonadati; phylum Pseudomonadota; class Alphaproteobacteria; order Caulobacterales; family Caulobacteraceae; genus Caulobacter; species Caulobacter sp. FV2ps19. The sequence goes on along the minus strand of NZ_CM178729.1, from coordinate 55,684 downwards.
CAGCTTCAATGACAGCCGGCGCAACATCGTCTGGAAGGGCTTCACGCTCAAATATTACGACAAGGCTTTCCACAACACCGGCCTGATCGAGGCCTTCAGCAACTCCCTGACCATCGCGGCGGTCTCGACGGCGATCAGCGTCGCCCTGGGGGCGATGGTCGCCCTGGCCCTGTGGCGGTTCCGCTTTCCGGGAAAGACGGTCCTGGACGGCGCCCTGGCCCTGCCGATCGTGGTGCCCGAGATCTGCATGGGCGTGGCCATGCTGGTGTTCTTCGCCCGGGTCATGCCCTGGCCGCAGGGCATGGTCTGGCCGCTGAACCTGGGCGCGATCATCATCTCGCACGTCTCGTTCTCGTTCCCGTTCGTGGCGGTGGTGGTGCGGGCTCGCATGACCAGCTTCAATCGCGAGATGGAGGAGGCGGCCCGCGATCTGGGCGCCGGGGAGTGGCGGACGATCAAGGACGTGATCCTGCCGCACATGGCGCCGTCCCTGGTTGCCGGCGCCCTGCTGGCCTTCACGCTCAGCCTGGACGACTTCGTCATCACCTTCTTCACAGCCGGGCCCGACACCGTGACCTTCCCGGTGAAGGTCTATTCGATGGTCCGCTTCTCGGTGACGCCCGAGGTCAATGCGGCCTCGACCATCCTGATCGTGCTGACGGTGATCCTGACGGCGGCGGCGCTGAAGCTGCAGGGCAATACGGCCGCGACGGCGGGCCATGGGGGAGACAAGTCGTGACCCAACCCATCATCACCTTCGAGAAGGTCACCAAGCGCTTCGGCAAGATGGTGGCCGTCGACAACGTGTCGCTCAGCGTCGAGGAGGGCGAGTTCTTTTCCCTGCTGGGGCCGTCGGGTTGCGGCAAGACCACCCTGCTGCGGATGCTGGCCGGCTTCGATACCCCGACCGAGGGGCGGATCCTGATCGACGGTCAGGACATCTCGCACGTGCCGCCCAACAAGCGGCCGGTGAACATGGTGTTCCAGTCCTATGCGGTGTTCCCGCACATGACGGTGGCCGACAATGTGGCCTATGGCCTGAAGGTCGACCGCACGCCCGCCGCCGAGATCAAGCGCCGGGTCGAGGAGGCGCTGGAACTTGTGCAACTGGGCGGTCTGGGCGAACGCAAGCCTGACCAGCTGTCTGGCGGTCAGCGCCAGCGCGTCGCCCTGGCCCGGGCCCTGATCAAGCGGCCCCGCGTGCTGCTGCTGGACGAGCCCTTGTCGGCCCTGGACGCCAAGCTGCGAGAGCAGATGCGCACCGAGCTGTGCACCCTGCAGGAGAAGGTGGGCATCACCTTCATCATGGTCACTCACGATCAGGACGAGGCGCTGGCCCTGGCCAGTCGCTGCGCTGTGATGAACCGGGGCGTGCTGAAACAGGTGGCGACGCCCAGCGACCTGTACGAATTCCCCAACAGCCGCTTTGTGGCCGACTTCATCGGCAGCGTGAACCTGTTCGAGGGCGTGCTGGCGGTCGACGAGCCCAGCCATGCCGTGATCAAGTCGCCGGACCTGCCCATCGACATCTTCCTCGACCATGGCGTCACCGGTCCCCGCGGCGGCACGGTCTGGGCGGCGATCCGGCCCGAGAAGATCGAGCTGCACAAGAAGCTCGAGGGGGACGAGCCGCCCAATCTGGGCGATGCGCCCAAGGGCGCCAACGCCGTCGCCGGGACGATCCGCCACGAAGCCTATCTGGGCGGCTCTTCGGTCTATGAGGTCGAGATCGCCGGCGGTCGCCGGGTCAAGGTCCATCGCTCCAACCTGACCCGCTGGGATCAGGAGGACTTCAAGCTGGGCGAAGTCGTGTGGCTGTGCTGGCATGCCTGTTCGCCGGCGGTGCTGTTGTCGTGACCTTCGCACTTGCCCCCTCCGGGCCTGCGGCCCTCCTCCCCCATAGGGGGAAGATGAAATGCGCCGACCTCATCTTCCCCCTATGGGGGAGGACGACCGCGAAGCGGTCAGGAGGGGGCCAGGGGAGGGGGCAGCCATGACCCGTCCCGTCGCAGGCATCATCTGCTGCACCCGCACTGTCGGGATCGAAGCGGCCCAGGCGGTAATGAACCGCTATGTCGCCGCGACGATGCGCTATGCCGACGCCGCCGCTCTGCTGGTGCCGTCCATGCCCGACCTGATGAAGGCCTCCGAAGTCGCCGCGCGGCTCGACGGGCTGATGCTGACGGGAAGTCCGTCGAACCTGGATCCGGTTCTTTATGGCGAGGAGATCGGCGATGCGCCGGGCCCGTTCGATCCAGCCCGCGACACCACGACCAGCGACCTGATCAAGGCCATGCTGGATCTGGGCCGGCCGGTGTTCGGGGTGTGTCGGGGCTTTCAGGAGATCAATGTCGCGTTCGGCGGCAGCCTGAGGCGCGACATGGCGGCCAGCGCCGATCTGCTGGCCCATCATGCGCCGGATGATGTCGACTTCAACGGCATGTTCGAGCACCTGCATCCGGTCGATCTGACGCCCGGCGGCGTGCTGGCCACGGCGTTTGGCGCAGCCGGCGCCGTCGTCAACTCGGTCCACTATCAGGGTGTCGATCGGCTGGGCGAGGGCCTGACCGTCGAGGCCCGCGCACCCGATGGCGTGGTCGAGGCGGTCTCGGCCAGGATCAATGGCGCGCCGCTGCTGGCCGTGCAATGGCACCCCGAGTGGAGGCCCGAGCAGAACCCGCAGTCGCAGATCTTCTTCCAGCTTTTCGGACAGGCGCTTCGCGGAGAGCAAATCTCGTCCCTCCCCCTTGATGGGGGAGGGGGAGGGGTGACAGCGTCGGCGGGCTTCAGCGCGGCCGCGCCATGACCTGAACGTCTGTCACCCCCATCCCCAGCCCTTCCCCCATCAAAGGGGGAAGGGGGCAAGAAACGAAATCGTCCAGGAACCAAGCCCAATGACCGTCCCGATCCGCAACCACGACATCGCCGAGCTCAAGCGCCTGGACCTGGCGCACCACCTGCCGGCCCAGACCGACTACAAGCTGCAGCAGGAACTGGGCGGCAGCCGCATCATCACCCGGGCTGACGGGGTCTATATCCACGACGGCGAAGGCCACCAGATCCTCGACGGCATGGCGGGCCTGTGGTGCGTGAACGTCGGCTATGGCCGTCAGGAACTGGCCCAGACGGCTTATGACCAGATGCTGGAGCTGCCCTACTACAACACCTTCTTCAAGACGGCCTCGCCGCCGCCGATCCAGCTGGCCGCCAAGATCGCCGAGAAGATGGGCGGTAACCTGACCCACGTGTTCTTCAACTCGTCGGGGTCCGAGGCCAATGACACGGTCTTCCGCCTGGCCCGCCATTACTGGAAGATCAAGGGACAGCCGCAGCGCAAGATCTTCATCAGCCGCTGGAACGCCTATCACGGCTCCACCGTGGCCGGCGTCTCGCTGGGCGGCATGAAGCACATGCATGCCCAGGGCGACCTGCCGATCCCGGGCGTCGAGCACGTCATGCAGCCCTATCAATTCGGCGAGGGCTTCGGCGAGGATCCGGCCGCCTTCCGTGATCGGGCGGTCAAGGAAATCGAGGACAGGATCCTCGAGGTCGGCCCCGAAAACGTCGCGGCCTTCATCGGCGAGCCGGTTCAGGGCGCCGGCGGGGTGATCATTCCGCCCGACGGCTACTGGCCCGCCGTCGAGGCGGTCTGCCGCAAGTACGGCATCCTGTTTGTTTGCGACGAGGTGATCTGCGGCTTTGGGCGCCTGGGCCAGTGGTTCGGCCACCAGCACTATGGCGTCAAGCCCGACATGATCGCCATGGCCAAGGGTCTGTCGTCCGGCTACCTGCCGATCAGCGCCGTGGGCGTGGCCGACTTCATCGTCGCCGAGATGAAGGAGAAGGGCGGGGATTTCATCCACGGCTTCACCTATTCGGGCCACCCGACCTGCTGCGCCGTGGCGCTGAACAACATCGAGATCATGGAGCGCGAAGGCCTGGTCGAGCGCACGCGCGAGGACACCGGCCCCTATCTGGCCAAGGCCCTGGCGACGCTGAACGACCATCCGCTGGTCGGCGAGACCCGCTCCCTGGGCCTGATCGGCGCCGTCGAGATCGTCCGCGAAAAGGGGACCAACCATCGCTTTCTCGACAAGGAGGGCGAGGCCGGGCCGATCGTCCGCGATCGCTGCATCGCCAACGGCCTGATGGTGCGTGGCATCCGCGACACCATTGTCTGCTGCCCGCCGCTAATCATCACCCACGCCCAGATCGATGATCTGGTGGCGATCATCCGCAAGGCGCTGGACGAGGCCGAGCCCGTGCTGCGGGCCCTGAAGCCCGAGAGCGTGTCATGAAGCCCAAGCACAAGAAGGCCAAGCCCGACCAGCGGGTCAACCGCGGCGTCTTCTCGCTGGAGGAGGCCGAGGCCTGGTTCGCCCGCCAGAACATCGAGGAGATCGAGTGCGTCGTGCCCGATCTGGCCGGGGTGGCGCGCGGCAAGATCATGCCGGTGCGCAAATTCCTGGGCACGCCGTCAATGAACCTGCCCCTGGCGGTCTTCTACCAGACCATCACCGGTGACTTCCCGGAGTTCGAGGGCACGGTCAATTCGGTGCAGGCCGACACCGACATCGTCCTGACCCCCGACTTCGCCACCCTGGCTGCGGTGCCCTGGGCCCAGGATCCGACCGCCCAGGTGATCCACGACGCTTTCCATCCCGACGGCCGCCCCGTTGAGCAAAGCCCGCGGCAGGTGCTGCGCCGGGTTCTGGCGTTGTATGAAGAGAAGGGCTGGAACCCGATCGTCGCGCCGGAGATCGAGTTCTATCTCGTCGAGAAGAATCCCGACCCCGACTATGCGCTGAAGCCGCCCGTCGGTCGGTCCGGTCGCCCCGAGACCGGACGGCAGGGCTATTCGATCAGCGCGGTCAACGAGTTCGATGCGCTGTTTGAGGACATGTACGAATATTCCGAACGCCAGGGGCTGGAGATCGACACCCTGATCCACGAGAGCGGCGTGGCCCAGATGGAGATCAATCTGCGCCACGGCCATCCGCTGGAACTGGCCGATCAGGTGTTCATGTTCAAGCGCACCATCCGCGAGGTGGCGCTGGAGCACGAGATCTACGCCACCTTCATGGCCAAACCGATGGCCAACGAGCCCGGCAGCGCCATGCATGTGCACCAGTCGATCGTCGACAAGGACGGGAACAATCTTTTCTCCGATCCCAAGACCGGCGAGGAGACGGAACTGTTCCACGGCTTCATCGCCGGCCAACAGGTCTATCTGCCGGCGATCATGGCGATCCTCGCGCCCTACGTGAATTCCTACCGTCGGATCGCCAAGGGCTCGGGCGCTCCGGTCAATACCCAGTGGGGCTATGACAACCGCACCTGCGGCCTGCGCGTGCCGCCCTCCAACCCCGCCAATCGCCGGCTGGAAAACCGTATTCCTTCCTCTGACGCCAATCCCTATCTCGCCATCGCCGCGACATTGGCGGCGGGCTATCTGGGTATGGTCGACAAGCTGACGCCGACCGCGCCCAACGACACCGACGCCAGCGTCCGCGGCGTCGAACTGCCGCGCAGTCTCACGGAATCCCTCGCACTGCTTGAGGCCTGCCAGCCGCTGGTCGACATCCTGGGTCCGGTCTTCTGTCAGGCCTATGACGGCGTGAAGCGGAACGAGTACGAGACCTTCATGCGCACCATCAGCCCGTGGGAGCGGGAGTTCCTGCTGCTGAATGTTTGAGGGGGATCACTTGCCCCCACCGGGCTGCTGCGCAGCCGTCCGCCCCCAGAGGGGGCGGATGATGTCATCTTCCCCCTCCGGGGGAGGAGCGCGTCAGCGCGGAGGGGGCCAGTGATGGCCGGGCTGAACTCTTGGTACGCCGACACCGCCACACCCTTTCCGGACCTGCCGCCCCTGGCCGGCGACGCCTGCGCAGATGTCTGCGTTATCGGGGCCGGCTACACCGGTCTGGGCGCGGCGCTCGAGTTGGCCCAGCGCGGCGTCTCGGTGATTGTGCTGGAAGCCAACACCGTCGGGTCCGCCGCCTCTGGCCTCAACGGTGGCCAGATCCACCCCGGTCAGCGGCGTGAGCAGACCTGGCTGGAAAAGACCGTGGGCAACGACGACGCCATGGCCCTCTGGCGTTTGGCCGAGGACGCCCGCGCGCACCTGCATGCGACGATCGCCGATCACGCCATCGCCTGCGATCTGAAGCCCGGCATGATCCACGCCCGCCACCGCCCGGGCGGCGAGGCCGAGGATGCGGCCCATATCGAGCACATGGTCCGGCGCTATGGCTATGAAGGCCTGTCGCTGATCGGGACCGCAGACCTGGCCCAGGATCTGGGGGCCGACGTCTATCACGGCGGTCTGGTCGACCAGGGTGGTGGACACCTGCATCCGCTGAACCTGGCCCTGGGTCTGGCCCGAGCGGCGATGGCCGGCGGCGCGGTGGTCCATCAGCACAGTCGCGCCACAGCCTGGCGACGCGCGGGCGGCAAGGTCGTCGTCGAGACCGCGCGCGGCCGCGTGCTCTGCGATCAACTGATCATCAGCGGCGACGGCAGTCTGGACCGGATGTCGGGCCGGGCCCAGGCGCGGGTCATGCCGATCAACAATTTCATCCTGACCACCGAGCCGTTGGGCGATCTGGCCGGCCAGATCATCGTCTCCGACGCGGCGGTGTCCGACAGCCGCTTTGTCGTGAACTACTTCCGCAAAACGCCCGACGGCCGGCTGCTGTTCGGGGGCGGCGAGAACTACCGCCCGGGCTTTCCGTCCGATATCGCCGGCTTCGTGCGACGGCACATGCTGAAGGTCTATCCACAGTTGGCCGGCGTGAAGATCAGCCACGCCTGGGGCGGGACCCTGGGTATCACGATGAACCGCGTGCCGTTTGTCGGCGAGGTCGCGCCGGGCGTGCGGGTGGCGGCCGGCTATTCGGGGCAGGGGGTGATGCTGGCGCCCTATGTCGGCAGGCTGTTGGCCGACGCGGCCCTGGGCCAGACGGCGGGGGTCGAGCTCTTGTCGCGCCTGCCGACGCCGCCGTTTCCGGGCGGTCGGCTGCTGCGCTGGCCGCTGACGGTGGCGGGTTTGAGCTGGTATGCGCTGCGGGACCGGCTTTGAGGCGTCTCGAATTGACTTCCCCCGCGCGCGCCGATCTCCTCGCCCGATGAGTTCCCAGACCACCCAGGCCCAAGGCGGTCTCGCCACGGCGCTCGACCATGCCCGGCGTCTGCTGGACCGCGATCCGGTTCTGGCGCGTCAGCAAGCCGAGGCCATCCTCGAAGCCGTCCCTCGTCATGCCGAGACGACGGTGGTGCTGGCCGCCGCCTGCCGTCTGGATGGCGATCCGGGGCGCGCGCTGGCCGTCGTCGCGCCGCTGGCCAAGGCCTTGCCCGGTCTGGCCGAAGCCCAGCTGGAGCTGGGTCTGATCCTGGCCGATCTGGGCCGCACCGTCGAGGCGGTCGCCGCCTTCCAGCGGACGGTGACGCTGGCCCCGCTGGCCGGTGAGGCCTGGCGAGGCCTGGCGGAAGGACTGGATCTGCTGGGCGACACGGCGGGTGCGGAAAAGGCCCTGGCCCAGCAACTGCGCGCCTCGACCCGCGACCCGGCCCTGATCGCCGCCGCCGCCGCCCTGATCGACAACCAGCTGGGCGTGGCCGAGCAGTTGCTGCGTGATCACCTCGCCGATCACCCCGCCGACATCGCCGCCCTGCGTATGCTGGCCGAGACGGGCGCGCGGCTGGGACGCTATGAAGACGCCGAGCGGCTGTTGGTCGGCTGTCTGGAGATCGCTCCCGGCTTCGCCGCCGCCCGGCACAATCTGGCGACCATGCTGTATCGCCAGAACAAGTCCGCCGAGGCCCTGGCCCAGATCGAGCGCCTGACCGATCGCGATCCGCGTCATCCGGGTTACGCCAATCTGCGCGCCGCGATCCTGTCGCGGCTGGGCGAATACGAGACCGCCATCGGCCTCTATGAGCCGATGCTGGCCGAGTACCCCAATCAGCCCAAGGGCTGGATGAGCTATGGCCACGCCCTCAAGACCGTGGGCCGCCAGGCCGATTGCATCGCCGCCTATCGCAAATGTCTGGAACTGGCCCCCGGCCTGGGCGAGGCCTGGTGGAGCCTGGCCAATCTGAAGACCGTCAAGTTCGACGCCGCCGACCGCGCCGCCATGGCCGCCGGACTGGAGCAGCCCGAGCTGTCGGACGATGACCGACTGCACCTGCACTACGCCCTGGGCAAGGCGCTGGAGGACGCCAAGCTCTATGCCGAGTCCTTCGATCATTACGCCAGGGGCGCGGCGATCCGCCGGACCCAGGTGGATTATGATCCTGAGGAAAATCACGTCGACGTGGCGCGTTCGAAGGCGGTGTTCACGCAGGCCCTGTTGGCCGCCACGGCGGGGCAGGGCTGCCCGGCGCCGGATCCGATCTTCGTGGTCGGCCTGCCGCGTTCGGGCTCGACCCTGATCGAGCAGATCCTGGCCAGCCACAGTCAGGTGGAGGGCACCATGGAGTTGCCCGACCTGATCGTCATGGCCCGACGCCTGGGCGGTAAGGCCAACCGCCGCGCCGACTCGACCTATCCGGAAATCCTCGCCGAACTGTCACCAGAGGCCCTATGCGAGCTGGGCGAGGAGTATCTCGAGCGCACCCGGGTGCAGCGCAAGACCGACCGGCCGTTCTTCATCGACAAGATGCCCAACAACTTCGCCCATACGGGCCTGATCCATCTGATCCTGCCCAAGGCCAGGATCATCGATGCTCGGCGCCATCCGCTGGGCTGCTGCTTTTCGGGGTTCAAGCAGCACTTCGCGCGGGGCCAGGCCTTCAGCTATGACCTGACCGACATCGGGCGATATTATGCCGACTATGTCGCCCTGATGGATCACTTCGACACGGTGCTGCCAGGACGGGTTCACCGGGTGATCTATGAGGCGATGATCGCCGATCCCGAGCGGGAAATTCGCGCCCTGCTCGACCACTGCGGTTTGTCATTCGAGCCGGCTTGTCTGAGCTTTCACGAAAATGACCGCGCGGTTCGCACGGCCAGTTCAGAGCAGGTGCGGCAGCCGATCTTCAAGGACGCCGTCGAGCATTGGCAAAATTTCGAATCGAACCTGGGTCCCCTCAAGCAGGCATTGGGCGAATGTCTCGCCAGCTACCCGCTTGCGCCCAGAATTTGAACACCGTCATGAAAGCTTGCCATTTCTGCAACAGTCAGCGGATTTGATCCGGAACAGGCGTTTCAAACTTGCCGCCGCGTCTGCCCCGGCTGAACATCGTTCCCTTAAATCGTGCGGGGAACAATCATGGCGTCGGCGACAAAAACTCTAAGACGGGCGGGCGTTTATTCCGCCGCCTTGCTGGCCTCGACCATGTTGACCAACGTGGCGGCCCGGGCCCAGCAGGCGGTCGCGCTGGAAGAGGTGGTGGTCACCGCCCAGAAGCGCTCTGAAAACCTGCAAGACGTGCCGGTCAGCATCCAGGCCCTGGGCGAGGCCAAGCTTGAACAGCTCCAGATCTCCAGCTTCGTCGACTATGTGAAATACCTGCCCAGCGTGTCGTTCACGACCGCGGGGCCGGGCTTTGGTCAGGTCTATATGCGCGGCGTGGCCAGCGGCGGCGATGGCAATCACTCCGGCTCGCTGCCCAGCGTCGGCGTCTATCTGGACGAGCAACCGATCAGCACCATCCAGGGCGCGCTGGACATCCACGTCTATGACATCGCCCGGGTCGAGGCCCTGGCGGGCCCGCAAGGCACGCTGTACGGCGCCAGTTCCCAGGCCGGCACGCTGCGCATCATCACCAACAAGCCCAGCACGGCGGGCTTCTCGGCCGGCGTCGATGTCGAGGTCAATCAGATCGATGGCGACGACATGGGTCATGTCGAGGAAGCCTTCGTCAATCTGCCGCTGTCGGACACCGTCGCGGTGCGCCTGGTCGGCTGGAACGAGGAAACCGCCGGCTATATCGACAATGTCGTCGGCACGCGCACCTATGGTCGCGGTACGGATGATCCCAGCGATGATCTGACGATCAGCAACGCCGGAACCGCCAGCGACAATTACAACGGCGCCAGCACCCGCGGCGGTCGCGCGGCCTTGCGGGTCGAGTTGGGCGACAACTGGGTGATCACGCCTTCGGTCATGGGTCAGCGCACCAAGACCAGCGGCATCTTCGCTTATGATCCCAAGATCGGCGACCTGAAGGTCAGCCACTTCTATCCGGAAGCTTCGGATGACAAGTGGACCCAAGCGGCCCTGACCATCGAGGGGCAGATCGCCAATCTCGACGTCACCTATGCCGGCTCGTTCCTGAAGCGCGATGTCGACACCCGGCAGGATTATTCCGACTATTCGTACTTCTACGATCAGGTCGGCTACGGCTTCTACTGGACCAACGACACGGGCGGTCTGGCCAACCCGTCGCAGTACATCACCGGTCACGACGCCTACAAAAAGGAAAGCCACGAGTTCCGGATCGCGACACCGGATGACAAGCGCCTGCGCTTTATCGGCGGCCTGTTCTATCAGCGCCAGCAGCACGGCATCACCCAGCGCTACAAGATCGACGGCATCAGCGCCGACATTGAGGTGCCGGGCTACAGCGACACCATTTGGTTGACGGCTCAGCAACGGATCGACCGTGACTATGCCGCGTTCGGCGAGGCGACCTTCGACATCACGCCCAAGCTGACGGCCATGGCAGGGGTGCGGTTCTTCAAGTCCGACAACTCGCTGGAGGGCTTCTACGGCTACGGCACGGGCTATGGCGGCACGGGCGAGCGCGCCTGCTTCCGCTCAGGCGGCGTCAATGGCGCGCCGTGCACCAATCTCGACAAGCGGGTCAAGGAAACGGGCCACGTGCCCAAGGTCACCGTCACCTACAAGTTCGACGACACCAAGCTGGCCTATGTCACCTATTCCGAGGGCTTCCGGCCGGGTGGCATCAATCGCCGATCCACTCTGCCGCCCTATCAGGCCGACTATCTGAAGAACTACGAGTTCGGCTGGAAGACCAGCTGGATGGAGAACCGCATCCGCTGGAACGGCGCGGCCTTCCTTGAGGACTGGAAGAACTTCCAGTTCTCAATCCTGGGCGCCAACGGCCTGACCGAGATCAAGAACGCCAACCAGGCGCGCATCAAGGGTCTGGAAAGCGACGTCACCCTGGCGGTGGCGCGTGGCTTCACGATCAACGCCGGAGCGACCTATACCGACGCCAAGCTGACGGCCAACTATTGCGGCGTCACGGACGCTTCGGGCAATCCGATCACCACCTGCGCCACGCCGCAGGCGCCGGACGGCACGGTCCTGCCGGTGACGCCGAAATTCAAGGCCAACCTGACGGCGCGATACGAATTCGATCTGGGTCCCTATGAGTCCTATCTGCAGGCCTCGGCTGTGTATCAGACCGGCAACTGGACAGATCTGCGGCTTGAGGAGCGCAGCATCATCGGCCGTCAGTCCGGCTACACCCTGGTGGACCTGTCGGGCGGGGTGACGCGGGATGACTGGTCGATGTCGGTCTATATCAAGAACCTCACCGACAAGCGGGCCAGTCTTAACCGCTATGCCGAATGCGCCGAAAGCGTCTGCGGATCCCAAGTCTACATTACGCCCAACCAGCCCCGGACCGTGGGCCTGAAGGTCGGCCGCAAGTTCTAGAACGGTGTGGGGCGGCTCGCCGGAGCCGCCCCTTTCTGTTTCGACCTCCCACTGGCTGGGGAAATCGGACTTGGGGGATGTCGAGGTGAAAACAGCAACGGCGCGTCCGCTGGGCTTCTGGATGTGCGTGGCCCTGGTTGTGGGCAACATGATCGGGTCGGGCGTCTATATGCTGCCCGCCTCCCTGGCACCCTATGGCTGGAATGCCGTGGTGGGCTGGGTTCTCACGATCACCGGCGCCCTGTGTTTGGCCTTCGTCTTTGCGCGGCTGGCCAGGACCTTCCCCAAGGCGGGCGGTCCCTATGCCTATACCCAAGAGGCGTTCGGGCCCACGGCCGGCTTCATGGTGGCGTGGAGCTACTGGATCTCTCTGTGGGTCGGCAACGCCGCGATCGCCACGGGCACGGTCAGCTATCTCTCCGTCTTCTTTCCGCAGATCGCCACGATCCCTGGCCTTCATGCCACCATGACCGTGATCCTGGTCTGGGGACTGACGGCCCTGAACTGCTACGGTGCGCGCTCCGCCGGACGATTGCAGGTCGTCACCACGGTTCTCAAACTCATCCCGCTTCTGGTGGTGATGGTCCTGGCCTTCGTGATCCTCGGCCGGACCGGTGGCGGCGCCGTGACGCCGCTGCATCTTTCAGACTTGAGCCCGGTCGGGATCACCTCGGCCGCCACCCTGACCCTCTGGGCCCTGCTGGGCCTGGAATCGGCCACCGTGCCGGCCGAGAAGGTCCATGATCCCGAGCGCACCATTCCCCGCGCCACCCTGGTGGGCACGGCGTTCACGGGGGTGATCTATCTGGTCGTCTGCTCGGCGGTGGTGCTGCTGACCCCGCCCGATGTTCTCAAGGGCTCCAACGCGCCGTTCGCCGACTTTGTGGGCCTGCATGGCGGCGGCGATGCGCGCCTCGTTCTCGCGGGCTTTGCGGCGATCAGCGCTTTCGGAGCCCTCAATGGCTGGGTGCTGCTGCAGGGCGAACTGCCCTACGCCATGGCTAGGGGCGGCGTCTTTCCAGCCTTCCTGGCCAAGACGTCCAGGCGCGGTACGCCGGTGCGGGCCCACATCCTGTCCAGCGCCTTGCTCACCGGCCTGGTGATGTTGAACTACGCCAAGTCCATGGCCGAGCTTTTCACCTTTATCGCCCTGCTGGCGACGGCGGCCTCGCTGTTTGCCTATCTGTTCTGCGCCCTGGCCGCCCTGCGCCTGCAGATGCGCGGACGCATGGACGCCTCGGTCGCCCTGACGTTGGTGGCGATCATCGCGGCGGTTTATGCGGGCTGGACCCTCTATGGCGCCGGCGGCCAGGCCACTCTGTGGGGCGTGATCCTGCTGCTGGCGGGCCTGCCCATCCACCTGTTGATGAAGCGCGTCGCCGTTCTGGACGCCCCGGAGTAGAAGCCTTGTTCACTCGTCTTGCCACGTTCGCGGCCGCTGGCCTCGCCATCCTGTCGCCGCTGGCGGCTCAGGCCCAGGGGAAGCCGACCTATGTCCATGCCGGCAAGCTGATCGACACCGGGGCCGGCAAGGTGCTGACCAATCAGCTGATCCGGATCGAAGGCGAGCGGGTCGTGGCGGTGGGCCCCTGGAGTCAGGCGCCCGCCGACGGACCGGTGCTGGACTGGTCGGGTCTGACCGTTCTGCCCGGTCTGATCGACATGCACACCCACCTCGTCGATGAGGAGCAGACCGACAATATCGCCCAGCCGCTGCTGACCACGGCCGCCCAGCAGGCCTATATCGGCGCGGCCCATGCGCGGGTGACCCTGATGGCCGGCTTCACCAGCGTGCGCGACGTCGGCACGTGGCGGGCGTTCGGCGACGTCGCCCTGCGCGACGCGATCGACAAGGGCTTCGTGCCCGGCCCGCGCATGTCGGTGGCCGGGGCCTATATCACCGCGCCCGGCGGCGGCGGCGAGATCACCGGCATCGCCGCCGATGTCGGCATTCCGGCCGAGATGCGGCGCGGGGTGGTCGAGGACGCCGCCGACACCCATCGCAAGGCGCATGACATCCTGGTGCATGGCGCAGACTTCCTGAAGCTGATCGCCACCGGCGCGGTCCTGACCGAGGGCACCGAGCCGGGCCAGCTGGAGCTTTCCGAGGACGAGATCCGCGCCGCTGTCGAGGAAGCCGCCAAGCGCGGGACCTACGCCACCGCCCATGCTCACGGCGCCGAGGGGATCAAGGTCGCGGTGCGGGCCGGGGTGCGCTCGATCGAGCACGGCTCGCTGATCGACGATGAGGGCATCGCCCTGATGAAGGCCAAGGGCGCCTGGCTGGTCGCCGATGTCTATAACGGCGACTTCATCGACGCCTATGGAACCGAGCACCACTGGCCCGAAGGCATGTTGCGCAAGAACCGCGAGACCACCGACGCCCAGCGCGAGGGTTTCCGCAAGGCGGTGAAGGCCGGGGTCAAGATCGCCTACGGCACCGACGCCGGCGTCTTTCCGCACGGGGATAACGCCCGGCAGATGCCCTATATGGTCAAGTACGGCATGACGCCGATGCAGGCGATCCAGTCGGCGACCACGGTGGCGGCGGCCCTGATGAGCAAGACCGGCCAGGTCGGCTGCGCGGCCGCGGGGTGCTATGCCGACCTGATCGCCGTGGCCGGCGACCCGCTGGCGGACATCGCCACACTCTCCTCGGTGGCCAAGGTGATGAAGGGCGGCGTGGTGGTGAAGGACTAGGCGGCGGATCCCTGGCCCGGGACATGCATTGTGCATTGCAGCGAAAATTTGCGGCGCCGCGATGAGACACCTGTCATAACGGCCCGGTAAGCATACCCTGGTTGGGTCAAGGAGTTCCACATGGCTGCCGAGCACACCTATTACGTCCGTCCCGTTTCCGGCGTCTGGCATGTGACCTGGAACGACGCGCCCGACCTGATCGGCTCCTGGTCCTGCCAGGCCGAGGCCCAGGCCGTCGCCGAGATGCTGGCCCGTCACATGCGCACCCAGGGCAAGACGGCCAAGGTTCAGGTTTCGGAACCCGAAGCCCGCCGCGCCAGCTGGGGTCGCAGCATCGTCAGCCATCAGACGGCAGCTTAGTTCAGCCAGCCCGCCAGGACGGTCTCGGCGATCGAGGCCGCTTCGGCGGGCGTGAAAGCTGTAGCGTCCAGACACAGTTCCAGCCACAGACCGTCGACCATGGCGGTCAGGGCTACGGCGGCCAGCCGGGTCTGAGCCACGCCGCAATCGACCAGCAAACCCTCCAGTCGCGCCCGATAGGCGGCGTAGCCCGCAGCGTGGATCGCGCCGATCGTCGGGCTGGTCTTCACCAGACTCCAGAAGGCGATCCAGGTCGCCAGCAGTTGCGGGTCCAGCACCGGCGGCGCGAAACTGGCGGTCAGATAGGCGGTGATCCGGGTCTTGGGATCGCGACCCGCCGCCGCGACCGCCGCCTCCAACGCCGCCTCGATCCTCTGGCCCACCGCCTCATAGGCCGCCGCGATCAGGGCGTCGACGCCGTCGAAATAGTGACGCAGCAGACCTGGCGACACGCCGGCTTCGGCGCAGATGCTCCGCACCGAAGCGCCGGCCACGCCATCCCGGGCCAGGACCGCCTCGGCGGCCGACACCAGGGCTTGACGGCGGACATCGGCGGTCTCGCGGGTGAAGGCGGCGCGCATGATCTTAGCCCTCCCCCTTGATGGGGGAGGGTTGGGTGGGGGTGATAGGGCGGTTCAGCCGCCACCGCCGCGTCACCCCCATCCCCGACCCTTCCCCCATCGAGGGGGAAGGGAGGAAAGCGCGCATCACCATCCCGTGGGCGGCCGGTCCAGCCGCGCTTCTGGAATGAGCGCTCGCATCTTGCGGCCGAAGCTGCGGAGCGAAACTTCCGTGCTGGCCAGCGGCCCGGCCGAGAAGCTGCGCGAGGCCATGCCCGCCTGCACCCGGGCGACCAGTTCGGTGTCCTCGGTATTGACCTGACGATTGATGCGCCAGTTGAGATAGCGCGCGGCCCTCATCTCCCGGCGATCGTCGGGCAGGGCGTAGGCGATCTCGCGGATCAGGGTCTGGGTGGCCGAGACCGGGATGAACTGCATGAAGTCCACCTGGTCGGGATAGATGTCGAAGGCGAAGTTCGGCCACAGCTTGAAATAGGTCCACAGCCGTTTGCGCTCCGGCGGCAGGTGCGGCACGTCAGGCAGCAGGTCCTGATAGAGCCGTTCAGAGGGGTTGTTCGACGGCTCGTCGATCAGTTGCCCCCACATCTTGTCGACCCAGGTTTCGGCCTCGACGCCATAGCCCTTGCCGAACAGCCGGGTCAGTCCCGGATGGGCGATCGGGATGTGCAGGCCGTCCGAATAGTTGTCGCTGATGTTCTTCCAGTTCACCGCGCGCGGCCGCAGGGTGACCCGGCCGAAGGGCTGCAGGTCTTCGAAGCGATAGGGCGCGACCTCGTGGTCGTAGGGGGCCATCATCTCGGCGACAGACGGGCCTTCGCCCTCCAGGCGCGTGAAGACGAAGCCGCGCCAGACCTCGACCTCCACCCTGGCCAGGCCCTGCCTGTCCATGTCCAGGGCGGGGTATTCGTCGCGGAACGGCACACCGATCAGTCGGCCGTCCAGGTCATAGGTCCAGGCGTGATAGGGGCAGATCAGCCGCGCGCAGTGGCCGCTGGGCCCGTCCACCAGCCGCGCGCCCCGATGGCGGCAGACATTGGTGAAGGCCCGCACGCCGCCGTCCCGGGCGCGGATGACCACGAGGCTTTCGCCGACGAAGTCCAGGGTGTGGAAATCGCCGGCCTTGGGGATGTCATTCAGATGGCAGACGATCTGCCACGAGGGCCGCAGGATCCTGTCCTGCTCCTCCTTGAAGAACCGGTCATTGCCGTAGATCCAGCCGGGCAGGCCCCAGTCTGATTGCGGGTCGGTCATCGCACGGGCCCCCTACGGGCTGCTGCGCAGCCGTCTTCCCCCGGAGGGGGAAGATGAAACGCGCCGACCTTCATCTTCCCCCTCCGGGGGAGGAGCGCCGCAGGCGCGGAGGGGGCCAGTCGCACGGCCCTCATCGCCCCACCGCCGACAGCTTCAGCGCCGTGACGAAGTCCTTGTCGCGCAGGATCTCGCGCGCGGCGTTGCGGCCGGGATTGCCCGAGACCCCGCCGCCCGGATGGCAGCCGGCGCCGCACATATAGAGGCCCTTCAGCGGCCCGCGGTGGCTGGCGTGGCCTAGGATCGGCCGCGCCGCCCACAGCTGATCCAGCGACATGTGGCCGTGCATGATGTCGCCGTTGACCAGGCCGAACTTCCGTTCGAGATCCACGGGCGACAGGATCATCCGGCCCACGACCGAGGCCTTGAAGTTCGGCGCCCAGTCATTGACGGTGTCGATGATCAGGTCGGCCGCCGCCTCGCGCTCGTCGTCCCACGAGCGGCCGTCGGGCAGGTCCCAGGCGAACTGCTGGCAGAACAGGCTGGCCACGTGCTGTCCGGGCGGGGCCAGGGTGGAGTCCAGGGTCGAGGGGATCAGCATCTCGACGATCGGCTTTTTGGAAATCCCGAACGCCTTGGCGTCGCGATAGGCCTCGTCCATGTAGTCCAGGGTCGGCGAGATCACGATGCCGCACTGGTGGTGCTCGGCGACGGCCTTGCCGGGCAGGCAGGTAAAGTCGGGCAACTCTGACAGGGCCACGTTCATCCGGAAGGTGCCCGAGCCGTTCTTGTAGCCCTTGATCGCCTTGGCGAAGGCCGGGGGCAGGGCCGAAGGGGCGATCAGCTTGCCGTACAGCAAGGATGGATTGAGGTTGGACGAGACGATCGGGGCCATGATCTGGCGACCGTCGACCAGTTGCACGCCCACCGCCCGGGCGCCGTCCTTGCCGGGCTCGACATGCACGGCCTCGACCGGAGCGTTGAGCAGGATCTCGACCCCGGCCGCCTCGCAGGCCCGGGCCATGGCCTGGGTGATCGCGCCCATGCCGCCGATGGCGTGGCCCCAGGCGCCCTTCTTGCCGTTCACCTCGCCGAAGGTGTGGTGCAGCAGCACATAGGCCGAACCCGGACTGTCGGGGCTGGCGAAATTGCCGACCACGGCGTCGAAGCCGAAACTGGCCTTGACCGCGTCGCTCTCGAACCAGCCGTCCAGGAAATCGCGGGCGCTCTTGGTGAACAGGTCCAAGAGGTCGCGTTTGCGCTCTTTGCTCAGCAGGGCCAGCCGCGTGCCCTGGCGCGCGCCGCGCAGCAGGCCGTGGAGACCGTCGCCGAGGTTTGGCGGCGTCTCGGCGGCCAGGTCGCGCAGCACGTCGCCGATTTCGTCCAGCATGGCGTAATAGGCCGGCAGCACCTCGGCGTCGCGCCGGCTGAACTGGCGGAAGGCCTCCTGGGTGCGCTCCAGCCCGCCGCCCAGCTTCAGATACCGGGTGTCGCTGATCGGCAGGAAGTTGGAGATCGGCCGTTCCACGATCTTCAGCCCCTGGCCGTGCAGGTCCATGTCGGCGATGACCCTGGGGCTCAGCAGGCTGACCGTGTAGCTGGCCACCGAATTGCGGAACCCGGGATGAAACGCCTCGGTCACCGCCGCCCCGCCGATCACGCCTCGCGCCTCGCAGATCGTGACCTTCAGCCCGGCCTTGGCCAGGTAGAAGGCGCAGACGAGGCCGTTATGGCCCCCGCCGATGATGACGGCGTCGCGGGTTTGGGCAGCGGCCATGTGAGGGTTCCCCGAGTTGAGGGGAGAGGTTGCTATACGAGTGTATAATAGGCAAGGGCGCGCGGCCTCGCTGCTTCACGCGGAAACCCGCTGAAGGGATGGGAAGGGCTGCGGAGCGTCCGGGCCTCGCCCGGATGTGAGTTTGATAAATACCGTTTCGACGAAGACGAACGCTCCGCGCAGCCGTTATCCGGGAGCATCGCCGGGATTGGCGGGGTTTTAACCCGCTCCGGTAGCTAGGCCCCCGACGGGCAGGGTGTTGGCGCACCCTGGACCGCATGAGCGATTTCAGCCCATGCCTGTTGCGCGTCATCGGTCGTCGGCGAGGGGAGTTCCCGGCGGTCTGGGCCTGGCCTCGACGCGGGACGGTCCTCGAGGGGTGTCCACGCTCCGCCAGACCCCGCCGGGCCTTCGACGACGGCCGACGGGCGCGACCCGCTCGACCACCCCTGCCAGTCGCAACGGTCGCCGTACGTGCGCCCTTCCCGTGCTGTCAGGTGAGATTGATTATGCGGGCGGTTTGAACGCCGGGGATAAGTTCGCGCGAGAAAGTTGTAAGGTGTTGAAATCGCGGAGCTGTGCCTCGCCATTGCCGGGATGGAGGGGCGTTTATCCCCGTGCTCGGCTCAACAAAGCCCGTCATCCCGCGCTTTATGCGCGGGATGACGGCGGTATTGCACCGGGCGCAACGCCCCGCCTCCGCGCCGGAGGGAGCCATCCCGAAATCTCCCGGCGAGACGATCGCCGGTCTCGACAGGTTGCAGCCTCCAAGAGATGTAAGGCTTGGCGCGACGCGGGGCGTCGGCTTTTGGGCGGGAAGCCAAGGCGTGCTTTCGAGCGTGAGCGGACGCTGGCAAGATCAGCTTATGGCTCTTTTTTCCGTTCTCTCCGGCCTTCGCCGGGGAGAACGGAAAAGGGTTTGGTCCCTAATCCCACACCGTCCATGAGACCGTCCGCTAACGGCGCCGTGTCAGGCCCGCGTGCGGGCCTTTTTGGCCGCCACAGCCAGTTCGGTCCCGCGAATGCGTTCGACCATGGCGAACAGCTGCGTGCGAACGCCAAACTCATCGCCGGCGATGGCGGCGGCTTCCAGGGCGGACAACAGTTCGGCCTCGATGATCGGCGTGGGGGTCATGGGCGCCGCCTCGATCACGCCCGGGGCCTTGGGGCGGGCGGTCTCGTTGACGTCGACCAGCACCTCGGTGAGCTTTTCGCCGGGACGCAGGCCGGTGATGCGGATCTCGATGTCGCGGTCGGGCGCCAGGCCCTGCAGCGCGATCATCCGGCGCGCCAAGTCGATGATCTTGACCGGCTCGCCCATTTCCAGGGTCAGGACCCCGGCCGGGGGCTCGGGCGAGGTGGTCGACAGGGCGACGGCGCGCAACACCAGTTGCACGGCCTCGGGAATGGTCATGAAGAACCGCTCGACCTCGGCGTCGGTCAGGGTGATCGGGCCACCGCGGGCGATCTGGTGCTGGAACAGGGGCACCACCGAACCGGCCGAGCCCAGCACATTGCCGAACCGCACGATGCTGACCCGGGTCTCGTGGCTGGAACCATACTGGCGCGCGAGGGCCTCGGCGACGCGCTTGGTCGCGCCCATCACGCTGGTCGGCGCCACGGCCTTGTCGGTCGAGATCAGCGCCATGTGCGCCGCGCCGAAGGCCCTGGCGGCCATGGCGACGTTGCGGGTGCCCAGCACATTGGTGCGGGCGCCTTCGCAAGGATGGTTCTCGACCATGGTCACATGCTTGAGCGCGGCGGCGTGGAAGACGATCTCGGGACGTTCGGCGGCGAACACCCGATCCAGCCGCGAGGCGTCACGGACGTCGCACAGCACTTCGCGGCGCGGCAGGGTGGGCCAGGTCTCGCCGATCTCGCGGTCGATGTGGAAGAGGTTGGCCTCCGAGACGTCCAGCATCGTCAGTTGCGCGCAGCCGCTGGCGGCGATCTGTCGGCAGAGTTCCGAGCCGATGCTGCCGCCGGCGCCGGTGACCAGAACCCGACGGCCGGAGACCAGGGCGCGAACCGGTTCCGGATCCAGCCGCACCGGCGGACGGCTGAGCAGTTCCTCGAGGCTGATTTCGCGCAGGGCGGTGGCGGTATGGCCCATCTCGACCACGCCATGACGGCGCAGCAGGCGCATGCCTTCGCTCTTCAGGCGGCCCAGACGCTCGGCCCCGAAGGCGCTCATCGGGCTGTCGGCCAGGAACAGGATGGCGGCGGGGGCCAGGCCGCCATCGCGCAGCTGGGCCAGCACCGCGTCAAAGGCGTTGATCGAGCCCAGAACGCAGACCCCGCGCAGTTCGTCGCCGGTTTCCTTGTCCAGCGGCGAGACCACGCCGACGGGGGCGTAGCGTTCATTCAGCCCGGTCGGGGCGCGCAGGAATTCTTCGGCCTCGGCGGCGGCGCCGACAATCAGCAGCCGTGGCAGGGCCGGATGGGTCGAGGCGGGGCGCAGGCCCAGCACCGATTCGAACAACACCCGCTCGTGCAGGCTGCGGCGCACCACCCGCAGGCTGGCCAGAAGGAAGACCTGGATCACGAAGGCGCCGATCAGGGCGCGCGCGCCTTCGAATCGCGACGTGGTCAGCCAGAGCAGCGCCGAGAAGACCAGGCAGGTGACGAGCGCAGAGCGGGCGAGGCGCAAGATGTCACTGGCCGCCACGAATCGCCACGGCACGCGCTCGACCTGGAGGGCCAGTTCAACCAGCAGGGCCGAGGCGGCGAACAGGGCCGCCTGGGGCAGAACGTGCATGTCGATCGAGGTGACACCGGCCAGAACGCGCCCGGCCAGGAAGGCCAGGAAGGCTAGCAGCGTGTGCGCTGCGATCTTTCCGGCACGACCCATGGATAAAACCTCTGCCTCAAAACGCCCGGCCGAAACCCGGAGTTAAGCGGGCTTAGCATGACAATTCGTCGCCGTCCCCTCGTTCACCCTCGCGCCAGAGGCAGAACCTCGACGATGTCGCCGACGAGAGCAGCGACCGCATCCGCGGGCCGACGGATTAAAGCATCGGCCCTGGAGAACACGCCGACCAGCGAGGAATCCTGATCGGGGAATGCCGTGGCGACTATTCGCCCTTGGGGATCGGTCGTCAGGGCCGCGCGCAGCCAGTGTTCGCGGGAGCCATTGGCCGGCAGGGGGAGGGCGAGGGCGGCGGCGTTCAGGACAGGAGCGGGGTCGCGTCCGGTCAGGGCCGCCAGAAGCGGACGCAGGAAAAGCTCGGCGCAGACCAGGGCCGAAGCCGGGTTGCCGGGCAGGCCCAGAACCCGTCGCCCGTCGGCCAGGACGCCAAACCAGGTCGGCTTGCCGGGGCGGACGGCGATGGTTTCGACCCGCAGCGACAGGCCCAGGCGCGCCATGGCCGGCTTGACCAGGTCATGGTCGCCAACCGAGGCCCCGCCGATGGTGACGATCAGATCGGCCTCGACCCCGCTTACCGCTGCGGCGATAGCCTCGGCGTTGTCGGCCGCTGCGGTCAGGCGGGTCGCCGATCCGCCCCAGGTCTCGACCAGGGCCGCCAGGGCGATGGAGCCGGACTCGAAGATCTGGTCGGGGGCGGGCGTCGCGCCGGGCTGGACCAACTCGTCGCCGGTGGCCAGCAGAACAACGCGGGGGCGGCGGGCGACCTGCAGCGTGGCGCAGCCTGCGGCGGCGGCCAGGGACAGCCGCCACGGATCGAGCCGAACGCCCGCGCTCAGAAGGCGGTCGCCGGCTTTGAAGTCGCCGCCCGCCGCTCGGATATGAGCGCGCGGGGTCTCGCCTGCGGTGAAGCCCACGCTCGCGCCGTCGCGCCGGGCCTCTTCCTGGATGATCACCAGATCGGCCCCGGCGGGGACTGGCGCGCCGGTGAAGATGCGGACCGCCTCGCCCGCGCCGACCTGGCCGGCATAGGCGCGCCCGGCGGCGCTCTCCCCGGCGATCCTGAAGCGGGCGTCCGGCGTCAGGTCGCTGCGGCGGATGGCCCAGCCGTCCATGGCCGAGGCGGCGAAGGGCGGCTGATCGCGGGTCGCGGTGACGTCCCGGGCCAGCACCCGGCCCAGGGCCGCCTCCAGGGTCACGGTCTCGACGCCCAGCAACACGGCGTCGGCCAGCATCCGCCCGCGGGCGTCGTCGACGGAGAGGTTTTTCAGGCCGGGCGGGGCCATGCCTAG
Organism: Caulobacter sp. FV2ps19; assembly: GCF_058681035.1. Classification (NCBI taxonomy): domain Bacteria; kingdom Pseudomonadati; phylum Pseudomonadota; class Alphaproteobacteria; order Caulobacterales; family Caulobacteraceae; genus Caulobacter; species Caulobacter sp. FV2ps19. The sequence continues at coordinate 33,227 of NZ_CM178729.1, read as the reverse complement.
CCGACGAAAGCGCGTTCGATGACGAAGTCGCCGGGCTCGGCGTTCGAGCCTTCCTTGAGGCCGTGGGCCTCCAGCAGGGCGGCGGTGTCCTTGATCATGGCCATCGAGCCGCACAGCATGGCGCGGTCATGCTCGGGATCGAAGCGGTCGCCCTCGATCCCCAGGTCGCGGAACAGCTGCCCGCTCTGGATCAGGTCGGTGAACCGGCCCTGGCGCTCGAACGGTTCGCGCGTGACGGTGGGATAGTAGACCAGTTGCGTCCGCGCCTCATCGCCGACCAGCGGATCGTCGAAGATCTCGGCGGTGAACAGGTCGCGATAGGCCAGCTCCTGCACTTCGCGCACGCCGTGACAGACGATGACCTTCTCGAAGCGACTATAGGCGTCGGGATCGCGGGCGACCGACAGCCACGGGGCCAAGCCCGTGCCGGTGCCAAACAGGAACAGGCGCTTGCCCGGGCGCACCGCGTCCAGCACCAGGGTGCCGGTCGGCTTCTTCCCCAGCAGGATCTGGTCGCCGACCTGGATCTGCTGCAGGCGCGAGGTCAGGGGGCCGTCGGGAACCTTGATCGAGAAGAATTCCAGTTCCTCGGCGAAGCTGGGCGAGGCGATCGAATAGGCGCGCAGGATCGGTTTCTTTTCGCCCAGCTCTTCGCGCGGCGGCAGGCCGATCATCACGAACTCGCCCGACCGGAAGCGGAAGCTGGCCGGACGGGTGATGGCGAAGCTGAACAGCCGGTCGGTCCAGTGTTTCACCCACAGGACGGTCTCGACGTACTGGGCGGACTCTTTGGCGGGCGAGGTGGTCGCAGTGGCCGTCATCTCTGTCTCGATCCTGGGCGCGGCTGACGCGCGATGATTATGACTGTCGCTACGGCCCTGAAGCGACCTGCGTGTCATGTGAGAAGAGCGGGGGCGATGTCAACTTTGCTCGTCCCTCAGGGTTTAGGGAAAATATTTCACAAACTCGTCAAAACGGGGTTTTGATTTTTCAAATAACGTCAAAATTGTGATTGCCGCCCCATAAAACCGGGCGCACTGTCGTGATTGCTTCGTTCGCGGAGCCAACGACAGGGAGGAACGTATGCGGGTATGGTTCACAGGAGCCGCCGCGGCGGCCAGTCTGGTAGCGTTTGGTTTGGCTGGTTGTAGCGATCAAGGCGCGAGCACAAAAGTCGCGCAGGCTCAGCAAGTGGTTCTTGAAGGCAAGTCGGTTACGGCGAGCGGCTGCGTTCGGCCGGTTGAAACGACGTCCTGCCTCGTGGTTCGGGGACGGGGCGGCGGATATTACGATATCAGCAGCGCCAGCCCGGCGCCGGACCCGGCCAGGGGCGTCGCCATTTCCCTGCAAGGCAAGGATATGGGGAAAAACACCGAATGCGGCCGCCAGCTGACGGACGTGCGGTGGTCCTATCTGGGCATCCAGTGCGCCGCGCCTGAGACCTCGGCCTCGGCCGAGAAAGGCGACAAGAAAGCGGGCTGACGTCACGTCAGGCCCGCGCGGGATCGATACGGGCGGCGCAGCGGCGACCGCCCGGCGGTTCTAGTCCTCGCCGGAGCCGGGATCGGTCTCGGTCTCGGACGATTTTGTGCTGTCCTCGGCGCCGCGAGGCTCGGTCGCGGGGCGAGGGGCCTCACCGTCCTGGGGCGGTGATCGGAGATTCTCGTTCTCGACCGCATGATTCGAGGGGCGGTCGGGCGCGGAGGCGCGATTGTCATTGGCCGTGGCGGACTGGGTCATACCGCATCAACGCGAGCCTGCTGCAGTTTGATCCGCGTTTGCGGCGATCTCTTTCTGATTTCATGGGGCGATCCGGGCCCAGGGACGGTCCGGCTTTAAGGCGTTTGGCGCCTCTGTCGCCGCGGTCGCGCGCAGGAACGCCGTCAAGAGGCCTTTGGGCGGCTTGCCCGGCGGAGACGACCCTGCTAAATGGCGCGGCTCTGGCGATTGGACCCAGCGCACCGACGGGCCTTGAAGGCCTCCGGCGCGCCGCCATTTGTCCAGAGACCGCGACCCGCGAGGGTCATGGTCTGCAGGAGTGTAGCTCAGCTGGTAGAGCGTCGGTCTCCAAAACCGAAAGTCGTGGGTTCGAGTCCCCCCACTCCTGCCATTATATGTTTTCGATAGGTCCGGTTCCCGGGCCCATCGTTTTGGAAAGTCGTGAGCCTCAAGAGCATGGCCAGGAAACCGGGTTCCAGCCCGTCCGCGATCAAGAGCCGAGCCGCCAAGACGGCGGCGGCGCTCGCGCCTGCCGGCGGCGCCCCCGCTGCGGCGGCGGCTGCGCCGAAGAAGCGCACGAATCCCGTGCAATTCTTCCGGGAAGTCCGCGCTGAAGCGCGCAAGATCACCTGGACCACCCGCAAGGAGACCTGGATCACCTCGGTGATGGTCTTCATGATGGTGGTCATGGCCGCCGTGTTCTTCTCGCTGGTCGACGGGCTGCTGGGCCTCGGCGCCAACGCCCTCCTCAAGTTCGCCGCGGGATAAGAAAAGACGATGAACACCGAAACCGCGTCCAACCCGAACCACAAGTGGTACATCGTCCACGCCTACTCGAATTTCGAGAAGAAGGTGGCCGAGAGCATCCGCGAGCAAGCCAAGAGCCAGGGGCTCGAGGACAGCTTCTCCGAAATCCTGGTTCCGACCGAGGACGTCGTCGAGGTTCGCCGCGGCCGCAAGATCAACGCCGAGCGCAAGTTCTTCCCCGGCTATGTGCTGGTGAAGATGAACCTCTCGGACGAAGCCTACCACCTGATCAAGAACACCCCGAAGGTCACCGGCTTCCTGGGCAGCGGCTCCAAGCCGATGCCGGTGTCGGAAAAGGAAGTTCAGCGCATCGTCGGCGCGATCGAAGAGGGCGTCGAGCGCCCCAAGACGGTCGTCATGTTCGAGATCGGCGAGAACGTCCGCGTCACCGACGGTCCGTTCGCCAGCTTCAACGGCTCGGTCGAGCAGGTCGACGAAGAGCGGGCCCGCCTGCGCGTCACCGTTTCGATCTTCGGCCGCGCCACCCCGGTGGAACTGGAATACGCCCAGGTCGAAAAGATCAGCTGATTTCGGCGTCATCGTCGGTTTGAGCTTTCAACAGCCCCGCGCCGGCAACGGCGTGGGGTTTTTGCTGTCCGGCGTCAGCGGACTCGCCCCCTCCGCGCTACGCGCTCCTCCCCCGGAGGGGCAGGGCTATCGCATATGGCCGAGTAGGGAGAAGAGGAAGGTGTCGTCCCAGCCGGCGCGCTTGATCTTTCCCTTTATGGAGCCCTTGTCGGGGTGCTGCCTGAGGGTGTTGAGGGCGAGTTTTCGCAGGAGGGCGAGGTTCTGGGGGGCATGGTCCTTTCGGCTTCGGGAGGCGTCTTCATCGAGGGCGACATCGAGGACCCAGTGGAGTTGGTTCTCGATGGTCCAGTGGGCTCGGGCGACCTGCAGCACCCTTTGGGGGGACAGTGGAGTCGAGAGCAGGAACCAGCGTACGATGGTATCCTGAGGCTGATCAGTTGGCTTTCGGCGGGTCTCGACGCGAGCGACAGCGGCCAGGCCAGGAAAGTCCATATCTGTCGCCGCAACGACGATGGCGGTGCGGCCCTCAAGCCGGTCGTGGGCGCGTTCAGGCCCATCGACGGCGCCGCAAGCGGCGTCGGCGGCCTGGGTCAGGACTTGAGCCTGGGCCAGCAGCTTGGGCTGGTTGGCCTTCAGCGCCAGGGCATAGTCGGCGCCAGCGTCGAGGATGGCCTGAGCGGTGTCCCTGCGGCAATGCAGGGCGTCGGCGGTGACGATGCAGCCCTGAAGATCCAACAGGGCCAGGGCCTGCTGGGCTCCCAGCACCTCGTTACGGCCCGGCGCCAGGCGCTGGCCGATGACCAGTCGAGCTTCGACGGCCCAGACATTGACCAGATGCAGTGGCGTGGCCTTGCGCCCGCGCTCATAGGCCCCGCGCAGCGCCTTGCCGTCGATGGCCACCACGCCCTTCAGAGCCCCGGCGAAGGCGGCCGTGAACTTGGCGAAGGCCGCCTCGAAGGGTTCGGGCTCAAGGTGGCGGAACACCCGACTGAAGGTGTCGTGGCTGGGCGGACCATGCTCCAGCTTCAGAACCTGACGCAGGCAATCAAGCTTGGCGCGCGCGAACAAGGCCATGTCGGTGCAGTCCTCGGCTCCGCACAGCAGCGCCGCCAGCGACACGAACATCAGCTCCAGCAGATCGTGCCGGGCATTGCCCGCCCGAGGATCTTCAACTTCCGAAAAAAAGCTCGAAAACGTCTCCACCGCGCCGTCTCCACACAACAGAAGACGCCCTTCAGAATCCGCTTCGACCTAAAAAATCGACTCCAAATCCATATGCGATAGCCCTGCCCGGAGGGGGAAGATGAAGGGCGCGGATCCATCTTCCCCCTCTGGGGGAGGACGACCTGCGAAGCAGGTCAGGAGGGGCCGGCGGCGTCGGCCGGGTAAGCGCCTCCCTCCGCGCCGCCGAAGGGAGCCCTCCTTACATCTCACGGCGAGACGCTCGCCGGTCTGGACAGGTTGCTCAAGGACGACGCTCTCGCGTCGCCGCAGAGCGGCGGCCCGCAGGGCCGTCCTTGACCAACCTGTCCAGACCGGCACGCTACAGCCTCCAAGAGATGTAAGGCTTGGCGCGACGCTGGGGCGTCGGCTTGCGGGACGGAAGCCAAGGCGTGCTTTCGACCCTTAGCGGACGCGCGCGATGATCCCTCTCCCAGAGGGAGAGGGAGGGACCCGCCGCGAAGCGGTGGGAGGGTGAGGGGTTACGAGGTTTGAGGGCGTGCCGGCACTCCGTCTGACTCCGTAACCCCTCACCCCAACCCTCTCCCTATGGGAGAGGGAGTCCGATCCACCCCATACCGCCGTTGGCAACGTCCGCTTCTCGGCGAAGCCGCCCGCCCGCTCCGGCAGCCTGGCCAAACGCCGGCTCGTCCGCGACGTCTAAGCCTCGCCCGTCACCAGATCTGCATCTCGGCCTCGTCGGCCGACATGCGGCCACGTTCGTCCATGGTTTCCCGAGTGATGTGGGACACGTAGCCGCCCAGGTCTGAGCGATAGGACAGGTCGCCCCAGGGGATCAGGATGTATCGCGATCCGCCCAGGCCGAAAAAGCCGTTGTCCGACACGATGACATGCGCCACCTGGCCGGTGCGCTTGTTGACCATGAAGTTGTGGACGTGGCCGACCTTCTTGTGATCGGTCCCGTAAACGGCCGTACCCTCCACACGGTCGGAGGCCACCAGCTCTCGGTCGCCGATCGTCTCGATCGGCGCATCGGGGCCTGTCATATCGACTTCGCGTTCGGGCATGGGGCGTCTCCTTGGGAGGGGAACGGTCGACGGTGATGGCGGTTCGCTGCGGCCGGCGAAGAATTTGCGCCGGCCCGGCCGGCCCGCCCCGCTGGACTCCCCCCGCCCCGCCTGCTACACGCCCCGCCTCGCTCCAGGACTCCGTCCCGGGGCGTGCTCGTCGTTATGACGGGTCCAAATCCGTGGAAGGGCCGCCAAGCCCGCACCACGGCTCACCAGCGAGGGCTCACCGCCTTCACGAGAGGATACAATGGCTAAAAAGATCCTGGGCTATATCAAGCTCCAGGTGAAGGCCGGCTCCGCCACGCCTTCACCGCCTATCGGCCCCGCACTGGGCCAGCGCGGCGTCAACATCATGGGCTTCTGTAAGGAGTTCAACGCGCGCACCGAGAACGTCGAAAAGGGCACCCCCCTGCCGACCGTGATCACGGTGTACCAAGACAAGTCGTTCACCTTCGTCACCAAGACGCCCCCGGCGACCCACTATCTCAAGCAGATCACCGGCCTGAAGTCCGGCGCCAAGCTGACCGGTCGCGAGACCGTCGGCGAAGTGACCCGCACCCAGCTGCGCGAGATCGCTGAAAAGAAGATGAAGGACCTGAACGCCAACGACATCGAGGCCGCGGCCAAGATCATCGAAGGCTCCGCCAAGGCCATGGGCCTGTCGATCGTGGAGGCCTAAGTCATGGCTAAGCAAGCCAAGCGCATTCAGGCCTGGACCGGCGATCGTGACGCCGTTCACACCGCCGCTGAAGCCATCGCCCTGGTCAAGGCCAACGCCAAGGCCAAGTTCGACGAGTCGATCGAGATCTGCGTCAACCTCGGCGTCGATCCGCGCCACGCCGACCAACAGGTCCGCGGCGTCGTGAACCTGCCGTCGGGCACCGGCCGCGACGTTCGCGTCGCCGTCTTCGCCAAGGACGCCAAGGCGGCTGAAGCCACCGCGGCCGGCGCTGAACATGTCGGCGCTGAAGATCTGTACGAAAAGATCGTCGGCGGCTTCATGGACTTCGACCGCGTCATCGCGACGCCGGACATGATGGCCCTGGTGGGTCGTCTGGGTAAGGTGCTGGGTCCGCGCGGCCTGATGCCGAACCCGAAGGTCGGCACCGTGACCCCGAACGTCGGTCAAGCCGTGAAGGACGCCAAGGGCGGCGCTGTCGAATTCCGCGTCGAAAAGGCCGGTATCATCCACGCCGGCATCGGCAAGGTCTCGTTCACCGACGAAGCCCTGCTGATCAACGTTAAGGCGATGATCGAAGCGCTCAACCGCTCCAAGCCCTCGGGCGCCAAGGGCATCTATGTGAAGCGTATCGGCCTGTCCTCGACGATGGGCCCGGGCTTCAAGGTCGACGCTTCGTCGGTCGCCTAAGCCTTTCGAGCTTTTGACTAATCGGCCCCATGGGCTGCCGGAACGGGCGCTGGAGAAATCCAGCGCTCGTTTTGCGTTTGGCGCTCGCGTTGTTTGGCCGGCTAGCCAGTGTTATGTTTCGGCTAGACGGAGGTTCCGATGGCCTTTCACATAAGAGATCCCGAAACCGATGCGCTGGTGCGTGAACTGGCGGAAAAGGCGCATGTCGGTATCACCGAAGCGGTGAAGCTGGCGGCGGCCGAAGCTTTGGCCACGCGCGAGAAGGCGCGGGAGGAGAAGCTTGCCAAGGCCCGGGCGATCTGCGCCGAGGTCGCCAGTTGGCCGCGCACCGGGTTGAAGGCCGATAAAGCCTTCTTCGACAGCCTGAACGACGAATGATGTTTATCGACGCCTCGGCTTGGACGGCCATGCTGTTGGAAGAGCCCGAGGCCGAAGCTTTCAGGGCCAAGTTGGCGGACGCGCCCATTGTCCTGACATCTGCAATTGCCTGTTGGGAGACCGTGCGAGCCGTCACGCGTGCAACCAGCCATGATCAGGGCGAAGCCGCCAAGAGACTTCACGATCTGCAATGGATCTTCGGCGCGGTGCTGGTTCCCATTGCTGCGGACGAGCAGACTCTGGCCCTCGAAGCCCACGCCCGCTTCGGCAAGGGCGTTCATCCCGCCAGGTTGAACATGGGCGACTGCTTCGCCTATGCCTGCGCACGGACCAACGGCGTTCCGTTGCTGTTCAAGGGCGACGACTTTTCCCTGACCGATATCGCGCCCGCGTGAGCGACGCGCCGATCCTCGACGTCGCCGTGATCGGCGGCGGGCCGGCCGGGCTGATGGCCGCCCAGGTGCTGAGCGCGGCCGGGCGCTCGGTGACGGTGTTCGAAAAGATGCCGACCTTCGGGCGCAAGTTCCTGATGGCCGGGCGCGGCGGGCTCAACCTCACCCATTCGGAAGACTTCGACCGGTTCGCGGGGCGCTATGGCGCTGCCAACGCGGCCCTGCGGCCGATGCTGGAGGCCTTTGCGCCCGCCGACCTGATCGCCTGGGCGCAGGACCTGGGGCAGGCGACCTTCGTCGGCTCCAGCGGTCGGGTGTTCCCCACCGTTCTGAAGGCCTCGCCGCTGCTGCGGGCCTGGCTGGCGCGGCTGGAAGGCCAGGGCGTGATCTTGCGGACGCGGGCGTCATGGCGGGGCTGGGACGCGGAGGGCGCTCTGGTGATCCATACGCCGGATGGCCCCGAGGCCGTGCGGGCCCGCGCGGTGATCCTGGCCCTGGGCGGGGCCAGCTGGGCGCGGCTCGGCTCTGACGGCGCCTGGACGCCGCTGCTGGAAGCGCGCGGCGCGAGGGTGGCGCCGTTCGTCGCCGCCAACAGTGGTTTCGACGTCGCCTGGAGCCCGGTGTTTCGCGAGCGGTTCGCCGGCCAACCGCTGAAGAATGTCGGCCTGAGGCTGGGCGACGTCTCCGCGCGCGGCGACGCCATGATCGCCGGCTATGGCCTGGAAGGCGGGGCGGTCTATGCCCTGGGGGCCGCGCCGCGCGAGGCGATTGCAGCGACGGGCAGGGCGATGGTCGAGATCGACCTCCGGCCGGACCTGTCGCGGGAGGTCCTGGCCGCGCGTTTGGCAAAGGCCCGCAACGGTCAGTCCCTGGCCAACTTCCTGCGCAAGGCCGCGCATCTGTCGCCGGTCGAGGTCAACCTGCTGCGCGAAGCCCATGGCCTGGACCTGCCAGTCGACCCGCTGGCCCTCGCCGACGCCATCAAGACCGCGCCGGTCGCCCTGACCGGCGTCCAGTCGCTGGAGCGGGCGATCTCATCAGCCGGCGGTCTGACCCTGGACTCCCTGGACGGCCTGGAGCTGAAGGCCGCCCCCGGCGTGTTTGTGGCCGGCGAGATGCTGGACTGGGAAGCGCCGACCGGCGGCTATCTGCTGCAGGCCTGTTTCGCCACCGGGGTGGCGGCGGCGCGGCAGGTGCTGGCGCGGTTGGGGTAGGGCGGTCGCACCGTTGCACGCGCCTCGCCATATTGGCTAGCCTGCCCCGAGGTGTGCGAGGGGGCGACATGGCTGACGAGAAGGTGAAAGGACCGGCGTCCTATTTCCCATCGATCGAGAAGACGTACGGGCGACCGATTGCGGAATGGCAGCAGCAGGTCCGCGACCGCTATCCCGCCAAACACATGGACCTGGTGGCGATGCTGAAGGGTGAGCACGGGCTGGGCCATGGGCACGCCAATGCGATCGTCGCCTATACGCTGGCCCAGGACGGCCTGAAGTAGGCGAGGCCGCCGATGGACAGCTAGACAGGGACTTTCGGGCCCTTGCCGCGCCGAATGTCCGTCGGCGCGCGATGATAGATCTCGCGAAAGGTCGCATTGAAGCTGCGCAGGCTGGAAAAGCCGGCCTGGCCGGCGATCTCGGTCATCGACAGGTCGGTGCCGTCGATCAGCCGCTTGGCGCGCTGGACCCGGGCAGTGCGGGCCACTTTCGACGGCGTTGACCCCAGGTGAACGCGGAACAGGCGCGACAGGTGGCGCGGTCCTATGCCCAGGCGTTCGGCCAGGGTCGTGACGTCGGCCTGGTCCAGGGCGCCCTCCTCGATCAGGCGCAGGGCTCGACCAACGGTGGCGCGCACGCCCATCCAGGCGGGCGACAGCGGCGCGGTCTCAGGGCGGCAGCGCAGGCAGGGGCGAAAACCCGCGCCCTCGGCGGCCGAGGCGCTGGGATAGTAGCGAACGTTCTTGGTCAGAGGCTGGCGCACCGGGCAGACGGGCCGGCAATAGATCCGGGTCGAGGTGACGCCGATAAAGATCAGGCCGTCATAGGCCGCGTCACGGCTATGGCGCACGCGCTCGCAGAACGCGAAATCCAGCGTCAGGGCCGGGGCGTCCGATCCGTCCATGGCGATCTCCGTTCCCGGCACAATAGCGCACGGGCGGCCCGGCGCACCCCCTGGGCGGTTGACCAGGTCCGTTTCCTGCCAGTCGCCCGACCGGTCCGCTGCTAGGGCTTGGCGGCCAAAGAGGGAGAACACCATGGCCTCGATCCACCAGGAAATCCTCATCGACGCGACGCCAGACACCGTGTGGGAGGCGGTCGCCGATGTCGGCGCGCTGCATACGCGGCTGGCGCCGGGCTTTGTCGTCGACACCCAACTGGTCGCCAGCGCGGACCCGGTGGTTCGGATGGTCACCTTCGCCAACGGCGCGGTGGCCAAGGAGGTGATTGTCGATCGCGATGACGTTCGTCGCCGGCTGGTCTGGACGATCCAGGGCGAGACCGTGACCCACCACAACGGCGTCATGCAGATCTTCGCCGCCGCCGCCGGCCAATCCCGCGTGGTTTGGACCGCCGACGTCCTGCCGCACGCGTTGGCGGCGGTCTACGGGCCGGCGATGGGGGTGGGGCTGGAGATCATGAAGCGGCATCTCGAGGGGCCGGCGGCGTGAATTGGCGGATATTTCGCCGACTGCTGGGCCGGGCCGGCGAAAAATTCGCGTCGCCGCGCGCCTGATTTTTGCAGGCCTAGCGAACCGCGTCATGCAACGAAGCCGGCGCGCTAGCGGTTTAAGGCGCCGTGGGGGGAAACGCTTTTAGTAAGGATGTTCCCATGACACGAGTTCTCGACGGCAAGGTCGCCGTCATCACCGGCGCGGCCGGCGCGATCGGCTCCGCGACCGCTAAGCTGATGGCCGAGCGCGGCGCGACGATCTTTGCGGTCGATATCCCTGGCGCCGAGTGGTCCAAACTGAAGGCTGCCCTGCCCAAGGACGCCAAGCTGGTCACGGCCGAAGCCGACGTCACCGACGAGGCGTCGGTGAAGGCCTATGTCGACAAGGCCAAGGCCGAATGCGGCCGGATCGACATCTTCTTCAACAACGCCGGCATCGAAGGCCCCGTCCAGCCTATCGAGGCCTATCCCCTCGACGCCTTCATGAAGGTGCTGACGGTCAATGTCGCCGGGGTGTTCCTGGGTCTGAAATACGTCCTGCCGGTGATGTACGCCCAGGGCGGCGGCAGCATCATCAACACCTCCAGCGTCGCGGGGCTGATCGGCTCGCCGGGCATGGCCGGCTACAACACCTCAAAGCACGCGGTGATCGGCGTCACGCGCGTGGCGGCCGTCGAAGCCGCGCCGAAGGGCGTGCGGGTCAACTGCGTCAATCCCGGCCCGATCGAGAGCCGCATGATGCAATCGATCAACGGCGGTCAGTCGGCTGACGCCAAGGCCGCCCACGACCAGACCAGCGCCATGGTTCCGGCCAAGCGCTACGGCACGCCCGAAGAGGTTGCGGGCCTGGTGGCCTTCCTGGCTTCGGATGATGCGAGCTACTGCAACGGCGGCTTCTACACCGTAGACGGCGCGCTCAGCGCGACCTGACAGACCCTGCTCGGCGCGGGCTTAAGCCTGCGTCGGGTGGTTCCTGTCGCCCCCGGTTGAAATCCCCCGCCAAACCGTCTATACGCCGCTCCTTCTCCGTCGGGCTCGCCCGGCGAAGACCTGTTTGTGAACAGCGGGGCGTGGGGTCACCAACGCCATAATCGAGGAAGAGCCCTTCCTCACCGTCGGGAGACAGGGATAGAGAAGCCAACGCCATTCTTCCTTTACGGATGAGACGCGTGGCCGACTTTCCTTGGAACAGGCTGACGTCACTCGCATGCGGGAGCGATCGCGCACGTTTGTGATGTTTGGCTGCCGGAATAGTCCGGCCGCTGTCATTGAGTAGGAGACCGCAATGGACCGCGCTCAAAAGCAGGAGTCGATCGAGTCGCTGAAAAGCGTATTCGCCGACGCCGGCGCTGTCGTCGTGACCCACTATATGGGCATGACCGTTGCGGAAATGACTGAACTGCGTGCCCGTCTCCGCAAGGAAGACGCCACGTTCCAGGTGGTGAAGAACACCCTGGTCCAGAAGGCCCTCGGTGGCTCGATCGGCGAAAAGGGCGACGCCCTGTTCACCGGCCCGGTCGCCATCGCCTTCGGCAAGGACCCGGTCTCCGCCGCCAAGATCGTCACCCAGTACGCCAAGGAAAACGAGAAGCTCAAGCTTGTCGGCGGCATCCTGGGTCAGACGACGGTTCTGGACGAAGCTGCGGTGCGGGCGCTCGCCACGCTGCCGTCGCTGGATCAGATCCGTGGCAAGCTTATCGGCCTCATCCAGGCTCCGGCGACCAAGATCGCTGGCGTCCTGCAGGCCCCGGCTGGCCAACTTGCTCGCGTCTTCAACGCTTATGCGACCAAAGACGCCGCCTAACGGTCATCTCCGCGTACATCCCTCATTCGTTTTAGGAAACTGAACATGTCCAAGCTCGAAAAGCTGGTTGAAGAACTCTCCACCCTGTCGGTCCTCGAAGCCGCTGATCTGTCCAAGATGCTGGAAGAAAAGTGGGGCGTTTCGGCCGCTGCTCCCGTCGCCGTCGCCGCTGCCGGCGGCGCCGCCGCTGCTCCGGCTGAAGCCGCCGAAGAGCAAACCGAGTTCACCGTTGTTCTGACCGCCGGTGGCGACAAGAAGATCAACGTGATCAAGGAAGTCCGCGGCGTCCGTCCGGACCTCGGCCTGAAGGAAGCCAAGGACCTGGTCGAAGGCGCTCCGCAGAACGTCGTCGAGAACGTTTCCAAGGCCCAGGCCGAAGAAATCGCCAAGAAGCTGACGGAAGCCGGCGCGACCATCCAAATCAAGTAATCCTGGTCGCTTCGGCGACTGAGATTCTCCCGGCTCCGGCTGGGATGATGATTTAAGAAACGGCCCTGGCGGGAAACCGCCGGGGCCGTTTTTGTTGTGCGGTTCCCCCGACAGCTGAACTGGCTCGCTTCAGGAGAGAAGGCAGGTGGGGCGCCGTTCCTTGTTCGCGTAGAGGTAGCGGACGGGGGCGCTGATGTCTAAACGGTACTGGAGTTATGCGGGGCCTTTTGGCGAAGGCGGTCCCGTGTCCATCGACGAGGTCGCCCTGCTGCTCAGAGAGCGCATGCTCACGGCAGAGACGCCGGTGCGCCCGGTGGAGTCCATGAGCTGGGCGCCGTTGTCCGTCTGGCTGCCGGAGCTGGTTCCATTCGCGGTCAAGGCGTCGCCCCCGCCGCTTCGCGATCCCGCACCGACCGCTCCATCCGTCGCGCCACCGCCGCCGCCGCCTCCGGCTCCACCGCCGCCTCTGCCGCCGGCGCCGGTCGCCCCGCCCGTTGCGCCGCCGCAGTCGCCTCCGGTATCGCCGCGCGTCCCGCCGCGCGTGCTTCTCGATGAGCTTGGCCCGCTTGCGCCCCCCGGCGCCGAGCCTCCGCCGCTGCCGGCCAAGGGGGCCTGGACCGACCGCAAGCCCCATCCCTGGCGGCGTTATTTCGCCCGGCTGCTCGACACCGCCTTGACGGGGAGCCTGACCTGGACCGCTTTCAGCATCGTTTTCTTCCTCGTCGCGCCTTTCCAGGCCGAACGGTTCTTCAAGCTTTTCGAGGGGCCGATTGGCAGCATTCTGGACACCATGCTGACGCTGGTGGTGGTGATCCCCGGCAATGCGCTGATGATCGGCCTGACGGGGCTCTCGATCGGCAAGTGGCTATGCGGGATCAAGGTCGTGCGTCCCAATGGACGTCCGATCGGCGTCGGAGCGGCGTTTGGGCGTGAGATTCAGGTTTGGTTCCAGGGCTTGGGGATGGGGACGCCGCTGATTTCACTCTTCACCCTGATCGGCTCGTTCTCGAAGCTGAAAGACGAGGGGCGATCGCCCTGGGATCCATCCCGCAAGAGGGTGGTGCTGCACCGGCCGATGAACGGGCTGCAGATTTTCCTGATGATCGTCGCCGTTGTCCTGCTGATTGCCGCTAGGATCGGCATCTACATGCTGTCGAAGATATCGTGAGCGTCTGGCGAGTCGCCGGCCGCGATGGCCGGATCGCCACCTTCACTGAAGACGGGCTGCGGGACGCCGTCGCGCGGGGCCTGGTGGCGTCTGACAGCTTCGTCTGGCGCGAGGGGATGACGGACTGGGAACCCCTCGATGCGCACTTCCCGCGCGGGGCGGGCAGGCCGCGCGCCGACGGTGTGCTGGCGCGGATCTTTCGGGCCCTGGGACTGCTTCTGGCGACCTTGCTCTTCCTCGCCGCCTTCACCCTGAGCGTTGCGACTCTGGGCTTTGGCGCCTTGGAGGCTACGCCGGCCGCCTGGGTGGAAGCTTTGTGGATCGGCGAGGCCGGCGGCCTGGTCTTGGCGGCCTTCTTGCTGCTGACCGCCTGGTGGCGCGCGAGCCGGCGTTGGGACAGCGCCGAGGGGCGCGGCCTGATCCGCATCTTTGTCGCCATCTTCGCGCTCCTGGGCGCCGGGTTGGCTGGTCTGCAGGTCTTGCAGGCCAGCGCTGTGGGCCGCATCGCCTTGGTGACGGAGTCGATGCGGGACTACGCTTTCACCTACGACCCAAGGGGCCAGGTCCTGCGAATTCGGGGGCAGATCGGGCCCGGCTTCGCCACGGCCGTGGATCAGCGTCTGCGGGATCACCGCGTGCAACGGGTAGAGATCAACAGTCCCGGCGGGCTGACCGACGAAGCCTTGCGGGCCGCGCGTCGCCTGGAAGCGGCGGGCGTGACGGTGACGGCCCGGACCTTCTGCGCCAGCGCCTGCATCATCGTGCTGATGAGCGGCCGGCAGCGACTGGCCGACTACGACATGACGCTGGATTTCCACGCCTCTTCGGCCAGCGTCGAGCTCAACACTGATTTCTCGCGCTATATCCAGCGTAAGGCGGCGCAGGATGCCAGATCCTATCTGCTGCGGCGCGGCGCGCCTGCAGCCTATGTTCGCGAGGCCGACCGGCTTGGTCCCAAGACGATCTACCGTGTGCCGGCCGTGATCCTGGTGGAGCTCGGCGTCCTAACCGGTCTGGTTGATGGGGACGGGGCGCCGGTGGCGCTGGTCGAGGCTCAGGCCCGCCTCAGAGCCCAGGCGCCCGACGCTGCGCTCGCGCCCTATGCGCTTTCGCTGGAGGCGCTGGATCTCAACAAAGAGGACCCGTCGTCCGCACGGTGACGGCCGGACGCAACCGACCTGCGCGGACTGCGTTATCTCGGCATGCTCAAGCTCGCCGCCATCCTGCTCGTCCTGATGATCGTTTTCGGCATTCTCGGCTTCGTCGTGAACGTGGCGGGGGCCCTGGCCAAGATCGCGTTCTTCATCTGCCTGATCGGGCTGGCCGTGTCCCTGGCCGCCAAGGTCCTGCGCAAGACCTGAGCGTCCTGCCGAGCTTCGAGCGTCCGAACTTCTCCACGCTGAACGGTGCAACGTCCTGCGGTCCTGGGGGTTTTAGGAGCCGGGTTTGACACTCTCCCGGCCCTCCCTCTCTGCAAAGCATCGAGTCCCCATGCACATTCTGATGGTTCTGACCTCGCACGACCGCCTTGGCGACACGGGTCGCAAGACCGGCTTCTGGCTGGAAGAATTCGCCGCGCCCTACTATGCGCTGAAGGGCGCCGGCGCGACGCTGGTCCTGGCCTCGCCCGCCGGCGGGCAGCCGCCGCTGGATCCCAAGAGCGACGACGCCGACGCCCAGACCGACGACACCCGCCGCTTCAAGGCCGACCCTGACGCCCAGAACGCCCTGGCCCACACGGTGAAGCTGGCCGAGGTGAAGGCCGAGGAGTTTGACGCGGTCTTCTATCCCGGCGGCCACGGTCCGCTGTGGGATCTGGCCGAGGACGCCAAGTCCATCGCCCTGATCGAGACGATGATCGGCGCCGGCAAGCCGGTGGCCGCCGTCTGCCACGCGCCGGGCGTGCTGCGCCATGTGAAGGGCCCCGATGGCGAGGCCCTGGTGAAGGGCAAGCGCGTCACCGGCTTCGCCGACACCGAGGAGGAGGCCGTCGGCCTCACCGACGTGGCGCCGTTCCTGGTCGAGGCCGAACTCAAGGCCCTGGGCGGGGACTATTCCAAGGGCGCGGACTGGGGTCCGCACGTCGTGACCGACGGCCTGCTGATCACCGGTCAGAACCCGGCCTCCTCGCGCCCCGCGGCCGAGGCGCTTCTGGCGGCTCTGGCGAAATAGACCTGCCCGGCCGCGCTGTTTGTGACGGCGCGGCCGTGACCTAGGATCACGTCGCGATGGAGCGACGCATGATTCTTTCTGACCTGACCCGCCGGAACGTCCTGGCCGGCGCCGGCGCGGCCCTCGCCACACCGGTCCTGGCGGGCCAGGATCTGGGCGCCGGCCATATCGAAATGCTGGAACCCGGCGCCGACAGCGAGCTTCGCGGCCTGTCGCTCGTCAAGGGCGGCTATTGGGCGTCGGGCTCCAAGGGCGTGCTCTATCAGGGCGGCAAGGGTCGCAAGCTGATGGTGGCGCGGCCGGGCGGGGCGGAGACCCTGGACTTCCGGGGTCTGCACGCCTTCTCCCTGACCCACGTGCTGGCGATGAGCGCCGGGCCGGGACGGGCGTCTCAGCTGTGGCGCACGCGCAATGGCGGTCGCGACTGGTCGGTCGTCATGACCAACGAGGACCCGGAAGGCTTCTGGGACGCCATGGTCTTTGCGCCGGACAAGCGCACGGGCTTCATTCTGGGCGATCCGACGGCCGGCGCCTTCACCCTGCTGGTGACGCGGGATGGCGGCGCCAGCTGGTCGCGGACGCCGCAGGGCGTCATTCCGGCGGCGGCCCGGGACGAGGCGGCGTTCGCGGCCAGCAATGGCTGTCTGGCCCTGGGGCCGAAAGGACAGATCGCCTTCTGCACCGGCGGCGCCGGGCGGGCGCGGGTCTATCTGTCGCGGGACGGGCGGGGCGAGCGGTTCCAGATCCTCAACACCCCGATCCCCGCCGACGGGCCCACGCGCGGCGCCTTCGCCCTGACCTTCGGTCCGAGCGGAGAGCTTTGGGTCTGCGGCGGCGACTTCAAGGCGCCGATGGCCAGGGGTGTGAACCTGGCCTGGCTGGCGCCGGGCGGCTCCGAGTTCCAGGCGGTCGACGCGCCCGCCGGCTATCTGTCGGGGATCGCCACCACGGGAGCGACCGTGCTGGCCACCGGCCTGGCGGGCACGGTCGTCCGTCGAGGCGGCGGTCCTTTCGAGCGCCTGACCCGGCAACCGTTCAATGTGGCCCGGCTCAGCGGACCGCGGGCGGGGGTCGTGGCCGGACCAAAAGGATCGATCGGGCTCTGGCGGGCCTAGCTGGGGCGGAAACCGGAGAACACGGTTTCTTAAGATTGCCCCTTTTCATCGCTGTTCCATTGGCCTATATCCGCCCGTTCACGAAGACATTCGTCGGAGCGCGTCCGCGCGCGTCCGTATTTACGCCCCGAGGCGCGGTCAGCCGCCCTCCGACCCGCGCGAAGGGGCGCCCGACAGGTCTACCGGTCCCGGTCGCCTGTCAGGGGAATTCCAGCGTCCGACGTTCCCGCCTAGGCGGGTGCGGCGAGGGTGGACGCAGGATCAAACGAACGCACGCGTGGATTCTGTCCGCGCGCGCCCTTCGAAACAATTGGCGCGGCGATCCGCGCCCAAGGGAAAAACATGGCGCAATCCTTTACCGGCAAGAAGCGGATCCGGAAGTCTTTCGGCCGCATCCCCGAAGCTGTGCAAATGCCGAACCTGATCGAGGTTCAGCGCTCGTCCTATGAGCAGTTCCTGCAGCGCGAAGTCCGTCCGGGCGTGCGCAAGGAAGAAGGCATCGAAGCCGTCTTCAAGTCGGTGTTCCCGATCAAGGACTTCAACGAGCGCGCGGTGCTCGAATACGTCTCGTACGAATTCGAAGAGCCCAAGTACGACGTTGAGGAATGCATCCAGCGCGACATGACCTTCGCGGCGCCGCTGAAGGTCAAGCTTCGCCTGATCGTGTTCGAAACCGAAGAAGAAACCGGCGCCCGGTCCGTCAAGGACATCAAGGAGCAGGACGTCTACATGGGCGATATCCCGCTCATGACCGACAAGGGCACCTTCATCGTCAACGGCACCGAGCGGGTCATCGTCTCGCAGATGCACCGTTCGCCCGGCGTGTTCTTCGACCACGACAAGGGCAAGACCCACGCCTCGGGCAAGCTGCTGTTCGCCGCCCGCGTCATTCCCTATCGCGGCTCGTGGCTGGACTTCGAGTTCGACGCCAAGGACGTGGTCTATGTCCGCATCGACCGTCGCCGCAAGCTGCCCGCCACCACCTTCCTCTATGCCCTGGGCATGGACGGCGAAGAAATCCTGACGACGTTCTATGACGTGGTGCCCTTCGAGAAGCGCACCACGGCCGGCGCCGAAGGCTGGGCCACCCCCTACAAGCCCGAGCGCTGGCGCGGCGTGAAGCCGGAATTCGCCCTGATCGACGCCGACACGGGCGAAGAAGTGGCTCCGGCCGGCACGAAGATCACCGCCCGTCAGGCCAAGAAGCTGGCTGACGGCGGCCTCAAGACCCTGCTGCTGGCCCCCGAGGCCCTGACCGGCCGTTATCTGGCCCGCGACGCCGTCAACTACGAGAACGGCGAGATCTACGCCGAAGCCGGCGACGAGCTGGACGTCGAGTCGATCCAGGCCCTGGCCGATCAAGGCTTCAGCACCATCGACGTGCTGGACATCGACCACGTCACGGTCGGCGCCTACATGCGCAACACCCTGCGGGTGGACAAGAACGCCGTCCGCGAAGACGCCCTGTTCGACATCTACCGCGTCATGCGTCCGGGCGAGCCGCCGACCGTCGAAGCCGCCGAAGCGATGTTCAAGTCGCTGTTCTTCGACGCCGAGCGCTACGACCTGTCGGCCGTGGGCCGGGTGAAGATGAACATGCGCCTGGAGCTGGACGCTTCGGACGAGATGCGCGTGCTCCGCAAGGAAGACGTGCTGGCCGTCCTGAAGCTGCTGGTCGGCCTGCGCGATGGTCGCGGCGAAATCGACGACATCGACAACCTCGGCAACCGCCGGGTGCGTTCGGTCGGCGAACTGCTGGAAAACCAGTACCGCGTCGGCCTGCTGCGCATGGAACGCGCCATCAAGGAACGCATGTCGTCCGTCGACATCGACACCGTGATGCCGCACGACCTGATCAACGCCAAGCCGGCCGCCGCCTCGGTCCGCGAATTCTTCGGCTCCTCGCAGCTGTCGCAGTTCATGGACCAAACCAATCCGCTGTCGGAAATCACCCACAAGCGTCGCCTCTCGGCCCTCGGCCCGGGCGGTCTGACCCGCGAACGCGCCGGCTTCGAAGTCCGCGACGTTCACCCGACCCACTACGGCCGCATCTGCCCGATTGAAACGCCGGAAGGCCCGAACATCGGTCTGATCAACTCGCTGGCCACCCACGCCCGCGTCAACAAGTACGGCTTCATCGAGAGCCCTTACCGTCGCGTCGCCGACGGCAAGCCGCTCGACGAGGTCGTCTACATGTCGGCCATGGAAGAGTCCAAGCACGTCATCGCCCAGTCCAACATCAAGGTGTTGAACGGCGAGATCGTCGACGACCTGGTCCCCGGCCGGATCAACGGCGAACCCACGCTCCTGCAAAAGGAGATGGTCGACCTGATGGACGTGTCGCCGCGCCAAGTCGTGTCGGTGGCCGCGGCCCTGATCCCCTTCCTCGAAAACGATGACGCCAACCGCGCTCTCATGGGCTCGAACATGCAACGTCAGGCCGTGCCGCTGGTGCAGTCCGACGCGCCGCTGGTCGGCACCGGCATGGAAGCCGTGGTCGCTCGCGACTCCGGCGCCGTGGTCGTGGCCAAGCGCACCGGCGTCGTCGAGCAGATCGACGGTACGCGGATCGTGGTCCGCGCCACCGAAGAGACCGACGCCGCCCGTTCGGGCGTCGACATCTACCGTCTCTCCAAGTTCCAGCGTTCGAACCAGTCGACCTGCATCAACCAGCGCCCGCTGGTGAAGGTGGGCGACAAGATCAGCGCCGGCGACATCATCGCCGACGGTCCCTCGACCGAGCTGGGCGAACTGGCCCTGGGCCGCAACGCGCTCGTCGCGTTCATGCCCTGGAACGGCTACAACTTCGAAGACTCCATCCTGATCTCCGAACGCATCGTCCGCGACGACGTCTTCACCTCGATCCACATCGAGGAATTCGAAGTCATGGCCCGCGATACGAAGCTCGGCCCAGAAGAAATCACCCGCGACATCCCGAACGTCGGCGAGGAAGCCCTGCGCAACCTCGACGAAGCCGGCATCGTGGCGATCGGCGCCGAAGTCCAGCCGGGCGACATCCTGGTCGGCAAGGTCACGCCGAAGGGCGAAAGCCCGATGACGCCGGAAGAAAAGCTCCTGCGCGCCATCTTCGGTGAAAAGGCCTCGGACGTCCGCGACACCAGCCTGCGCCTGCCCCCGGGCGTCGCCGGCACGATCGTCGACGTGCGGGTGTTCAACCGTCACGGCGTCGACAAGGACGAACGCGCCCTGGCCATCGAACGCTCGGAAATCGACCGCCTGGGCAAGGACCGCGACGATGAGTTCGCGATCCTGAACCGCAACATCTCCAGCCGTCTGCGCGACGTGCTGATCGGCAATGTGGCGCTGTCGGGTCCCAAGGGCCTGTCGCGCGGCGAGATCTCGGCCGAAAAGCTCGACGAGATCCAGCCGGGTCTGTGGTGGCAGATCGCCCTCGAAGACGAGAAGGCGATGGGCGAACTGGAAAGCCTGCGTCGTCTGTTCGACGAGAACCGCAAGCGTCTGGACCGTCGCTTCGAGGACAAGGTCGACAAGCTGCAGCGCGGCGACGAACTGCCGCCTGGCGTGATGAAGATGGTCAAGGTCTTCGTGGCCGTGAAGCGCAAGCTTCAGCCCGGCGACAAGATGGCCGGCCGTCACGGCAACAAGGGCGTCATCTCGCGCATCCTGCCGATCGAGGACATGCCGTTCCTCGCCGACGGGACGCACGTGGACGTCGTTCTGAACCCGCTGGGCGTGCCGTCGCGCATGAACGTCGGCCAGATCTTCGAAACCCACCTGGGCTGGGCCTGCGCCAATCTGGGCAAGCAGATCACGGCTCTGATGGAAGACTGGCAGGCCGGCGGTCAGAAGGAAGCGCTGGTTACGCGCCTGACCGAGATCTACGGCCCGGACGAAGAGCTGCCCGACACCGAAGAGGGTCTGCTGGAACTGGCGCGCAACCTCGGCAAGGGCGTTCCGATCGCCACGCCGGTGTTCGACGGCGCCCGGATCAGCGACATCGAGGACCACCTGATCATGGCGGGCGTCGATCCGTCGGGTCAGTCGATCCTGTTCGACGGTCAGACGGGCGACCAGTTCAAGCGTCCGGTCACGGTCGGCTACATCTACATGCTGAAGCTGCACCACCTGGTCGACGACAAGATCCACGCCCGTTCGATCGGTCCGTACTCCCTCGTCACGCAACAGCCGCTGGGGGGTAAGGCCCAGTTCGGCGGTCAGCGCTTCGGGGAAATGGAAGTGTGGGCCCTGGAAGCCTACGGCGCGGCCTACACCCTGCAGGAAATGCTGACGGTGAAGTCCGACGACGTGGCCGGCCGCACCAAGGTCTACGAGTCGATCGTCCGCGGCGACGACACGTTCGAAGCCGGCATCCCCGAAAGCTTCAACGTGCTGGTCAAGGAAATGCGCTCGCTCGGCCTGAACGTCGAGCTGGAGAACAGCTGATCCGAACCTCCCTCCTCCACCTAGCGGTGGGGGAGGGGCCTTCGCTCAGCCCATCTCCACTTTGAATTTTCGCGGGACGCTCCCGCAGAAGGAACCAAGATGAACCAGGAAGTCCTGAACATCTTCAATCCGGTCCAGGCCGCTCCGACCTTCGACCAGATCCGTATTTCGCTGGCCTCGCCGGAAAAGATCCGCTCGTGGTCGTTCGGCGAGATCAAGAAGCCCGAGACCATCAACTACCGCACGTTCAAGCCCGAGCGTGACGGCCTGTTCTGCGCCCGTATCTTTGGCCCGACCAAGGACTACGAATGCCTGTGCGGCAAGTACAAGCGCATGAAGTACAAGGGCATCATCTGCGAAAAGTGCGGTGTTGAAGTCACCCTGGCCCGCGTCCGTCGCGAGCGCATGGGCCACATCGAACTGGCCTCGCCTGTCGCCCACATCTGGTTCCTGAAGAGCCTGCCCTCGCGCATCGCCATGATGCTGGACATGCCCCTGAAGGACATCGAACGCGTCCTGTACTTCGAATACTACATCATCACCGAGCCGGGTCTGACCCCGCTGAAGCAGCACCAGCTGCTCAGTGAAGAAGACTACATGCGCGCTCAGGAAGAGTATGGCGACGACAGCTTCACCGCCGAGATCGGCGCTGAAGCCATCCAGAACCTGCTCAAGGCGATCGACCTCGACAAGGAAGCCGAACGCCTGCGCGAAGAGCTGGCCGGCACCGTGTCGGACATCAAGCAGAAGAAGTTCAGCAAGCGCCTGAAGATCCTCGAGGCCTTCTCGGAATCGGGCAACCGCCCCGAGTGGATGGTCCTGACGGTCGTGCCGGTGATCCCGCCGGAACTGCGCCCGCTGGTGCCGCTGGACGGCGGCCGCTTCGCGACCTCCGACCTGAACGACCTCTATCGCCGGGTCATCAACCGCAACAACCGTCTGAAGCGCCTGATCGAGCTGCGCGCGCCCGACATCATCATCCGCAACGAAAAGCGGATGCTGCAGGAGTCGGTCGACGCCCTGTTCGACAACGGCCGTCGCGGTCGCGTCATCACCGGCGCCAACAAGCGGCCCCTCAAGTCGCTGGCCGACATGCTGAAGGGCAAGCAAGGCCGCTTCCGTCAGAACCTGCTGGGCAAGCGCGTCGACTATTCGGGCCGTTCGGTCATCGTCGTGGGTCCGGACCTGAAGCTGCACGAGTGCGGCCTGCCCAAGAAGATGGCTCTGGAGCTGTTCAAGCCGTTCATCTATGCGCGCCTGGACGCCAAGGGCCTGTCGGGCACCGTCAAACAGTCCAAGCGCATGGTCGAGCGCGAACAGCCCCAGGTGTGGGACATCCTCGAAGAGGTGATCCGCGAGCACCCGGTGATGCTGAACCGCGCGCCGACGCTTCACCGTCTGGGCATCCAGGCGTTCGAGCCCAAGCTGATCGAGGGCAAGGCCATCCAGCTGCACCCGCTGGTCTGCGCCGCCTTCAACGCCGACTTCGACGGCGATCAGATGGCTGTCCACGTGCCGCTGTCGCTGGAGGCGCAACTCGAAGCGCGCGTCCTGATGATGTCGACCAACAACATCCTGTCGCCCGCCAACGGTCGCCCGATTATCGTGCCGTCGCAGGACATCGTCCTGGGTCTGTACTACCTGTCGGTCGCTCGCGAAGGTGAGCCGGGCGAAGGCAAGATCTTTGCCGACCTGGGCGAGATCGAAGCCGCCATGGACGCTGGCGTCGTCAGCCTGCACGCCAAGATCAAGTCGCGCTTTACCGAAGTGGACGCCGATGGCGTGGCGCGTCGCCGCGTGATCGACACCACGCCGGGCCGGATGAAGATCGCCGCCCTGCTGCCGCGTCACCCGCAGGTGGGTCACCGCCTGATCGAGAAGGCCCTGACCAAGAAGGAAATCGGCAACCTCATCGACATCGTCTACCGCCACTGCGGTCAGAAGGCGACGGTGATCTTCGCCGACCAGATCATGGGTCTGGGCTTCAAGGAAGCGGCCAAGGCCGGCATCTCCTTCGGCAAGGACGACATCATCATCCCCAAGCGGAAGGAAGCGATCGTCGCCGAAACCCGCACTCTGGCTGAAGAGTACGAGCAACAGTACGCCGACGGCCTGATCACTAAGGGCGAGAAATACAACAAGGTCGTTGACGCCTGGGCCAAGGCCACCGACCGCGTCGCCGACGAGATGATGGCCGAGCTTCAGATGAAGCATCTGGACGAGAACGGCCGCGAGAAAGAGATCAACGCCATCTACATGATGGCCCACTCCGGCGCTCGTGGTTCGCAAGCCCAGATGAAGCAACTGGGCGGCATGCGCGGTCTGATGGCCAAGCCTTCGGGCGAGATCATCGAGACCCCGATCGTCTCGAACTTCAAGGAAGGCCTGACCGTTCAGGAATACTTCAACTCGACCCACGGCGCCCGCAAGGGCCTGGCGGACACCGCGCTGAAGACCGCCAACTCCGGCTATCTGACCCGTCGTCTGGTCGACGTGGCGCAGGACTGCATCATCGTCGAGGAAGACTGCGGCACCACCCGGGGCATCACCCTGCGGGCCGTGGTCGAGGGCGGCGACGTCCTCGTCTCGCTGGGCACGCGCGTTCTGGGCCGCTTCACGGCCGAGGACGTCAAGGATCCGGCGACCGGCGAACTGGTCGTTCCCGCCGACACCTATCTGACCGAGAACATGGCTGACGCCATCGAAGCCGCTGCGGTGCAGTCGGTGAAGGTGCGTTCGGTCCTGACCTGCGAGGCCAAGATCGGCGTCTGCGGCGCCTGCTACGGCCGCGACCTGGCGCGCGGTACGCCGGTGAACATCGGTGAAGCGGTCGGCGTCATCGCCGCCCAATCCATCGGTGAGCCCGGCACCCAGCTGACGATGCGGACCTTCCACATCGGCGGCACCGCCCAGGTGGCCGAGCAGTCGTTCTTCGAAAGCAGCAACGACGGTACGGTCCGCGTCACCGGCGCCACCGTCACCGGCGCCGACGGCTTCCTGGTCGTCATGAGCCGCAACACGGCTGTCAGCGTCCTGGTCGACGGCAAGGAGCGCGAGAACTACAAGCCGCCGTACGGCGCGCGCCTGAAGATCAAGGACGGCGACAAGGTCAAGCGCGGTCAGCGCCTGGCCGATTGGGACCCCTACACCACCCCGATCATCACCGAAGTCGCCGGCAAGATCCGCGCCGAAGACCTGGTGGACGGCTTCTCCGTCCGCGAGGAAACCGACGAAGCCACCGGCATCGCGCAACGCGTGATCGCCGACTGGCGGACATCGGCCCGCGCCGCCGACCTGCGCCCTGCGATGGGCGTTCTGGCCGACGACGGCTCCTATGTTCGCCTCGCCAACGGCGGTGAAGCTCGCTACCTGATGTCGGTCGGCGCCATTCTGTCGGTGGCCGACGGCGATACGGTGAAGCCGGGCGAGGTCATCGCGCGGATCCCCACCGAAGGCGCCAAGACCCGGGACATCACCGGTGGTCTGCCGCGCGTCGCCGAACTCTTCGAAGCCCGCCGTCCCAAGGACTGCGCGGTCATCGCGGAAATGGACGGCCGTGTCGAATTCGGCAAGGATTACAAGAACAAGCGCCGCATCAAGATCACCCCGGACGTTGACGCCGACGGTAATCAGGCTGAAGCGGTCGAGTTCCTGATCCCCAAGGGCAAGCACATCGCGGTGCACGATGGCGATTTCATCGCGCGCGGCGAATACATCATCGACGGCAACCCGGATCCGCACGACATCCTGCGCATCCTGGGCGTCGAGGCCCTGGCCAACTTCCTCGTGGACGAAATCCAGGAGGTCTATCGACTGCAGGGCGTGCCGATCAACGACAAGCACATCGAGACGATCGTTCGTCAGATGCTGCAGAAGGTTGAAATCCTCGATCCGGGCGATACCGGCCTGATCAAGGGCGATCATCTCGACAAGCCCGAGTTCTATATCGAGCAGGACCGCGCGGTTGCGCGTGGCGGCCGTCCGGCCACCACCCAGCCCGTGCTGCTCGGCATCACCAAGGCGAGCCTGCAAACCAAGAGCTTCATCTCGGCCGCGTCGTTCCAGGAAACGACCCGCGTCCTGACCGAAGCCTCGGTGCACGGCAAGACCGACACCCTGGAAGGCCTGAAGGAAAACGTCATCGTGGGTCGTCTGATCCCCGCCGGTACGGGTTCCTATCTGCGCAGCCTGCAGCGCGTCGCCGCCAAGCGCGACGAGCAACTGGCCCAGCAGCGCGAAGAGGCGATGGAGCCGCTGCCGGCTTCGATCGCCCTCGCGGACGCCGAATAGGCGCTGTCGACGCCAGGGACGGTTGACGCCGTTCCCGGATGAAAGAAATGTCGAAGGCCCGGGAGCGATCCCGGGCCTTCTTCGTTTCCCCGGTGGCGAACGCCCCGGGGGGCGACCATCGGGGAGGCGTCTATGGGGCTGAACGCGGACTATGCGGTGAGGGTTCGGCGGCTGGCGGCGGATAGCGGCCTGTCCGATACCGACCTGATGAATCGCACCCTGATGGCGAGCGTCAAATGGCTAACCCAGCTGTGGGTCAACACGCTGGCGCAGGAAAGCCTCAAGGTCCGGTCCGGTATCTTTGAAGGCATGGACTATGTGGTCAATGCCGCCGAGGGCGCCTTCCTGCCCCGTCTGCTCGGCATCTACGAGCGGGAGCTGGCGCCCCATTTGCGGGATTTGGCCGAGGCGGGTCTGGACACCGTTATCGATATCGGGTGCGCCGAGGGCTACTACGCCGTGGGCCTGGCGCGCTTGATGCCCGATGTGATCGTCCGGGCTCATGACATCGACGAAACTGCCCGTCGTCGCTGCGGCCTGCTGGCCAAGGCCAATGATGTCGGCGACCGCGTTCTGGTCGGCGGCGAATTTCGCGGTGAGGATTTTGAGGCCTTCCGGGGCGCGCGCGTCCTTGTCTTCATCGACACAGAGGGCTTTGAGGACGACATTCTGCGTCCTGATCTCTATCCGGCCCTGGCCGGCTTCAACCTCATCGTCGAAACCCATCCCTTGGCGCGTCCGGGCGTCACCGAACGGTTGATGGACAGGTTTTCGTCGACCCACGACATCGTCCGGATCGATCAGGGGATCGAGCGCGCCGACCTGCCCGCTCAACTGGCCAATAGCAGCCATCTCGAGATGATGCTTGCGGCCTGGGAATGGCGGGCCCGACCAACACCCTGGCTCGTCATGAGGCCGAAGTCCGAGGCGGCCTGCGACAAAAGGTAGCAGTTTCCGCGAGGGCATCAGATATTAAGCATAGCTTCAAGTCCTGCTGGGAAAACGGTTGTCTTCCGTATTCTCAGGGACGCCATGCGCTCGGACATCTCCACCAAGGTCAGCCTGACCATCACCGCCGCCTTTGTGGTCATGACGGTCGCGGTTCTGGCGATCGTCGCGAGTGGCTCGCTCGGCTTCGCCAAGCAGCAGGCCAAGGCCCAGCAGGAAGCCAGCATGCGGGTGGCGTGGGACGTCATCGGTCAGCGCGGCCAGGCTTTTCGTCTCGAGGGCGATACGCTTCTGGTCGGCGACCATGCGCTGAATGGCGACCCTGACGGCGTTGACCGGGTCAAGGGCTTGGTCGGCGGCACCGCCACGGTGTTCAGGGGCGACACCCGGATCACCACCAATGTCACCAAGCCGGACGGCAGTCGCGCGGTCGGCACGCCCCTGGCCAAGGGCAAGGTCTATGACGCTGTCCTCGGACGCGGC
Organism: Caulobacter sp. FV2ps19; assembly: GCF_058681035.1. NCBI lineage: Bacteria > Pseudomonadati > Pseudomonadota > Alphaproteobacteria > Caulobacterales > Caulobacteraceae > Caulobacter > Caulobacter sp. FV2ps19. Next base: position 6,278 of record NZ_CM178729.1, on the reverse strand, counting down.
GAGCCCTATCGCGGCGAGGCCAAGATCCTGGGGCGCCCGTTCTTCGTCGCCTATGATCCGATCAAGGACGCCGCCGGCCAGGTGATCGGCATCCTGTACGTCGGCATCCCCCAGGCCGACTATTTCCAGCCGGTTTACAAGCAGCTGAGCTTCCTGGCCGCCGCCTGTCTGTTGCTGGGCGCGGCCGGCGCGACCGCTTCGGTCCTGATGACGCGTGGCCAGCTGAAGCCGTTGTCGACCCTGCGCGACGCGATGAGCAAGCTGATGACCGGCGACCTGACCGTCAACCTGCCCTTTGCCGGGCGCCGTGACGACATCGGCCTGATGGCCGATGCGGTTCACGCCTTCCGCGACGACGCGCGCGAAAAACAGACCATTCAGGCCCAGGCCCAGGCGCGCGATAGCCGCGCTCAATCCGAACAGCAGGCCGCCCAGGATCGCGACGCCCGTCAGGCCGCCGCCCAGACCCTGGTGGTCTCCAGCCTGGCCCAGGGTCTTGGTCGCCTGTCCGAGGGTGATCTGACCGTCCGCCTGAACACCCCGTTTGCGGCCGACTACGAAGGGCTGCGCGCCGACTTCAATCAGACCGTGACCCGCCTGCAGGACGCCATGGGCGCCGTCATCGACGCCGTGGGGGGGCTTCACGCCGGCGCGGGCGGCATCGCCGCCGAAGCGGGTGATCTGTCGCGTCGCACCGAGCAGCAGGCCGCCAGCCTGGAAGAAACCGCCGCCGCCCTCGACGAGATCACCGCCACCGTCCGCCGCACCGCCGACGGCGCGCGCGGGGCCCGGGAGGCTGTGCGGGAAGCCCAGGCCGAAGCCGCGCGTTCGCGGAAGGTCGTGGGCGACACCATCGACGCGATCAACGGCGTCGAGGCCTCGGCCGCCCAGGTGGCCCAGATCATCGGCGTTATCGACGAGATCGCCTTCCAGACCAATCTGCTGGCCCTGAACGCCGGCGTCGAAGCGGCCCGGGCCGGCGATGCGGGGCGCGGCTTCGCGGTCGTGGCGCAAGAGGTGCGGGCCCTGGCCCAGCGCTCGGCCGACGCCGCCAAGGAGATCAAGACCCACATCAGCGACTCCACGCGCCAGGTCGAGGCCGGGGTGGCCCTGGTCGGTCGCACCGGCGAGGCGTTGCAGAAGATCGCCGCCCAGGTCGAGGCCATCGACGGGATTGTCTCGGAGATCGCCGCCAGCGCCCAGGAGCAGGCGGCTGGCCTGTCGGAGGTCAACACCGCCGTCAACCAGATGGACCAGGGCACGCAGCAGAACGCGGCCATGGTCAATCGCTCGGCCGACGCCAGCCGTGATCTGGTCTCACAGGCCGACGGCCTGGCCGGTCTGGTCGGTCGTTTCCAGATCGAGTCGTCTTCGACCGCTCAGCGACGGATCGCCTAGAGCGGCGCGCGCGATAGAGCAATCGCACGCTGCGCTCTAGATTTTTGCTTTCGCGTCGCTTTCGCGGAAAACCGGCGTCCACTTTTCCGCGCGACGCTTTAGGAACGCTATTAACGCTGCTCTGAGTCTCGTCGGGCTTTGGCGCGCTTGGCCTCGATTTCCTTGGCCTTGTCCAGAAGATAGAGCTCCTGGCCACGCGCGTCGCGCGGACGGCCCAGACCGTCCATTTCCAGGCCGCCGACGAAGGGGATGTCCTTGGCCTTGCCCGGGCCATCGCGGCTGCGGTGATCGACGCCCACGCCCATCGGGCTTTCCTTATAGGTGCGCTCGGCCTCCTGAGTGAGCGCCTGTCGTCTGAACTCCGCGGCGGTGGCGGCGCTTCGCGGCGCATTGGCGTAGACCGGCGCGTTGCGCGCGGCGGCGCCCAGACGCTCGTCGCACGTCTCGGTCTCTCGCCGGTTCAGGCCCACGGCTGCCGCGTTGGCGCAGCCGATCGCGCTGCCTCTCAGGGCCGCGCGCAGGTCGCCCTTGGGGCCTTCGGGCAGGGGCGCGGGATGGGAGCCGGTTCCTACGGCGCCGGACCGGCCAACCTGTAGCGGCGCGACCGTCGCGGGCGCCGACAGGCGCGGTGCGCGAGGCTGGATCATCGACGGTGTGGCCGCAGCGGGTGCGGCCAGCGGGGCGGAGGCCCGGATCAGGGGGCGTCTTGGCCGCTCCAGCGTAACCGTGAGGGCGTCCTCGTCATTCGAGCGATCGGGAAAGGTCTCGATCTGGGGCAGGGCGAGGAAGCCGAGCACGACCGCATGAACGGCCAGCGATCCGGCCACGACGGCGGTTCGTCTCGAGGGGCGAAGGCGCGCCGTTGACAGGGTCACCAGGAACTCGACAAAAGGATTATCCGTTCGTCACCCTCTCCACCGGAAGTGGCGAAAGCGTGGCCTTTAAGGTCCTCTTAACCGACGCAATCACTGGCGTTGACGCGGGCCGACTTCGCGAGTAAATACCGCGCTCTTTCGAGGTGGGCCCTGCGCCTGTCCGATGAACGCCCGTCCCTCTAGACGGATAGCCCGCCGGAACGCTTTCCGCGTCCCGGCGAGTTTCGTGTTTATCGGGTCTCCAATCGGAGCCTTGCAAGCCGGAATAAAAACAACAAGGACCCGAAGCGCTTCGGCCGACAGGCACACGCTTCCATCAGAGCAGAGACTGAATGCCTACCGTCAACCAGCTCATCCGTAAACCGCGCCAACCTAAGCCGGTTCGGAACAAGGTGCCCGCCCTGAAGGGCTGCCCCCAACGTCGCGGCGTTTGCACGCGCGTCTACACGACGACCCCGAAGAAGCCGAACTCGGCGCTTCGTAAGGTCGCCAAGGTCCGTTTGACCACCGGCATTGAAGCCGTGTGCTACATCCCGGGCGAAGGCCACAACCTGCAGGAGCACTCGGTGGTGCTCATCCGCGGCGGCCGCGTCAAGGATTTGCCCGGCGTCCGTTACCACATCCTGCGCGGCGTCCTCGACACCCAAGGTGTCAAGGATCGTAAGCAGCGTCGTTCGCTCTACGGCGCCAAGCGTCCGAAGTAAGGAAAAAGAAGCATGTCACGCCGCCGTCGCGCCGAGAAACGCCAAGTTCTGCCGGACCCCAAGTTCGGAGACCTGGTTGTCACGAAATTCATGAACTACGTGATGTACGAGGGCAAAAAAGCCGTCGCAGAAAACATCATCTATGGCGCCTTCGACATCATCGAGTCGAAGCGCAAGGACCAGGGTCCCCTGGAAACCTTCCACTCCGCCCTGGACAATGTCGCCCCGGCGATCGAAGTCCGGTCGCGTCGCGTCGGCGGCGCCACCTATCAGGTGCCCGTGGAAGTCCGTCCGGACCGTCGTCGCGCCCTGGCCATCCGCTGGCTGGTGACCGCTGCGCGCAAGCGTGGTGAGAACACCATGACCGAGAAGCTGGCCGGTGAACTGCTCGATGCTTCCAACAACCGCGGCACCGCGGTGAAGAAGCGCGAAGACACCCACAAGATGGCTGAAGCCAACCGGGCGTTCTCGCACTACCGCTGGTAACCTTTCTTACCAGCACTCTTTCAGGCGCGGGCGGTTTGCGATAAACCGCCCGCGCCGCACGTTTAATATGACCTTGCCTCCAGGCAGTTACGCAGAGCTCCAGCATGGCCCGCCAGCATAAAATCGAAGATTACCGTAACTTCGGAATCATGGCGCACATCGACGCCGGAAAGACGACGACGACGGAGCGGATCCTGTATTACACAGGTAAGTCGCACAAGATCGGCGAAGTCCACGACGGCGCCGCGACCATGGACTGGATGGACCAGGAACAAGAGCGCGGCATCACCATCACGTCGGCCGCGACGACCGCTTTCTGGAAAGACAAGCGCCTCAACATCATCGACACCCCAGGCCACGTCGACTTCACGATTGAAGTCGAGCGTTCGCTGCGCGTGCTCGACGGCGCGGTCGCTGTTCTCGACGGCAACGCCGGCGTTGAGCCCCAGACCGAAACCGTCTGGCGCCAGGCCGACAAGTACAACGTGCCGCGCATCGTGTTCGTCAACAAGATGGACAAGATCGGCGCCGACTTCGACAAGTCGGTCGAGTCGATCCGCGATCGTCTGGGCGCCAAGGCCGTGCCGATCCAGTTCCCGATCGGTTCGGAAAACACCCTCAGCGGCCTGGTCGACCTGGTCCGCATGAAGGCCGTCGTCTGGGACAATGACGCCCTGGGCGCCAACTTCCGCGACGAAGAAATCCCGGCTGACCTGATGGCCAAGGCCGTCGAGGCCCACGCCTATCTGGTCGAAGCCGCCGTCGAAATGGACGACGAGGCGATGGAAGCCTATCTGAGCGGCGAAGAGCCCTCGGAAGCCGTGCTGAAGAAGTGCATCCGCAAGGCCGTGCTGACCGGCGCCTTCTATCCGATCCTCTGCGGCTCGGCCTTCAAGAACAAGGGCGTGCAGACCCTGCTGGACGCCGTCGTCGACTACCTGCCGTCGCCGCTGGACATCCCGCCGACCAAGGGCATCGACTTCAAGACCGAAGAAGAGATCGTGCGTCACGCCTCGGACGAAGAGCCCTTGTCGGTTCTGGCGTTCAAGATCATGGACGACCCCTTCGTCGGTTCGCTGACCTTCTGCCGGATCTATTCGGGCAAGCTGGAAACCGGCATGGGCCTGCTGAACGCCTCGCGCGACAAGCGCGAACGCGTCGGCCGGATGCTGCTGATGCACTCCAACAACCGCGAAGACATCAAGGAAGCCTATGCCGGCGACATCGTCGCCCTGGCCGGCCTGAAGGACACCCGCACCGGTGACACCCTGTGCGATCCGACCAAGTCGCCGGTGATTCTGGAGCGCATGATCTTCCCGGCTCCGGTCATCGAGATCGCCGTCGAGCCCAAGTCGAAGGCCGACCAGGAGAAGCTGGGCGTCGCCCTGCAGAAGCTGGCCGCCGAAGATCCGTCCTTCACCGTCTCGACCGACTTCGAAAGCGGCCAGACGATCCTGAAGGGCATGGGCGAGCTGCACCTGGACATCAAGATCGACATCCTGAAGCGGACCTACAAGGTCGAAGCCAATATCGGCGCGCCGCAGGTGGCCTATCGCGAAAGCCTGGGGAAGACGGTCGACATCGACTACACCCACAAGAAGCAGACCGGCGGTACGGGCCAGTTCGCCCGCGTCATGATCACCTTTGAACCGGGCGAGCCGGGTTCGGGCTTCGTGTTCGAAAACTCCATCGTCGGCGGCGCGGTGCCCAAGGAATATATCCCGGGCGTCGAAAAGGGTCTGAACTCGGTCAAGGACAACGGCCTGCTGGCCGGCTTCCCGCTGATCGACTTCAAGGCCACCCTGACGGACGGCAAGTACCACGACGTCGACTCCAGCGTGCTGGCGTTCGAAATCGCGTCGCGCGCCGCCTTCAAGGAGCTGCGTGAAAAGGGCGCTCCCAAGCTGCTCGAGCCGATCATGGCCGTCGAAGTCGTGACCCCGGAAGAGTATCTGGGTTCGGTCATCGGCGACCTGAACAGCCGTCGTGGCATGATCCAGGGTCAAGACATGCGCGGCAACGCCACCGTCGTGAACGCCTTCGTGCCGCTGGCCAATATGTTCGGCTATGTGAACACCCTGCGCGGCATGAGCCAGGGCCGCGCCCAGTTCACCATGCAATACGACCACTACGAGCCGGTGCCGCAACACGTCGCCGACGAAGTGATCAAGAAGTACGCCTAAGCAAACCCCAGATATTTCCCATTAATTGAAGGCCCCCCCACTTTTTGAGGGGATTGGGGTCCTAAGGTAGAGAAAAATGGCCAAGGAAAAGTTCGAACGTACTAAGCCGCACTGCAACATCGGCACCATCGGTCACGTTGACCATGGCAAGACGACGCTGACGGCCGCGATCACCATCACGCTGGCCAAGGCCAGCGGCGGTAAGGCGATGAACTACGCCGACATCGACGCCGCGCCGGAAGAAAAGGCCCGCGGCATCACGATCAACACCGCGCACGTGGAATATGAGACGGCCAACCGTCACTACGCCCACGTCGACTGCCCCGGCCACGCCGACTATGTGAAGAACATGATCACCGGCGCGGCGCAGATGGACGGCGCGATCCTGGTGGTTTCGGCCGCTGACGGCCCGATGCCCCAGACCCGCGAGCACATCCTGCTGGCCCGTCAGGTCGGCGTGCCCGCCCTGGTCGTCTACATGAACAAGGTCGACCTGGTCGACGACGAAGAACTGCTGGAACTGGTCGAGATGGAAGTGCGCGAGCTGCTCAGCTCGTATGACTTCCCGGGCGACGACATTCCGATCACCAAGGGCTCGGCCAAGGTCGCCATCGACGGCGGCGATCCCAAGA